>NZ_JBIWMX010000003.1:0-586747 GCF_044766925.1 Nocardia sp. NPDC101769 | reverse complement strand
CCACGACGAAGGCAGACTCTAATCAGCTACACCCCACCGACCTGGGCATCCAGGCAACGAACCCGGACATCTCCGATCTTAGGGACTCTAATACCAAGTGGACTCATTCATCGGGGACGGCCCACGTCCACGAGACCTTTCATTGATGTTCCCGGTTTCCGATACCGCCGGTATCGAATCCGCTGTGAACAGGTTCATGCGCTACGTGAATGGCCCGGTCGACCGGTGGTTTGGTGACCGCGACACCATGCACAAGCTGATCGACATGGCCCGCGTATCCACGGCGCGAGTGATTCCGGAGAACTTTCCCCCTCCGCGGGTGCGAGGCACGGTCCTGCTAAGTGTGGTCAACAACCGCACTGAGGACGCCGCCGCCCTCATGGAGTGGTATCTACACCGTGACCACTTCAATCGACTCGATTCACTCCGCAGAGCGTCGGCGTTCGATGCGGTCCTGCGCCACCGGTTCCCCGATTACGCCCAGGCGAGGGATACGAACCGATAGCGAGTAGCCCGCGCGACAAGTATTGGAACAACGCAGGCTGAACATCCGCTTCTGCCGCATACCGCGCTGACCGAACCGGCCAGCGCGGGGCGCCGGCGGCCGGAACCTGATGCGGTGCAGAACGTCCGCGACTGCCGATCCCGTGTCATTCGGATTGGTCAGACCGTGACCGGCACTATCCGAGATACGGTGCCAGTCATGACGCATGACTGGTCGGACGTTCCCGAGAGGCTTGCGCGCCTCTCCGAGGCTCCGGACGCGAACGAGATCTTCGGGGCGGAGAAGCCGAATCTTGCTCTGTGTCAATGAATCTTGCTCATGCTGCCGGTTCTGCCACTACAGTTTGCTCGTTGTCTTGATCGTATCGGGCGGGATGGTGGCTGGTGGCCGATGCAGCTGTCGAGTGGGGACAGGCCTCTGCCGATCTGGTTGAGCTGGACTTTGTCGACGCGGTCGGTGCTGGGCAGCGGCTGAGGCTGTCGTCGTGCGCGGGAGTGCGGTTCGAGGACACGCGGCCGGTGCGCCGGTTCCGCTGGTCACGCGGGCTTGGCCATTTTCCGGGATGGTGGTGGACGGCGACTACCGGCCTGCACGTGGGTTACGAGTCGTGGCTCGAGCGCGATCATTTGCGAGCTCTCGACTTCGACCGTGAAGTCGTCGGTGTTGCATCGCAACCGTTTTGGCTGCGTTGGGAGGGTAGTCGAGGGCGGCAGCGGCGACATGCTCCGGACTACTTCGCTCGCCTGGCGGACGGGACCGGCGTGGTGATCGACGTGCGCGCTGATGACCGGATCGAGGACACTGATCTCGAAGCGTTCGCGGTGACCGCCGAAGCATGCGCGCTGCTGGGCTGGGAGTTTCGGCGGGTAGGTGAGATCGATGCGGTCTGGAACGCGAATGTGCGGTGGCTGGCTCGGTATCGGCATCCGCGCTGCACTGGTCGGGCCGAGGTCGCGGCGCGGCTGCGGGAGGTGTTCGCCGAGCCGGCGCCGCTGTTGGCGGGGGCCGAGGCGGTCGGTGATCGAATCATGGTGCTACCGGCACTTTTTCACCTGATGTGGCACCAGGAGTTGGTGGCCGATCTGGCGCGTCAGCGGCTGGAGCTGACAACGATGGTCCGCGGATCCGGTGCGATGGGCGGTCGTGAGTGAGCGAGAGGGCCAAGCCCCGGCGCCCTGCCGGGTTGTCGATCGGTGATCGGGTGAGGCTGGCTGGAGTGGTGCGCACGGTGATCGCCGTGTCGGGTGCCGCGGTGCGGCTCGCTGGCACCGACGGCATGGTGATCGACGTGGGCCCGGCTGAGGCGGCGGCCGCTGAGGTGGTCAGCGCGGTGTCAAGGTCGCCGGTCCCGTCGTCGGCACTGTTGGACGATCTACCAGAAGATGTTGCGGCGGAGGCGTTGTGGTGGGAGCAGCACATCGTCGAGGTGCTGCGCGGGGTTGCGCCACAAGCCCTGCCCGGGACCAAGCCGAAACCGGAATACGATCCGGAGCGGGTGTCGCTGACCCGCCGGGAACAGGCGAAGGCCGCAGAGCTGACCGCCGCGGGCAGGCCGGTGACCGCGAGCGCTATCGCGAAACGGCGACGCCGCTACGAAGCCGGCGGCGTCGCCGGGATGGTCGATCACCGCACCAGCAAACCCGTCACCTTGCATGGGCGAGCCGATGAGCTGGTGGTGCAGGCGATGCGGCGGGCGATCGGCGAGGCCACCGGGCAGTCCTCACGAACGGCCACCTACCTGTTCTGGCGCACCCGGCAGATCCTCGACGCCGACCACGGGCCAGGCATGGTGGAACTGCCGTCGCAGCGCAGTCCCTACCGGTTGTTGGAGAAGCTGTCGGCGGGCAAGCACACCACGGGTTCGGCCCGCACCCGCCGGTCGCTGGCCGACCGCGGCGACGGTCCTTTCGGCGAGACGGACGCGTGGGCACCGGGTGAAGTGATGCAGATCGACTCCACTCCGTTGGACGTGCTGGTCCGCCTGGACGATGGAGTGGTCGGCCGAATCGACATGACCGGCATGGTCGATGTCGCGACCAGGACCGTGACAGCGGCGGTGCTACGGCCCACGACCAAGTCGGTGGACGCGAGCGTGCTGCTGGCCCGCACCGTCACGCCCGAGCCGATGCGGCCCGGCTGGTCGCAGGCGCTAGCGATGTCGCGGTCGGCGTTGCCGTTTCGGCAGCTGCTCGATATCGACGCACGCATGGAGCATGCCGCGGCCCGGCCGGTCATCATTCCCGAGACGATCGTGGTCGATCAGGGAAAGGTATTCATCTCCCGCAACTTCCGGGCTTCCTGCGCGTTCCTGGGCATCAACTTCCAGCCCGTCCACGACGCCTCCGGCTGGGAGAAGGGCCATATCGAGCGGATGCTCGGCTCGGTTGGCACCTTGTTCGCCCAGTTCGTCGCCGGTTACGCCGGATTCAACACCGAACGCCGGGGACGGCATGTCGAATCCGAAGCGGTGTGGTCGCTGCTGGAACTACAGGGCTTGCTGGACGAATGGATCGTCTCGGCCTGGCAGAACCGGCCCCATGACGGGCTACGAGACCCCGCGCATCCGAAGAGGATGTTCACTCCGAACGAGAAATACGCTGCGCTGGTCGAAACCGCGGGCTATGTCCCGGTCGCGTTGTCGGCCGACGACTACGTCGAGCTGTTGCCCTCGACCTGGCGGGCGATCAACGCCTACGGCGTGAAGATCGGTCACCGCACCTACGACGACAAGGCTCTGAACCCGTTGCGGCACCAGCGATCCGGCGTGACCGACCGCCGCGACCTCTGGCAGATCCATTACGACCCCTACGACGTCTCCCGCATCTGGGTCCGTAACCATTGGGAGGGTGGCTGGATCACGGTGTTCTGGAAGCATTTGCACCGCGTCGCAGCACCTTTCGGGGAACTGGCCTGGGACCACACCCGCCACGCTCTGCCGGAAGCGACCGAGGAACAAATCGCCGACGCGGTCGCCGACCTGCTGAAACGGGCTAACCAAGGACCCGCTGACAGCGAGGGAAGAGGGTCGCCGAAACTCACCCGCCGCGACCGCCGGGTCGCTGCGCGCACCAAAGCCAGCCCACCGGCCATCCCGACGCAGCCGCAGCCTGCGGCTGCAACCGCGACCGGTGAAGCGCCGAAGCCGGTCAGCGGCAGCGACTCTCCTGCGGGAAAGGTTGCCAAGGTGATCCCGCTACCGATTTTCGACCCCTTCGCTGAAGCGGACAAACGATGGTGACCGGCAACGCCCGACCCCGACTCGATGACGAATCCGGTGAGGCCGATCGCGGGCACCTGCAGCTGACCACCCTGGACGGATGGCGCGGCTTCGTCGCCGAGATGCACACCGCACCGGAGCTGCTGCACGCAGCAGTTTGGACGGGCCTGGCCGAGGACAAACGCGCCTGCTACGACGACGACCGCATCGATCACCATTCCCGGCTGCTGGTGGTTCAGACTCCCACGATCCGTCAGGTCATCACCTCCGGTCGCCGCCTGGTCCAGCTGAACAAGAATGCTCACTACGGGCGTTGCGGATTGATGGTGTCCGGGCCCGCCCGCACAGGCAAGACCACCGCGCTGACCCAGCTCGGCAAGACCGTCGAGGTGATCCACCAGCGCCGAAACCCCAATGCGGTCAACGATATTCCGGTCGTCTACATCACCGTCCCGCCCGCGGCCACCCCCAAGATGATCGCGATGGAGTTCGCGCGGTTCTTCGACCTGCCGATCTCACGGCGCGCCAATATCACCGACATCGCCGACGCGGTCTGCGGTGTGAGCCGCGACGCCCGCGTCACCCTCGTCGCGGTCGACGAACTGCACAACCTCAACACCCGAACTCGCGCGGGCGCCGAAGCATCCGACACCTTGAAATACCTGAGTGAGCGCATCCCCGCCACGTTCGCATACGGCGGGATCAGCCTGGACCGCAGCGGGCTGCTGTCGGGCACCCGCGGCGAGCAGATCGCAGGCCGATTCGGCATGGTCCGCACCGGCCCCTTCGCCCAGGGCCAGCAATGGATTGCGCTCATCGCGGCCCTGGAAGACAGTCTGCGACTACACCGGCACCGACCGGGATCGCTGCCCGAACTCGACCGCTACCTGCACCGCCGCACCCACGGAATGATCGGAAGCCTGCTCTGGCTGATCCGCAGCGCGGCCATCAACGCCGTCCTCGACGGCACCGAGAAGATCACCAAGAAGTCCCTGGACGCCGTCGACGCCGATATCACCGCCGAGTCCCCGGTCCCTCCTACCAGGTGACCGATGGTCAACATGCTGCCCCGAGACCGAGCCGAGAAGATCCTCACCTTGGGCAAGGCCGGATGGTCGGCCGATACTCTCGCCCAGCAACTCGGCCACAGCCCGACAACGATCCGCGATTACCTCAACGGCCGCAAGACGCCCGGAGTCCCCGCCCCACGCATGCATCTGCTCACCGACGCTCTGGCCGATTACAGCCGCCAACGACTCGCCGAAGATCCGCATCTGCGGCCCAACGCCCTGTTCAAAGAGCTGAAGGAACTCGGTTTCCAGGCAAGCAGAGCGACCTTCTACCGCGAGTTGCGGCACCACCGCTTGCTCACATCCACCGACCGGCGACCGCACCCACACCAGGATCTCCTGGCCGATCTGGCCGGAAGATCACGCGCGACTATCCACCCGATCAAGCACGAGCCGGTCCTGCCTCGACCCGTCGCACCGATCACCGGGGAGTCGCTGAGCTCCTACCTGTCCCGGCTCGCCAGAACCAACCACCTCACCCTCGCCGAAGTCCTGGCCGTTCTGCCGTCCTGGTTCTCCACGAAAATCAACAACCCCGACGAGCTGTCCCAGCACCACATGCTCGCCCCCGCGACCACCGACGCGCTCTCCGCACTCGCACGACTCGGCCGCACAACCCCGCAACATCTCGCCGGCGCTCTGCCGGCCTTCGGAGCCAGACACACCCGCGGACCGGTCCGCGCCACAACCGCCTGCCGCTGCTGCACAGCCCGCCGCGGCATCACTGAACCCGTCCCCGTCCATCTGCCTGTTCACCTGAAAGTCTGCACGCGACACGGCATCTGGCTCAGCGACACCGGCCAACCCAACCTCGACGTCACCGCTTGCCCCGAGATTATCGCCGCCCAGTATCGCGCCAATCGGCTGCTGCGCCGTTACACACCCCAGCAACTCGTCCTCGCCCACGAGACCGCGCTTGCCGCCATCCCGCTCTGGCCAGCCGCGTCGGCGGCCATCCCATTGCACTGGCGTCACCGGCTGCTCACCCTCCAGACCATCAACCACAACCGGCACCACGACATCGGCACCGACCACGACGCCTACACCCGCGCAGCGAAATACCCCGACGCCATAGCGCTCGTCCCAGCGATCCTCAGCACGCGCCGAATCGAGCAAGATCTACTGGCAAAATCGCCCCGCCACAGCGCTTCTCGGCCGTGTTGACCGACGTCCCGATTGCCAGTCAAGATTCCTCGCCGCAGGTCAGAGCACCCTCAGATGAGCACGAATCACTGACACAGGACACCCGCCGAACCGAGTGTCGCAGTCGATGACATAGCCAGCTTCTCAAACCTGAGCAGAAGGCAGTGGTGCAATGGTTCCGGCCTCGCCCACTCGCGTCCTGCGTGAGACGGTTCAGCCGAAATCGCGATCGCGGAGCCGATGCAGGGAGTCGGTGAAGCGGGGGGTGCGGTCGCCGAGGGGGGCGAAGAATTCTCGGTCGCAGGTTTCGACGGCGCCGATGGCCCGATTGACCAGGGCCGCACCGGATTCGGTGGAAGCAAGGGATTTGGCGCGGCGATCGGTGGGGTGGTCGCGCCGTTCCAGCAGGCCCTTCTGTTCCAGAGCGCGCAGCACCTGGGAGGTCATCATGGGGTCGGTGGCGGCGTGGTCGGCGAGGTCACGCTGGGTGACCGGCTCGCCTGACCGGCTGGTGAGCCAGGTCAGGGAGGCGAGCAGGACGAACTGGACATGTGTGAGGCCGTAAGGGGTCAGCGCCGTGCGGTGTGCGGCCTGCCATCGGTTGGTCACCTGCCAAAGCAATAGACCGGGGCTTTCGTCGGCATGCTCGAATTCGGTGCGAGCTACTTCTTCAACCGCCATTGGCCGACCATGTCGCGAGAGATGACGGGGAGCCAGTACCGGCTGCTCATACCAGCACCGCCTCGGCGACCGCGACCAGCGCCTCGACATCGCCCTGCAGGGTCTTGGCGAGATTGCCGCCCATGATCTTGTTCCAGAGGCCGCGCAGCGGGCCCTCCATGGTGATGCGGACCTTCACGGTGGTGCGCTCACCGTCGGTGATGACCTGGTGGGCGAAGATCAGCCGCGCGCCGATCAGCTTGGACGAGTCGATGAATTCGGTGTCGGTGAGCTTGGTGACGACGAACTTGGTCTTGGGGCCGCCCTTGGGCTTGAGGGTGCCGGTCGCGCCCTGCTCGAACTTCCCATCGAGCCGGGCCCACTCGGTGTCCTGGTTCCACTCCTGCCACGTGCCCATGTCGGCCCACTTGGTGAAGAAGGCGGCGGGGGTGGCGGTCGAGGTGGCGGAGGCTTCAGCGATCAACGTCATGCAATTAGTATGCGCGCTTAGCATTAATATGTCAACACCTGCCCTCGACGGGCCATCGGACGCCCTTCGACGGGCGGGTATTCGACCTGAGCGAGCCCCCCTTCGCCGGTCAACCGAAACAGGTTGGCGTGCAGCACTATCCGGGAATGCGATCAGGAAACTGTGAAAGCTGGAGTCTCCGGGAGCCAGGTAGCCAATCGTGTTCAGCTCGACTTCGCCGTACAGCACGGACGACCAGAACAGCCGGTCAGGCCCCGTTCGTCGTCGGGCGTGAGCACGCCGTCGCAGTCCGAGCCTGCGAGGATGTCCTGGAGCACGAGGTTGTTTCCCTATTGGCCAGGGCGGCCTGGCAGATCCGCAGGCACAACATCACCTTGGTGACGCGTTTGATCCCGCGGCAGCAGATCGAACCCGAGCGGTTTCGCGAACCCCGACCTCGATCTCCGATTGCCCGTGCATATCAACGTAATTCGCCGACACCCCCATCTCGGTGCCGTGCTGGATCTCGCCCTCGACCATCGCATGGACCTCGCAAGCCGAGTAGTTGAGTAGCCGGGAGTCGCTAGCCGATGATGGGTTCGCCTGGTGAGTCGGCCGACCTCCGCAAACCACTCCCGCCGCCCGCGGCCGCGCGCACCAGCACCTCAGCGAGCTCGGTCGACGCGGAGAGCATCGGGAAGTGCCCGGTGTCGTGCCCGGTCATCGAGACCGGGCGTCGCCCGGGGTGGCCACCGACATCTCAGTCATCGTCCGGGTGTCCGGATCACATAGGAGCCTGGTGAGCGCCGACAAGCTCAGAAGCAGTACGGGAATGTGCACTTGGACGGATCATCGGGGCCGAAGATCGCTGTGATCAGTCCGTTGATCACAGCGTCCGCCACTCCCGATCCCGTGCTGAGTGCGACGTCCTGTGCGCCGACAACGGCCTCGGTAGCAACCTCGGGCTGTGTGGCCCCAGCGGTTGCCGTCATCGGTGCGCCGATCAGGATCCCTGCCGTGATGACCAGTATCGTCTTTCGAATCATTGTGCGCCCTTTCCTTTTTCACTCGGTATATCTACTGAGGCCAATGGCGCGGTCAGGGCAGTGACCTGAACAGGGCAGCTCCGACCCGATTCGCATCGGCGCAAGGGTCGCCCACGTCGGTCTGAACACGCGTGTTGTGCACCAGGAACTCGATGCTGCCGAAAGCGGCCGGTGTTCCGACATAGCAACCCTGCTTGTGCGTGTCCTGCGCCGCTCGATACTGGATCACCTGCCGGCCGTAGTATTCGGTCCTGCGCACGTCCTGGTATCGCGCGGGTTCGAGCTGGACTTCCAGCGGCCTGTCGTAGGCGGTGACGAACAATTCGAAGGTCCGGTCGGCGGATTGCCACTTGCAGCTCCGCCAGGCCGGAAACGTCGCGTCGGATACACGCTCCTTGGTCGCCGTGTCCAATCCCGCCGCGGCGAGCGCGGATTCCGACAGCGAGCAAGCGTCCCACACCGTACTCGTCGCGGAAGCCGTAGTGGTGGACGGACTTCCAGCCGCAGTGGTGGCGGGCGCGGGCGTGCCGGGCGCGGTGTTCGCGGGTGTGGTGGCGCCATCGTCGCCGGGACCGGGTTGCGGCGCAGCCGATGCCCCATCGGTACGGGCCGTGGTGGTGGCAGCGGCACCGGTCGCCGACGTAGACCCGCCAGGGCTCCGCGAGCTATCTACGGAGGTGGTGCCGCAGCCCGCGAGCAGCATGACCGCACCACACGCCAGGGCCGCGAGATGGCTCCCGCCAGCCTTACCTGTCATCTCGGATTCCTTTACTGCCAGCAGCTATCGGCACTCTGCAGGGCGTTGGTTCGGCATGATCAGTCTCAGGATGTTGCACATGATCTACTGCGCAGACGAGCCGCTGCCGCCGTCGGTGACCACCTGAGTCAACGATGATGTTCCCGCGGCGGACTGCGGCAAGGTCTCGGCGTGCGCGGAGGCGACGGGCAACAGCACAGCACCGAACAGCAGCGTGCCGACAGTTGCACGCGAAACTCGATGCATCCTGAAAATGCCGTTCGTGCAATGGTTCACAGTCGGCCAACTTCTCGGCCCGCGAGACTGCTCAACAACGTGGTGTATCGGTCCCGCAGCCTGCCTCTAGGCCGAGGGGCTGGCGATCAAGCACCACAGGCCGATCAAGGGATCGGCATTGCACAACCCGCCCGCAACGGGCTCGACCGGCGCCGGGGCAGGCGATTCCAGCGGGACAGGGGCGGCCATGGCAGCGCCGCCGCCGGCCAGGGTCGCCGCGCCGATCAGGACACCGACGAAGATTCCACGCCGTGCGAACATTTCCAGACTCCTCACAACATAAGGTTCTTGTGAAAAAAATTCAGGGCTGTAGCGAATTGGATTGTGACGCAGCCAGATCCGAGATTCCCGAACGGGGCGCGGCGCGTCTGTGACCGATGCCCCGCCGGGTATCTGGAGTTGATCGAGGCCTTCGCCCGTTATCGCCGCCGATTCCCGTGGCAGCGGCGGCGGTTCGAGATTCCCGGCCGAACGTGCGGGAGATGATCCGCTGCTTCCCGCATTTCGGGCCGCCCGTCTCCAGAGCTTCGACGGGCGGTCAGCATGTCAGATCTGACAGGTAGCGCTGGGGTGCAAGAGCCAGCAGAGGATTGATCCGGGGCCGGCGGACCCGGTCCCGGGACCGTCGAGGCCGACCGGGGTCGCGGCGGTGGAGGTCGGTGCGGGCTCGAAAGCCAGCGGAGCCGCCGTGGCGGCGCCGCCGCCGGCCAGGGTCGCCGCGCCGATCAGGACACCGACGAAGATTCCACGCCGTGCGAACATTTCCAGACTCCTCACAACATAGGGTTCTTGTGACAAAAATTCAGGGTGTGGCGAATTGGAGGGTGAGGCAGGCAGATCCGAGAGGTTGATGCCGACCTCAACGGGCCGGCCGATCTGATCCGACCCGTTCGGCTCGACGGCGGCCCCCATCTGGGTTCGGAATCGGTCCGGCGAGGTCAGCAGCCGTCAGTCGCAATGGCGGCAGCGGGCCCCTCGAGCGCGACGAGCGTCGCAACCGCAACCGCGAACATGACACCGACACGCACCGAGAACTGTTGAAAATTCAGTCTTTTCGGACTCACGGTCCATTCGTCGGATCAGCCGCGGCCACCGTTAGCAACACATACTGCCCCCAAAACTCGGGGCACGCGGCAATCGCGGACGAGAGATCACCGTGTCCCGGTGGAACATTCGGCACGGGTACCAGTATTCGCACCGCGAGGAGGACCGGCCGTGACCCGAAACAGGTCCATTTCACTCCCATGGCCAGTCTTCTCCGAACTCGCCCCACGCGCAGCGGAATCGCGCAATGGTGCCGCAAGCGACCCCCGGTCGCACCGGAACGCCGGTGGCAGGAGTCCGTGAACGGGGGATACGAATCGTCCTCGGGTTGCAAGCGACCACGTTCCGCGCTCGCGGCGCACATAAATCCAGGCTGATCAAACGACAAATGTATGGTCGGCCAGCCTCACAAACTCCTTCGGCACCGGATCCTGTTGGCATAGCCTGCAGTTCACCACTGGAAGTGAGCCAGAGTTGTTGATCCGACAGTCCGCCACGGCCGGATTACAGCTCAGCACCGAGGTCCTGGGAGGGGGTTACGTGACGGACGACAATCCGTCCGCTCGCATGTTTCAGGCGGTGGTCTGATACCAGTGGGTGAGGGTTCGGGGCCTGATCACCCTCAGGGGTGATTGATCCGATCTTGCGCTCGGCGATGAGCTTTCGGCATGACTACAAAGACTCACCGTCTCCCGCGAGCTCGACGAATGCGAGTGACCGCGGGAATCGTCGGCGCCGCACTGCTGTTCGGGACATCGACCCTCACGGCGGGGTGCGGCGGTTCACCGGAGTCGACGCACTCGACACCGGCACCGGCAGACACCGATCGCGGACGACTCGTGAAGGCCGAACACCTACGCACGTACTCACCCGACGATGTCAGAGCTGAACTCACCGCCAGCGAATTCGACACCAGTACAGTGCAATTCGGCGTCGAAACGTATCGACTCACCTACGACACGGTCGGCACGGACGGTCGGACGACGACAGCGACCGGACTGCTCGCCCTACCCCGCAACGACAAACACGACCTGACCACGGTGGCCTACGAGCACGGCACCCAGCCCACCAAGTCCGAAGCCCCATCGGTGGCCGAGGACAGCGGTGACCGAGCCGCGACGCTCACCTACGCGGCAGCCGGCTTCGTCGGCGTCGCACCCGACTACCTCGGATTGGGATCGGGACCGAACCCGCACCCGTACCTGGACCTGCCGTCGGAGACCACCGCATCGGTGGACATGCTGCGCGCCGCCCGCACCCAGGCCGCAACCCTCGGTCGCCGGCTGGGCAATGACGTCGACATCGTGGGATTCTCCCAGGGCGGACCGGCCGCGATGGGACTGGCGCGCGCACTGCAGAGCGGCGCGGACACCGACTTTCGGGCAACCGCGGTCGCCGCGATCAGCGGACCGTTCGACCTGCGAAACGGCGAACTGTCCGCAGTGTTCGACGGCACCCTGGACCCGGGCGCGGGCTCCTTCTACAGCGCGTACCTGCTGGTGTCCTGGAATCGCCTGCACGGGCTGTACAAGTCGCCGAGCGAGGTGTTCCAGGCGCCCTACGACGACACCGTCGAGCAACTGTTCGATGGCCTGCATTCCTTCGAGGACATCGTCAGCGGCCTGGCGCCGGATGTCGATCACCTGCTGACCCCGCACGGCATCGATATGCTGCGCAATCCGACCGGCCCGCTCGCCGCCGCCATGGACATCGCCGACAGCACCTGTAGCGACTGGACGCCCCGAATGCCCGTACGGCTCTACACAGGCAGCCATGACCGCGACGTCTCCGCGAACAACAGCGCCGACTGCCAGACCGCGCTGCGCCGACACGGCGTCGACGCCTCGATCACCGATGTGGGCCCGGTGGACCACAACGGTTCCGGCATCGGCGGAACCGCCCTGGCCGTGCGCTGGTTCATGGAATTGAACGCCACGAACTAGCACGACAGTCGTATTTCTTTGTGCTGCAGGGTGATCAGTTCTGGGGTGTAGCTTGTCGTGGGCGGGTCTCGACGAGGTGTTCGCTCAGGTGGCTGGGGTGCTTCTATCGTGCGGAGCCGCGTTCGGTGGGCGCGAGCGTATCTGACGGGGGTTGCTGGCGCCGGTGGAGCGGAAGAACTCCTGGCAGCTGTCCGAGGCCGCTGGGGTGGCCTAGCTCGGCGCGTTGCAGCACTTTCTGAACCGGTCCCGCTGGGATGCCGATGAGCTGCGGGATCGACTGCGTTCGTATATGGCCGAGGCGTTGGCCTGCCCGGACGGTGTCCCGGTTCCGGACGAGACCGGATTCCTGAAGAAGGGTGCGAAATCCGCCGGTGTGCAACGTCGATGCTCGGGCACGGCGGGACGTGTGGAGAACAGCCAGCTCGAGGTGTTTTTGGCGTATACGGTCAGGTCGGGGCGAGCGCTGATCGACCGAGAGCTCTACTTGCCCGAGTCCTGGATCAGTGACCGTGACCGCTGCACGAAAGGCGGGCGTGCGGTCAGCGTGCGCCGGTGCGGCGGCGGGTGGACAACGGGGTGGGACGGCCGCGGAGGCGGTCGATGTGGCGCTGCTGGATGGCGGTGTTGGTGCGCAGGAAGTCGGTGACCAGTTGCAGCTGTGCGGTGTCGTATTTGGCGCCGAGCTCGCGTTCCCCGTCGCTGATCAGCGGGCCGACGAGGGCGAAGCAGCGTTGAGCGCCGTCGTCGGTGATACGGACCACCACCTTGCGCCGGTCGACGGGGTGCGGCGCGCGGGTGAGCAGTTCGAGCTTCTCCAACCGGTCGAGCATGACGGTGACACTGCCGGTGGTCAGGTTGAGCTGGTCGCTGAGCTCGCGTGGGGTGAGCTCACCGGCTGCGAGAAGCTCTTCCAGGCAGCGAAGGTCGGTGCCGTTGACGCCCAGCAGGCGGGCTGTCTCACGGTCGAAGTCGTCGACGGCGGCCTGGTAGGCCTGGGTCGCCTGCCCCAGTTCGGCGAGCACTTCCGCCATTTCGCTTGACATTCGAGTCATCTCCTTGGATTCTCAATTAGCTCGACAATCAAGAAACATTATGTTCGAGATTCATTATAGTCAAGTGAGACCCGGGAGTCACTCATGCCTCGAGCCCTGAATGCGACCGGCGTGGCGCCGGCCGCCGCGCCATCACCCCATCCCAAGCGATGGGCTGCCGCGATCGTGATGATCCTGGCGGCCTTGCTGGACATGATCGACGGTTCGATCGTCAACACCGCGCTACCGTCGATCGGCCGTGAGCTGGGCGCGACTCCCGCCCAGCTGCAGTGGATGGTGTCGGCCTATCTGCTGGGGTTCGCGGCCACCCTGATCGTCGCCGGGCATCTGGGCGACCGGTTCGGCCGCAAGGGGTTGTTCCTGGCCGGGGTGGCAGGGTTCGCGGTCGCGAGCCTGGCCAGTGCCGTGGCGGCCGGGACGGAGCAGCTGATCGCGGCGCGGGCAGTGCAGGGTGTGGCTGCCGCGGTGATCATGCCCCAGGTGCTCGGCTCACTGCGGACCTTGTTCACCGGCGCCGAGCGGGGCAAGGTGTTCGCGATCTACGGCGCGATCGCCGGGATCGCGGTGGCCACCGGAGTGGTACTGGGCGGGGTGCTGACGGACTGGAACCTGTTCGGGTGGGGCTGGCGGACGATCTTCGCGGTCAATGTGCCGCTGGCTGCCGTCGCGATCGCGCTGGGCGCACTGTGGATTCCCGCTGCCCACGACCGCACGCCCGGCCGGGTCGGTGTCGTGCGCGCGGGTGCGCTGGCGCTGTCGCTGGTGGCGATCGTGCTGCCACTGGTGCAGGGCCGCTCCGCGGGGTGGCCATTGTGGGGCTGGTTGTGCCTGGGCGCGGGCGTGGCGGGCCTGGCAGGGTTGGCGGCGGGGCAGCGGGCGCTCGGCGAGCAGCGGCCGATGCTGCCTGCCGGGTTGTTCGTTTCGCGTGCGTTCGTCGCGGGGCTGGTCGTGCAGATGCTGTTCTACGGTGCGATGTCGGGCTTCATGCTGATCCTCACCATCTGGCTGCAGTCCGGGCAAGGCTATTCGCCGGCCCGGGCCGGGCTGCTGATGGTGGCGTTCAGCGGCGGCACCTTCCTCACCGCCCCGATTGTCGACGGGCTGGTAGCGAAGTTCGGCCGCGGCGCGCTGGCGGCCGGGGGGCTGATCCTGGCGGGCGGGTTCTCCGGGGTTGTGCGCGCCGCCGGCCACGCAGGCACCCACTCGGCGGCCTGGCCGCTGGTGCCGGGACTGCTGATCGCCGGCGCGGGCCTGGGACTGATGGTGATCCCGCTGGCCAACATCGCGCTCACCGCCGTGCCGGCGGATCTGGCCGGTGCCGCGTCGGGGGTGTTCACCACTGCCCAGCAATTTGGTGGCGCGCTGGGCGTGGCGGTCATCGGTAACGTGTTTTTCGCCCACATCGGCACCGGCTACGGGGATGCGATCGGCCGCGCCGGGCAGTGGCCGGTGGTGGCGTGCGCGGCCTGCGCACTGCTGTGCCTTGCCATACCCCGCGCGGCGATCGTCCACCACGCCGAGACCGACCACGTCGGCTGACACTCGGGGGCCCACCACGACCCGGACCAGGTTCCGCGGCGGTCGTGGCACATCGCCCGAAAATAGACTTGACAATCAAGTATCTTGAATGACAAGCTCTATTTGCTTGATAAACAAGAAGAACGAACTTTAAGGGAAGTGGTTCACATGCGGGTCATGATCATCGGCGGCGGCACCGGCGGCATGTGCCTGGCGCACGGCCTGAAGCAGGCAGGTGTCGAGGTCGTCGTCTACGAGCGCTACGGGTCCCGCCGCGACGGGCTCTACGGCTACCGGGTCGGCATCGACCCCACCGGCAACCGGGCGCTGCAGCAGTGCCTGCCGCCAGAGCTCTTCGACACCTTCGTCGCCACCTGCGCCCGAGGTCCGCGGCACTTCAATGTGCTGACCCAGTCCATGCACGCCACCGCGAGCATCCCGCTGCGCGACGACAGCGACGAAATCAACAGCGAGCGCTCGGTCTCGCGGTCCACCCTTCGGCAGGTGTTGTTCACCGGCATGGACGACGTGGTGCACTTCGGCAAGGAGTTCACCCACTACGAGCAGCACGAGAACGGCACCGTCACCGCGTATTTCAGCGATGGCACCACCGACACCGGCGATGTGCTGATCGCTGCCGACGGCACCCGCTCGGCCGTGCGCCGGCAGTTCCTGCCGCACGCGGAGGTCAAGGACGCCGGCATCACCTCCATCGCGACCAAGACCGCGCTCACCCCCGAGACCCGCGCCCTGCTCACCGAGGAGATGCTCAACGGCATCAACCTGATCTTCGCCACCAAGGGCCTGATCGGCATGCTGCACGTCATGGAGTTCAAGTGGGACGCCGAGGGCAACCCCAAGGACCCGGCGGACGCCGACCAGCTGCAGAGCTGGTCGGGCCTGCAGTTCGACAACACCCGCGACTACATCAACCTCTCGGTCTGGAGCTCGCACGACCACTTCCCCGCGAACACAGTCGAGCAGCGCGGCGCGGAACTCATCACCACCGCCCTCGAGGTGACCCGCAACTGGCACCCCGACCTGCGCCGTATCTTCGAGCTCTCCGACCCCGAAGCCGCCTTCCCCCTGCAGATCTCGACCTCGGTGCCGGTCGAGCCCTGGAAGACCACCAACATCACCCTGCTGGGCGACGCTATCCACACCATGACCCCCGGTCAGGGCGTGGGCGCCAACACCGCCCTGCGCGACGCCGCCCTGCTGTGCCGCGAACTCGTCGCAGCCGCGCGCGGCGAGAAGACCCTGCTGACCGCCATCGCCGACTACGAATCCGAAATGCTGCCCTACGGTTTCGCCCGTGTCGCCGACTCCCTCGACAACAACGGCACGAACGGCGACGACCCGCTCTACAAACCCTTCACCGGCCGCCTAGCCCTCTTCGCCGCCCGCACCTACTTCAGCCTCACCGGCAAGATCCCCGCGCTGCGCCGCAAATTCCTCGAAGACCTCTACACCTATCGCGGCACCGAGGACGCCGCCTGACCCTTCTCCCCATTCCCCACTCGACGGCCCGCAGCCGGAGCATCGGCTCCGCTGCGGGCCAGTTCATTGCCGAAGGCCCGAAACCTGGTGCCGGGCATCAGGCAATCACCACAACAGTGTCTTGGTTAAGGGTGCAACTTCACTACTTCACTGATCCAGCGGTGCAGCTTGGTCTGGCCGGAGATTCCGGCCGACCCTCAGGATTCGTTGCTGAAAATTAGCGCTATTCTTGCGGATTGGCGTGTTCCCACAGATCAGGCACGGAGAATTCGTTGAAAGTTGTCCTCCAGGACCAGGGTTCGCACTGCCGGATCCGCAATGGCCGCCTCGACGGTGTGCCGCGCGGCGACTACGTCCCCGTACGGTGTGTTCGATCCGAACAGGCACTGATCAGGTACTTCCCGCGCGGCGGCCGCGACTGCGAACACCTGCAACGCGCTCGACAGATCGATGTGCAGGTTGGGCCGCTCCGCGGCCAGCTCCACCAGCTCCAGGGCGTGGAATCCGCCCAGGGCACCGACGATCAGGGGAACCGACGGATAGCGGGCGGCCAGCGCCGCATAGGTCCGGAGATCGTCGAGGGTATTGGGCGCGAAGCCGTGGACCAGCACCGGAATCCCGCCGTGGTCGGCGCTGACGCCCAGCACCGGTTCGATGCGCGCGGCCTGCCCGGGCGGCGGGGTGACCTCGCCGATGCCCACGATGCCGGGTCGGGACAGGTAGGGCTCGAACCATTCGCCGAGGGGCTCGGCACGCAGCAGCGAGGGCATGCTCGCGAAGCCGAGGGTGGCGTCGGGATGTGCGTCCAGCGCGCGCAGCACCTCGTCCATGGCCGCGCGCACCTCGTCCGCCGCCGCGTCCGCACCGCCGATAACTGCTGTCAGTCTGGCGAATTCGGACCGCACCTCGTCGAGCGTGCGGGCGCGTTCGGGGTGGACCCGGGTGGACAGCAGCACCGTGCGATCCACTCCGGCCTGCTTCGCGCGCGCCAGCTGTGCGGCGGGGTCGGCGGTGACGTGGGCGTGGACATCGGTGACCATGGCGTTTCCTCCGGCGGGGAATGGGCGGCAGCGGCTCGACGCTAAACGTTGACACTGGGGTCAAGGTCAAGCCGGAGGACATCGATGCTGATCAGCGAGCTGTCGCAGCGCAGTGGGGTGAGCGCCCGCGCGCTACGGCACTACGACCGCAGCGGCCTGCTGGAGGCCGGGCGGCGATCCAATGGCTACCGGGATTTCCCGGAGTCGAGTGTCGAACGGGTGCGCCGGATTCGAGCGTTGCTCGAGGTGGGTCTCGATCTATCGGGGGTCGCGGATCTGCTGCCGTGCTTCGCGCCGGACGGGCAGCTGGGCGGGTGTGAGCGGGCGCGGCGCCGGTTGACCGATCGGATCGCGGATCTGGACCGGTCGCTGGTGGCCATCACGCGGGCGCGGGACCTGCTGGCCGCGGAGGTCGCGCGATGGGACCGGCCTGCCTTGCCCGATTGTCGATGAGTGGGCGTGGAGTCGGGGCCGGGTTACCGTCGATCCATGAGCCGTAGTGGGAGAGGGCGCGGTCCGATCGCTCGAGTGGGGGCGGTGGTCGGGGCGGTCGCGCTGGTGGCGGCAGGCTGCGGGAGCGGTGGGGGCGGGTCGGCGCCGCAGGGTGCGGCGAGCTGGCCGCCGTCGGACGGACGCGGGTCGTGCGCGGTCGACAAGCAGGAGAATGTTCCCGCGACCATGCGCGACGGCGTGGTGCTGAAAGCCGATGTGTATCGGCCCAAATCGGAGGATCCGGTGCCGGTGATTCTGATGCGGACGCAGTACGGGAAGACCGGCGCGCAGATTCAGCCGTTCCGCTATCAGACCCCGGACTGGTTCGCGTCACACTGCTATCTGGTTGTGGTGCAGGACATTCGGGGTCAAGGCGCGTCGGGCGGCACGTTCACCGAGTTCGCGAATGACACCAATGACGGCTACGACTCGGTGGAGTGGGCCGCCACCTTGCCGGGCTCGAATGGCAAGGTCGGGATGTACGGTTCGTCGTATGTCGGTGCGACGCAATGGCTTGCGGCCGTCGGCGCGCCGCCGCATCTGACGACCATCGTGCCCGCCAATACCGCCTCGGATTATTACGACGACTGGACCTATGAGGGCGGTGCGTTCCGCCTGGCGTTCGTGGAACCGTGGGCCATGGAGACCATCGGTGCGAGCGCGGCCCTCAATCGTGGTGACACCGCCACCGCCAAGCAGTTGGGGGTCGATGGCGCGGACTACACGCGCTGGCTGGGTTTCCGCCCGTATCAGCAGTTTCCGCCGCTGCACCCGGGTGATGGGGCGGTCGCGCCGTGGTTCTACGACTGGATCTCGCACTCCACCCGCGACGATTACTGGAAGCAGTGGAGCATTCGCGATCGGTACGCGAATGTGAAGGTCCCGGTGCTGGATGTAGAGGGTTGGTACGACGCGTTTCTCGCGGGCGGGGTGCAGAATTTCTCCGGCATGGTCGCCGGCGGCGGCACGCCGGAGGCCCGTGCGGGGCAGCGGCTGGTGCTGGGCCCGTGGGATCACGTCGGCTGGGGGCGTCCGGGCAGCAAGGTGGAGACCCCGATGCTGGCGGCGAGCGGTGCGGCGGGCGACAGTCCGATCAACGACCTCATGCTGGCCTGGTACGACCATTTCCTGAAGGGCAAGGACAACAAGGTATCCGGGAAGCCGGTCGTCGACTACTTCCTGATGGGTGCGAACAAGTGGAAGTCGGCCACGGCCTGGCCGCTGCCGGATACCCGGTGGACCACCTATTACCTGTCCGGCAATGGCGGCAATGGGATTCAGGGCCGGGCCGGGCTGCTCACCACCGATGCCCCGAAGGACGCGCAGCAGCCGGATCGCTACGACTACGACCCGCTCAATCCGGTGCCCAGCGCGGGCGGGCACTCGTGCTGTGGCGCGTCGGCGGGACCGCAGGGCCCGGTGGATCAGTTCGTGGTGGAGCAGCGTTCGGATGTGCTGACCTATACGACCGCGCCGATGCCCTCCGACACCGAACTCACCGGTCCGATTCGCATGACGCTGTGGGCGTCCTCGACCGCGACCGACACCGATTTCACAGCGAAGGTGGTGGCGGTGGCCCCGGACGGCTCGACGGTGAATCTCAACAACGGCATCGTGCGCACCGCGTTCCGCGATTCGCTCGATCATCCGTCGCCGATCGTGCCGGGTCAGCCGTATCAGTTCACGATCGATGTCTGGCCGACCAGCTATCTCGTCAAGGCCGGATCGGCGATCCGGGTCGAGGTGTCGAGCAGCGATTTCCCGCAGTTCGCACCGAATCCGAATACCGGTGACCCGTTCGGGCAGAACACGAACACGCAGGTCGCGACCCAGACCGTGTATCACGACAAGGATCACCCGTCGGCGCTGGTGTTGCCGATCATTCCGGCGGGCGACGCGGGAAGTTCACGTTTCCCGATGGCGCACTGACATATTCGGCCCCGACGATGACCGTGGCCGGGCTTCCCGTGGATTGTCCGCCCCGTGCGGGAAGCACCGGCCGCCTACAGACTAATCGCCAACGCGAAGGCCCCCGGCACGGCCGGGCCGGGGTTAGTGTCGCTGGGTGGGTTTCGAGGTGCGTGTCGATACCGCGGGTGCGGTCGAGATCGTGAGAGCGGCAGCGGGGTTCGGCTGGCGCTGGGGTTCGGGCAATGTCTCCGAATTCGCCCGACTGGTCGGATGGAGTAGTCCGCAGCCGGTGGGAACGCTGCGCACCGGCCCGGTCTTCTCCCGGACCGGGCTGTCGGTGTGGTGGGACTCGGCCATGTTCTGGGGCAGCGACCGCGGCCTCGACCATGTCCGCGTGACCATCTCCGACTGCCCGCCCCCCGCGGAGTTCGGCAGCCGGGAACTCCTGGACGCGGCGCTGGCCCGCACGGCGGCCGTGTTCACCGAGCACTGGGGCGATCCGGAGAGCCCGGCCGCAGGCCCGGCCGAGGGTCCGGCCTGGCGTTTCCCGACCGTGTTCGCGGGCCTCACCATCGGTGTGGACACCGTCGACCTGCTGCTGGTGAACCCGACCGCGCAGCGGTACTGGATGGAACGCCGGCACGAGACCGCCCGCCGCCGCGCCGCCGTATGCGCCTGGACCCGCTTCGCCGAGCACCTGGCGGGCTTCCTGGAGACGCTGCCGGTGAACGCACGACTGCTGGTCACCGCACCCGGTGGCCGCTTCGTGCAGTTCGACGCCGGGCCGGAGCAGCTGACCGGCGAGCTGGCCCGCGCCGAATTCATCGACCCCACCTGGTATTACGGCCCGGAGACGGAGCAGCGGCTGATCGACCTGGGCTGGACGCCGCCGCGCGAGGCCAACTGGACGCGCACCCTGTCCCGGCGCGCGGGCGCCGTGGCCATGAGCGGGCTGGCGCTGCGCACTGCCGACACGCTGCGCGCGGTCGGTGTCACCGCGCCCACCGAGCTGATGGCCGATGCCTGGGCGGAGGGCGGCGCGGATCTGGACGTGACCCCGCTGGGCGTCCCGCCGCATCCCACCTCGCGCAGCCAGCGCGCCGAATTCCTGCGCCGCCACGCGGTCTCCGATTTCGATGCCGGGCCGCTGCGGGTGGACGTGCCCGCCGGTGTCGAGATCGCCCGCGCCGCGCGGGCCTTCGACTGGACCTGGACGCGCGCCGATCTGGACGGCTTCGCGGCCGCAGTGGGCTGGAAACCGGTGCGCGACAACGATACCGGCGAGCGCACGGTGTGGACGGACACCGAGCTGGGCGTGGACGATCCGCGCGCCCGCTTCTGCTTCGACGGCGACCGGCTGGAGGCGGTGTGTGTCACCCTCAGCGACAGCATCGAATCGTTCCTCTACGACGAGGGCCTGCCCGGCGAGGTGCGCGAACAGCGCACCGCCGCCCAGGCCCGCGCGCTGGACGGCTTCCGCGCCGAGTTCGGCGTGCCGCGCCATGCGGTGCTGGGGCAGGCGCACGGACCGGCCTGGCCCGATGACCGGCTCACGGTGGGCCTGGTCACCGAGCCGGACACGGTGGAGCTGTATCTGGTGCGGCCGGGTGAACGCGACCGCCGCCTCATCATCGAGCAGCAGCGCGCCGCCTTCCGCGCCCATGATCGCGAATGGGCGCAGTGCTACGAGGAATTGGCCGCCCTCATCGCCGATCTCACCGAGTCCGGCCAGCTCACCGTGGATGCCGGCGAACCGCATCGCGCCCGGATCAATCTCGACCGAGGCGTCGACCACGAGCTGCTGCGGCTGGAATTGGCCAGCGCGACCGCCCGCGAATTGTCCCCGCGCGTCCTGAAATTCATGCTGCGCGACGGCTGGCAGCATCCCGATCACCGATATCCGCTGTGGCACATCGATCTTCCGCTGCCCGCCCTGCCGCGTGACCTGCGCCGGCTGGCCCGGCTGGCGGTGTTGCCGCTGCGCACCCTGATGCCGCCGCAGGCCCGGTTGCGGGTGCTGCTGAACGGCGAGTACCAGGCGGTGCGCGCACCGTCGACGGGCGCGATCGGCGCACCGACGGCCGCGCCGGACGCCTAGAGTCGAGGCATGATCGACAGCGAGGACATGCGCGTCACCCGGGCCGCCTACGACGAGGTGGCGGAGCGGTACGCCAAACTGTTCCACCGGTACCTGCACACCAATCCGCTCGACCGGTTGATGCTGGACGCCTTCGTGGAAGCGGTGCAGGAGAACGGAAACGGCCCGGTGGCCGATATCGGCTGCGGGCCGGGACGGGTCACCTCGCATCTGGCGGCGGCCGGGCTGGAGATGTCGGGGGTCGATCTGTCGCCGGAGATGATCCGGCTGGCCCGGGAGGAATACCCGGACATTCCGTTCGAGGTCGGGCCGATGGAGCGACTGCGGTACGACGACGCCGCGCTGGCCGGGCTGGTGGCCTGGTACTCGATCATTCACATTCCGCCGCAGCGTGTTCCGGCGGTGCTGACCGAGTTCGCGCGGGTGGTGCGGCCCGGTGGGCACGCCGTGTTCGGCTTCCAGGCCGCCGACGAGCCGACGGGCGTGCGGGATTACGCGCACAAGGTCGCCCCCGCCTATCGGTGGGCGCCGGGCACCTTCGCGGAAGCCCTGGCCGCCCATGGTTTCCGGGCCACCGCCACGCTGTCGCGGGAGGCCCGCCCGGACGAATACACCCCGCACGCGGCCATGCTGGCGGTCAGGGTCTGAGCGCGCCGGCGGTCAGGGCCGGATCGGTTCCGGTTCCCGTGCCGCCCGCTCGTCGAATTCGGTTCTGGCGGCGGTGATTTCCTCGGCGTGCTGCAGCGCCCACTGTCCCATGGCGTGGGTGATCCGGCCCAGATCGGCGCCCATGTCGGTGAGCGTGTACTCCACCCGGGGCGGCACGGTCGGATACACCGCACGCCGGACCAGCCCGTCGCGTTCCAGGTCCCGCAGGGTGCGGGTGAGCACCTTCTGGGTGATGCCGTCGAGGCGGCGGCGCAGTTCGTTGAATCGGATCGGCCCGCCCTCGTTGCGCAGCGTGCCCAGCACCAGCAGCACCCACTTGTCGGCCAGCACCGCGAGGATGTCGCGGGCAGGGCAGCGCCGCAGGTAACTGTCGACCAGATTTCCGGATGGCTCCCAGTCGGAGACGGTATCCATGAGGTACCTCGGGATCAAAAGAGTGCCTTCTTTCCACGAGATACTATCCGGCGCAGGATCGAGAACATGAAAGCGATCAGTCAGCGCACCCTCGGCGGACCGGACGTTCTGGAGACGGTGGAGGTCGATGTTCCGCGACCCGGCACCGGCGAGGTGCTGGTGCGGGTGGCCGCCACCTCGATCAATGCCGCCGATTGGAAACTGCGCTCGGGCGCGGTCACCAAGCTGGGCCCGCCGCCGTTCACGCTGGGCTTCGACCTGTCGGGTGTGGTCGCCGAGGTCGGCGCGGAGGTCACCGAATTCCGGCCCGGTGACGAGGTTTTCGGGAATGTGCTCAGCCGTTCCGGCGCGTACGCCGAATACGCGGTGACCCCGGCGCAGTTCCTCGCCCACCGACCCGCCGGGCTCGACCGCATCCATGCCGCCGCGCTGCCGACGGCAGTGCTCACCGCGTGGCAGGCGCTCACCGATGTCCAACCGGGACAACGGGTTCTGGTGCACGCGGCGGCCGGCGGCGTGGGTCATCTGGCGGTGCAGATCGCCAAGGCACGCGGTGCCTACGTGATCGGCACAGCCCGCGCGGCCAATCACGACTTCCTGAGCGGCCTCGGCGTCGACGAGCTGATCGATTACACGGCAACCGATTTCACCACCGCCGTCAGCGACGTGGATATCGCGTTCGACCTGGTCGGCGGCGACTATGCGGCCCGCTCGCTGCGGGTGCTCACCCCGCACGGCCGGATGATCGATGCCCAGGGCGAGGAGCCGCTCGACGATCCCCGCTATCGCCGCCTCTGGTTCGCCCCGTCCGGCGCGGACCTGCGCGCGGTCGCGGACCTGGTCACGGACGGGCGGTTGCGCGGCGAGATCGATCGGGTGATGTCCCTGGCCGATGCCGCCGAGGCGCACAAGCTCAGCGAATCCGGCCGGGTGCGCGGCAAGATCGTCCTGACCGCCTGGAACGACTGATCCGGCTTTCCGGCCATCGGGATACTTGATGCACGCGCCGCTCCCGGCGCATACCGTCGCGGAGAGACCACGTTGATCAGGGAGTAACGGTGACGGACTGGAACGAAGAAGTCGATGTCCTGGTGGCAGGGTCGGGCGGCGGCCTGGCCGGGGCCTATACGGCGGCCCGCGAGGGGCTCACGGTGGCGGTGGTGGAGGCCACCGACAAGTTCGGCGGCACCACCTCGTTCTCGGGCGGCGGCGGGGTCTGGTTCCCGTGCAATCCGGTGCTGCGGCGCGCGGGTGTCGACGACACCATCGAGGACGCGCTCACCTACTTCCGGTCCGTGGTCGGCGACCGTACCCCGGCCGAGCTGCAGGAAACCTATGTCCGCAAGGGCGCCAAGGTCATCGAATACCTGGAGCAGGACGAGGCTTTCGAGTTCCAGATGTTTCCGTGGCCGGACTATTTCGGCAAGGCGCCGAAGGCGCGGCTGGACGGCAAGCGGCACATCATCCCCGCGCCGCTGCGGGCCGCGAAGCTGGGCGAGCTGAGCGACTCGGTGCGCGGGCCGCTGGGCACCGACCGCCACGGCGATCCGCAGCCCGACTACCTGATCGGCGGGCGGGCCCTCGTCGGCCGGTTCCTGCTGGCGCTGTCCAAGTACCCCGACGCCAGGCTGTACCTGAACTCCACGCTGGTCGAGCTGGTCACCGAGGACGGCGCTGTGGTCGGGGCGATCGTCGAGCGCGAGGGGCAGCGAGTGGCCATCCGGGCCCGCAAGGGCGTGCTGCTGGCCGCCGGTGGTTTCGAGGGCAACGACGAACTGCGGCAGCGCTACGGTGTGCCGGGCGTGGCCCGAGACACCATGGGGCCGTGGGGAAATCAGGGTAGGGCGCACGAGGCGGGCATCGCGGTGGGCGCGGACACCGACCTGATGGATCAGGCGTGGTGGTCGCCGGGCCTGGTGCACCCGGACGGGCGTGCGGCCTTCGCGCTGTGGTTCACCGGCGGCATCTTCGTCAACCAGGCCGGAGAACGCTTCGTCAACGAGTCGGCACCCTACGACCGGCTCGGCCGCGACATCATCGAGCACCTGAACGACGGCTCGGCGACACTTCCGTTCTGGATGATCTACGACGACACCGAAGGTGTCGTACCGCCCATCAAGGCCAGCAATGTGCCGATGGTGGACGCGGAACGCTATGTCGAGGCGGGCCTGTGGAAGACCGCCGACACCCTCGAGGGCCTGGCCGCCGAAATCGGTGTTCCCGCCGAGGCGCTGGTGGCGACCGTGGCCCGGTTCAACGACTTCGCGGCCCAGGGCGTGGATCCGGACTTCGGCCGCGGCGACGAAGCCTACGACCGCGCCTTCTCCAACGGCGAGCCCCCACTCACCCCGATCGTGAAGGGCCCGTTCCACGCGGCCGCCTTCGGCATCTCCGATCTGGGCACCAAGGGCGGGCTGCGCACCGACACCGCCGCGCGCGTACTGAACACCGACGGCGAGCCGATCCCGGGACTGTACGCCGCGGGCAACACCATGGCGGCGGTCAGCGGAACCGTCTACCCCGGTGGCGGCAATCCGATCGGCGCGTCGGTGCTGTTCAGCCACCTGGCGGCACTCGACATGAGCGGCCGCTAGCCGCTCCCACCGCCCAAAGGTTCGCGGCGCCAGCGCGGGGCGGCGGAGCGAACGGCTCCATAAACCTGCGCCTTGGAGGAGCGGAAGAGGGAAGAACGAGACCTCCAGCGCCGCGAACCCGCCCGAAGCGAAGCAGAGGGCAAATTCACCACAGCTGGTTCGCGGCGCGTCTCGTTCTGGACTGACGGAGCGGGGGAGCGAAGCGGAGGAGCGGAGGAGGGAAGAACGAGACCTTCAGCGCCGCGAACCCGCCCGGAGCGAAGCGGAGGGCAAATTCAACACAGCGAACCCGCCCGAAGCGAAGCGGAGGGCAAATCAAACACAGTTGTGATGCGATGGGCGCATGACGCGAGCGGGATACGACGTGATCGTGGTGGGCGGCGGCCACAACGGCCTGGTGGCCGCCGCCTACCTGGCCCGGGCCGGGCGTTCGGTGCTGGTGCTGGAACGCCGGACCCACACCGGAGGCGCGGCCGTGTCCGAGCGGGTGTTCCCGGGCTTCGACGCGCGACTGTCGCGCTACTCGTACCTGGTGAGCCTGCTGCCCGAGCGCATCGTTCGAGACCTGGACCTGAGCTTCGAGACCCGCAAGCGGCGCATCGCGTCGTACACGCCGATCGGTGACACCGGGTTGCTGGTGGACAACGGTTCCGAGGCCGCCACCCGGGCCAGCTTCGCGCAGGTCACCGGATCGGAGCGGGATTACGAAGCCTGGCAGCGCTTCTACGCAATGATGGGACACCTCGCCGAGCGCGTCTTCCCGACCCTGACCCACCCGCTGCCCACCCGCGCCGAATTGCAGCGCACGGTGGACGATTCCACGGCCTGGGAGACGATTTTCGAACGGCCGCTGGGCGAATCGGTGGAGGCCGCCTTCACCGACGACACCGTGCGCGGCGTGGTCCTCACCGATGCGCTCATCGGCACCTTCACCCACGCCCACGATCCGGCGCTGCGGCAGAACCGATGCTTCCTCTACCACGTGATCGGCGGCGGCACCGGCGACTGGAATGTGCCCGTCGGCGGCATGGGCGCGCTCACCGACGCACTCGCCGGCGCAGCCCGCGCCGCCGGGGCCGAGTTGCGCACCGGATGCACCGTCACCAGCATCGATCCCTACGGCGACACCGCAGATGTGCACTTCCTGCGCGGTGATCACGGGCACGTGGCGAGCGCGCGGCACGTGCTGGTGAGCGCCGCGCCGTATGTGCTCGCGGGACTGCTGGGCGAGTCGGCCGAGAAACCCGAGGGCGCGCAACTGAAGATCAATATGCTGCTGCGACGACTACCGAAACTCCGTGACCCGCAGGTGGATCCGCGCACCGCGTTCGCCGGCACCTTCCACATCGCCGAATCGGCCGGTCAGCTCGAGCGCGCCTATCGGGAGGCGGCGGCGGGCGCGCTGCCCTCGGCCCCGCCCTCGGAGATCTACTGCCACACCCTGACCGACCCGTCGATCCTCGCGCCGGAGCTGAACGAGCGCGGCTTCCACACCCTCACCCTGTTCGGGCTGCACACGCCCGCACGGCTTTTCGCCGACGACCCGCGGGGCGCCAAGGAGCGGCTGGTGGATGCCACACTGGCGCAACTGGATTCGGTGCTGGCCGAACCCATCCGCGACTGTCTCGCCCTGGACGGCGAGGGCAATCCGTGCCTGGAGGCCCGCACCCCGGTCGAGCTCGAACACGAGATCAGCATGCCCGGCGGCCATATCTTCCACGCGGACCTGGCCTTTCCCTACCGCGCCGACGACGCCGACGACAGCCCCGCCGCCCGGTGGGGCGTCGCGACCGGACACCGCAATGTCCTGCTGTGCGGCGCGGGCGCGGTGCGCGGCGGCGGCGTCAGCGGCATCGGCGGCCACAATGCCGCCATGGCCGTCCTCGAAGAAGGCTGAGCGAAACCGCATGCGGGGCTGAGGCCGCATGTGGGGCCGAGCGACCGGCATCGGCGCTCAGTCCAGTTCGCCGTGCTCCGCGTCCCAGCGGGCGCGGGCCGCGGCCACCGCGTCCATGTGCGCGCGCGACCAGTCGGCCAGGTAGAAGGCGACCCCGGCCAGGCTCTCACCCATCTCGGTGAGCCGGTACTCCACCTGCGGCGGAATGGTCGGGTACGCCGTGCGCTCCAGGAACCCGTCGCGCAGCAGCCTTTTCGTGGTGAGCGTCAGCATGCGTTGCGAGATACCGGGCACGGCGCGCTGCAGCTCGCCGAACCGGCGCACGCCCTTGCGCAGTTCGACCAGCACCTGCACGGTCCATTTGTCGCCGATCCGGTCCAGGGTGTCGCGGATGCCGCAGTGGTCATCGCCACACGGCCCGATGGGAACAGAGGCTACGGCCTGGTCGGTAACAGCGGTGTTCGTGACTGACAACGAAGTGCCTTCTTCCCAGGTCGCCGCCGTCGCCGGAAGCTCGGTCAGGTCGTGGTCCACGACCTTCTCAACGCAAGGAGTAGCGCAATGATTCTCGTGACCGGCGTTTCCGGCGCTCTGGGCGGACTGGTGCTGGCGGGCCTGCGGGCCCGGCCGGATCTGGAGGTGGTGGCGGGCACCAGTTCCGGTGACGGCAGAGCCGCGCAGCACACCGGCAACACCGCCCGGCACATCGATTTCGACGATCCCGCATCCCTGACCGCCGGCTTCGACGGCGTGGACACGCTGGTGTTCATCTCCGCCGGATTCGCCGAGGACGATGTGGTGACGGCCCGCCACGGCGCGGTGGTGGCGGCCGCGACGGCCGCCGGGGTGCGGCACGTCATCTACACCAGCCTCTCGGCGTCGGCCGGGCACACCACCATCGCCGTCCCGCACCTGTGGACCGAGAAGCAGCTGGCCGCAGCGCCTTTCGAGGTGACCGTGCTGCGCAACGGGTTCTACAGCGAGGTGCCGGTGGGCCTGGCGGCCGGGGCGGCCGAATCCGCCGCCGCCACCGGCGTTTTCGCAGCACCGTTCGGCACCGGCCGCATCTCCGGAGTCGCGCGGGAGGATCTGGCCGAGGTCGCGGTGCGGGTGGCCGCCGAGGTCGAGCGCGACCTGCGCGCCGGAACGTCCACCGCGCACGCCGGTCGCACCTACGAGCTGGAGGGCGTGACCTCGGTCAGCGGCGCGGAGATCGCCGGGCTGCTGAGCGAATCCCTCGGCCGCCCGGTCGAATACCGGGACGTGCCGCTCACCGAGCTGCGCGACAGCCTGCTCGGCGGGGGACTCGAACCGTATCGGATCGGGCACACGGTGTCGCTGTTCTCCAACCTGAAGGCGGGCTTCCTGCACGCCACCCACAGCGATCTGCCCGCCCTGCTGTCCGGCGTGCCGCGCCCGATCCACGCCGAGATCGCGGACGCGGTCAGCGGGCCGGGAGCAGCTGGGTGACGAGCCACAGGCGGCGGGGCAGCTCGCCCTCCTCGAAGGAATGGCGGTCGTGCAGCTCCCATCCGGCGGCCAGGGTCTCGACGAGTTCCGCGGAGAAGAAGTGCACGGCGAAGCCGCCGTGCTCATAGATGTCGTCGCCGAGGGATTTGCCGCTGCCGAAGTGGGCGTCATCGGTATTGCGGACGGTGTAGACGAAGGCGCCACCGGGTTTGAGGACGCGGCGGATCTCGGCGACCAGGTCGCGGATCTCCTGGGTGCTGAGGTCCATGCACAGCAGCATGTGTGCGTACACCGCGTCCACGCTGCGGTAGGGCAGCGGAATCGGCTGGCGGACATCGTGTTCCAGGGTGCGAACCCGCTCGCCCGCGCCTTCGGCGTCCGCCCGCTCCCGCAGTTGCGCCAGCGCGACGGCACTGAAATCGGTGGCGGTCACCCGAAAACCCTGGCGCGCCAGGTGGAGTGCGTCCCGGCCGTGGCCCGCGCCCAGTTCCAGCACGTCGCGGGCCCCGCGCTCGCGGAACAGGCGCGCCGCGTACACGGCGGCCTCCGACGGCTCGTCGCCGTACATCTCCGGATGCGTGCGGTAGGTGCGCTGCCAGTGCTCGTGCTGGTCGCTCATGCCCCCAATCATGTCCGACCGGCGGCTAGGAGGTGCGACGGCCGTCCGCGCCGTGCTGACCCATGATGTCGGAGCAGCAGCGGATGAAATACCGCACGACCGGATCGGACTCGGAGGCGTCCGGCCACACCACCGCCACCCGGGTGGGGCCGATGCCGTGCACGGGCCGGAACACCACACCCGGGTACTCGGTGCGGGCGGTGGAGGCGGGGGTGAAACTCACGCCGAAGCCATTGGCGATGGCACGCAGCCATTCCTCGGTATTGCGGGCGATGGCCCCGATGATGGCGGTATCCGCCGGCCGCGAATCCAGGCCCATCCAATAGTCGCGCCACCAGCCGGTTTCCGCGGGCGAGGCGACATACGGCTCGTCCCACAGCTCCCGGAAGGCGATGTCGTCGCGCTGGGCCAGCGGATGGTCCTCGGGCAGCGCGATCCAGCGCGGTTCGGCGAAAAGCTCCCGCAGGTGATATTCGTCCTGGCCCGGAAAGGGCAGGCGCAACAGGGCGACATCGACGTCGCCCTCGTCCAGCCCGGCGGTCGGGTCGGTCCAGCCGCCCTGGTGCAGATCGACCTGCCAGTCCGGATGCAGCCGGTGGAAGACCCGGATGATCTCCGGAATGTGGCCGTCGGCAGCGCTGTTCACGCAGCCCAGCCGCAGCACGCGGGAGGCGCGGCTGGCATCGCTCTTGGTGTCGCGCAGGATCCGGTCCCAGGACGCCAGCAGCGCCGGCACCTGCTCGGCGAGCACCTTGCCGGCCGCGGTGAGGGTCCAGCCCGCGCGGGAACGAATGAACAGCTCCACACCCAGCTGCTGTTCCAGCTGTTTGATCTGGGTCGCCAGCGCGGGCTGCGCGACATGTAGTCGCTGCGCCGCCCGCGGCAGGTTCTCCGCGTCCGCGACTGCCAGGAAGTAGCGCAGCAGTCGCGTATCGATATCCATGTCACCAGGTTAGGAAGAGGGCAACCGGTAGGCATACCCCATGGCTTGGAAGCCGGGATTCGGGCGGGATGCTATCGGCACTTCCACTCCAGAGCGGGGACGCATCGGAGTGATATGGCTCGCGTCCGGCGGATCCGGGCCCGCCGCGCGCTAGATTTTGATTGCTACAGAGTTGCTCATTTATGGAGGCGAGACCTACGAGTCGGTCGGGGCACCATTCACAGCACCGGCGCGCGGCGCGCGGCCGGAGCACGCTGTCGCGCGGCCTCTACGGGGCCACCCGCAAGGCCGCCGGATCCATGGACCGCTGGCTGCGGCGGGTCAGCCCCGGCGCGGTCGCCCCCGTGGCGCAGGCCCCGCCGCCGGAGGAACCCCCCATCTCCGCCGACCTGCTGGATCTGCTGCGGCACATGGGCGTAGCCCTGATCCGCTCCGGCGAGACCACCGGTCGGGTACAGGACGTCCTCGACGAACTCGCGCGATGCTACGACGCCACCGAGGTGCACTTCTTCGTGCTGCCCACGGGAGTGTTCGTGCGCGTACAGGATTCGCGCGGATCGGCGATGGACCTGCTGGAGGCCGACTCCGACACCCTGCGCCTGGATCAGATCGCCGCGCTCTACGAACTCATCGATCGGATCACGAACGAACTGCCGCCGCCGGCCGAGGCCACCGCGGCGCTCGAGGACATCCTCGCCTCCCCGCAGCCGACACCGGTGTGGCGGTTGCTGACCGGCAATGTGGTGCTCACCGTAGGGCTGGGCTTGATGCTCAACCCCACCTCCACCGCCCTGCTCGGCTACATCGTGCTCGGACTGGCGGTGCAGCTGCTGATCATGGCGGCCGACCGGTTCCGGCTGCTGTCCACCAGCCTGCCGGTGCTCGCCGGTGCGGTGGTCACCCTGCTGTCGTTCGGTTTTCCCAACGCGCTCGGCGGCGGCAATCCCTCCCAGCTGCTGATCCCCTCGGTTTCGAGCCTGCTGCCGGGCGCCATGCTCACCAACGGATCCATCGAGCTGGCCACCGGATCCATGGTCGCGGGCGCCAGCCGCACCATCTACGGCTTCAACAAGCTGGTGCTGCTGGCCTTCGGGGTGCTGGTCGGGCTGCAACTGCTGGGCACGCTGCCCACGGTGTCACCGCACGCCGGACACGGATTGGGTTGGTGGACGCCGATACTCGGTGTGCTGCTGATCGGACTGGGCCACAGCTGGCGGGCCAGCGCACCGCCGAAATCCCTGGGCTGGCTGCTGATCGTGCTGTACGCGGCGTTCTGCGGGCAGCAGCTGGGCACCCAGCTCGGCGGCGGGCTGCTCGGCTCGTTCCTCGGCGGCATGGTGGCGGTGCCGGTGGCATACCTGGTGCAGCGCTTCAAGGATGCCCCGCCGACACAGGTCGTGTTCCTGCCCGCCTTCTGGATGCTGGTGCCCGGCGGCATGAGCCTGAGCGGGATCTCCGCGCTGGTCACCGAGAACGACCCCAACGGGCTGCACATCATGGTCACCGCTGTGCTCACCGTGCTCGCCATCGCGCTGGGCGTGCTGGTCGGCTCGGGCCTGGTGACCTCGACCCGGGAGCCGCGACTCCAGGGCATGGTCGAGGACTGGCTGGGACCCGGAACCGAAACTCAGCGCACCAGGGGCAGTTCCGAGCCCGGATCGGCCAGCCAGAGCAGCCAGTGAGGCGCGAGCAGGGCGGCGAACTCGTCGTAGCCGGTCGCGCCCGGATGGAAGCCGTCGCCGGCGGCGACATCGCGCATCCAGATCTGGTTCTCGCGCAACGGCTGATGCGCCCGCAGGTAGGGCACCTCGGCCTCCTCGCACAGGTTGGCGAAGCGGGCGTCGAGCGCCCGCAGCCGGGCATTGTGCTCGTCGTCGACATTCGGCGGCGGCGCGACCACCATTGTCTGCCAGCCCTTTTCCCGCGCCCGGCGCAGGATGTCGGCCAGATTGCGCTCCGACTCACCGGGATCGACCCGGGGCCGGCCATCCTCGATCCGGGTGTCGTTGACGCCGGTGGAGATCACCACCCGGCAGTCCGCACCCGCGGGTAGCCGGGGCGTGCACTCGGCCTCCCAGCGGGCCCGCAGCTCGGTGCTGTTCTCCCGTCTGATACCGAGGTTGTAGTAGGTCAGCGGCTGTCCGGCCGCCGTGGCCCGGGCCGCCAGCCGGCCCGCCCAGCCCAGGCATTTCTGATCACCGACGCCCGCGACGAAGGACTCACCGACGAAACACACACGGAGATCGAGCACCACGGCCCGATCCTCGCACGCCCGTTCGCGATCCATCGAAGACTCGCATCAAGCCGGAACAACCCGCCCCGGAGCGGAGCGGAGGGGCGAATCAGACACTGTTACGGTTACCAGCGTGTTGGGTGGTCGGTGATGCCGTCGCCTGCCTCATACTCACACCGAGCCGACCATGGGACCACAGCCGTTCCCACGATCCGAAAGCGCGAATAGGACATGCGAGTCGACGGGCGGGAAATTCCCGTCTCCGGCAGCCTGCTGCAGCCGCGGATCCGCCGGACCAGTGACATTCTGCGTGTTGTGCTGTCCGCGCTGTCGGTGGCCATTGTCATCGCCGGATCGCTGATCACCAGGCCGCAGTGGGAGGCGTTGGAGCGCTCGGTCTCCGGCATCGTGGGGTTCCTGACACCGGAACAGTCGAACCTGGTCTACATCGTCTACGGAATCGCCATTCTCGCGCTGCCCTTCGCCATTCTGGTGCGGCTGGTGCTGCGCGGGCAGTGGAAGCTGCTGGCGGGCTTCATCTCCGCGGGCCTGATCGCGCTGGGCCTGTTCTCCATCACCGGCGCCGGCTTCTCCGCGCCGCGCTGGCATCTGTCGGAACCGGGACAGGTCAACACCTTCCTGTCGCAGTTCCTCGACGATCCGCGCTGGATCGCCATGCTGGCGGCGACGCTCACGGTGGCCAGCCCCTGGCTGCCGGCGCGGGCGCGACGCTGGTGGTGGACGCTGCTGCTGGCCTTCGTGCCGATCCACCTGTTCGTCTCACTGGTGGTGCCCGCCCGGGCCGCGCTGGGCCTGGTGGTGGGCTGGCTGGTGGGTGCGGTGATCGTGCTGGTGGTCGGCACGCCCGCGCTCGAGGTGCCCCTCGGCGCGGCGGTGCGGGTGCTGGCCCAGCGCGGCTTCCGGGTGACCGCCTTCAAGGTGCTGCGCCCGGCCGCCCGTGGGCCACTGGTGCTTTCGGCGAGCACGGTGCCACAGCCGGAACTGGGCGCCTCACCCAACGGCACGTCCGCCGCGGCGGAGTCCGGTGAATCCCGTTCGCCGGACAATGAATTGATCATCGAGATGTACGGCGCGAACCAGCGCAGCCGCGGCATGCTGCAGCAACTCAAGCGCTGGCTCACGATTCGCAGCGGCGAGTACCCGGCGCCGTTCGCCTCCATGCGCCGCGCGGTCGAGCATCGCGCCCTGATGGGTTTCGCCATCGCCGACCTGGGCCTGGCCAGCAACAAACCGCTCACCGTTGCGGCGCTGGACCGCGGCTGGATGGTGTACGCGCACACCGTGCCCCAGGGCCGGCCGCTGGCCGCCGCCGACGGGGAGCCGACGCTGACCCGGGTGTGGCAGGCGCTGCACAGCATGCACCAGGCCCAGATCTCACACGGCGAACTCCACGCCGAGGAGATCCGGGTCCTCGACGACGGCACCGTGCTGTTCGGCGGGTTCGTGCATTCCGAATTCGGTGCGTACCAGGTGCGTTTCGACTCCGACGTGGCCCAGCTGCTGCTGTCCTCCGCGGACCTGTTCGGTGTCGGCCCGGCCGTGCGCACCGCGCTCGAAGTACTGGACAAGCAGGCGGTGCTGGACGCCTCGGCCCGCCTCACCAAGACCGCGGTGCCCACCCACGTCCGCAAGGCGGTGCCGGACGCGGGCGAGTTGATGAAGAACATCCGTGCGGAGGTGGCCGCGCAAACCGGGCAGGACAAGATCGAGGCCGCGCAGATCACCCGCTTCTCGCGCAACCAGATCATCCAGCTGGTGCTGCTCATCGGCCTGGTGTACGTGGCCTACCCGTACATCAGCGCGGTGCCCACCTTCGCCTCGGAGCTGCGCAACCTGAACTGGGGCTGGGCGCTGCTCGGGCTGACCGTGTCCGCCCTGACCTATGTGGGTGCGGCAATGGCGTTGTGGGCGTGCGCCTCCGAGGCCGTCAGGTTCGGCAACCTGCTGCTCATGCAGATCGCCAACACCTTCGCCGCGACCACCACCCCGGCCGGCGTCGGCGGTCTGGCGCTGAGTGTGCGGTTCCTGCAGAAGGGCGGCCTGGGCGCGGTGCGGGCCACCGCGGTGGTCGCCCTGCAGCAGACGGTGCAGGTGGTGACCCACCTGGTGCTGCTGCTGATCTTCGGCGCGCTGGCCGGAACCTCCACGAACCTGTCGCATTTCGTGCCCAGCGCCACCGTGCTGTACCTGGTGGCGGGCGCCCTGCTGGGCCTGCTGGGCGTGACCATGTTCGTCCCCAAGGTCCGCAAGTGGCTGCTCAACGAGGTGCGCCCGCAGCTGGCGGAGGTGGTGGGCCAGCTGAAGGATCTGGCCCGGCGGCCCGGCCGGCTGGCCATGATCGTGGGCGGCTGCGCCACCACCACACTGGGCATGGCGCTGGCGCTGTGGGCGAGCATCGAAGCCTTCGGCGGCAGTACGACTTTCGTGACCGTCACCATCGTCACCATGATCGGCGGCACCCTGGCCTCGGCCGCCCCGACCCCCGGCGGTGTGGGCGCGGTGGAGGCCGCCCTCATCGGTGGTCTGGCCGCCTTCGGTGTCTCGGCGGGGATCGCGGTCCCCGCCGTCCTGCTCTACCGGGTGCTGACCTGCTGGCTGCCGGTGTTCTGCGGCTGGCCCATCATGCGCTGGCTCACTGCCAACGACATGATCTGAAACTGTCGCGGGTTACGCCGAATACGCTTTGCGCAGTTCGACCTTCACGACCTTGCCGCTGGCATTGCGGGGCAGCTCGGGCACGACCACCAGGTGCTCAGGATGTTTGTAGCGGGCCAGCGACTCGTTCAGGAACGGTTCCAGCTCTTCGAGGGTCAGGTCGTCGACACCGTCGATGAGCGCGACCACCGCGACCGGCACCTCGCCCCACTTCTCGTGCGCGCGACCCACGACGGCGGCCTCATGGATCTTGGGGTGTGCGAAGAGCACGTTCTCGATCTCGGCGCAGTAGATGTTCTCGCCGCCGGAGATGAGCATGTCCTTCTTGCGGTCCACCACGTAGATGAAGCCCTCCTCGTCCTGGCGGACCAGGTCGCCGGAGTGGAACCAGCCGCCGTGGAAGGCCTCCGCGGTGGCCTCGGGCTTGTTCCAGTACCCCTGCATGAGAGTCGGTCCGCGATAGACGATCTCGCCGACCGTACCGGGCGCGACATCGTTCATCTCGTCGTCGACCACGCGGGCCTGGATGGTGGGGATCGGCAGGCCGACCGAGCCGATCTTGCGCAGCGCGTCCTTGCCCTCGAGCACGCAGGTGATGGGTGACATCTCGGTCTGGCCGAAGACCGCCACATTGAAGGCGTTCGGGAAGCAGTCGGCCATGGCGCGCAGCACCGTGTCCGAGGCGGGGGCCGCACCCCAGCACAACGCCTGCAGTGCGAGCTTGCGCTGCTTGACCGTCGGCTCCTCGCAGATGAGCTGCCACTGCACCGGCACGCAGAAGGCGGCGGTGGCCTGCTCGGCCTCGACGGCGTCGAGGAATTCAGTGGCGTCGAACGCGCCCAGCGGGTGCAGCACGGTCTTGCCGCCGAGCATGAAATACGGGGTGAGCGAGCCCAATCCGGCGATGTGGAACAGCGGTGAGCTACAGAAGCCGATGGAGTCCGGGGTGATCTCCATGGCCCGGATACAGGTCAGCGCCTGCGCGTTCATGTTCGCGTGGGTGAGCACCGCGCCCTTGGGGCTGCCGGTGGTGCCCGAGGTGTACATGATCAGGCAGGGGGTTTCTTCCGGAATGTCCAGTGGCGCATGCGGTTCGCCCGGCTCGGCCAGGAAGTCGTCGTAGCCGATGACGCCCGCACCGGTCTGCCCGTTGATGACCACGACCGTGGACAGGTCCGGGGCCTGCCCGGCGACGCCGACAGCCAGCGGCTGCAGCGCCGAGTCGGTGACGATGGCCTTGGCCCCGGAGTCGGCCACGATGTAGGCGACCTCGGGCGGGGTGAGCCGGAAGTTCACCGGCACCGCGACGGCCCCGAGCGCATTGATGCCCATGACGGCCTCGATGTACTCGGTGTAGTTCAGCGCCAGAATGAGCACACGATCGCCGAACCCGACCCCTCGACGGGACAGCGCGTCGGCGAACTGCTCCGACCGCTCGTGCAGCTGCTTCCAGGTGGTGTCCACACCCTTGAACTTGAAGGCGACCTGACCTGGCCGCATGGCCGCGTGAGTCGCGACCTGGTTCACCCAGTGGTTGCGACGCGACCGGATCGGCTCGTCTAGCGGCTGGAAGGTCATGCGGTGTCCTTTCACGCTGATCAACAGCGAGAATATCGCTTAACTTTCTGACGTGACAAGGGTTACAGAGAAGGTTTCACCGAAAAGTTCTCACAGCTTCATTCAGCAGTTCAGAGCATGTATTGGGGCCTAGTAGACAGACATAACCATGAGCAGCCACCTCCGCGTTCACTGGTCACGGCCCTGGTCAGGTGCAAACTTCGACTCACATCAGGGTTGTCGCTCCATATGCAACTATGCGAGTATCGGGGCAGTTTGCGAGAGGCAGGGAGAGGACAGCGCCCATGGCACTGAAGACCAGATTCACCGAGACCTTCGGGGTCGAGCACCCCATCGTGCAGGGCGGCATGATGTGGGTCGGCCGCGCCGAACTGGCCGCCGCCGTCTCCGAGGCGGGCGGTCTCGGCATCATCACCGCGCTCACCCAGCCCACCCCCGACGATCTGCGCCGCGAGATCGACCGCGCGCGTGAGCTCACCGACAAGCCGTTCGGCGTGAACGTCACCATCCTGCCGTCGATCAACCCGCCGCCGTACCAGGAGTACGTCCAGGCGATCATCGAGTCCGGCGTGAAGATCGTGGAGACCGCCGGGTCCAATCCTGAGCCCTTCCTGCCGTACTACAAGGAAGCCGGCATCAAGGTGCTGCACAAGTGCACCAGCGTGCGGCACGCGCTCAAGGCGCAGAAGATCGGCGTGGACGGTGTGTCCATCGACGGCTTCGAATGCGCCGGGCACCCGGGCGAGGACGATGTGCCGGGCCTGATCCTGATTCCGGCCGCCACCCGGGCCCTCGACATCCCGGTCATCGCCTCCGGCGGTATCGCCGACGCCCGCGGCCTGGTCGCGGCGCTGGCGCTGGGCGCGGACGGCGTGAACATGGGCACCCGCTTCATGTGCACCCAGGAGTCGGCGATCCACCAGACGGTCAAGGAGCAGATCGTCTCCAACTCGGAGCGGGCCACCCAGCTCATCTTCCGCACCATGCACAACACCGCCCGCGTGGCGGACAACGAGATCAGCCGCAAGGTCGTCGAGATCGAGAAGGCCGGCGGCAAGTTCGAGGACGTCAGGGATCTGGTGGCGGGCGCGCGCGGCCGCCGGGTGTTCGAGGAGGGCGACCTGGACGCCGGTATCTGGTCGGCCGGTCAGGTGCAGGGCCTCATCGACGACATTCCGACCTGCGGTGAGCTGGTCTCCCGGATGGTCACCGAGGCGGAGGCGCTGGTCCAGCAGCGGCTCGCGGGCATGATCGGATAATTCCGGCGAAAGTCCGTACGTCCCAGACAATTACGACAGAGCCCTTGGCATTTCCTGCCAAGGGCTCTGGCCATTCCGGCTATCGGCGGCTGCTCGATCCGTCATGCTTCGAGGACACGACGGATGCGGCGGAGGTGCCCGAAATGGCCATCACTCGAATCTATCTCGACGACGACGCGCTGCGCCGGACCATGGCCATCTCGGGTGTGAACACCGAACAGGACGCGGTGAACCTAGCACTCCGGTTCTTCAGTTCCCATGCCACCGCCGAGGATTTCGACCATCCCCTTCAGGGACGGACGGCCACGGCCTCGTAATCATGCGGAACGATGACCCCGATGCCCTCGGGGAGGTCGGGTAGGCGCTGACCTGCACGGCGCCGGGTGACGAATTCGCCTGCGCGAAAGTTCTTCTGGCCACGGCGAAATCTTGGCAGAATTACCCGTGGTACCTCGACGGCCGACAGCGCGCGGACACGGGAGGGCATTCCTGTGCGGCAGAGTACGAGAGCATCAACAGATCCCACCCCCTTCCCCCGGGTGTCGATCGTCGGTGTCGGCTGCCGGTCGACGGGTCTGGAGTTCGATCACGAGTGGTTCGGCATCGATCGCCTCGAAGCCGCCGGGCTCACCCCGCGCCAGCGCACCAACCTCGAGGTCGCCGTGGAAGCACTGGACGACTCCGGATTGGGCTGCCTGGCGCCGGCGTCCAATGCGGCGGTGGTCTTCGGCGCGGTCGGCGGCACCAATAGCGCCCACCACCTTTCGCGTGCCCTGGACCTGCGCGGTCCCAGCCTCACCGTGGACAGCCGGCGCGCCTCACCGCTGGTCGCCGTGGACATGGGCGTACGGCTGCTGGCCGACGAAGCCGTGCCCTTCGTCATCGCGGGCGGCGTGGATCTTGCTCTGCTACCGGACATTTCGGACCTCAGAATACCGGTGCCCAGGAACCTCGGCAGCGGAGTCGCCACCGGAGCGGGCGGCGGCAATGGCATCTGCACCGTCCTGGTGCTGCAGCGCACGACCGACGCGCTACGGAGCCGGACCCGCCGCTACGCCGACATCGGCGGGCCCGCCATCGGCTTTCCCGAGGCGGACAGCCCCGACGCGCACATCGCCCTGGACGACCCCGCGCGCCCGGGTGGGCCCCCGGCCCTCGACCGCGGCGACGAACCCCCGGTACTGCTCCCCCTCACCGGACGCGACCCGGCCGCCATCCACGCCCTCGCGCTGCGCTGGGCCGTCGCGATCGGCTCCTATCGCTCACTGCGCGAATTCGCCTCCGCCACTGCCCGGCTCATACCCGAACCCACCCGCGCCGCGGTCCTCGCCCGCGATACCGCCGACGCCGCGGCCCAGTTGCGCACCCTGGCCCGCCGCATCGCCATCACACCTGTGAGCGCGCACACCACGGGAACGGTGACGGCCGTACCCCTCCCACGCGCGACCACCGGCATCTTCGACCCGGTCCGCACCGATCATGACGGCGGCACGCTCTTCCTCTTCCCCGGAACCGGCGGCCACCCGCGCATGGGACGCGCGCTCGCGGCCCGGTACCCGGTCTTCGCGGCGGCGTTGACCGCGGCCGTGGACGCCGTGGCAGCGGCCGGCGGCCCACGAGTCTGGACGCCGCGCAATGGATTCCACCGAACGACCCCTGCGACCAGGCCGAGTGCGGGGCCACCCGAGGCGGGATGCGGTCGCGCACCGTCCGCCGGCTCGGCAGTCCCCGCCTCCGGCCGGCTCGTCGAGGCGCCGCGGCGAGGCGGCGACCACGGGCCCGATCATGCCCGCGAATTCGGCTGCGAGAGCGACACATCGGGCGAATCCGGCGCGGGCGACATCGTATTCGAGCACTCGGCACTGTTCGCCTTTCAGGTCGCACTGGCCGAGTTGCTCGAGTCGGTGGGGCTGCACGCGGATGCGGTGGCCGGGCACGGCGTCGGTGAGGTCGCCGCCGCGGTCGCGTGCGGTGCGTTGTCGCTGGACGACGGGGCACGGGTGGTGGTGGCGCGGGCGCGGCTGCTCGAGCGGGCGGGCGAGGGTGCGGCCGCGGCCGTTCTCGAGGCGACTCTCGCAGAGGTGACCCGGCTGGTCGAGCCCATGCGCGCCGATGTCGCCGTCGCCACCGTGGACGGTCCGACCGCCATCACCGTGGCGGGCGAGCCCCGCTATATCGACGCCCTCGTGCGGCGGGCCCATCGCCGCGCCATCTTCGCCCAGCGCCTCCCGGCCGACGCAATGCCCGCCGCCGCGCACCTGCCGGCGATCCGCGACCGTGCCGCCGAATTGCACGATGAACTCACCGATCTCGCCGCGCTTCCGCCGCAGCTGCCGTTCTACTCGACCACCCGACCCCGCCCGATGCCGCTATTGCCGGACACCCGGGCCCCCGAGGACGAGACCACCCGCACCACGGCGCCGCCCGCCACGGACGACCTGCGCACCGACGCCGCCTACTGGGCCGCCAACGCATGGCATCCCGTCCACTTGGCCGCGGCGTTGGAATCAGCTGCCGCCGACGGGATTTCGAGGATCCTCGAGATCGGCCCGCAGCCGGTGCCGACCACGGGATGGCGTGAGCGCACCCCGTACCCGGAGGGGGCGCAGGCCGTGCTGGCTCGCGACGGCGAGGCGGAGAGTTTTCTGCACACCGTCGCGCGGGGGTATCTGGACGGGCGCGCCGTGGATTGGACGGCCCTCGGCTCGCTCACAGCCCCTCCACCGCAACGGCAATGGCGCAGATCGGATTCCGGTGTGCGGCGCCGGTGGGGGGACGACGGCTTCGGCGCGGCATACCCGGTTGGGCCGCCACCGGCACCGGCCTTTCCGGCCGTCGAGATCCGGCCGGACGGAACCTATGTGGTCGCGGGCGGGCTGGGCCCGCAGGGTGAGGTCGCGGTGCGGTGGTTGCTGGAGGCGGGGGCGCGGGACGTGGTGGTGCTGACCCGCACGCCGCGGCCGCTGCCGCCGGGGTTGACGGGTATGGAGGAGCGGATCGTGGTGATGCGGTGCGACTGCGCCGATCGCACCGATCTGGCGACGGCGCTGCAGGACATTCGCGAGTGCGGTTCGGCGGTCCGGGGCGTGGTGCACGCGTCGGGGGAGACGCGGCTGGTGGCGGCGGCGAATCTACTGGAGTTGACGACGGCGGATGCCACCGATTTCACCGTGCTGCTGACCTGTGTGCCCAGTGCGGCCGAGCCGGGTGCGGTGCGGAAACTGGCGGCGGCGCAGGTGGATCGGCGGGTCATCTGCGTGGAGTGGGAGGTCGGCCCCGCGGCCTGACAGCCGGGCAAAACGGTCAATTGGGGCAGAATCCGCGTGTCCGTATGCGACCGGTCAGTCGCACAGGAATGATGGCTCCATGGCAGACCCCGAGATCACGGTCAAGTGGAAGAAGGAGCCGGACGAGCACGACTACCCGGCCGCTACGGACTACCTCGACATGCTGGCGGAGCCGGACATCGTCGACAAGGTCGTCCAGAAGCTGCGCGACGCTCCCGTGGTGCACAAGAAGGCCAAGGACCTGCTGCGCGCCTCGCAGCTCGAGATCCTGCCGACCTTCAACCCCTATGTCCGCCGCGACCTCGCCAAGATCATGGCAGGCCAGGCGCTCTCGCCGATCCTGGTGGTGCGCGGGGACTTTCGCAAGGCCGTGCCCATGCAGATCGTGGACGGCTACCACCGGGTCTGCGCCATCTACTACACCGACGAGAACATCGCGATCCCGGTGAAGATCGCCTCCCTGCCCTGACCGCGTGAATACCGAGACGATGCCGTGACCTTCCAGACCCTCACCCTCATCACCCTACTCGGCCTGGCCGGGCCCTGGCTGGCCTGGCGGCAGTCCTGGCACCTGCCGGTCATCCTGGGTGAACTGCTGGCCGGAATCGTCTTCGGCACCACTGGCTTCGGCCTGCTGCACCCCGAGGACCCGACCTTCGCCTTCATCGCCGACGTCGGATTCGCGGTGGTCATGTTCGTGGCCGGCACCCACGTGCCGGTGCGGGACGCGGCCATTCGCTCGGCGCTGGGGCGCGGCGCGCTGCGCGCGGTGCTGGTGGGCATGCTCTCGGTGATCGCCGGGCAGGGCATCGCGGCCTGGTTCGACACCGGGCACGGACTGCTCTACGCCGTACTGCTCGCCTCCTCCTCGGCGGCCATCGTGCTGCCCATCATCGACTCCCAGCGGCTGAGCGGAAAACCCGTGCTGGAGTTGACCGCTCAGGTCGCCATCGCCGACGCCGCCGCGGTGGTGGCGCTGCCGCTGGTGATCGATCCGCACAATGCGAGCCGGGCCGCGCTCGGGGCGCTGCTGGTGGCCGGGGCGGCGGCGGTCGCGTACTTCTTCCTGCGCTGGCTCGAGGACTCCGGCATCCGGCACCGGTTGCACAAGATCTCCGAGGACCGGCAGTTCGCGCTCGAACTGCGGGTCAGCCTTGCCCTGCTGTTCGCCCTCGGCGCGCTCGCCACCCGCAGCCACGTCTCGATCATGCTGGCGGGCTTCGCACTCGGCCTGGTGGTGGCCGCCATCGGGGAACCGCGCCGAGTCGCCAAGCAGCTCTTCGCCATCAGCGACGGCTTCCTCGCACCACTGTTCTTCGTCTGGCTCGGTGCGCGGCTGAACCTGCGCGAATTCGGCGACCACCCGCACCTGATCCTGCTGGGTCTGGCGCTCGGCGCGGGCGCGGTGCTGGCCCACGCGTTCATGCGGCTCCTGGGTCAGCCGATTCCGCTCGGGGCCATCGCTTCCGCGCAGATCGGCGTGCCGGTCGCGGCGGTCACGGTCGGCACCCAGCTGCACGTGCTGAAGCCGGGCGAACCGGCCGCGCTCATGCTCGGCGCGCTGGTCACCATTGCCGGAGCCGCCTGGGGCGCGCGGGCGGCGGCCACGGGCACGCCGGGCGATGCCGCAATATCCCAACGAGACAACTGATTTCGTGAGTCGAGGGTAACTCGTCGGGCACGTCCAAAATCGGGTTGGCACCCAACCTTCGGCACGGGTGCAAGGCTGTCGACGGCCCCTAGCCGTCCGCTGAAGTCCCGGGGAGGCGGGGGAGGTCGCGCCCCAGCAACCGGTCCGTCTCGCGCCGCTCGCGCTTGGTCGGGCGGCCGGCGCCGCGATCACGGTGCGGCACGAGGGCGGTCAGCTGCGGGTCGGGCGGGGGCGGGCTCTTGTCGATCATGCACTGCACGGCCACGGCCGCGCCGACCCGCTTGGTGATGAGCTGCTCGACGATGACGATGCGTTCGGAACCATTGACGCGGACGCGGATCTCGTCACCGGGCTTCAGATGGTGCGCGGGTTTGACCGATACGCCATTGACCCGCACATGCCCGGACCGGCAGGCCGCGGCGGCTGCGGAGCGGGTCTTGAAAATGCGGACGGCCCAGGTCCAAGAATCAACTCGGGCCTGAGCCGTGGTGCTCAGTGGAGCAGAGGTCACACGTTGACGATACTGCGTCAGGCGTTGACGATGCGGCGCGCGGTGACGACCTGGCTCGCATGCAGGTTGGTGTAGGAGACCGGGGTGCCGGTCTGCACGGCGTTCAGCAGCTTGCCGTCGCCGGCGTAGATGCCGACGTGGCCGCCACCGTTGGTGATGACGATGTCGCCGGGCTGCAGGTCCTCGAAGGCGACCGGGGCACCGACGTTGGACTGCTCGAAGCTGGTGCGGGGCAGCTCGACTCCGGCCTGCTTGTAGGCCCACTGCACGAGACCGGAGCAGTCGAAGCTGTAGGGACCGGTCGCGCCCCAGGAGTACTGGGCGCCGACCTTGGTCTCGGCGGCGTGCAGCGCGACGTCACCGATGGAGCTGGGCTTGTTGAAGATGCTGGGCAGCTGGAACTGCGGAGCCGGGGGGACCGCCGGGGTGCCGACCTGAGCGCCGCCGCCCAGTCCGCCCGGGGTCTGCAGCGCCGTCTCGGCATCCTTGACCGTCTGATTGAACTGCTGCACCTGGGGCGCGAAATCGTCCGGCACATCAAAGTTTCCGATGCCCGGGATCTCGACGGTGGCGGCCGTGGCGGTGATCGCCGGGAACGCGCCAGTAGTCGTCGCGGCCATCGCACCCATCACGATGGCACCCTTCACGGAATTCGGAAGCCGAGATTCCCGCTGCAAGCTGTGCTTACCCACTGAGCCGCATCTCCGATCTTGCTGCTGTAACGTCGCGGGCTGCCTCTCCGATGAAGCAACAGACTCCGCTAAGTCACGAGAAGATTACGACTAGGCCGTCCCGTTGTCCACCCGACGCGAGAAACGTGTCGCATCTTTATGAAAACGCCCCGCTGAACCCGCAATTCGGTGTATAGGGCCGTGGATCACGAGACGATATAGGTGGTCGATCCGACCGTTATCAACCCTTCGCCGCGATCGCCCGTTCCAGCTCGGCAATCCGCCGGCGAGCGTCCGCGAGCTCGACTTCCAACTGCCCCAGCGCCATCACCAGCGGACCCACCGCGAGATCGGCCACCAGTTGCGGATCGTCGTACCCGCGCTCGATGGCCACCAGGATGTTGTTGCGGATGCGCGCGGCCACGATCGCCTCGGCGGGCACGTTCCAGGATTCGACCACCTCCGCGACGGTGGGCGTGGGTACGGCTTCTTCCGACATGAACCCTCCTGCGCTGGATCCCAACGAATCAGGCATAAGGGTAGAGACTCCCGGGGACACCGCGGAGTCGCTGTATCGACTTCTATTGATCGCGGATCGGCCGGGCCGGTATGCCGGTCGATAGCTGTCTCTAGTGTCCTCGATAGATGCCCGGATAATCCGCGATGACCGCGCTACGGTTGGGCCGCATGGACCCCGTCAGGAATCCCTACGCGCCCGGCGCGGGGCAGCGACCGCCCGAGCTCGCGGGCCGGGACCGGCAGCTAGACGCCTTCGACATCGTGCTGGAGCGGGTGGCACGCGGACGGCCGGAGCGCAGCGTCATGCTCACCGGTTTGCGCGGTGTCGGAAAGACGGTGCTGCTCAACCAGCTTCGCTCGGCCGCCCGCTCACGCGGCTGGGGCACCGGGAAGCTGGAGGCCCGCCCCGATCAGGAACTGCGGCGACCGCTGGCCTCGGCGCTGCACATGGCGGTGCGTTCGCTCGCTGTGACACACCGCAATACGGAGCAGGTGGACGATTTCCTGGGGATTCTCAAGGCTTTCGCACTGCGCTCCACCGACGGCAAGGGCATGCGGGAACGCTGGAACCCGGGCATCGACGTGCCCGCGGTGACCGGACGGGCCGACTCCGGCGATATCGAGATCGATCTGGTGGAGCTGCTCATGGAGGCGGCGGCACTGGTGCGCGATCTGGGCATCGGCATCGCGGTGTTCATCGACGAGATGCAGGATCTCGGGGCGGCCGACATCTCGGCCATCTGCGGGGCCTGCCACGAATTGAGCCAGGACGCCGCGCCTTTGATCGTGGTCGGGGCGGGTCTGCCGCATCTGCCCGCGGTGCTGACCGCGTCCAAGAGCTACTCCGAGCGCCTGTTCTCCTACCACCGCATCGATCGGCTGGATCGGGAGTCGGCCGACCAGGCGCTCATCGCGCCGGCCGAGCGGGAGAGCGTGAAGTACTCCGAGGAGGCGCTGGACGCGCTGTACGAGAAGGCCGACGGGTACCCGTATTTCGTGCAGGCGTACGGCAAGGCCGCCTGGGACGCGGCGGCGCAGAGCCCGATCTCGGCCGAGGATGTGGCGGTGGCGGCGCCCGCAGCCGAAGAAGAGCTGGCGGTCGGTTTCTTTGGCTCCCGCTACGAGCGAGCGACGCCGGCCGAGCGCGAATACATGCGCGCCATGGCCGACCTGTCCGGCGACGACGGGCCGGTGGCCACCGCCGCGGTGGCGCACGAGCTGGGACGCAAACCCGCCTCGTTGTCCCCGGCGCGCGACGGCTTGATCAAGAAGGGTCTGATCTACTCGGCCGAGCGCGGAACCATCGGTTTCACGGTCCCGCATTTCGGCCGATACCTGCGCGGCGTTCAATAACTAAAGATTAGCCAGCTGATCAAGATCATCTCATGACAAGGCCTTTTGATCTTTGCCAGCCCCTACCGGCGGGTAACAAAGACTCCTACACTCGAATGTGATTCTCATCACGGTCGAGGAGGACATCATGGCGACTGCCGCCAAAGTCGACGCCACCGAAGAACAAGCCCGGGCACTGGTCGAGGAATCCCGCGAAACCACCTGGGCCAAGCCGTCGTTCGCCAAGGAGATGTTCCTCGGCCGGTTCCGGCTCGACCTCATCCACCCATTCCCGCGCCCCGACGCCGCGGACACCGCCAAGACCGAGGCGTACCTGACCCGGCTGCGGGCCCTCTGCGAGACCATCGACGGCCAGCGCATCGAGGCCGAGGGCCGCATCCCCGACGAATACGTGCGCGGGCTGGCCGAGCTCGGCTGCTTCGGCCTCAAGATTCCAGAGGAGTACGGCGGGGTCGGGCTGTCGCAGGTGGGCTACAACAAGTCCCTCATGCTGGTCGGCTCCGCCCACGCCAGCCTCGGCGTGCTGCTGTCGGCGCACCAGTCCATCGGCGTGCCCGAGCCGCTCAAGCTGGCCGGCACCCCGGAACAGAAGCGAGAGTTCCTGCCGCGCTGCGCCAAGGGCGCGGTGAGCGCGTTCCTGCTCACCGAACCCGATGTGGGCTCCGACCCGGCACGCATGGCCTCCACCGCGACCCCGACCGCGGACGGGGAGGCCTACGAGATCAGCGGCGTGAAGCTGTGGACCACCAATGGCGTTGTCGCCGAACTGCTCGTGGTGATGGCGCGGGTGCCCAAGGGCGAGGGCCATCGCGGCGGGATCTCCGCGTTCATCGTGGAGGCCGACAGCCCCGGCATCACGGTGGAGCGGCGCAATACGTTCATGGGCCTGCGCGGCATCGAGAACGGTGTCACCCGGATGGACAAGGTACGCGTACCCAAGCGGAATCTGGTGGGCCGCGAGGGCGACGGGCTCAAGATCGCGCTCACCACCCTCAACGCCGGTCGCCTCGCCATCCCGGCCATGTGCACGGCCGCGGCCAAGTGGTCGCTCAAGATCGCTCGGGAATGGTCGGCCACCCGCGTGCAGTGGGGCCGCCCGGTCGGCGAGCACGGCGCGGTCGGCGCGAAGCTCTCCTACATCGCCGCAACGACTTTCGCGCTGGAATCGGTGCTCGATCTGTCGGGCACCATGTGCGACGAGAACCGCAACGACATTCGCATCGAGGCCGCGCTGGCAAAGTTGTGGGCCTCGGAGATGGCGTGCCGGATCGCCGACGAACTGGTGCAGATCCGCGGCGGCCGCGGCTACGAGACCGCGGCCTCGCTGCGAGCCCGCGGCGAAAGAGCCGTCGGCGCCGAGCAACTGGTGCGCGATCTGCGCATCAACCGCATCTTCGAGGGTTCCAGCGAGATCATGCGGCTGCTCATCGCCCGCGAGATGGCCGATGCCCACATGGCCGCCGCCGGGGCGCTGGTGGATCGCAATGCCGAGCTCAAGGACAAGGCCAAGGCGGCGGTCGGGGCGAGCGGCTTCTATGCCAAATGGTTCCCGCAGCTGACCGTCGGCGCCGGCACCGCACCGGTCGGCTTCGGTGAATTCGGCCCGCTGGCCCGGCATATGCGCTTCGTCGAGCGGATGTCGCGCAAGCAGGCCCGCGCCCTCATGTACGGCATGGCGCGCTGGCAGGCCAAGCTCGAGTACAAGCAGGGCTTCCTCGGCCGCATCGTCGACATCGGCGCGGAACTGTTCGCCATGGCCGCGGCCTGCGTGCGCGCCCAGTCCCTGCGGGTCGACGGCAATCCCGACGGCGTGGCCGCCGAGGAACTCGCCGACGTCTTCTGCCGCCAGGCGCGCCTGCGGGTCGAGAAGCTCTTCGACGACCTCTGGTCCAACACCGACGACGCCGACACCGACCTCACCCGCGGCATCCTCGACGGGCGCTACTGCTGGCTCGAGGGCGGCGCACTGGATCCGAGCGAGGGCACCGGCCCGTGGATCGCCGAATGGCAGTTCGGGCCGTCGGTGGAACAGAACCTGCTGCGGCCGTTCCTCCCGTCCACGAAGACGGGGGCGGCCACGTAGCCAAGCTCCGCATAGAAATCTGCCGCTCTCTAGTCGTATTGCTAGAGAGCGGCAGATTGTCCTGACGCGGGACCACCGGGCTACCAAGCCTTTCCGGCCTGCTGACGCGCGGTGGCATCGAGCCGGTTGAACAGGTTGGTCACCGCGATCATCATGACGATCCCGGCCAGCTGCTTCTCGTCGAAGAACTGGGCGGCCGCCTCCCACACCTCGACGTTCACCGCGTCGGCCCGGTCGGCCAGCCGGGTCGCCGCCTCCGCCGGCGCCAACGCGGCCCGCTCCTCCTCGCTGTAGTACGGGGTGTCGCACCACGCCGCGACCAGCCCGATCCACCCGGCGGACTCGCCGAGCTCGCTCAGCTGCTCGATTCCGAAGTCCACGCAGGGCGAGCAGCCGTTGATCTGGCCGGCCCGCAGGTGCACCAGTTCCAGGATCGCGGGCGACACTCCGCCGTTGCAGACCGGCTTGTACAGCTGCTGGATCGCGGCGGTGGCGTCGAGCGCGGCGGCGGGGTTGGTCATCCGACCGTTCATTGTCCTTCTCCCTCAACGAGATTCGTGATCGGCGACCGCTCTGGGGCCGCTCGGTCCGTCATCTCCGCGACCGGCGGGAGCGCCGGAATGTGACGACACGGCATATGGCGCCGGCCATTCCCGGTGCGATACGCATCTACTTTTGTCTAGATAATTCACTAGATATAAGAAGAAATTGCGGACGACGGCCGGGCGTACAGGGATTTCTACACGGGTCCAGCAATGTGGCGAGTCCCCGACAGATCCACCGACAGCCGTGCATAGATCAGCGGAGTCAGTTGGACAACTTGTCCATAACACCTGGTGTGGGGGGCTAACGACGGGGCTATTCCTACCGACGACCGGGCAAGAGGGCGCACTCTTCAGGAGGACGTCATGTCCACCATCGACACCCGTGCCGCCGATTTCGACGGCCGCCACATCACCGTGTCGGCCGATGACGGCGTGCCACTCGCGGTGCGTGAATTCGGCACCACCGACGCCCCGGTCACCGTCGTGTTCGTGCACGGCCACTGCCTGCGCGCAGAGTCGTGGGCGTTCATGCGCGGGCACCTGATGCAGACCTGGGGCGACGACACCCACATGGTGTTCTACGACCATCGCGGACACGGGGATTCCGGGGATGCCGACCCCGCCACCTACACCATCGAGCAGCTGGCCCGGGATCTGGACGCGGTGCTGCGGGTCGTGGTGCCGACCGGACCCGTTGTCCTGGTGGGTCATTCGATGGGCGCCATGACCGTGCTGGCCTACGCCCGGCTGTATCCGGAGATGATCGGGACCCGGGTGGTGGGCGTCGGCCTGCTCTCCAGCGCCGCCAACGGGGTGACCCGGGTCGGGCTGGGGCGGCTGCTGAGCGCACCGGCGGTGAACTCGCTGCGGGTGGCGGTGCGGCGCGCGCCGCGGGCCATGCAGGCCTCGAAACATCTGAGCCGCCGCATCTTCGAGCCCATCATGCGGGACGCCACCCTGGGCACCCGCAAGGTGAGCCCGCGCATGCTGGCGGTGGCGACGGCCATGCTCAACGACACCTCGCTGCTGACCATGGCCAGCTTCCTGGAGTCGCTGATCCGCTTCGACGAGACCGCGACCCTGCACCGGCTGGGCTCGATTCCGGTGCTGGTGCTGGCCGGGTCCGCGGACATCATGATCCCGTTCGCGCACTCGGTGGTGCTGGCTTCCCAGGTCGACGATGCCGAGCTGGTGCGACTGGACGGCGCCGGGCACAGCGTGATCCTGGAGCGGGCCGAGGAGGTGGCCGCCGCGGTGGTGGCGCTGGTGGCCCGGGCGACCGCGGCGGCGCGCGGCGCGGACCCGGACTGCGGTCCCGACTGCGGACCGGAATACGCCATCGCGGGGTAGCCGGAAGATCATCCGCAGCGGGCGGATTCAACGATCTGAAACGTCCGCCGCCCCAATTTCGGACCTGATGACAGGCCCTCTAGCTGCGAATATCCTTTGCCGACGAGACGAATCCCGCACGATCACGTACTGTGTTGTAGATCACGATGTGTGGTCTGTCACACGGCTCGAGGAGGGTTTCGATGACACGCAGCGAGATTGCGGAACTCCGCTACGCGGTCGGCCAGCTCCGGCAGTGCGTCACCGCACTGCGTTCGCACTACGGAGACGCGGGCACCGTCCGCCGGCTGGAGAACGATCTGGAAAGGCTCGTCATCGACACCGACGAGTTCGAACAGGCGCCGCCGCCGGAAGCGCCGCGGGCCAAGCAGGAGACGATCTACGTCCCCGACGCCAAGCACGATGAGGCGGCCTGGATGGGCGCGCAGGACGAGGGCCTGGGCTTCCACTCCCGCCCCCGCACCAAGTAGCTAATCCTTCGTTTCGAACAGCGGCAGGGCCGCCTCGACAATGGCGTCGGGGCTCGGCAATTCGACGAGCGCGTCGGGTGGGCTCAGCTGCCGCTGTAGAGCGCGCTGATGAGCCGCGCCGACCAGCAGCAGCGCTGCGGTGCGCAGATCCGCGGCCTCGACGCCCCGGGCCGACAGGTAGGCGACCACGGCGTCCACCGCGCGGTGCGGGCCCAAGTCGAGATCGCGGCTGCGTTCCCGGTAGACCGCGCCCAGCTCGGCATCCGATTGCACCGCCGCCATCACCGGCAGGGCGGAGACGAAGAATTCCTCCAGGGTCGCGAGCAGCGACCGCAGCGCCGTGCGCAGATCCGCCGCGGGCGCGTCGGCGAGCAGGTCCTTGAGCGGCCGCAGCTGATGCTGGATCACGGCCTGTAGCAGGCCCATTCGATCGCCGAAGTGGTAGAAGATGCTGGATTCGGCGACTCCGGCCCGTGCCGCGATCTCCTTGGTGGACAGCCGGGCGAGGCCGGATTCCGCGAGTACCTGTTGAGCATTGGCGATCACGGCCTCGCGCACACCGGTACTGGGCCGCCCTCGGGAACGGGTCCCCACATCGCCTCCTGTCACGTTTCGACTGTCGTTTTCCAGCTCGACCCTTGCAGTATGCCCCATCTGGTCGTATTTTCTGAGTAGTCACTCAGTAAATATGGAACCGGAGGACGCACCGATGTCCCAGCCAGTAACGACAACCCCGAACCCGGCCGCCACCCGTAAGCAGGAGCGGCTCGACGCCGTCATGCGCCGGCTCCTGCGCTCACCGCTGCACCGGGTGGTCAGCGGCAAACTGCTCATCGTCACCGTGGTCGGCCGCAAGAGCGGGCGGGTGTACGAGAACCCCGTCGCCTACGCAGAACACGACGGCACGCTGCTGATCGGCACCACGGCCAAGTGGCGGCATAATCTGCGGCCCGGCGAACCGGTGCGAATCGGCCTGCGGCGCCGGGAGATCGACGCCGATTGGGAGGTCGTCACCGACGTGGACGCGGCGGCCGAGCCGTATCGGATCATCCTCGAGCAGAACCCGACCCAGGGGAAATACGCGGGCATCAGCCTGAATTCGGACGGCAGCGTCAACCGCGAGGAGCTGGCAGCGGCCTTTGCCCGGGGCGCGGCGGTCGTCCGGCTCCGCCCGCGTGACTAGTCCTCAGTGGCGGTGCCGGCCCCGTCCGGAGCGCCGGCCGCCGACGCCGCGGAAGCGGGCGCCGCGCGGGGCCTGCGAAACCGGTTCCAGATCGGGGGATTCGAAGATCGTGGCCAGGGCGCGGCCGGGGCCCGCGGGGGTCACGGCCAGGCCGAGACCGCCGTCGCGGCGGGCCAGTTCGTGCAGCATGGTGGTGACCATGCGCAGACCCGCCGCGCCGCCCGGATCACCGAGGGCGATCGCGCCGCCGTGCACATTCAGGCGCTCCGCGGCGTCGTCCTCGAGGCCGAGGGTGCGGGCCAGCGCCAGCACCTCGACGGCGGAGGTCTCCTCCACCTCCAGCAGCGCCAGGTCCGACAGCTCGAAACCGGCGCGCCACAGTGCCTTCGCGACCGCGGAGGTGGCGGCGGGCACCGGGACGCCGAGGGGAGCGGTGGTGCTGACCCAGCCGAGCAGGTAGCCCATCGGCTCCAGGCCGAGATCCACCAGCCGATCCTCGGCCACCACCAGGCAGGCCGCGGCGGCCAGGCCGCGGCTGCTGCTGTTTCCGGCCGTGGTCACGCCGTCGGGCCGGAAGGGGGACAGGGCCGCGAAGGCGCGGTGTGAGACATCGTCGCGCAACCCCTCGTCGCGGTCGACCAGGCGCACCACCTCGGAATTCGGATCGTCGGGACGCGCGCACACCACGACGGGCGCGGTCTCCGCGCCGAACACCCCCTGGCGATGGGCGCGGGCGGCACGACGGTGGCTGACCGCGGCGAAGTCGTCGGCCGCGGCCCGGCTCAGGTCGTGGTCACGGGCCAGTTGTTCGGTGCCGTCCGAATCCGCTTGTCCGCGTGCGGATTCGGCGGACCAGATGGCGATCTGCTGGTCGGTGGTGGGTCCGGCGTCGGCCGCGGTGCGGGCACGGACGCCGACCAGCGGCGGGACGCTGGCGGATTGCGCGTCGAATCCCCCTGCGGCGCTGTGGCATTCGGCGCCCACCGCCAGCACCACATCGACCGCGCCGGTGCGCACCATCATGGCGGCGGTGATCAGGGCGCGCAGTCCGCTGCCGGGACCCTCACCCAGGGCGAAGTCACCCAGCTCCGGCGGCAGTCCGCACAGCGGCAGGGCCGAGCGGATGGCCTCGGCATCGGGGACGGCGGTGACCAGCTGTTCGACCCGCGCGGGATCGATGCCCGAGCGGCCGAGCACCGCCGAGATGACAGTGCCGACCAACCGGTTCGGCGGCACCGCGGCGAGTGCTCCGCCGGGCAGCCCCACGGGCGTGCGCATCGGCATGACGATGGCGGCGCGTCTCATTACCGGCTCCCTTCGAACCCTCAACAGACCGACAGGCCACCGCACCGTTGTTGCTGTCATATGACGAGCGGTCACCGCCTCGGACGAGCCGCCCGACCTGCGCGCGGGCCGGAATCCGAAACACTCTGACAGCCCGGTGAGTTCGCGAGATTGCCGTTTGTTCACCAAGCAAACGAATTACTGACGGCCACAGGAAATGTGGCGCAAATCACGGGATCCCGAAATAGCTGTTGCGAGCTCGAGTGATAGCGCCCCTGTCGTAAGGTGCTCACCATCACATTCGATGCCGGAGGTAACGATGACGTTCCACGGGGTAGAGCAGCGAGGCATCCAGCAGTGAGCGCCGCACCAGTCAAGGCTTCTGAATCGAGCACAACCGGGGTTTTCAGTAGGGGACGGGCCGCCATTTCGGCACGCACGCTCCGCACCGACCGGTGGTGGGTGCCGCCGGCCGCGACGGTGCTGGGGCTCGCGGCCTTCGTCATCTACGCGACCATCAGATCCTTTGTGCGCAGCGCGTATTGGGTGCCGGACTTCCACTATCTGACACCGTTCTATTCGCCCTGCCTGAGCGCTTCGTGCGTCGAGGGCTCCAGCCATTTCGGCACGCCGGTCGGCCACCTGCCCATGTGGATTCCGCTGGGCTTCCTGGTGCTGCCGTTCCTGCTGCTGTTCCGGCTCACCTGCTACTACTACCGCAAGGCCTACTACCGGTCGGTGTGGATGTCGCCGCCCGCCTGCGCGGTGGCCGAGCCGCATGCGAAATACTCGGGGGAGACACGGCTTCCGCTGATCATCCAGAACGCGCACCGCTACTTCTTCTACGTCGCGATCATCATCTCGGTGATCAACACCTATGACGCGGTGATCTCCTTCCATGCCAAGGGCGGCGGCTTCGGCATCGGCCTGGGGACGCTGATCATCACCGGCAACGCGCTGCTGCTGTGGGCGTACACGCTGTCGTGCCACTCCTGCCGTCACATCGCGGGCGGCCGGCTCAAGCACTTCTCGCAGCACCCTGTGCGCTACCGCTTCTGGACCGTGGTGTCGAAGCTGAACACCCGGCACATGCAGCTGGCCTGGACCACGCTGGGCACGCTGGTCCTCACCGATTTCTACGTCATGCTGGTGGCGAGCGGAACCATCTCCGATCCTCGCCTCATCGGCTGACAGTCCTCTATTCCTCTGTCTCCCAGGAGTATTCGGTTCCATGCCTGAAGTCGAGCGGCACAAGTACGACGTCGTCGTGATCGGTGCCGGCGGTGCCGGCCTGCGTGCGGTCATCGAGGCCCGTGAGCACGGGCTGTCCGTGGCGGTGGTCTGCAAGTCCCTGTTCGGCAAGGCGCACACCGTCATGGCCGAGGGTGGCTGCGCGGCCGCAATGGGCAATGCCAATGAGAAGGACAACTGGCAGACCCATTTCAAGGACACCATGCGCGGGGGGAAGTTCCTCAACAACTGGCGCATGGCCGAGCTGCACGCCCAGGAGGCCCCCGACCGGGTGTGGGAGCTGGAAACCTATGGGGCGCTGTTCGATCGGACCAAGGACGGCCGGATCAGCCAGCGCAACTTCGGCGGCCACACCTATCCGCGACTGGCACACGTCGGCGACCGCACCGGACTCGAGATCATCCGCACCATGCAGCAGAAGATCGTCTCGCTGCAGCAGGAGGACTTCGCACAGACCGGTGACTACGAGGCGCGCATCAAGATCTTCGCCGAGTGCACCATCACCGAACTGCTCAAGGACGGCGACCGGGTCGCCGGGGCCTTCGGGTACTGGCGGGAGTCCGGGCGCTTCATTCTGTTCGAGACGCCCGCGGTGGTCATCGCCACCGGTGGTGTCGGCAAGTCGTACAAGGTGACCTCGAACTCCTGGGAGTACACCGGCGACGGGCACGCGCTCGCCCTGCGGGCCGGGGCGTCGCTGATCAATATGGAGTTCCTGCAGTTCCATCCGACCGGCATGGTCTGGCCGCCGTCGGTGAAGGGCATCCTGGTCACCGAGGGTGTGCGCGGTGACGGCGGGGTGCTCAAGAACTCCGACGGCAAGCGGTTCATGTTCGATTACATCCCGCCGGTGTTCAAGGGCCAGTATGCCGAATCCATCGAAGAGGCGGACCAGTGGCTGAAGGACAACGATTCCGCCCGGCGCACACCGGATCTGCTGCCCCGTGACGAGGTCGCGCGGGCCATCAACGAGGAGGTGAAGGCCGGGCGCGGCACCCCGCACGGCGGCGTCTACCTGGATATCGCCTCCCGCCTGCCCGCCGACCAGATCGTCAAGCGGCTGCCGTCCATGCACCACCAGTTCAAAGAGCTGGCGGATGTGGACATTACGAAGGAGCCGATGGAGGTCGGGCCGACCTGCCACTACGTGATGGGTGGCATCGAGGTCGATCCGGACACCCAGGCGGCCACGGTGCCCGGTCTGTTCGCGGCCGGTGAATGCGCCGGCGGCCTGCACGGCTCCAACCGGCTGGGCGGCAACTCGCTGTCGGACCTGCTGGTCTTCGGCCGACGTGCCGGACTGGGCGCGGCGACCTATGTCGAGCAGCTGGCCGCGCGGCCCAAGATCTCCGACACCGATATCGCCGCGGCCGCGAAATCGGCTGTGACGCCGTTCGATCCGCCCGCCGAGGGCGGCCCGGGCGAGAACCCGTACACGCTGCACATGGACCTGCAGCAGACCATGAACGATCTGGTCGGCATCATCCGCAAGGAACACGAGCTGAAGCAGGCCGTCGAGCATCTCTCCGAGCTGCGCGACCGCTACGACCACGTCACCGTGGAGGGCCACCGGCAGTTCAATCCGGGCTGGCATCTGGCCCTGGACATGCGCAACATGCTGCTCATCAGTGAGTGCGTCGCCCAGGCCGCGCTGCTGCGCACCGAGAGCCGCGGCGGCCACACCCGCGACGACCACCCGGGCATGGATCCGGTGTGGCGCAACAAGCTGCTGGTCTGCACCGTCGACCCGGACGAGGTCGGCTTCTCGGTGCCGTCGGTGACCGTCACGCCCGAGGCTCAGGTGCCCATGCGCACGGACCTGCTCCGGTTGTTCGACCTGGCGGAGCTCGAAAAGTATTACACCCCCGCCGATCTCGCAGAGTTGCGGGACGACGCCGGAAAGGCGGAATAGCCATGGGTTACGAGGCGAAGTTCAAGGTGTGGCGCGGTGACACCGAGGGCGGCGGCCTGCAGGACTTCACCGTGGAGGTGAACGAGGGCGAGGTGGTGCTCGACATCATCCACCGGCTGCAGGCCACCCAGGCGCCGGACCTGGCGGTGCGCTGGAACTGCAAGGCGGGCAAGTGCGGTTCGTGCTCGGCCGAGGTGAACGGGCGGCCGCGGCTGCTGTGCATGACCCGCATGTCGACGTTCACCCAGGAAGAAGTGGTGACGGTGACGCCCATGCGCACCTTCCCGGTTATTCGCGACCTGGTCACGGATGTGTCGTTCAACTACCAGAAGGCACGCGAAGTACCGTCTTTCACGCCGCCGGTGGATCTGAAACCCGGCGAGTACCGGATGCAGCAGACCGATGTGGAACGGTCGCAGGAATTCCGCAAGTGCATCGAATGCTTCCTGTGCCAGAACACCTGTCACGTGGTGCGTGATCACGAGGACAACAAGCACGCATTCTCCGGTCCGCGATACCTGATGCGTATTGCCGAACTCGAAATGCACCCACTGGATGTCGCCGACCGTCGCGAACTGGCGCAGGAGGACGCGGGACTGGGCTTCTGCAACATCACCAAGTGCTGCACAGAGGTTTGCCCGGAGCACATCAAGATCACTGATAACGCACTGATCCCCCTCAAGGAACGCGTTGTGGACAGGCAGTACGACCCGATCGTCTGGTTGGGCAACAAGCTCTTCCGGCGCTGACGGTACCCGCAGAAATCTTGCACCGTGGCCCCGCGCTCCAGCGCGGGCCACGGGATTTACCGAGACGGTTATTGATCACGAAACGGCTGCCGTTTGACAACGGAAGTATGTTTGCGACGGCTAAGCATGGGTATCCAACTATTCGTGGACCGAGGACTCAAGAATGTGCGTCCCCGGTACCGGAAAATGGGTCCCGATGACTGGGTCGAACGGCTGATCGTAGGGATGCTCTTCGCGGTATCGGCGATGGGCGTATACGTACTCACCGGCGCACTGATGTCGGCCGTTGCAATCGGCGTGCTGGTCGCCGCCGTCGCGATGGGTGTGGTCGCAATCCTCTGAGACCGGGGGCTCACGGGTCGGGCCCGTGAACCCTCGTTCAGCGAATCACCGGTCGAAGACCCCGTTTTCGAGGCCCGCGGTGAAGGATCCCCATTCCGCCGCACCGAACACCAGCGCCGGGCCCTCCGGATTCTTGCTGTCCCGCACGCCCACTCGGCCCGCGGGCAGAAAGGCCACCTCGACGCACTCCTTACCGGCCCCGCTGCGGCTGCTCTTGAACCAGCGGGCCCCGGAGAGATCCACAGTCATGCTCTGTCCTTTCGTCGCCTGTGCGGAGCCCTACATGGTTACGCTCCGCTACCGCCTCCGGGCTTGACCGCCCAGGCGCTGTCCTTTCCTCGCCTGTGCGGAGCCCTACATGGTTACGCTCCGCTACCGCCTCCGGGCTTGACCGCCCAGGCGCTGTCCTTTCTTCGCCTGTGCGGAGCCCTACATGGCTACGCTCCGCTACCGCCTCCGGGCTTGACCGCCCAGGCGGCATACTCCTTCGCCACCTGCCGGAGCAGATTTCTGCTGTCCTGAACGTCCAGCGCGCAGCGTTCCAGGCCCGCTTGTGCCCGGCGATAACGCTGAACGTCGCCCTGTCTCTCGAGATACAGATCGCCGGTGAACCCCTCCACGTAGACCACCGGGGGCTCCACCGGTTGCCCCTTGCTGTCGCATCCGAATTCCAGAATCACGAACGGTCCGGTCGAAAGTCCCAGGGGGACACCGGCGGCGAAGGGCAGGATACGCAGCGCGACATTGGATCGGGTACTCAGTTCCGCCAAGTGCCGCACCTGCGCCGCCATCACCCTTGCACCTCCCACCAGGCGGCGCAATACCGATTCGTGCAACACCATGGCGATGGTCGCCGGATGCATGCGGCGGGTGATCATGGCCTGCCGCTGCATACGCAGCTGAACGCGCCGATCCACCTCCACCACAGTCTCTTCCGGGTATCCCAGGCGGTTCAGGGCCCTTGCGTACTCGGCCGTCTGCAGCAGGCCCGGCACCAATTCCGATTGGTAGCAGGACAACTGCTGCGCGGATGCCTCCAGGCCGACGTAGACGTCGAAGTTCTCGGGGATCAGGTCGCCGTAGGAGTGCCACCAGCTCTTGACCGCCGCCTGCTGCGCCAAACCCTTGAGCCCCTCGGCGATTTCGGCGGGGATCCCGTAGATACGGCACAGCTCCTGGATGTCGATGGTGCGAATGCGGTCCGCGTTGCCCTTCTCGAGCCGCTGCAAGGTGCTCGCGCCCCACTCCATCAGCTTGGCAGCTTCGGCGATGGTCAATCCTGCCTGGATGCGCCAGTCCCGTAGATAGCGACCGAGCTGACGGCGGGGCAGGGTGGATGACGCGGGACCTTCGGACACGACACGCTCCATTCGCAGTCGCGGGCATGGATCGGGGCTCGACGGCGGGCGAGGGCTTCGTCCACTTTGGAGAATCGTCCTCCCCCAGGTGGATTCACTGCTGGGAATTCGCGCAATTTTGCGTTCTCCTGCTCGAAATTCGCCCGCCTGGCGTCTGCTCATGGTGTGCTGGAGATGTGCCCGGAGCGATGTAGCTAGGCCCCTTTCCTTTCCTGAACCTCCGGGCACTTCAGGAACCAGCGGGAACGAGGAGTGGTCTGGACATGCAACTGACATCCCTCAATATGCACATCGCCGGTCTGTCGCGCTGCCGCCGTGATCCGGGTGTGATGACCGTCGAACAAGCACACGCCGCAATGCAATTGCACCTCGATTGCACCGTGCAGACCTGCAAGGTGCGCCGACGAGCGCGGGCAACGCTGGTCGAGGAGGGACGGTGCGTGCTCGACGAGCGGGCACTGCCATGACCGGCCCCGCACCGGCCCAGGCCGGCCCCGATCCCATACCGACCGGCTACGACCGGTTCGTCCACCGGATGCTGTGGCTGCTGCTCGACGCCCGGACAGCACAGCTACGCCACAAGACGGCACAGCTCCACACCAAGATTTCGCGGCCCGGGGTGTACCGGGGAAGGCCCCCGGCCGCGATGAACGCTGCCGCACAGCGCTTTCGAGCGCCCCGCGCCTAACCTCCGGGCAGCGGTGGCGCAGTCCCCACCGCGTGCTGCAGCGCGGTTCGGCCGCCCGCTCCACAGACGGCGAGCGGCCGAACCGCACCCAAGATTCGGTGTGACGCTTACCCTGGAATCCATCGCACTTGTGCCCGGGGTGGAGGGGAACACCGTTGTTGGCCTTCGAACAGCCGGACAATCCGGCGTGCCGGATCGCGTCACTGTCGGATCTGGACGCGATCCGCGCACTCGAGGTGGTCGAATTCGAGCATCTCGCCTATCCGTATTTCGTTCTCCGACAGCTCTTCGAGCTGCACGGAGCAAACTGGACGGTTGCCGAGGATGCGGGGGAGCTCTGTGGCTACGTGCTCACCGCCATCGACGGTGACGGCACGGCCTGGTTTCTCGGCTTCGCGGTGGCATCCGAGTGCCGGGGTCGCGGCCACGGCCGGGCGCTACTGGAAGCCGCTCTGGCCCAATGCCGTCAGGCCCGTGCCGAGCAGGTCTTCGTCACGGTGAAACCGGGCAATCGAGTCGCCTACCACCTCTACAAGGAGGTCGGCTTCGTCTGGGCCGACCACGAGGCGGCCTACTTCGGCGCGGACGAGCCCCGAGATGTGCTGGTGCACAGGATTTATCATTGATCATGCTCGAGAAAAGCGCTCCGTCGTCGCCGTTCGTGACGGATATGAGCATGCGCATCGAGCGCCACGCCGACACCTACGCCGACAACGTCACCGAATTCGTCGAGCAGCCGCAGCGCCTCCGCCGCCGCGCCACCGAACAGCCGCTGCTGGACCTGTTCACCCGGCACACCGAGGCGGTGGTGGCGACCTACGATCCGCCCGGAATACGCAGGGCCGGTGACAGTCTCGTCTTCGGCCACCTCTACGCGCCGGTCCTCGAACACACCGCCACCGCGGCACCGCAGCCGATGGCGGTCAACCAGCTGCTCGCGGCCCTCATCGCCGCGGAGGTGGAGTTCCGTGGGCCACTGCGCTTGAGCCGCACCCAGAATCGGCTGCTGGCCGAGGCCTACGAGCGGCTGGGCCGCCCACTGGTGCAGGCCGGACTGCCGGCGCACGCCGCCCTGGCCTACCGCCGGGCCGGGAGTCTCTACCGGATCGACGAGGACACCGACGCCGAGGATCGCTGCGGCCTGGCCCTGGCCCGGGCGCGGCGGCTGGCGCAGCCGGCCGCCTGGCGGCGCGCCGGCGGCCTGGTCCCGGATCTCATCTGCGGCTACGGTTATCGGCCGTTCCGCATGCTGTGGTTCGTGGCGTTCCAGCTGCTGGTCTTCGTGGTGGCCGTCATGCTGCGGTCGGATCAGCCGCCGGCCATCACCGTGTTCCAGGTGTTCATGAACTACCTGAATCCGCTGGGCGTCGGCGATACCGACAATCTGCGGGTCGGCGGGCGCGTCGTGTTCGTGATCGAGAGCTATCTGGGCGCGGTCACCATGTCGGTGTTCTTCGCGCTGCTGGTGCGCCGCTGGTTCCGGCTCTGATCCGGTCGGGCCGCCGGTCGGATCCGCCTGTCACCACTGGACGGTGCTGATCTTGGCGCTGCGCAGCGCCGCCAGGGTCGCCACCGCCAGCCGGTCGCGCAGATGTCCCACCTGCGCGGTCCACTGCCGGGTGAAGCCCGGATCGGACTCCAGCCGCGTCCACAGTTCGCGCAGCCGGGGCGGGGTGTGGGCGCCCGGCATCCACAGGTGCACCAGCTGTTCGAGCAGCGGCGCCAGCTCGGCGGACGGATCGCGTTCGGGCGCGGGCCGATCCGCCTCGGACAGCGCGGCGCCCAGGGTGGACAGCAGCCAGTCGTGAACGGCCAGATCCTCGCAGAAGCGTTGTACCGCACCCAGATCCCGGGCGGTCGGCACCATGATCCGCACCGACCGGGTGTGCTCGTCCTCGAGCCGGAACGCGAACAGGGTACGCCCGCGCACAATGCCGCCCACCGGCGGCGCGACCCGCGCGGCCCAGCGCAGCCGGGTGGCGCTGGACCGCACCGGCGGCTCCTGGTCCAGGCGGGGATCGGTGCGCACGCGGGTGAGCAGCCGGTCGCTGACCGAGCCCAGGTCCAGGGTGGTGGCGCCGGAGCCCTCCAGGAAACCCTCGGTGAGATCGACGGCGGCCGCGGCGTCGTCGGTGATGCGGTGCCACACCTCCAGCGTCCCGACCTGATTCAGGTAGTGCGACCAGGGCCGCCGGTTCTTGTCGGCCGTCCGCACCACCGTGGAACAGGCCGAACTCTGCATCACCCGGCCGCCCACCAGGATCGCGTGCGCCGCCACCGTCCCGATGGCGCGGCTGTCCGATCCGGACACCGTGGCCAGCTTGCAGTCCACCCCGACGGCGGAACCCGGCGAAATCGCCAGGGCCAGCGGTCGTTCCCGTATCAGTACCCGCTGCCCGGGCAGCAGTGACAGCAGCGCCGTCGCCTCCCGCGCCGCCAGGCCCCCCGCATTGGGCAGCAGTGCCGTACGTACCTCCCCCAGCAGCACCAGCGGATCACTCACCGGGCGGCCACCTCAGACGTCACCCAGGAAGATGTGGTTCAACCGATGAGTGGCCTGGCGCGGCACCTCCACCGGAATCCGTTCGCCCACACCGCGTTCGGCGAGCTTGGCCTGCACATCGTCATCGAGCTGCAGGTGGTCGAGGATGACCCGCACGGCGTGCTCGATGCCCAGATAGCTGTAGGGCAGCACCGACAGGGCTCGATAGGCCGCGAAGGGTTTGGCCTTCGGATTCAGCTTCACCACCGCGGGCAGCCGGGACCAGTCGCTGGGCCACGGCTCCTCCCAGGGCACCGGTGCCGCCACCATGGCGCCCTCGTTGCGAATCAGACCCAGCCGCAGCAACTGCCAGATGGCGGCCAGGAAGGGGCAGGACCAGAGGATGTGCTCCACCTGCCGGTCGCCCTCTTCCTCCAGGCGGCGGCTCCACAGCTGCACATCCAGGAAGATGGAGTGATTGCGCGCACCGAATTCCTCCGGCGGCCGGTAGCGCGAGATTCGCATGGCCTGTCCCGCATCGAATTCCGAGGAACGGCGACCGTTGCAGAGCCAGCCGGAGTCGACGGTGGGCGGGCGGCGGCCGGTGCTGTCGCGTTCGGGTTCGGCGACGATGCGGGCGGCCATCATCTCCGCCAGCCGCACCGGCTCGCCGACCGGTTCGCCGTCCTGGAACGAGGGCACCTCGGCGCAGCCCGCCTCGCGCGCCAGATAGTCGATGCGCACACCGCATTCCTCCGCCGCGGCCAGCAGTTTCTCCAGCACGTGGCGCGGGTCGGCGGTACGCCGGGCATCGCGCGGGCGGTTGGCGGTGCGGGTCCAGAAGTAGTCGTCGACCAGGAAGCAGGTGCTGACCCGTGCGCCCGCCCCGAATTCCGCTTCGGCCGCGGCGATCTGGGTCTGGACGATGGGCGCCACCTTGCGCAGCTGGGCGTGGATCCGGTCGACGCCATTGACCAGCTCGTCCATATAGAAGTGGCCGACCTCGATGGACAGATGCGAGAGCGGCTGGCCGGCCACGCGATTGTGTTCGCCCGCCTCGCTGTAGTCGGCCGCGGAGCTCATCGGCGCACCTCCACCTGTTCCCAGACGGCGTCGTTCATGAGTTTTTCGGTGAGCAGGCGGAATGCGTCCACGGTCTCGGCATTGGCGACATGGGCGGCCACATCCACATCCAGGATCACCTGTTCCCGGCACTGCAGCATCGGTTCCACCGGGATCTTGCCCAGTATCCCGCTCTCGCCCATGCCGTGCCGGTTGGCCGCGCGGGTCAGGGTGTTGTGTTGTTCCTGCAGCCAGGCGGCCTGGGCCGGGCGAAGGCCGGCGGTCAGGTTGAGTTCGGGCACCGCGGTGCGGACGAAGCGCAGTGAATTCAACAGCTCGGCCCGGTCGTGTCCCCAGGCCTCGCCGACGGCCAGCACGCCGTGCTCGTCGTGGACCAGGCCGCGGGCGGCCGCGATGTGCTGGCGGGTCCAGCGGTGGAAGATCAGCCAGCGGCACACTGCGCGGGACAGCTGCGGGTGACGGGTCGCGCTGAGCGCGAGGGCCAGGGCGATGGATCGGCCCGCGCTCAGATCGATGAAGGTGACATTGAATTCCTGCTCGCAGGTGGCGAACAGCGCGGCGCAGCGATCGATCATGCGCTCGTCGAGGGTGGTGAACTCGGAGCCTCCGAGATCGCCGGGAAACAGCACCAGGCGGCCGGAGGGATGCCGGGACCGGCTCAATTCCATCCGGTCGGTCTCGGAGCGCACACTCAGCCGCGCGGGCGTCCCGTTCTCGTCGAGCAGATAGGCGTGCAGGCCCGTCCCGTCCCGGACCCCATTGTCGATCCGGCTGATCTCGAAAGTGCCGCCCGCGGTGGGGGATCCGAAATCGAAGTCCAGGTAGGCGACCTTGTACCCCTTCATGCTCAGCCAGTAGGCCATATTGCAGCTGGTGACCGAGCGCCCGGTGCCGCCCTTGTCCGAAGAGGAGAACACGAGCACGGTCACACGCTCCTGGTGGCGTCGAACCGGGCGTAGGCGAGCTCGTCCAGTTCCAAGAGGGCCTGCGAGGCGAGACTGACTGCGGTACCGGGGCGCTCGTCGATGAGCGTGCGGGCCCGTTCGAGGCGCTGCTCGGCCAGGGCCAGGGCGGTGCGGCCGGCCGACACGTCGGTCTCGCTGAGCTCCAGCATCTCCCGGTTGAGCAGGTGTTCGGCCTCGGTCAGCAGTTCCATGGCGCGGGTCACCGAGGTCGGCGCCCGCAGCGGCGGTTCCCGGTACAGGCGCGCGGCGGTCACCATGCACTCGACCACGCGCTCGGTGAGATACCAGGAGGGCAGGTGGTTTTCGGGGCCACCGAAGATCCGGCTGGGATCGTCCCACAGGCCGGTGGCCGGTCCTTCGCGGAAGGCGCGCAGGTCGAGGTGGTCCATGGTGGCCTGAGCCAGCGTCATCAGCTGGTCGCGGGTCTCGATGGTGCCGGAGAGCCGCGCGGCCTGCAGGGTGCGTTTCAAGAGGACGGTGGCGTAATCGGAGACCGTCCACAGCAGCAGCGGACCGTCCAGCTCCTCGCTGCCCAGCAGGCGCAAACTCACGCCCGGCGTGTGCATGGTGCGGGCCGGATCGTCGGCGGTGAAGCGGCGCACAATGCGGCCGCGGCGGGCCAGCTCGTCGAAAATCGTTGCGGCACGGTCGAGATCGTCGTCATTGGCGTCGCGGTTGAGTAGATCCTGCATGAGCACCGCGGAGACGATGAGACTGAAGTAGTCCGATTCCTCGCCGTCGGAGGTGCGCCACGGAATGTCCTCGAGCGGCCAGCGCCCGGTGCCGAAGCGCGCCACCGCCGCCCAGTAGCGCTGGGCCAGATCCCAGCGCAGCTGCAGGGCCTCGGCCAGGCGGCGCTGCTGGTCGTTGAGCAGGTCGAGTTCACGGGTGCGCACCGAGGTGAGGTCGTTGATGCCGTCCAGCGCCACCACGGTGAAGTGCAGGTAGGGCCGGGCGACGGCATGACCGGGCTGATCCGCGATGGGCATGTCCACGAAGTCGATGGGCGCGGCCTTGCGCACAATGGCCCAGCTCCAACCACATTCGAACATCATGTCGCCGCTGTCCAGGTCGACGCCCTCCACCTGACTGAGGGTGGCGTCGTTGCGCAGCCGGATACGCACCCGGTCCAGGCGCTGCTGCACGGCGTGCACCACCGCGTCCGGGGAACCACCGGTCTGGTTGAGCATCGACAGCATGGCCTGCCCGGCGGCGGATTTGGGCGAGACCGTATTCACGACGAAGCTGCGGATCAGGCCCACCATGGCGGCGGTGAGCCGGACATTGATGAGCGCGTCGAGCGCCTCGATGCGCGGGCCCAGTTCCACGGCGAGCTTGATCCGCCGGCCGACGGCCAGTTCGGCGACCGGGCCGCTGAATCCGCGCAGGAACTTCAGCGCTGCCAGGCACAGGGTCAGCGACATGGAATAGGAGTCGACGACCTCGAGCGCGCGCTGCGCCGGGGTCGGCTCGACGCCCTCGGAGGAGGCCAGGTAGCTGCCCGCGGCGAAGTTGGGCAGGGCAACGGCGGAGTCGGGGTCGCGGTCGGTGTGACGGTCGATGTACTGCTCGAGCAGCCAGACCACGCGCTCGCCGATCCGCAGGCCATTGTCGCCGAGGGGTGAGAGCACCTCGCGGATGTCGTCGGCGATCTCGTCGGGATGCTCCAGCCCGAAGCCGTCGATCTCGGTCGCCGGATACAGCAGGCACAGCAGCTGTTCGGCGTCGCTGATGGAGTTGGAGCCGTTGCGGCCGCCCCACACCCACTCGCCATCCTGATAACACGCGGTCAGCAGCGACCGCCAGACTCCGAGGATCTGTTCCCGTGGCTTTATTCTCATCGACGCCGTCCCCTGCCCTGTCGTGGCCAGCCTCGCCGTCATAGCTATGAACGAGCGCGGCACAAACTATCATGCGCCGCCGCCCGGCACCGGGTGGGACGCAGTCTCGAAATCGCATCGCGCACAGGGCAATATCGGGCAGATCGGGCGTGTGAGGGCGCGGCCGCCGAGAGCGGGCCGGTAGCGTCGCTGATCATGGATCGGACGGTTCGCCGCGGTTCGGCCCGGCGCAGACAGGCGGCGGTGGGCTATGCGCTGCTGCTGCCGAGCCTGATCGGGGTCGGGTGTTTTCTACTGGTGCCGATCGCGGTGGTGCTGTGGCTGAGTGTGCACAGCTGGAATCTGCTGGGGCCCATCGAATTCACCGGGGCGAGCAATTGGCGGTCGGTGCTGGGTGATCGGCAGTTCGGGCATTCGCTGCTGGTGACGCTGGCGTTGACGGCGCTGGTGGTGCCGGTGCAAACGGCGCTGGGGTTCGCGGTGGCGGCCGTGCTGGCGCGACGCGGGCGGGGCGGGACCGTATTGCGGATGGTGTACGCGCTGCCGTGGATGTGTGCGCCGGTGGCGGTGGGGGTGGTGTGGCAGTGGATCTTCGCACCCACGGGTGGGGCGTTGAACGCGCTGCTGGGGCGGCGGATGGAGTGGCTGAGCTCGCCGACGCTGGCGCTGCCGGCGGTGGCCGCGGTCATCGTGTGGATGAATGTCGGTTATGTGGCTTTGTTTTTCGTGGCCGGGATCAGAGCCATACCCGGGGAGATCCTGGACGCCGGCGCGCTGGACGGGGCCACCGGCTGGCGGCGCATTCGCTGGCTGATTCTGCCGCTGCTGCGCCCGACCATGTTCTTCGTGCTGGTCACCGGGGTGCTGAGCGTCTTCCAGACCTTCGACGCGGTGTACGCGCTCACCCGGGGCGGGCCCGACCACCACACGGATGTGGTTGCCATGCGGATGTATTCGGAGGCCTTCGAGTCCGCGCATCCGGGGCGGGCCGCGGTCATGGCGGTGGTGGTGTTCGCGGTCATGTTCGTGATCACGGTGGTGCAGCACCGATACTTCCGGGATCGGACCGAGCGCGGGGAGGCGGAGCGCTATGAGTACTGATCGGCGGGCGACGGCCCGGGCCCTGGCGGCGTACGCGGTGCTGATCCTGGGGGCGCTGCTGACGGTCGCCCCGCTGGTGCTCAGCGCCCTGACCGCGGTCAAGACGCCGAAGCAGTTCGCGAGCGAATCCGCGCTGGCCACACCGCATCCCGCGACACTGGACAACTTCCGCACGGTGCTGGACCAGGGGCTGGGCCGGGCGGTCGCGGTCACCGCCCTGATGACGGTCTGCATCACCTGCGGGCAGCTGGTCACCTCGACCATGGCGGCTTACGCCTTCGCGCGCACCATCTTTCCCGGTCGTGACGTGCTGTTCTGGGTATATCTCGGGACCATGATGGTGCCCAGTGCGGTCACCCTGGTGCCGCTGTATCTGATGTTCGCGAAGCTGGGCTGGCTCAACAGCTTCTGGGCACTGGTGTTGCCGTTCCTGTTCGGCTCGCCGTACGCGATCTTCCTGCTGCGCCAGTACTTCCGGGCCATTCCGGGGGAGATCATCGACGCGGCTCGGATGGACGGGGCTTCGACCCTCGACATACTGGTGAGCGTGGTGGTGCCGATGAGCCGGCCGATCCTGGCCACGCTCGCCGTCATCACCGTGGTGTCGCAGTGGAACAGCTTCATGTGGCCGCTGGTCGCCGCGTCGGGTCCGAAGTGGCAGGTGCTGACGGTAGCCACGGCGACCATGCAGACGCAGTACAACGCCCAGTGGACGCTGATCATGGCCGCCACCACGCTGGCGATCGCTCCACTGGTGCTGTTGTTCATGGTGTTCCAGCGGCAGGTCCTGGCCTCCATCGCGGTGACGGGGATCAAATGACAGGGATCCGGATCAAGGATTCGACCCGGGCCGTACTCGGTCTGGTCGTGGTCGCCTTGCTGCTGGTGACCGCGGCCCTGTGGCTGGGCCGCGACGCGGCGAGCGACGGGCGCACGGTGGTGCGGCTGCGGATCTGGGATCAGAGTTTCGTCTCCGCGTATCGGGCCTCGCTGGACGATTTCCAGCGCGCCAATCCCGATGTCGAGGTGCGAATCACGTTGGTGCCGTGGGCTTCTTACGCGCAGAAACTGCGGCTGGATGTGGCCGGCGGGATCGCCGACGACCTGTTCTGGACCAACCTCTACGAGGACTACGCCGACAGCGGGCACCTGATGGATGTCGGTGCGGCACTGGGACCGCAGGCGGCCCGAGCCTGGGACCCGCAGGCCGTCATGCAGTACACGCGCGGCGGAAAGCTGTGGGCGGTACCGCAATTCGTGGACGGCGGGACGGCCGTGTACGTGAACCGGGACCTGCTGGCACAGGCCGGGGTCGATGCGGGCGAGGTCACGGCGGCCCGCTGGAGCCCCGACCCGGCGCGGGATACCTTCCGACCCCTGCTGCGGCGATTGGCCGCTGTGTCGGAGTGGCCCTACAACGCCGCCAACGACTTTCAATCCATCACCCTGCCGTACCTGGGCTCGGCGGGCGGACAGCTCCAGCGCGACGGCCGGTTCGCCTTCGATTCTCCGCCAGGGCGGGACGCTTTCGGCTACACGGTGGGACTGGTGGCCGACCGGCTCTCCCCCTCGGCCGCTGACACCAATACCAGCGGCGACTTCGCCAAGAACGCCTTCCTGCAGGGCCGCATGGCGCTGTTCCAGTCGGGCACCTTCAACCTGGCCATGATTGCCCAGAATGCCGAATTTCATTGGGGATTGGCCATGATTCCCGAGGGCCCGGCCGGACGGGTGAGCGCCAACAATGCCATCGGCCTCGCGGGCAATGCCGCCACCCCGCACCCCGCGGCGGTGCGGCGGGTGCTGGCCTGGCTCGGCAGTGCGGCGGGCAACCGCTACCTCGGCATCGACGGGGCCACGATTCCGGCCGTGGTGTCCGAACAGCAGGTGTACCGGGACTACTGGACCCGGCACGGAGTAGACGTGTCACCGTTCTTCGATGTGTTGCGCGGCAAGGAGATCCCGGCAGGCGGGGGCGCGGGCTTCCCGGCCGCCCTGGAGGCGATGACGCCGATCTTCGACGATATGTATCTGCGCCGCATCCCCGTCCCGGACGCGCTGGCCCGGGCGCAGCGGGAGGGCGACGCCGCGGCCGCGCGGCAGTGATCGGCGCTCAGATGCGACTGTGATCGGTGTAGGGCGTGCGCGGGCCGAACTTGGGTTTGCGCGCGAAGCCGGCCAGGCCCAGCAGCCGCACCGCGCGATACCGGTGCGGGCGCAGGGGTTCCAGGTACTCGACCATCTCGTCGTCATCGATCGGCCGACCGAGCAGCGTCCAGCCCACGGTGGCCGCGAGATGGAAATCGCCCACCGACAGGGCATCCGGATCACCGAAGGCGCGCTGGGCGATCTCGGCGGCCGTCCACACCCCGATCCCGGGCACGGTGCGCAGCCGCTGCGCGGCGTCGGCATGGCTCAGCCCGGCGGCCTGCTCCAGCTTGGGCGCGATACGCGCCGCCAGCACAATGGTTTTCGAGCGCTGCGGGCCGACATTGGCGCGGTGGTAGACCCAGGACGGGATATGGCGCCAGGTCTCGGCGTCGGGCATGATCCGCAGGCCCTGCGGGGCCGGACCGGGGGCGGGAGTTCCGTAGCGCCACACCAGTTTCCGCCAGGAGTCGTGGGCGGTCCTGGTGTGCACCTTCTGCTCCAGCACCGCCGGGACCAGAGCCTCCCACACCAGGCCGGTGCGCAGCATGCGCAGGCCCGGATTGCGGCGGTGCGCCTCGGCGACCTTGGGGTGCTCGGGGGCGAAATCGCTGAGGTCCTCGTCCAGGCAGAGCATGCCGGGGAGCACCGCCAGGAACTCCTCCGCGCCCGGGCCCCACGCGCGGGCGTCGACCGTCTGCCGATCGAGTTGCCGCAGCCGGTAGGTGACCTCCCCCGAGGGCAGGCGGGAGGCGTGCCAGTGCGATCCGTCGGGAGTCTCGCGGTGACAGGGATCGCCGAAGCCGCGGCGCAGCGGGGAGATGGTGGCGGCCAGATCCAGCGGCCGATCCGAGCGGAGGGTACGGGCGCGCTCGACAGTCGTCCGATCGATTGCGGGCGGCGCTGAAGTCACCGCGCCATTCTATTGTTAACGCGAAGATCGCAGGCAGCGATGATCAGTCCGATTATCTTGGTTTCCCAGCAAATAGATAGCACTCGCCACTGGAGGTACGCAGCGTGATCACCAACCTGATCAATTTCCTGCTCGGTGTCTGGGGAAACATTTTCGCCGGTAGTAGTGGTTACCAGATTGCGCCCGGCACGCTGTCGTTCGGCAGCTGAAGATGATGGAAGGGGCACCCGCCCGGGCGGGTGCCCCTTCGCCTGTACCGATCATGGCCGGCCCGTACCGATTTGCGGCCCGTGCCGACTACGGTCCGTCCAGCAGGAACTGGGCCAGGTGGCGGGACGGGCGGCCTGCCAGCTGTGCGGCCTGGGTACGACAGGAGAAACCGTCGGCTATCAAGATCGAATTCGCGGGCGCCGCACGCAGTGCCGGAAGCAGGCCGTTCTCGGCGACCGCGACCGATATGTCGTAGTGGCCTCGCTGCATTCCGAAATTCCCAGCAAGTCCACAGCATCCAGTGATCTCGATCACTTCCGCACCGGTGCCGCGCAGTATTCGGCGATCGGCCGCGAACCCCAGCACGGCGTGCTGATGGCAGTGCGGCTGCACCAGCACGGTGTGGCCACTGCGGTCCGGCGGCCGCCAGCCGGGCTCGCCCTCCAGGAACTCCGACAGGGTGCGCACCGCGCCCGCCACGGCGGCCGCCCGCGGATCCGCGGGCAGCAGGCGCGGGAGATCGTCGCGGAGCGCCGCCGTACACGACGGTTCCAGCCCGACCACCACCCCACCCGCGCCGACATGCGCGGCCAGGGCATCGACGGTGGCGCGCAGTCGCTTCCGCGCGCCGTCCAGCTGGCCGGTGCTGATCCAGGTGAGACCGCAGCAGACCCGGGAGCCGGGGATCCGCACGCGATGACCCAGTGATTCGATCAATTCCACTGCGGCACCGGCGATCTCGGGATCGAAGGCGTCGGTGAAGGTGTCGATCCACAGCATCACCCCGGGTGCCGAGTCGCCGGTGCTCACCGGCTGCTGCCAGGAACGCCGAAAACTCCTGTGCGCCACCGTGGGCACCTCGCGACGCGGATCCATTCCGAACAGCCGCAGGCCGAGGCGGCGCAACGGTCCCACCGCACCGAGCGCATTGACCAGCCGGGGGAGCCGCGTCGCCGGCCCGAGCCACCGCGGCAGCCGGCCCAGGGTGTAGTGGTCGATCGGGCGCGGCCGGCGCCGATAGCGGCGGTACAGGGTCTCCGACTTGTAGGTCGCCATGTCGACGCCGGCTGGGCAGTCGGCATGACATGCCTTGCAGGACAGGCAGAGATCCAGCGACTCGGAGACGGCCTCCGACCGCCAATCCAGCGCGCCCCGGACCACCTCCTGCAGCACCCGGGCCCGGCCGCGGGTGGTGTCCTTCTCGTCGGCGGTGGCCATGTACGACGGGCACATGAACCCGCCCGCGGCGTGGGTGTCGGCACGGCACTTGCCGACCCCGACACAGCGATGCACGGCCGCGGCCAGATCGCCGTCGGCGGGGAAGGCGAAACCACCGGTCGTGGGCAGCGGGCGCAGCCCGGCCAGGCGCAGGTCGGCATCGATCGGGCGGGGATGCACGAGCACACCGGGATTCAGCACGGCGTCGGGGTCGAACAGCGCCTTGAAACCCGCGAAGGCGTCGAGGGCTTCCCGGGAGTACATGAACCGCAACAGATCCGAGCGCGCCCGCCCGTCGCCGTGCTCACCCGAGAGCGAGCCGCCGAACCGCACCACCTGCCGGGCGGCGTCCTCGAGGAAGCTCCGGAAGCGTTGCGGCGCATCGGCTATCGGCAGATCCAGGCGCACATGGATGCAGCCGTCACCGAAATGGCCGTAGAGCAGGCCGTCCAGGCCGTGGTCCCGGATGAGCGCCTCGAACTCACGCAGATAGTCGCCGAGGCGGTCGGGCGGCACGGCGGCGTCCTCCCAGCCCGGCCAGGCCGGGCGACCGTCGGGGGTGCGACCGGCCAGACCGGCGCCATCGGCACGGATGCCCCACAGCGCCTGCGCCTCGGCGCGATCGGTGACCACGCGTGAATCCAGCGCGTGCGCGCTCCCGCGCAGCAGCTCCGCCTTGTCCCGTGCCTGTTCCGGTGTCTCACCGTCGATTTCGATCAACAGCCAGCCGCCGCCGCGCGGCAGGTCGGGCACCCCGCCACGATGGGCACGCACCACGTCGACCAGGCGCGCGTCCATGCCCTCCACGGCAATGGGCCGCACCGCCATGATCGCGGCGATATCGTCCGCGGCCGTCGGCATATCCGGGTAACCGAGCGCCACCAGCACGGTCGCCGCGGGCACCGGAACCAGCCCGACGGTGGCGTCCAGCAGCAGCCCGCAGGTGCCCTCGGTGCCGACGAAGGCCTTCGCCACCGACGAACCGCGTTCCGGCAGCAGATGTTCCAGCGCGTATCCGGACGCCTGCCGCTCGAACCGGCCCAGCTCGGTGCGAATCAGCGCCAGGTGGGTGCGGGTGAATTCGGGCAGGCCCGCGAGCACGGACAGGTCCGTGCCCAGGGTGCGCTCGATGCCCATCCCGTCGAGAATCCGCAACTCGCGCACCGTATCCGAGGTGCGGCCCCAGGCCACCGCACGCGGACCGCAGGCATTGTTGCCGATCATCCCGCCCAGCGTGCAACGGTTCTGAGTGGACGGGTCCGGGCCGAAGCGCAGCCCGTGCGCGCCCGCGCGCCGCTGTAGCGCGGCCAGCACCACCCCGGGCTGCACCCGTGCGGTGCGGCTCTCGGGATCGAGGTCGAGGATGGCGTTCATATGGCGGCTGAAGTCCAGCACCAGACCCGGTCCGATGGCATTGCCCGCCACCGAGGTGCCCGCCCCGCGCGCCGTCACGGTCAGCCCTTCCGCGCGCGCCACGTCCAGAGTCGCCCGCACATCGGCCGCATCGCGAGGGAATACCACGCCGCGCGGCGGTACCCGGTAGTTCGAGGCGTCCGAGGAGTACTCGGCCCGGCGCCGCGGGCCGGTGTCGACCTCACCGGTGATCGCCCCGCGCAACGCTCGCTCCCACGCCTCGCTCACGCCCCAACCCTATGCGCGCCATCGCGAGGCTTCGCTGATTCGGCCCGGGGGGCCGGCGGCGATTCGGCCCAGAGGGCCGGCGGCGATTCGGCCGGGGGGCCGGCGGCGGATTTCGCTCAGCGCGAACCTCTGGGCTGGGCGGATGGGCTTGATCTCAACCTTTGTTTAGGTATTAGTGTCGGTGGTGCGGGGTTCGATGGACCCCGGACCGGTGAGGAGCGGGGATGAGTATCGAATCCGTGGCGTGGAATCAGCTGTATCGGCAGATGAACGCGCCCACAGAGCAGCGACCGCTGCGGTTGGCCACTGCCCGGCGGATCCTCGCCTTCGCGCGACCGCACCACCGGCAGCTGGTGGCGTTCCTGGTATTCAGCATCGTGTCAGCGCTGCTGGCGGTGGCGACCCCGGTCCTGGCCGGGCGAGTGGTCGACGCCATCGTCGGGCACGGCACTCCGCGCACGGTGATCACGCTGGCCGCGATCATCGCGGCGGTTGCGGTGCTGGATGCCGGGTTGGGGTTGGTGATCAGGTGGTTGTCGGCGCGCATCGGAGAGGGGCTCATCTTCGATCTGCGCACCGCGGTGTTCGATCACGTACAGAAGATGCCGATTGCGTTCTTCACGCGCACCCGGACCGGCGCACTGGTGAGCCGGCTCAACAATGACGTTATCGGGGCGCAGCGGGCCTTCAGCACCACACTGTCCGGGGTCGTCACCAACCTGGTCACCCTCGCGCTCACCCTGGCCGTGATGCTGCGGCTTTCGTGGCAGATCACCCTGCTCGCGCTGGTCCTGCTGCCGGTCTTCGTGGTCCCCGCCCGGCGCATGGGCGAGCGGCTGGCCGGCATCCAGCGCGAGGCGGCCGGGTTGAACGCGGCCATGAGCACCCAGATGACCGAGCGGTTCTCCGCGCCGGGCGCGACGCTGGTCAAACTGTTCGGGCGGCCGCGGCAGGAGTCCGCGGAGTTCGGGCTGCGGGCCGGGCGGGTGCGGGATATCGGGGTGCGCACGGCCATGCTGCAGACGGTGTTCGTCACCGCGCTCACCCTGGTCTCGGCGCTGGCGCTGGCCCTGGTCTACGGGCTGGGCGGCTATCTCGCGCTGAAGGGTGAGCTGGAACCCGGTGCGGTGGTGGCGCTTTCGCTGCTGCTGACCCGGCTGTACTCGCCACTCACCGCGCTGGCCAGTGCCCGGGTGGATGTGATGTCGGCGCTGGTCAGCTTCGAGCGGGTCTTCGAGGTGCTGGATCTGAAACCGCTGATCGAGGATTCACCACTGGCGGTGCCGGTACCCCCGGGTCCGGTGGCCGTGGAGCTGGACGGCGTCACCTTCGGCTACCCGTCGGCCGACAAGGTCTCGCTGGCCTCCCTGGAGGATGTGGCCACCCTGGACACCCGCGGCGGCGAGGAGGTGCTGCACGATGTCTCGCTGCGGGCCGAGCCCGGGCAGATTGTGGCGCTGGTCGGTTCCTCCGGGGCCGGGAAATCCACCATCGCGCAATTGGTCTCGCGGCTCTACGACGTGGACTCCGGTGCGGTGCTGCTGGGCGGAATGGATGTGCGCGAGCTGACCGGGCAGTCGATTCAGGACACCGTCGGCCTGGTCACCCAGGACGGGCACCTGTTCCACGACACCATTCGCGCCAATCTGCTGCTCGCCCGCCCCGCGGCCGCCGAGGACGAGCTGTGGGATGCACTGCAGCGCGCCCGGTTGCGCGAGCTGATCGAGTCGCTGCCCGACGGCCTGGACACCGTGGTCGGTGAGCGCGGCTATCGGCTCTCCGGCGGGGAACGCCAGCGCCTGACCATCGCCCGGCTGCTGCTCAAGCAGCCGCGGGTGGTGATCCTGGACGAAGCCACCGCCTCGCTGGACTCGACCTCCGAGGCCGCCGTGCAGGAGGCGCTGGCCGAGGCCCTCGACGGCCGCACCGCGCTGGTCATCGCGCACCGGCTGTCCACCATCCGCAATGCCGACCAGATCCTGGTGCTCGAGCACGGCCGCATCGTGGAGCGCGGTACGCACACCGAACTGCTCGCCGCGGACGGCCGCTACACCGAGCTCTACCGCACCCAGTTCGCCGATTCCGGCGCCACGGTGACAGTCTGATCGGCCCGGGCGCTCGGCAGTCTGATCGGACCGGGCACCTTGCCGGATCGGCAAATGGATTCGAGCCGCCGGGTGCGCGCCGATAGCGTCGGAGTATGAGCGCTCATTCGCACGAACAGGCAGTCACGCACGGACATCCGCATTCCCACGGTCACGGACATGGGCACGGCCACGGCCACACCCACGACGGGATCGACTGGGCGGCCATGGTCGACGATCTCCGGCGCGATGACGCCATGTCGGCCGACGCCAATGCCGAGATCGCGCGGCGGCTGGTCGCCCTGATTCCGGCCGGTACGGAGGCGACCGTGCTGGACATCGGCGCAGGCGCCGGCGGCCAGAGTGTGGCGTTCGCGCGGGAACTGCTGGCTCGCGGCGGCGGGAGTCTGGTGATCGTGGACGCGGTGCCGGAGCTGCTCGAGGCGGCCGAGCAGGCCGCGCAGGTCGCGCTGGACGGGGACGATCGGGTGCGGGTGCGGACCGTGCACGCCGATGCCGCGGCGGCGGACTTCGGCGCCGGGATCCCGGCCGCGGATCTGGTGTGGGCCTCGCGCATGGTGCACCACCTGCCCGATCAGCAGGCGGGCACCGCGCGCCTGGCCGGACTGCTGCGTCCGGGCGGCTGGCTGGCGCTGGCCGAGGGCGGGCTGTCGATGCGTTGCCTGCCTTGGGAACTCGGCGTGGGCGCGCCCGGACTCCAGGACCGGCTGCTCGCCCTGCGTGACGCGGGCTTCGCCCAGATGCGGGCGGACATCACCGCGGCGACCCCCATGCCCTACGGCTGGAATGTAGCGCTGAGCCGAACCGGGCTGGCCGACGCGACCTCCTTCAGCGTGCTGATCGATCACCCCGCGCCGCCTGCGCCGGCCGTGCGCGATCGCGTCGTCGCCTGGCTGGGCGGCTTGAGCGAGCGGGTCGGCGAACGCATCGGCGATGATGATCGGGCCACCTTGGCGGCGCTGCTGGATCCGGCCGCCGACACCTACATCGGTGCGCGCGAGGACATTTACATTCTGGGCGCCACCACGGTCTTCCTCGGCCGCCGCTAGCCGCCGCGGCGACCGCGCGCGGGCGGCTCCGCGTTCGGGCACGATCGTGATCTGGCCGTGCCCGAACCGACACCGTGTTGTGGCCGCAGCGGCCGCTCTGACGTCCCGGAATGCCCTGCTATGCGGCATAATTCGAGCTCCCATGGCATAACCCACATGATCGTTTCACATGCCGGGGGAGGAGTTTCGGTGACCCGTACCAAGGAGCAGCGGCAGACGTCCGCGACCCGTGTCGACGATATCGAGCGCATGTTCGGCGCCCGCCGATATCAGCCCACCGCCGACACCCCTGCCATGGAGCTACGGGTGACGAGCGGCACCAAACGCACCGACGACGACTGGATCGTCCCCAAACAGCTGGTGGCCGACTGTGTTTCGGGCAAGCTGGTGCTGGACTTCACCCGAGCCCGGTGCTCACGGCGGGAAATCGACATCCGGGTCGAGGCCGGTGCGGGGGCGATCGTGCTGATCGTGCCGCGCGGCTGGCGGGTCGACACGGACGGCGTCCAGCCGGGCGCCGGCTCGGTGGCCAACCGGGTCAAGCTGCCGCGATTCCCGGGCGCACCGCTGATCCGGGTCACGGGTCGGGTGGACACCGGTGCGGTGAAGGCGCGCTACGCCTATCGCTCGCCGCTCAGGTGGTTGCAGCGCTCCCGCTGACCGTTTCCGCAGATCCCGGCACTTCGGGAGACCATGCGGTATGACGGAGGGGTGACGCGCTGGCTGCTGCACGTCGACCTCGACCAATTCCAGGCCGCGGTCGAGTTCCGGCGGCACCCGGAGCTGCGCGGGCAGCCGATCATCGTGGGCGGGAACGGCGATCCGGCCGAACCCCGCAAGGTGGTGTCCTGCGCGTCCTATCCCGCCCGGGCCTTCGGGGTGCGGGCCGGCATGCCGCTGCGCACGGCCGCGCGGGTCTGCCCCGACGGCGTCTTCCTGCCCCAGGACATCACCAGCTACGCCGAGGCGTCCGAGGAGATCATGGCACTGCTGCGGACCTTCCCCGGCCGGGTCGAGGTGCTCGGTTTCGACGAGGCGTTCCTGGCGGTGGACACCGAGGATCCCGAGGAACTGGCGCGCGAGATCCGGTCCGCCATCGCGGAATTGGAGCTGACCTGCGCGGTCGGCATCGGGGACAACAAGACCCGGGCCAAGCTGGCCACCGGTTTCGCCAAGGCGGTGGGCAAGTCGGCGCGGTCGGCCGACGAGCCGCCGGGGACCGGCACTGGAACCGGAATCTTCCGGCTGACCAGGGACAACTGGGTCGATCTGATGGCGCACCGGCCCACCTCCGCGCTGTGGGGCATCGGCGCGCGCATCGAGAAACGCCTGAGCGGCTTGGGGATCGAGACCGTGGCCGACCTGGCCGCCGCCGACCGGACCGTCCTCGCGGCCGAGTTCGGGCCCAATACCGGGCCGTACCTGTGGGTCCTGGGGCACGGTGCGGGCGACACCGATATCGCCGAGCCGCGAGAACCGGTGGGCCACAGCCGTTCCGAGACCTTTCCGCAGGATCTCACCGAACGTGCGGAGATCGACGCGGCGGTGGTGCGGCTGGCCACCCAGGCGGCCGAGGAGACCCTCGGGGCCGGGCGGGCCGTCGGGCGAGTCAGTGTCACCGTGCGCACCAAGACCTTCTTCACCCGCAGCAAGCAGCGGAAGCTGGCTGCGCCCACCGCCGATGTGGACGAGATCGTGCAGACCGCGCTGGAAGTACTGCATACCTTCGAGCTCGATCGGCCCATCCGGTTGCTCGGGGTCCGGGTCGAGTACGCCATGCTGTGATCCAGGTTCCACCCGACGGAAGGCACTCGAATGAACTCAGCATCGCACAGCGATTCCCACAGGGGTGGCGGCGGGGAGACGGGCGGGCACGACTACGAGAACATCCTGTTCGAGCTCGACGGCCCGATCGCCCGCATCACGCTGAACCGGCCGAATGCCGCCAATGGCATCGATCAGGCGCTCGCGGAGGAGCTGGAACGCGCGGCCGCCTACTGCTCGGAGGATCCGGTGGTGAAGGTCGTGGTGCTGACCGCGGCCGGACGGTTCTTCTCCGCGGGCGGCGACGTGCGAGCCATGGCCGCCAGCGCGGACGCCGGGGCATTCATCGAGAAGCTGGCCGGGACCCTGCACCGGGCCGTGTCGGCGCTGGCGCGGATGGACGCGCTGCTCATCGTGGGTGTGAACGGCACCGCGGCGGGCGCGGGCATGAGCCTCGCGGTGGCCGGTGATCTGGTGGTCGCCGCCGAGTCCGCCGCCTTCACCATGGCGTACACCAAGATCGGCCTGAGCCCCGACGGCGGCGCGTCCTACTACCTGCCGCGGATCATCGGCCTGCGCAAGACCCAGGAGCTGATGCTCACCAACCGCACCCTGTCCGCCGCCGAGGCGCTGGAGTGGGGTCTGCTGCACCGGGTGGTGCCCGATGCCGAGCTGACCGACGCCGTCGAGGCCCTGGCGCAGGAATTCGCCACCGGCCCCAAGGGATCCAACGCCAACGTGAAGAAGCTGCTGCTGGTGTCCTCGCGGCACACCCTCGAGGAGCAGCTGGACACCGAGGCGGCCTTGATCACCCGGTGCGCGGATTCCGCCGACGGGCAGGAGGGCATCGCCGCGTTCACCGGCAAGCGTGCACCGAAGTTCGCCTGAGGACAACGGGTTTCGCCCCCGGCCGAGGCCGGGGGCGAGTCATGCCGGGGCTCTCGGGCCTCGAGTTCGCCGTCAACCCTTGATGAAGTCGAGGATCTCGGCGTTCACCTCGGCCGCGTGGGTGATGTAGAGACCGTGCCCGGCGTCCGGGTACTCCTTCAGCACCGCGTGCGGGGCCAGCTTCACGACCTGGCGGCTCGCCACATCGATCAGGATGGACTGGTCCGGAATGCCGTGCAGTAGCAGCGTCGGGACGGTCAGCGCGGCCACATCCGGGCGGTGATCGGTGGTGAACGCTTCGCGCTGCATGACCTGGATCGCGTACGGCGAGGCCGACAGGCAGCGCCTGACCTCCTCGTCGATGACCGCCTGCGTGACGCCCGGACGCAGGTGCGTGGCGAAATAGCCCTGGGACCGCTCGGCGAACCACTTGGGCCGGTCGGTGCGCAGCTGTTCCAGCAGGCCCTCCAGCGCCTCGATCGGGATGCCGATCGGATTGTCGTCGGTGAGCATCATGAACGGAATCGCCGGGGCCAGCAGCGCGATTCGCGCCACCCGATCGGAACCGTGCCGGCTCAGGTAGCGCACCGTCTCGCCGCCGCCGGCCGAGTGCGCCACGATGGTGAGATCCCGCAGGTCGAGGTGCTCGATCAGGGCTGCGACGTCGTCGGCGCGGGTGTCGACGTCGTAGCCGGTGGACGGGGTGTCCGAGCGGCCGTGGCCGCGCCGGTCCATCATGATGCAGCGGTAACCCTGCGCCAGGAAGTAGTGCATCTGGTATTCCCACTGGTTGCTGTCGAGCGTCCAGCCCGACACGAACAGAATCGGGGTGCCGGAGCCGAAGTCCTGGTAGTAGAGGGTGGTGCCGTCGGTGGTGGTCTGGAAAGTCGGCATATCTGCTGCGCTCCTTCGCATTTCGATCGCTGATTCGACAATCGCAAAGTGCGGGAACGAAAGCGATTACCTGCCGGGTAACGGACGCGATCGGCCCGGAAGGTGGCGCGTCCGTGCAGGTGGCGACCTATGCTCGGGACATGGAGTTCCAGGCGATGGTGGCACACGAAACGGACAGTGGGATCGCCCTCATTCGGGAGGAGGTCGCCGACGACTTCCTCATGCCGGGCGATGTGACGATCAAGGTGCACTTCTCGAGCGCCAACTACAAGGACGGGCTGGCCATCACCCCACGCGGCGGCGTGGTGCGGCAGTATCCGCTCATCCCCGGCATCGACCTCACCGGTGAGGTGGTGGCCTCCACCGATCCGGAATTCGCGCCCGGCGACCTGGTCGTCGCGCACGGCTACGACATCGGCGTGGCCCACCACGGTGGTTTCGCCGAGTACGCACGTATTCCGGCCGGGTGGGTGGTGAAGCTGGACGGCCTGACCCCGCGCGAGGCGGCGGCCATCGGCACCGCCGGCTACACCGCGGCCATGAGCGTGCAGGCGCTGCTCGACCGCGGTCTCACCCCCGACTCCGGTCCGGTGCTGGTCACCGGCGCGACCGGCGGCGTCGGCACTGTGGCGGTGGACATCCTGTCCGGGCTCGGATTCGAGGTGGTGGCCTCCACCGGCAAACTCGGTGCGGGCGAACTGCTCTCGGCGCTCGGCGCCGCCTCGGTCATCGGCCGGCAGCCGGGCGAGGGGGAGAAGCTGCGCGCGCTCGGCAGGGCGCAGTGGGCGGCCGCCGTCGACAGCGTGGGCGGGACCTCGCTGGCCCACATTCTCAGCACCGTCAAATACGGTGGCGCGGTGGCGGTCTCGGGCCTGACCGGCGGCTCCGACCTGCCCACCACGGTCATGCCCTTCATCCTGCGCGGCGTGTCCCTGATCGGCATCGACTCCGCGCACTTCCCGATCACCCAGCGCCGTGAACTGTGGGCGCGGCTGGCCAAGGACCTGAAGCCCCGGCATCTGTCGCTGCTGGAGAATTTCGCACCCATCACCGAGGCGGAATCGGTGCTGCGCTCCATCCTGGACGGAACCCACTCCGGCCGAACGATTCTCGGGGTCGCGGGCGAGTTCTAGCCGACGATCGCGCGCACGAGGTTGTGGTCGGACGCCCCGGCCATATCCTCGACCGCGACGCCGCGCATCGGCACGCCGCGCGTGACCACATGATCGATGAACTGGGATTTCGAACCGGCCGTCCGGGGCCGGGTGGGAACGGAGTCCGGCGGAAATCCAGGGATGGTGAAGCCCTCGCCGAGCGCGGCGGCGAGATCTTCCCGGCCGACATTGAAGTCACCGAGCAAGACTGCCGGGCCGTCGCCGGCGACGGCGGCCAGGCGCTCGAACTGGCCGGCGCGGCGCCGGTCCCCGCTCACATGGGTGGCGATGACCAGAATGCCGTCGATCTCGGCTGCCAACAGGCCCTTTCCCGGATCGACCGCATGCGGCTCCGCGGTGACGAACCGGCTCGGCCCGCGCACGATCAGCACGAGATGCTCGGAGCGGTCCGCCAGGGTGTTGGGCACCCGGCGCGGGTTCGGAATGCGCGGGTAGTCGAGGACGTGAAAGGTCCGGTCGGGCAGCGCCTCCCGCAGACTCGCCAGCTGATCGCCGCTGACCTCCTGGAGCGCGATGACCGCTTCGGACCGGGCCGCGACCGCGGCGGTCACGATCGCGATCCGCTTCGCCTCCTCCGGCCAGCGCGCGGCCATCTCGCTCTCCCAGTTGTCGGCATGGACGCGGTGCAGGACGTTCCAGGTGGCAATGGTGATCACCTACGCACCCTACGAGAAACCAACTGACCGTGCGGGTTTCGTTTCATGTGAAACAAAGGATATTCGCCGGTTGGTTGCCAAACCGGCCCGCGCGCGATAGTCAGCTCAGCCCGCGCCTGCCAGAACGTCCAGCGCCGCCGAGAGGTGGGGCAGCGCGGCCGGACCGTACGAGGCGGCGATCTCGGCGAGCGCCCGGGCCAGGTGCGGGGCGATGGTGGCGGCCGGCAGCAGCTCCTCGGCCAGCACGATGCCGCCCACCACATGGGCCGCGCGAATCCGCTCGTCGGAGGTGACCTCGTAACGCCACGAACCGATTTGGACCCGCTCCGGCTCGGAGCGGAACAGGGATTTGCGGGGCGGTGTCCGGGTCACCCCGGGGACGCCCGCGAAGACGGTGAAGACCAGTCCGAGGCCGCCCGGGCCGCCGAGCGCGGCATTGATGGCGCGGGTGGCGGCCCCGGTATCGAAATCGCTCACGAGTTCATGCCGAGGGTGAACTGCGGAATGATCGGGTCGCCGTCACCGATGCGGCGGATGGCCGTGCCGGAGGCATAGAACTCGACCGTGTGATATCCCCACGCGTAGTTGGAGATATCGACGCTGACGCCGGTCACGCCGTTCGCGCCGTCCCGTTCGGCCTCGGCCTGCATGCGGGACATGGCCAGTTCACGGGCCTGATAGTTGCCCTGGGTCCACTGGGGCATCTCCATATTGCGGCCCATCTGGCTGAGCATCTGCCGGAAGCCCTGCACCGCAACGTGGAACACGCAGTTGCCCATGACGAAGGCGACCGGGGCGTAGCCGGTGCGCATCAACGTCACCATGTCCTGCCCCGAGAGGTGACTGGTGAAGGCCTGCCCGTTCGGCCGTCGATAGCTGCCCGGCGATTTCGCGAACCGCACCGCGGTGCCCACCGCGATGAACTCCAGATGCTCCATCGATTCCCCGTGCTGCCGCCACTCCAGCCGCACCCCCACGACCCCGTCGGCCTTGAGCGAGTCCGCCTCGGCCTGCATGCGCGACATGGCATTCCACCGCGCCCGATAGGTGGCCTCGGTCAGCACCGGCAGCTCCTGCTGCTGCCGGATTCCGGTGAACTGGAACCCGACGTGATAGACGGACACGCCCATCACCAGGTCGATGGGTTCGAAGCCCGCCCCGTGCAGCAGCGCGAACTCGTTGACCGACAGATCCGAGGTGAAGATCCGGTTCGCGTGCGAAAGCCGCTCGCCCGCGACCTGATCGAGCTGGTTCGGTTGACTGGGCTGGTTCGGTTGCATGTGGTTCGCCCTCCGTCGGATCCCCGGTGGATCCCTAACGAGGGTACGACCCGGTCTGAATCGGGGCCTGCCGAAATGGCCGGGAGCCGTGCGTGTTTACAGAACACGCACGGCTCCCGTCTCACCGCATCAGGCGGTCGCGCTCAGCGCACGGCCGTCGTAGGCCGGTTCGGCGACCGGCTCGATGGCGTAGGCCAGGATCTCGGCCACGTCGGCGACAGGGCGGATATCCAGGGCGGCCAGCACCTCGGCCGGGACCTCGTCCAGGTCCGGCTCGTTGCGGGCCGGGATGAACACGGTCTTCAAGCCGGCGCGCTGGGCGGCGAGCAGCTTCTGCTTCACGCCGCCGATCGGCAGCACCCGTCCGTTCAGCGTGACCTCGCCGGTCATACCGACATCCGCGCGGACCTGGCGGCCCAGGGCCAGCGACACCAGGGCGGTGACCATGGTGACGCCCGCCGACGGACCGTCCTTCGGGACCGCGCCCGCGGGGAAGTGGATGTGGATATTGCGATCCAGCACCCTCGGCTCGATGCCGATCTCCTCCAGGTGGGAACGGACGTAGGTCAGGGCGATCTGCGCGGACTCCTTCATGACGTCGCCCAGCTGACCGGTGAGGGTCAGTGAGCGGTCGCCCTCGGCGGCATTGGCCTCGATGTAGAGGACGTCGCCACCCGCGCCGGTCACGGCCAAACCGGTCGCGACGCCGGGGACCGCGGTGCGCTCGACCCCGTCGGGGGTGAAGCGCGGACGACCCAGGTAGTCCTGGAGGTCACCCAGTCCGATCACCAGCTTGCCGGAACCGCTTGCGGCCGGACCGGATTCGGCGTCGTAGCCCAGCTCGCTGTCGTAGCCCAGGCCCTCCGGCACGAATTCGCCCTTGATGACCAGGCTTTCGGTCTCGGCGATGTCCGCCGATTCCGACAGCTTGGTCGCCGCCTTGCGCAACGCCTTGGCGATCAGCCGCTCCATCTGCCGCACCCCGGCTTCCCGGGTGTAGTTCGCGGCGATCTCGCGCAGCGCCTCGTTCGTGATCGAAACCTCCTCGGCGGTCAGAGCATTGCGCTCCAACTGCCGCGGGATCAGGAAGTCGCGGGCGATGGCCACCTTGTCGGCCTCGGTGTAGCCGTCCACGGTGATCAGTTCCATGCGGTCCAGCAGCGGGCCGGGGATCGTCTCCATGACGTTCGCGGTCGCGATGAACAGCACGTCCGACAGGTCCAGATCCAGGTCCAGGTAGTGGTCGCGGAACGTGTGGTTCTGCGCCGGGTCCAGGACCTCCAGCAGGGCCGCCGCGGGATCGCCACGGAAGTCCGAGCCGACCTTGTCGATCTCGTCCAGCAGGACAACGGGATTCATCGATCCCGCCTCCTTCATGGCACGCACGATGCGGCCGGGCAGCGCGCCCACGTAGGTGCGCCGGTGACCGCGGATCTCGGCCTCGTCACGCACGCCGCCCAGGGCGACGCGAACGAACTTGCGGCCCAGGGCCCGTGCCACCGATTCACCCAGCGAGGTCTTGCCGACGCCGGGCGGACCGACCAGCACCAGCACCGCGCCGGAACCGCGACCGCCCACGACCTCCAGGCCGCGCGCGGCCCGCCGGGAGCGGACGGCCAGGTACTCGACCATGCGGTCCTTGACCTCGTCCAGGCCGTGGTGATCGGCGTCCAGCACCGCGCGGGCGGCCGAAACATCGGTGGAGTCAGTGGTTTTCACGCTCCACGGCAGTTCCAGCACGGTGTCCAGCCAGGTGCGGATCCAGCCCGTCTCCGGGCTCTGATCGCTGGAACGCTCCAGGCGACCGACCTCGCGGAGGGCGGCTTCCTTCACGTCCGCGGGCAGGTCGGCGTTCTCGACACGGGTGCGGTAGTCCTCCGCGCCGTCCGGCTCGTCCTCGCCCAGCTCCTTGCGAATCGCGTTGAGCTGCTGGCGCAGCAGGAATTCCCGCTGCTGCTTCTCCATGCCCTCGCGGACATCCTCGCTGATCTTCTCGGTGATCTCGGTCTCGGCGATGTGCTGAGTGGTCCACTCGATCAGCTTGCGCAACCGCGCGGTGGTATCCGGGGTTTCCAGGATCTCGCGCTTCTGCTCATTGGTCAGGTACGACGCCCAGCCGGCCGCGTCGGCCAGGGTGGACGGATCGTTCATCTGGTTGACCGCGTCGATGACCTGCCAGGCCTCACGGCGCTGCAGGACCGACACGACCAGCTTCTTGTATTCGGCCGCAAGCTCTTTGGTGCGTCCGTCTGAGACTTCCCCGATCTCGACCGGTTCGGCCTCGACCCAGAGCGCCGCGCCCGGCCCCGTCACGCCGTGGCCGATCTTGGCCCGGCTCTCCGCCTTCAACACCGCCGCGGGGGCACCGCCGCGCATCCGGCCGACCTGTTCGATGGTGGCCACGACGCCGTAGGCGGCGTACCCCTCATCGAGGCGCGGCGCGACCAGCACCTGGTTGACCTTGCCCGCGCGGGCGGCATCGATGGCGGCCTGCGACGACTCGTCCAGCTCGATCGGCACGACCATGCCGGGGAGCACGATCGGATCGGTCAGGAACAGGACCGGCAGGTTCGTTGGTGTAGTCACGTCTTCGACCCCTTCCAAGGTTGAGCGTTACCTACTCAACCCGGGGGGTATACCGATTGTTCCGGACCGATGTTCGCCGGGGGCGAACATGCCTCGATCCGCGGATCAGGATCGGAAACAGCGGTATATGAGCTGGTCAGCGCACTATCAGGGAATCGAGCTCGGCGGCGAACAGTTCGGCGGGGTCGAAATCCATGCCGTTGAAGTGGCCGGCGAGTTCGAGGGACAGGACGCCGTGCAGGCGGGTCCAGAAAGACAGTGCGCGGCGGGCGGCCGGGGGAAGATCGGCGTCGAGCGGTGTCGTCGAATTGCCTTGGGGCAGTGCGGAGAATGCCTCGACCAGCAACGTCATGATCTCGTCGGAGATCTCGGTGGTGTCCGCGGGGGCGTGGTAGCCGGGGACGGGGGTGCCGTAGATGAGGAAGTACCGCTGGGGATCGGTCAGGGCCCACTCCCGGATGGCGTGTGCGAGTCCGGTCACACCGGAGTCGCGCACGGCCCGGAGGGTGTCGGCGAGGCTTCGGTAGGCGTCCCGGACCAGCGCGGTGATCAATTCGTCGCGACTGGCGAAGTAGCGATAGAGGCATGAACATCAGCCGCAAATCCACCCTGCTCGGGATCGCCCTCACCGCCGGAATCGGGTGCACCGCAGCGGCGCCCGCGCTCGCCGATGGACCTTCGGCGGATAGGTCGCCGCTGACCTGCGAGGGGCAGAGCATCGATACCGCCGCACCGATCCACTACCGGACCGAGGCGCTGATCAAGGCACCGTTGGACACCATCTGGAATCTGCAGACCGACGTCGAGGGGTGGCCGTCCTGGCAGCAGCCCGTGACCAGCATGCAGCGGCTGGACTCGGGGCCGCTGCAGCCGGGCTCGCAATTCCGGTGGACAACACCGGCTCCCGTCACCGCGACCACCCCCGCGACCACGCTGACCATCACCTCCACGGTCCAGCAGATGCAGGCCTGCCGGTGCATCCGCTGGAGCGGGCCGGCGGTCGGCGACGGGATGAGCATCGACGGCGGCATTCACGTCTGGACCTTCACCCCGGTCGACGGCGGCATGCTGGTGCGCACCGAAGAGAACTGGAACGGGGCCCAGGTCGAGACGGATGTACCGACCTCGACCCAGTTCCTGGGCGCCGGACTGGAGGCCTGGCTGGCCAACCTGCGGACCGCCGCCGAACGCTGACACCCGGCGAACCACGCCGTCGGACCAATTTTCCGGACAGGGGTTGACGGCCAAGGCTAAAGCGATTAGCTTTATGGCTATCGCAGTTAGCTACTCCCAGAGAGTGAAAGACCATGACGCAGTACGTAGACATCGACGGTGGCCAGATCGCTTACGACGAGATGGGCGAGGGCCCGCTGGTCGTGCTGTCGCACGGCATGGGGATCGATCGCAATGCCTACCGGCACCTGATGCCGCTGCTGGCGGCGGCCGGGTACCGGGTGGTCAACACCGATATGCGCGGCCACGGCGAGTCGAGCATGGACTGGGCCTCGGTCACCGGCAAGGAGGCCATCAGCCGTACCGATGTCGCCAATGATCTGCTCGCGGTCATCGAGAAGCTGGGCGGCGAACCGGCCATCGTGGTCGGCCACTCGCTCTCAGGCGGGTCGGCCACCATCGCGGCGGCGCAGCGGCCGGACCTGGTGCGGGCCATTGTGGAGATCAACCCGTTCACGCTGACCCAGAAGATCGACGTCGCAGCGCTTCTCACCAACTCCCGCCACCGCAGCGGCATGATCCCGCTGATGGGCACCATGATGTTCAAGAGCCTCGGCCAGTGGCTGAAGTACCTGAAGGTGGCCATCCCGACCAAGCCCGCCGACCTCGACGAGTACCTGGCCGAGGTCGCGGCCAAGCTGCGCGAGCCCGGCCGGATGGCCGAATTCATGAAGACCGGGCAGTCGACCCCCGCGGACGCGGAAGCCCAGCTCCCCAATGTGACCCGGCCCGCGCTCATCATCATGGGCACCGCCGACCCGGACTTCCCGAGCCCCGAGGCCGAGGGCCAGCGCGTCGTCGCCGCCCTGCCGGCCGGACTGGGCAGCCTGGGCCTGGTCGAGGGCACCGGCCACTACCCGCAGTTCGAGGCCGCCGACCGGGTGGCCGAGCTGATCCTGCCGTTCCTGAAGGAACATCATGCCTAGGGTGGGCCTGAGCCGGACCGACGTCGTCGCCGCGGGGGCCGCCCTCGCCGACGAGGTCGGTTTCGGCAATCTGGCGCTCGGGGCCCTCGCGCAGCGGCTCGGGGTGCGAACCCCCTCGCTGTACAAGCACATCGAGAGCCTGGCCGACCTGCAGCACGGCATCGCCGCGCTCGCCATGGCCGAAGTCGACCAGCGGGTCCGCGATGCCATGCACGGGCTCTCCGGCAGCGCGGCCCTGGCTGCCTTCGCGAATGCCTTCCGCGACTTTGTGGTCGACCATCCGGGCCGGTACACCGCGACCGTCGGCGCCAAATTCACCGGGCCGGATGATCCACTGCTGCAATCGGGTTCGCGGGTGCTGGAATCCATGGCGGCGGTGCTGCGCGGCTACGGGGTCGGCGAGGAGGAGATGGTGCACGCCCAGCGCACGCTGCGCTGCCTGTTCCACGGCTTCGCCACCCTGCAGGCGTCCGACGGCTTCCAGTGGAGCAACGACTCCGAGGACAGTTTCGAGTGGATGATCCGCTTCCTCGACCGCGGGCTCACCGAAATCGGCTCGCACTGAACTGTTTTGCGGGACCATGAATCCAACACTGGCAACGAAGGCGTTGGAGTGTCATGGAAGACTTCACATTCGACGGCACCCGTATGGCGTATGTGCGGCAGGGGGAGTCCGGTCCACCGGTGGTGATGCTGCACAGCGCGGGGTCCTCGCATCTCATCTGGACGCCCCAGATCGCGGCGCTGTCCCGTGAATACCGGGTCTACGCGGTCGATCTGCCCGGTTACGGCGCCTCCTCCCGGCCCGCCGACGGGTACACGCTCGAGCACTACACCGAGCTGATCCGCGCATTCATCGAACATCATGAGCTCACCGAGGTCGGACTGGTCGGCAACTGCGTCGGTTCGGCCGTCGGCCTGACGCTCGCCCGGCGGCATCCCGAGCTGATCCGGGCGGTGGTGGCGATCAACCCGCTCACCGAATCCACTGCCATGCACGGTGATTGGCGCCAGGCGGCGCGCCTGGCCCGAGCTCTGCCGGATGCCACGGCCCGGAAGCTGAGCGGTTGGCACACCCCGCGCTGGGTCGCCCGCCGCACCGCCCGATCCTGGTTCACCACGCGGCGCGCCTATCGCGAATGCCCGTACGTGGCACCCCTGTCGTCCGGCTTCCCGGCGCGGGCACTGATCTACCTGGTCCGCGACCTGTCTTCCTTTGCGACACTCGACGATTGGCCCGATCGCGACGGCTTGCCACCGATCTGCGTCATCTGGGGCAACCAGAACCGTGTGCTGTCGGCGGCGGCCGGGCGCGGTGTCACCGCGAAGCTGCGCCCCGACCGCGCCGAATACCTCGACGGCTGCGGCCACGTCCCCATGCTCGAACGCGCCCCCGGCGTCACCGCCATCATCACCGAATTCCTCACCGCCCACCTGCCCGCCGACAGCGTGCGCTGAGCGCCCCACCGATTCGGTGGTTCGGGCAAACCGCCCGAGCCGGCGCGGGCGCGGCTTACCATGGCGCCGGGGAGGGGCCGCCCGAATCGGATACCGCGAGGAGTCATCGATGACCATGCTGGCCGCACGACTACACCTGGGACCGGAGCGCCGATTGGAGCTCGACGAGGTGCCGATTCCGGAACCGGGGCCGGACCATGTGCTCGTGAAGGTCGAGGCGGCGGGCGTATGCCTATCGGACGTGCACCTCATCGACGGCACGTTGACGCCCCTGTTCCTGCGCGATGATGCGGTGACACTCGGCCACGAGGTCGCGGGCACGGTGCACACGCTCGGACCGGGCGTGACCACCGCGAAGGTGGGGGATCGCGTATTGCTGCAGGCCGGGGAGCTTCGCAACGGAGCCACCTTCACCCGCGGCGTGGACTACGACGGCGGCTGGGCCGAGTACACCCTGGCGCGGGTCGACACCCTGGTGCCGATTCCGGACGAGCTGCCGTTCGAGCAGGCCTGTTTCATTCCCGACGCGGTGTCCACGCCGTGGGCAGCCATCACCGCCACCGCCGAGGTGAAACCCGGTGAGGCCGTGGGCGTCTGGGGTGTCGGCGGGCTGGGCGCGCACGGGGTGCAGCTGCTTCGCATGGTCGGCGCCGCGCCGATCATCGCGGTGGATCCACTGCCCGCCGCCCGGGAGCGAGCGCTGTCCTTCGGCGCGGACCTGGCCTTCGATCCGGCCGATCCGGACCTGCGGCGCAAGGTGTTCGAGGCCACCGGCACCGGGCTGAACGCCGCCTTCGACTTCGCTGGGGTGGCGCCGGTGCGCGAGCAGGCGGTGGTCTGCCTGGCGCCGCAGGGCCGCCTGGTGCTGGTCGGCCTCACCGACAAGCCGATCACCATCACCGGCGGCACCGCGTTCAGCTTCTTCCAGCAGCAGTTGCGCGGGCACTACGGGTCCATGCCCGAGCACGTCACCCAGCTGGTGAAACTACAGGGGCTGCACCGGGTCGACTTCTCGCGTTCGGTGAGTGCCGTGGTCCCGCTGGCCGACGCCGCCAAGGCCGTGCACTCCCTGGAATCCAAGGAAGGCAACCCGATTCGGATCGTCCTGAAGCCCTAGGCCGCTCACGCACCCGGCACGGTTCGCGGATTACGCGAGCCGACGCTGGAAGACGTTGGTGGACTGGCTGTTCGAGAGATCGACCGTGTAGACCCCCAGGTCGGCGGACGTGGGGGTCAGGTCCAGGACCATGAAGCCGAGGTCGGTGTAGTTCTCGTACAGCGCACCGTTGGCAGTGTGTTTGCCGCCGGTGGACGGTTCGCTGTGCACCGATTTCGCGGCCGCACCGGAGATGATCTGCCGGGTGCCCTTGGAAGCCGCGTTGGGTTCCAGGACCTGCAGCGAGTGGTCGTGGCCCGACAGCAGGAACTGGCACCGGCCCAGCACGTGCGCCTCGAAGAAGTCCTTCACATAGCGGCCGTCGATCGGCTCGATGCTCAATCCCTCGTATTCCCCTGCGTTCCCGTGCGGTCCGTTGTTGAGGTACGGGTGGTGGGTGCAGGCGATCTTCCACTGCGCCGGCGACTCGTCGATGGCCCGGTCCAGCCAGGCGGCCTGCTCGCTCATGAACTGGCCGTCGGCCGCCCAGTAGGGCTGGAAGAGCGGCGGCAGGTAGGCGGCGATGGGATTGAGGTCCAGGACGAAGAATTCGACGACGGGCTGCTCCTGCGGAATCCGCACCGAGTAATAGCGGGACGGCATGAACCAGCGGGCCGAGCGCGCGTGATAGGCGACCTCGTGGTCGCCGCGCAGCAGCCAGCCGCCGTCGCCGGGCAGGATCGAGGAGTTGTCGTGATTGCCCTGCACCATGAGCCACGGGAAGTCGAGGTCGTGGTTGGGGTCCTCGAACTTGGCGGCGAACTGGGCGTCGTCGTCGGACCACGGGCCCTGCTCGTAGACATTGTCGCCGAGGCCGAGGGCGAAGGAGAACGGCTCGCGCGCGTGCAGTTCCCGCATGGCGTCGGCGACCTGCCACTGCGGCCGCGCGCCGGTGCCCGCATCGCCGGTGACGAGAATGCGCAGGCGGTCGGCGTCGGGAAGCGGGAATTTGCCGGTGGCCGGGGCATTCTCGGCGCGGGCCGGCGCACCGGTGGCCGCGAGCGCGGCAACCCCGGCGGCAGTGGCGGCCGTGCCGGTGAAAAACCCACGACGGTCGAGCGACATGCTATCTCCTGCCTGTATATGCTGGTCAATTGACCAGTATCCCCACTTCCGGAACCCGCCGCAGACTACGTCGGCATGACCTTGCCAACACCCCCGCGACACGACGCGTTCTTCCAGGCCAGGACCTTTTGACAGCGCCTCGGACCGATGAGAGTGTTGGGAGTCCGTTTTCTCACCATCGGCTAGGCCACAGGGGGACGCTGCTATGACGACACTGGCCTCGGGTCTGTTCCTCGACTGGGAACAGCTGACCGGCCAGCCCAAACTCGTCGTCGATCTGATCAGCTTCCCGATCTTCAGCGCCATCGCCGGCTGGCTCACCAACTGGACCGGCGTGCTGATGTTGTTCTGGCCGGTCTACTTCCAGGGCTTCCGGGTGCCCGGCCTGGAGATCCTCTACCCCTACCTCCCGCGCCGTGTGCAGGTGCTGCCCACCTTCTCCGGCGACGGAAAGCGGCTCGGCTTCCAGGGTTTCATCCCGGCGCGCGCCGAGAAGATGGCCAGCATCTGCGTGGACGTTGCCATCATGCGAATCGGCAGTCCCAAGGACTTCATTCGCGAACTCGACCTCGAGGGCATTGCCGACTACATCGCCGAGGTGGGCCGCAAACAGGTGCCGGCCATGGTCGACGAGATCATGAGCAAGGAGAACCCGGACCTGTGGGGCGCGGTGCCCAAGTCGGTGCGCAATGTGCTCTACCAGCGCATCGAACGCGAACTGCCGACGCTGGCCCGGCGCGCCTTCGAGCAGCTCGGCGACAATGTCGACCAGCTCATCGACATCAAGGACTTCGTCATCCGGTATCTGCGGGACAACCCGGAGATCCTCAAGGACCTGACCACCACCATCGCCGCGCCGGAACTGAAGTTCATGGTGCGCATCGGCCTGCTGGGCGCGCCCTTCGGTCTGCTGCTGGCGCTGTACATGCATGTGCACCAGAGCATTCCGGTGCTGGGCTGGATTCCGCCGTGGCTGATCATCCTGGCCGCGGCCGCGGCCATCGGTGTCACCGTCAATGTCGTCGCCATCAAGATGGTGTTCGAGCCGGGCGACCCGCAGCCGCGCTACAGGTACCTGTGGAAGCAGGCGCTGCTGGCCAAGCGGCAGCCCGAGGCCGCGGCCGATCTCGCGAATATCCTGGCCTACCAGGTGCTGACGCTGCCCAATCTGGCTCGCGAACTGCTCGACGGCCCGAACGGCGACAAGACCCGGCAGCTGCTGGAGCGGCTCATCTCCCAGGAGATCCACCGCCAGCTCGGGCCCACCCACTCGGTGGTGCGGACGGTCTTCGGCAGACGGCAGTTCGACAACCTGACGGTCGGCGCGACCTCCGCTGCGGTGGGGCTGGCCCCGAGCCTGGCCGACGATCCGGAATTCGCGGCCGCCCAGGCCAAGAAGATCGACGAGTTCGCGGCCCGCAAGCTGCAGCAGCTCACGCCCGGTGAGTTCATGGAGATGTTCTACGCCTCGGTCGAGCAGGACGCGTGGCTGCTATACCTGCACGGCGCGGTGCTGGGCCTGATGGTCGGGGCCGTCCATCTGATCCTTTTCGGCTGGTAGACGGCTTTTTTTCAGGCGGGAACGAGGGCCGCCAGAAATCAAGCACGCATGCTTGCATTTTTCCGGCGGGGCTGCGATGCTGGCCCGGTGGCCGACCTCGAGGCATTGCTCGCCGACTTCACCGCCGAATGCGCCGACCTCGATCGGCTGATCGCGGACCTCGATCCGGCCGGCTGGCAGCGCGACACCCCCGCCGCCGGCTGGACCATCGCCCATCAGATCGCCCACCTGAACTGGACCGATCAGGTCGCCACGGTGTCCGCGACCGACCCGGTCGAGTTCGACAAACTGGTGCAGGCGGCGCTGCCCAAGGCGCTCACCTTCGTCGACGAGGCCGCCGAGGAGGGCGCGAAAACCCCTGCGCCACAACTGCTCGCGACCTGGCGGCAGGATCGCGCGGCCCTGGTCGAGGCGCTGCGCACGGTTCCGGCGGGCACCAAGCTGCCGTGGTTCGGGCCGCCCATGAGCCCGGCCTCCATGGTCACCGCCCGCCTGATGGAGACCTGGGCGCACGGGCACGATGTGGCCGACACACTCGGCGTCACCCGTGAACCCACAGCGCGCCTGCGGCATATCGCGCACATCGGCGTACGGACCCGTAACTTCGCATACCTGACGCACGGCAGGACCGCGCCCGGCGAGGAGTTCCGGATCGAACTGAGCGCACCCGACGGCAGCGCCTGGACCTGGGGCCCGGCCGAGGCCGCGCAGCGGATCAGCGGTCCCGCCTTGGACTTCTGCCAGCTGGTCACCCAGCGGCGGCATCTCGACGATCTCGGCCTGGACGTGGTGGGCGCCGACGCCCGCGAATGGCTGGGCCTGGCACAGGCTTTCGCCGGGCCCCCCGGAAGCGGCCGAACGGCGGGTCAGTTCGACTGACCCGCCGCCTATCCCGGCCTCCGACCAGAAATCCCCAATTCCCACAGGGGCTTCGTTCTCGGCGGAACGGGTTTCCAAGGGTCCGGCCCTTGGGATCACCACTGCTCCCCGAGGAGGAGCGAGCGAGCGCCAGCCTGGGTGCGCCGTGCCTGGTGCCGACCGGACGCCATTGGCCGGAGGTCTCTTCGATGGCAGTCGAGTTGGCGCTCGCCGCTACCGGGTTTTTACCCAGTCTTTCAGCGGGGAAAACCTGTTGATGCCCAACCTTTCCACGGTGTGATCCTGGTCTCACCCGGGGCGTGTGTTACCTGGCGCCACCGTAACCTGGACGCGCGTACGACTTTCAATGGTGCGGGTCGTCGCACCGTCCATGCGCAAGGGGGCTGACGGGCGCAGGGGGCCAGGGGAGAGGGAAAGGAACGCACCAGTCATGTCGCATGAACTCGCGACACAGGCCGCCCGGTCGACCCGGCGTACGGCCCAGGTGTTCCGCTACAGCGCCATTGTCACCGCCAGCATGGCCAGCATCGGGCTGACCGTCGCCGCCGGTTCCTACATCGCCAATGAAATGGCCCAGCAGCCGGGCAGGCTCGCCACGGGCGCGCCGGGCAACCATCCGGCGCTCATCGAGCTCGGCCCGGGCGCAGCCGATCGGCCGGGCGTCCAGCCGGCCGAGCCGATCGCCGAGAAGGTCACCCTGACTTCGCTTTTCACCAACCGGGACATGGAACCCGCGTTCGTGCAGGTGATTCCGGCCCGCACCCCGGGCACCGGCGCCGCCACCGCGTCCGAGGTGCCCCGCCCGCTGGGCGGTCAGTTCCGGCTCGGCACGGCCTACGTGGGCGCGCAGGTGGCCGCGGCCCAGCACACGGCGACGCTCACCGTCGACACCAATGTCTTCGCCACGTTCGCCGATGTCCTGCTGAACACTCCGCTGGGGCACCAGTTGGGCCTCAACGGCGATCCGAGCGCCACCACCCGGCTACGGACCGATGTGGACAGCCGCGGCGACGTGACACTGACCCTGTCGGACCCCGCGATCGGCAACTATGGCCTGCAGATCGCGCGACATCCGGTCCCGGCCGCCACGACCGACACTCCCGCGCACGACGCGACCGACGCACACGCGCACGAGACGGACGGCCGCACGGCAGGGGAAGACTCGGCCGTCGTCGCTGTGTGAGACTTCCGGTGTGTACGACTACTGCGTGATCGGCGGCGGCATCGTCGGGGTGGCCACCGCGCACCGCATGCTCGAACGCCATCCGGGGGCGAGCCTGCTGCTGCTGGAGAAGGCCGGGCAGCTGGGCCTGCACCAGACCGGGCACAACAGCGGGGTCATCCACTCGGGCATCTACTACGAGCCGGGCAGCCTGAAGGCGCGGCTGTGCGTGCGCGGCGCGCAGCTCACCAAGGAATTCGCCGCGGCGCACGATATTCCGTTCCGGGTGTGCGGAAAACTGCTGGTGGCCACCGATGCCGCCGAGCACGCGCGGATGCTCGCGCTCCACGAGCGGTCCGTCGCCAATGGCGTCGAGGTGGAGTTGCTCGACGCCGCCGAGCTGGTGCGGCGAGAGCCGCGCGTCACCGGGACCGGAGCGCTGTTCGTGGCGAGCACCGGCATCATCGACTACGGCCGGGTGACCCGGGCGCTGGCGCAGGAGGTGCGCACGGCCGGTGGTGAGATCGTGCTCGGCGCGGAGGTCACCGCCATCACCGAAACCGACTCAGCGGTAACCGTTTCCGGCCCGGCCGGCAGCTGGCAGGCCCGGCGGCTGGTGGTGTGCGCGGGCCTGCAGGCGGACCGCATGGCCCAGCTGGCGGGTCTGGACATCGATCTGCGCATCGTGCCCTTCCGCGGCGAGTACTACCAGCTGCCGCCCGAGCGCAACGATCTGGTGAACACCCTGATCTATCCGATCCCCGATCCCGAACTGCCGTTCCTGGGCGTGCATCTGAGCCCGACCATCGACGGCGCGCTGACCGTCGGGCCCAATGCGGTGCTGGGCCTGGCCCGCGAGGGCTACCGCAAGGGCAGCGTGAACCTCCGCGACGCCCGGGAGATCCTGGGCTACCGCGGTTTTCACCGGGTGGCCGCCGCCAACGTCCGGACCGGGCTGCGGGAAATGCGCAACTCCCTGTTCAAGCGCGGCTACCTGGCCGAATGCCGTCGCTACTGCCCCGAGCTAACCGTCGCCGATCTGTTGCCACGGGAGGCGGGCATCCGCGCCCAGGCGGTGCTGCGCGACGGCGCGCTGGCCCACGATTTCCTGCTCGAGCACACGCCGCGCTCGGTTCACGTGCTCAATGCTCCCTCCCCGGCGGCCACCTCCGCCCTGCCCATCGCCGAGTACATAACGGACCGATTGGACAAGTTCGCTCAATAAATAGGATTGCTGTAGTACTTTTAAGGCAGCCGTGGGACAGGGAGCAGCCTATGGGCCATTTCAAGTACGCCAGTGATGTCGGCGCACCGGTGGAAGTCGCGTTCACATACACGGACAACCATCAGTTCGTGCCGGACTGGGCCTTCGGCGTGGTCGCATTCGAACCGATCGGGGATTCCGATCATGGTGCCGGAGCCGTCTTCGCCGCAACCCTCCGGGTCGGCCTGTGGCATCCCACGATCGAGTGTGAGATCACCGACTACCGCCGCAACGCGGTCATCGAATACACACTCCGCCGACGCCGGAAGGGGAAGCCGGCGTCGGCGTGCTCCAACTTCTGTGTCATCACCCTGCGTTTCGACCCCCTCGGGTACGGCCGCGCGGTACTGACCTCGGAAACCGAGTACTGGGTGCCACGCGGGCTCACCGGCAAGTTGCTGTCGAAGATGCTGGCCGCGATGGTGCAGGCCACGGTCCACCGGACCGAATCGCAATTGCGCAGGGAGATAGAGGAATTCCACGGCACGGATCTTGTCGGCCGGATCGCGTAGGGTAGGCCGCATGATCATCGTGAGCACCGACGGATCATGCCTGCGCAACCCGGGCGGCGCGATCGGCTGGGCCTGGGTCAATCATGCGGGCGGCTCGGCCAGCGGCGGTGCGCCCTCGGGCACCAATCAGATCGCGGAGCTACGCGCACTTCTCGAGGCCATCCGGGCGCATCCGGACGCCGAACCCCTGCTCATCGAGAGCGATTCGCTCTATGCCATCAAATGCGCCTCCGAGTGGATCCACGGCTGGCGCACCAATGGGTGGAAGACCTCCACCGGCGGCGCGGTCAAGAATCTCGAGCTGATCCAGCAGATCGACCGCGCCATCGCCACCCGGCCCGGTCCGGTCCGGTTCCGCTGGGTACGCGGGCACGTCGGCAACTACTTCAACGAGCAGGCGGACACGCTGGCCGGCCAGGCCGCGCGGAAGGTGGCCGCCACCGGTGTCGCCATTGATCCCGACGGCGACGAACCGGTGCCCTTCGATCCGCCCACCGCGCCGATCCCGATCGTGGAACCCAAGACCGAGCCCCTCCCGGGGACCGCACCCACCGGGTTGGAACGAGCCGAGACAGAACAGGCCGAGAAGGTCGGCGCCACCGCGCATTCCGCGGCCGCGACCCCGCGCCGCCGGGCGGCGGCCGCCAAAGCGTCTGCCGCCGAGGCACTCACGCTGTTCTGAGCGACCCCTCGCGAACCCTTTGACCTGCGACGACATGAAAAGGGTCCGCCTCCGGAAGTACCGGAGGCGGACCCTTTTTCGTGCTCGGGATATCCCGATCAGCTACCCGGCTTGGGCGCCGCGGTGGTGGCGGGCGCGGGCTGGCCGGACGGGGCGGGCTGACCCGAGGGAGCCGGCTGACCGGAGGGCTGGACGCCCTGCTGGTCACCACCGCCGGTCCCGCCCGGGAACAGCGGGTTCTCGTCACCGGCGTAGACCGGCTGGAACTTCGACACCAGCCACTTGCCGTCGTGCTTCTCCAGCTCGACATAGGTCGGGATGGTGAGCACGATCGGCTTGGCGTGGAAGTCGTTGGTGGAGGTCTGGGTCAGGCTCACCAGGACCGAGGCCTTGTTGGCATCGCCGGACTCCCAGCCACAGCGCAACACGTTCAGCGAGGACTTGGCGTGTGCGTTGGACAGGATGTCCTTCACGTCGCCGGCCATCGGGTCGAACATCTGCTTGAACTCACCGGTGATGAGCGCCTGCACGCGCGGGGCGAAATCGTTCCAGGAGGACTGGTCGTAGACCGAGACCGCGCGTGCGAATTCGCAGGCGGCCTTGGCGGCGGAGTCGCGGTCGGCGAGTTCATCGCTCTTGGTGTGCGATTGCCACCAGAACGCGCTCAGACCCGCGAGCGAGGCGACCAGCAGCACGCCGAGCGCGATGAGCGCGACCATCGGCACCGCGACCTTGGAGACCAGCGCGGACTCGGACTTCGCCTTCGGCGCGTCGGCGGCCGCCGGTTCCGGCTTCGCGGCCGAATCCGCTTCGGGCTCGGCAGTCTTCGCTTCCGGCTCGGCCTTCGATTCCGGCTCAGGCTTCGATTCCGGCTCAGGCTTCGATTCCGGCTCGGGCTGGGCCGCTTCGGCGTCCTTCGTCAGCTCCGGCTTCTCGGCGGCCTGTTCGGCGCTGCTCTGGGCATCGGCCTCGGCGATGGAATCGTCTTCGGTTTTCTTGTCCTGGGCAGCGTCGTCCGACATCTATTCGATCACTTTCCCGGTGCGCTGCGGACGCACCGTCTAGGTTTCGTCAGCGAGTATGCCCGCTGCTCCTGAGAGCGGCGGGCGGCACTCACTTGACCGGCGGCAGGGTCCGCTCGTTCGGATCCGAACCCGCGGGCGGGAGCGCGCCATTGTTGGGCACGTCCGGTCGCGGTGCGTTGCCCGAGCCGCGGATCTGCTGGTCCTGGGGTGGGTTCTGGCAGTAGCTCGCCCATTTCGGGAAGGTGTTCTCGGTCGCTACGGCGGGGTTCACCTTCTTGGTGACGTAGTCGCAGAAGGACCTCGGCCAGATGTCGGCGATGGTGTAGAACTCGCCGTCGTGCGCCGGCACGCCCATGGCGGAGGTGCCGACCACCAGCGACGGGAACAGTGCCCGCAGCGCCGGGGTGCGCAGCTGCGCGGCCTTGGTGATGGCCGCGAAGTTGGTGGCCAGGCTGGTCATCGGGTCGGCGGTCTTGTCCAGCACCGCGCCGAGGGCCTGCATCTGGCCGGGCGCCTGATCCAGGATCTTCTGGAGTTCGGCATTCGCGTCGTTGAACTGATTGAACAACACACTCGAATTACGGGTCAGCGTACCCAGATCCGGCTGCGCCAGCGACGTGGTACCGGAAATGACCTGGAGGTTCTTGATCAGGTTGGTGGTCTGGGGGAGCAGGTTGTCCAGGCCGTTGGTGGCCAGGCTGATGCCGTCGATGAGCGAACGCAGCTGGTCCGGGCCACCGGAGAGGGCGGTGTCGAGCTCGCTCAGGATGACGCTGAACTTGTCCGGATCCACCTGGGCGATGAGCGCGCTGGCATTGTCGAGCACCGACCACACGGGGGTGGGGGTCTTGACCTTGCCGGCATCGAACTGGATCACCGAACCGCTGCGCAGGAACGGACCCTGATCGGTATTCGGGCGGAAGTCGATGTACTGCTCGCCCGCGGCCGACAGCGCGCCCACCGACACCTGGGTGTCGGCCGGGATCGAGTACTTCGCGTCGATCTCGGCGGTGGCCGCGATGCCCGCGCCGTTGTCGATGAGCTTGATGTCGAGGACCTTGCCGACGCGGTAGCCGCGCAGGGTCACGTCATTGCCGCTCTGCAGCCCGCCGGATCGGTCCAGATTGACCGTCACCGTGTAGGTTTCGCGCAGCGGATTCACCCGCATCACGCTGATCAGCAGGTAGGACGCGCCCACCAGCAGGATCAGCACCAGCGCGGAATTGGACACCAGGTTCTTGTGTCGCGATACCCAACTCATCGGTGTCCCCCGTTGATCCGGCCGTAGATGATCTGCAGCACCTGGATCAGGCTGCCCCCGAAGTCGTTGAGGTCCTTGAGGTCCGGGAACTTGCTGTTGGCCGGATCGGTGAGCAGGCCGATGTCGAGCATGGAGAGCGTGGCGGCCACCGCCAGGGTGTCGCCCTTGAACGAGGCGTCGGCCTTGGGCCGGATGTCGTGCAGGGCGTCCAGGGCGGGGCCGAGGGACTGATCGGTCCGCGACAACGCGCTCATCAGCTGGTTCACATTGTCGAGCAGGCTGCCGAGCGAGTCGGAGGTGGTGTTGGCGTAATCGCCCAGTGCCGCACTGGTTGTCGAGATCTTGGTGAGCAGATCACCGAGGGCCTGGTTGTTCTCGGCGATGGCGCCGATCATGCCGGGCAGGCTGTCGGCGACCTGGCCCAGCTGCTGGTGGTTTGCCTCGATGGTATTGGCCAGCGCGCTGAAGCCGGCCAGCACATTGTCGATGCGCGAGCTGTTGGTATTGAGGCTGGTCATCACGCTGGTGAGCTGCGTGAGCACGTGGCCCAGCTGTTCGCCGCGCCCGCCGACGATGGAGTCCAGCTCGGAGGTCAGCTTGGACAGATTGGCGATGCCACCGCCGTTGAACAGCAACGAGACCGACATCAGCAGTTCTTCGACGGTCGCGCCGGCCGAGGTGTTGGTGAGCCGGTCACCGTTCTTCAGCAGCTGCATGCCGGGCTCGGCCTTGGGGATGGACACCGCCACGAAGACGTCGCCGAGCGGGGTGGCCTGGCGCAGTTCCGCGGTGCTGCCGGCCGGCAGCTCGATGTCCTGCCGGATGGCCAGGTCCACATTGGCCTTGAAGTCCTTGGTCGTGATCTTGGTGACCACGCCGACGTCGGAGCCACCGACCTTGACCTTCGCCTGGTCGGGCAGATTCAGCGCATTGTCGAAGGTCGCGTGAATGGTGTAGATCTTGTCGCCCGGACCGGGTTTGGGTAGCGGCAGGCTCTCCACCGTGATGCCGCAGCCGGAGGCGACGACGGCGGTCGCGGAGACCGCGATGGCGACGACCGCCCGCCGGGCCGATCGGCCCGCGCGCAGATCCTTCCAGAAGCGATTGCTCATTTGGTCATCCCCAGCATCGCCGCCATCAGACCGAAGTCGGGTCCGAAGTCCTCCATTTTCCCGGTGCGGCAGCCATCCGATCTCATCTGGATGCGCTCGCAGAACAGGCTCACGATCTCACCGGAGAGCCCGGCGCCGATCAGGCCGTGCAGGCGGATGAAGTTGCCCTGACGGTTGACCGAGCGGTCCAGGTTCTGCATGAGCAGCGGGGTCACGTCGACCACCTCGGTCAGGCCGGCCGCATTGGCGCGCAGCTGGTTGGTGACATTGGTGAGCCCGGTGAGGGTGCCGTTGAGCTGGTCGGAGTACTGCGAGAACGCGCCACTGGTGTTGGCCAGGAACGCATTCAGCTGATCCAGGGTGCCCTGCAGACCGGGCGCCTGATCGGCCAGCAGACCGGTCATCTGGGTGATCTTGTTGCTGAATCCGCGCACCGAATCGTCGTTGTCGGCCAGCATGGTGGTCAGCTCGTTGAGCTTGATGATGATGGTGGAGATGGCGTCCTTGTTGTCGACGCCGGTCTTCAGCGCGCCGGAGAGCGCGTTGAGCACATCGCGCATCTTCTCGCCGTTGCCGTTCATCATCGGGTACAGCACGCGACCCGACAGCGGGCCGATCCCGTCCTGCCCCTCCTGGGGCTCGAGCGCGGCGGCGAAGCTGTCGATGGTCTTGATCATGGTGTCCAGCTCGACCGGGGTCTTGGTCTGCTGGGTGGTCAGGTGCGAGCCGTCGGCCAGGGTGTCACCGCCGGTGTAGCGCGGGGTGAGCTCGATGTGCCGGTCGGTCACGATGGACGGCGAAACCAGTGCCGCCTGAACGTTCTTCGGGATCTTGACGCCCTTGTCCACGGTCATGTGGACCTCGACGTACTGACCCTTCGGAATGATCTTGTCGACCCGACCCACCTCGAGCCCCAGCACGGTGATCGGGTTGCCCTCGAACATGCCCGCGATATTGAGGAAGTCCGCGGTGAAGTGCTGGGTCTGCCCCGCGGCGTCCTTCACTCCGAGCGGCACGATGGAGCAGGAGCCCACGGCCCACGCCGCAGCGCCGATCATGGCCGCCTTGGCGATTCGGCCGAGCAGACGCCGCTTCTGTTCCGCGCCGGTCGATGTCTCTGCCTTGAAGCTCGATGTCATTGGTGGCACCCCTCGTTCACCTGCGCGAAGCACAACCAGTTGTCCGGGAACAGCCACGGCAGCGCGACCTCACCGTAGTTGCCGTTGCCGAAGGCATTGTTGAACTGCCGGATGGCCGGCGGCATGATCGACAGCAGCCGATCCAGATTCTCCTTGTTCTTCTGCAGACCGTCGGCCATGGTGTTGAGCTGCTGCAGGGTCGGACCGAACTGGTTGTTGTTGTCCGCGCCGATCTTCTGCAACTGCCCGGTGAGCGTGGCGATATTGTCCAGCAGGCTCTTGAGCAGACCCTGCCGCTGCATCACCCGGTCGGCGATGGCCTGACCCTGCGTGATCACCAGCAGCACGCTGTTGCGGTTGTCGCCGAGGATCTTGGTGACCTTGTCCAGATCCTTGAGCAACTGGTCGACCTGATCCTTGCGGTTGTTCATGGTCTTGGCCAGCGCGCCGATGGCGTCGAGCGCCTGCACCGTCATCTGCGGGGTGTCGCCCATCTGCTGGTTGATCAGATTCAGCGAATCCGCCAGCTTCTTGGTGTCGAGTTCCTCGAACTTGGGCGTGCCCTCCTGCACCACGTCGGCCAGGTTGTAGGGAACCACCGTGTTGGACTTGGGAATCCGGTTGCCCTTCAGCCCGGAGCCGTCGCCGGGCACCAGGTCGACGTAGCGCGCACCCAGCAGGGTCGCCATCTTGATCGACGCCTTGGCATCCGGGCCCAGCTTCACGTCCTTGTCGACATTCAGGGTCAGCAGCACGTGATCACCCTCGAGCTCGGCGCCCGAGATAGTGCCGACGGGGACACCGGAGACATCCACCTTGTCACCGACCTTGACGCCGGCGGTCTGCACGAACTCGGCCTTGATGCTCTGTGTGCCGACACCCACCGTCTTGTAGAGGCTGGAGCCCAGCAGCAGCGCGACGATGACCGCCACGCCGAGCACGCCGAGCCAGAAATTGCGATTGGTACTGAAGCGCTTCCCGAGCTTTGCGATCATGGCCGGCACACCGCCGAGTGGGAGTTGCCGCCGATCTGCGAGAACAGACCGCGCGGGAAGAGGATGCCGTACAGCGAGACGTCCAGGCTGCACAGATAGGCATTGGCGTAGGCGCCGTTCTGGGTGAACTTGCCGACGTCGGAGAGGATGCCGGGCAGGTCCACCGCCGCCTGGTCGAGCTTGGCGCCATTGGCCAGCAGCAGTGCCAGCGCGTCGTGGGTGGCGTTCTGCGCCAGCACCAGCTTGGGCTGGATGGAACCGAACATCCCCACCAGAGCCGTTGTGGCATCGGCGATCTGGACCGTCGACGCCTGCAGCGACTGGCCCTGCGCGTAGAGGCCGCCGATCAGGGCGCGGGTCTGGGTGACCAGCGTCTCCAGCTCGTCACCCCGCTTGGCCAGCCCCGACATCACGCCGGACAGATTGGTGATCACGTCGGAGAGGATGCCGTCGCGGCGTTCGAAGTCCGAGGCCACCGACGCGGCCTGGGTGATGAACGCGCTCAGCGACACATTGTCACCCTGCAGCGCCTGGATGAAGGTGTTGGACAGGTTGTTCACCTGCTCGGGCTGCAGCACCTGGAACAGCGGCTGGAAACCGTTGAGCAGCGCCGAGATATCGAACGACGGCTCGGTCCGCTCGAGCGGGATACCACCGTTGTTCTTCAGTACGACATGGTCACCGGTGTGCGGCTTGCCGGCGGCGGGCGGGTTCAGTGCGACATACCGCTGCCCGATCAGGTTCTGGTACCGGACCAGCGCCTTGGTGTCCCCGTACAGCGTCTGATCGCGCTGCACGATGAAGGTCACCACGGCCTGGTTCTTCTTGTCCAGCTCGATCTTCTCCACCTTGCCGACCCGCACACCGGCCATCCGGACGTCATCGCCCGCACGCAGGCCCAGGACATCGCTGAAGGTCGCGGTGTAGGTGTTGGTATCGCCTTTCACGGTGCGCGCGAGCGTATTCCAGATGACCGCGGTCACCAGGATGGACACGATCGCGAAGATGCCGAAACCGATCAGCGGCTTACGAACGCTCATCGGCCGGCCTCGCTCTGGCTCAGTTGCAAGGTCGCACCCTTCAGGATCGGGCTCAACAGCAGGTACTCGGCCGCGGTCGGACGCCGGCCCAGCAGGGCGGTGATGGCGTCGTCACCGGCCAGCGCGATGTCCCCACCGGTGGGCACCGAACCCGGCTGGCTCGCCGGGGCGGCCGGAGCCGGAGCGGCCGGCGCCAGGTTCGGGAACAGCCCCTGCAGCGGCGTGCCCGCGAGCGGGTCGCTGCCCGGCTTCGCAGCGCCGTCGCTCGGCGTGTCGGTGGGTGTGCCGGTGGTGGTGAGTCCCGGGATCAGCGGGAAGCCCGGCGGCGGCGGGGTGACCGGCAGGTCCTTGGCGGCGTCGATTGCCCTGGGGCGCATGGCTTCCGGCAGCGTGCCCGGATCCGAGGTGAGCGGCGCGGTGCCACAGCTCGGGGCGGCCAGGTCGCCGTAGCGCGGGCAGTCGTCGCGGGTGTAGGGCTTGTAGGGGGTGAAGGTGAGGCCCATGTTCCAGATCATCTGGTTCTGCGGACCCCAGTGGAACGTCGAACCCAGCTTGCGCACCGAATCGTTCAGGTTCGCGATGGCCTGCGGAATGGCGTCCGGGTTGTCCGACAGCGCGCCGAACATGGCGCTGGTCCCCGTGGTCAGATCCTTACCGACATTGGGGTTGCGGGCGAAAAGCCCGTTCACCTTGTCGACGGTGTTCTCGCTGCCGGAGATGAGCGCAGTGAGCTCGGCCCGGCGGTCGGAGATGGTCTGCGCGGTCTTGACCGAATCCTGTAGCACGCCCATCAGGTCCGGCGCGGACTGGTTGAGTGCGTGGAAGGAGGAGGAGAAGTCGTCGAGGAAGCCGCCGACATCCGGCACCGCCCCGCGCACGCCCTCGAGCCAGCGGTCGACACGCTCGATGGTGGAGCCGGGCATGCGGCCGCTGCCGTCCAGCGCGTAGGACAGCGTGCCCAGCACGCGGCCCAGCTGCACCGGATCGATCTTGCTCAGGATATTGCGGACCGTGGTGAGGGTGTCCTGCAGGGCGATGGTGCCCTTGGAGGTGTCCTCCGCGATCTGCGAACCCTCCTTCAGATGCGTGGAATCCGGTCCGTTGTAGACGAGTTCGACCGAGGTGACGGCGAACAGGTTGGAGGGCACCACGCGCGCGGTGACATTGGCCGGGACGCCGCCGGCGTACTCCGGCTTCATCTCGATGTGCACCTCCTGCTTCGTCCCCTTGGCCGCGACCGACACGTCCTTGACGGCGCCGACCAGCACGCCGCGGAACTTCACGTCGGCATCGGCCGGCAGGCCGTCACCGGTGGTGGTCAGATTCGCTGTGACATTGACCTTTTCGACGAAGTATCCGCGGTACCGGGCGAACAGGAAGCCCAGCACGACCGCGATGACGGTGAGGCCGCAGACACCGGCGATGAGCAGCTGCCGCATCGTCGGTCCGCGCCCGCTCGGATCGATGATCATTGTGTGCGCCCCCTATCCCGAGATCCGGATGCCGGGGTTCACGCCCCAGATTGCCAACGTCATGAACAGGTCGGCGAAGACGACCGCGATGATGCACAGCTTGATCGCGCGACCGGCCGCCACACCCACGCCCTCCGGGCCGCCGGAGGCGAAAAACCCGTAGTAGCACTGGATGAACGTGGTGATCGCGACGAAGAGAATCGCCTTCAGCAGTGAGTACAGCACGTCGTGCGGCACCAGGAACTGATAGAAGTAGTGCTGGAAGGTGCCCGTCGCGGTGCCGCCCACCAGGGATACGGTCAGCGAGCAGGAGATGTAGGCCAGCGGCAGCGCCAGGCAGTACAGCGGCACGATGGCGATCATGGCCGCGATCATGCGGGTGCTGACCAGATACGGAAGTGGCCGGATGGCAACCGATTCCAGCGCGTCGATCTCCTCGGAGATGCGCATGGCACCCAGCTGCGCGGTGAACCGGCAGCCCGCCTGCGCCGCGAAGGCGACGGTGGCCAGCATGGGCCCGAGCTCACGCGTGGTGGCGAAGGCCGAGATGGCGCCGGTGAGCGGGCTCAGGCCGAGCAGGTTCAGCGAGGTGTAGCCCTGGATGGCGACGGTCATACCGCCGAACGCCGACAGGATCAGCACCACGCCGATGGTGCCGCCACCGACGACGAGATTGCCGTTGCCCCAGGTGACGTCGGACAGCAGCCGCCACACCTCTTTGGGGTAATGCTTGAACGCGAGCGGCATGGAGCCGACCGAGCGCAGGAAGAAGAACACCTGGTGGCCGATGCGCGCCAGCCAGTCACGCGGCGAGTTGGCCGCGCCCTTGATCCGTTGGAACGGCCGCAGCAGCGGCGGCACGTACGTAGCTGACACGACTCAGACCACCTGCGGGGGGAAAAGGGTGTTGTACAGCTGCGTCATCATCAGGTTGACGCCGAAGAGCATGACCGCGGACATGACCACGGCGGTGTTCACCGCATTCGCCACGCCACCGGGACCGCCTTTGGCGTTGAGCCCCGAGTCACAGGCGATGACGGCCGCGAACAGGCCGTAGATGAGCGACTTCAGCAGGGCCACAGCCAGATCCGCCGTGATCGCGAACGACGAGAACGTACTGATGTAGGAGCCCGGGGTGCCGTTCTGGACGAAGATGTTGAACATGTAGCCGGTCAGGAAGCCGACGAAAACCACGAAACCGCACAGCAATACCGAAACCAGCATGGCCGCGCCGAGACGCGGAGCGACCAGGCGCTGCATGGGATCGACGCCCATGACCTTCATGGCGTCGATCTCCTCGCGGATGGTGCGGGAGCCGAGGTCGGCACAGATGGCGGAACCGACGGCGCCGGAGATCATGAGCGCTGTGACCAGCGGCGCGCCCTGCTGAATGATGCCCAGGCCGTTGGCCGCGCCGATGAAGGACGTTGCCCCGACCTGCCCGGCCACCGATCCGACCTGAATCGAGACGATGACGGCAATCGGAATGGCGACCAGCAGGGTGGGCGCCGCGGCGACATTCGCCATGAACGCGCACTGCCGGATGAACTCACGGTAGGGGAAGCGGCGACGGAAGATCGCGATGAAAAGCTCGGCGACCGCGGCGACACCCATCGACATCATCCGGCCACCGGTTTCCAGCGACCGTTTCGGATGATCCTGCCAGTATGCCTTGACCCAATCCGCGGCCACATTCATCCGTGATGGTGACGGTGGGCTCCCCTGGCCCCCCGGGCTCTTGGTCAACTGCACTGGCTACCCCTCTCGACGCCGGAGTTACCCGTCTCCAGCGACTGTTGCTGGACGCACCCTACTACGGAGTTAGGAAAAACACACCACCGATTGTGGTTCCGCTCATAGAGACGGATCACTTTCGATGTATTGCTGTGAACAGCCACATCAGGGTCGGTTTACGGGGCAAAAAACCTGGCAGAGATCTAGAACTTGTTCTAGTTTTCAACTATCCACCGGCGTTTGCGGACATCCACCGGGTAACAATTTGTAGGAACAAATTTATCGGAATTCAATAGCTTTTGCGTATTGTTCCGTAATCCACATCCAACTAGGTATCGGCCGCGAACCCCGGGAGGACACGGCTAGGCAACATGTGGCAGTACAACAGGCAACCGGGCTCGAATACTGACAGGATGAGTAACCGCAGGTTGAGATTCGTGCGGCTTCCGACGTCTGGAGGGACATGATCAAGAAACTCGCCGGGGCGACCGGCGCATTCGCCATCGCCCTGAGCACCGCGCTCTTCGGAATCGGAGCCGCTCACGCCGATGCCGCGCCCGCCGTCATCGGTGGCGGCTCCGGGATCATCATCGATGATCAGTACGAGTGCACCGTGACCACCGTCGGTCACGACGGCGCCGGACGGCTGGTCGGCCTGACCGCCGGGCACTGCGGCGACGCCGGGTCTCGGGTCTGGGCCGAAAAGGATCGCGGCGCGGGACAGATCGGTCAGTTCGTCTACTCCAACCACGATCTCGACTACGCCGTCATCCAGTTCGATCCGGACCGCGTCATCCCGGTCAACCGCATCGGCAATGTCACCATCACCGGGATCGGCGGCCCGCCCGGATTCCCCATGATCGTCTGCAAGGAGGGCCGCACCACCGGCAATACCTGCGGCATCTCCTGGGGCGACGTCTTCGATACCAACGTCGAGACCTGGAGTCAGATGTGCGTGGTGGAGGGCGATTCCGGCGCGCCGGTCGTCGTCGGGACCACCCTCGTCGGCATGGTGAACGCCTACCTGGCGGTGGCCTGCTTCGGCCCCGAGGTCGGCACGAACATGAGCTCGATCATGGCCGACCTCAACGGCCGGGGCAGCGTCGGCTCCGGCTACACGGTGATCTGATCCACGAGCAATGCCGACCGGGGCGGTGATTCGGGAATCACCGCCCCGGTTGCTATTTGAGGGTGTTCACGCAGACGACGAAATTGCGTTCGTCGTAGACGTAACCCTGGTCGCCGTCGGGGCAGTCGTCGACGCTGCTGCTGTTCTGCACGATCGACACCACCTTCACACCCTCGGTGGCCGTGGTGGCGGTGCAGGGGATGCGGTGGGCCGCGTCGTTGCCGACGTCCATGCAGTCGCCGACCACCCAGTCGATGGTCAGGCAGAGGGCGCCGGTCTCCATGCCATTGAGGGTTTCGTAGTAGACCTGGTCGGAATCCTTGCCGCACTGGGCATTGCGCGGGGCCTTGCCGGTCACCTTGTAGTTGGAGTCCTGGCTGCCGCAGCTCGCCTTCTCGATGCTGGCGTTGTCGGTGGTGCCACCGAGCTTCACGCAGTCGCCGATCGCGGCCTGGAAGTCGGTGTTGCCGCCGCGGTCGGCGCGCGGTGTGGTGGTGGGCGCACCCGAACCGGGCTTGCCGGAGGGTTTGCCCGGGGTGGCGCCGGGGGCCTTGGTGGGGAGCACGATGTCGCCGGGGGCGGCCTGGGGATGGCCGGAAACGGTGGTCCCGCAGCCGGCGAGCAGCAGGGCGGCGGCGGAGATCGCGGGCAGGGCGATCCGGGCGGAAAGCTGCTGACGCAACACTGGCGAGTCCTATATTTCGAAACAAACAGATTTGAGTTCTGTGCCCATGCATACACCACGGGCACCAGGAAGATCGAACCGAGGCGGCCCGGCATTTCGTATAGGAAGCCATGAGCACCGACATCCTGGAGCGCTATCTCTCCTGGCGGCGCGGACGCGACGGTGACCCCTTCCGGGTGCGGATGCCGGCCCTGGGACCGGTGCTCTTCACCGGCACTCCCGAGGGCGCGCGCGACTTGTTCCGGGCTCCGGTGGACCTGCTGGAACCGCCGCTGCCCAATCCCATCGAGCCCATGGTGGGCGCGGCCTCGCTCATCCTGGCCCGGGACGGCCGGCACCGGCGCGAGCGGGCGTTGCTCGCGCCGGCGCTGCACCGCAATCGAATCAGCGCCTACGGCAACACCATTCGCGAAGCGGCCCGGGCCGAGCTGAGCGGGGAGCGCACCGGGGACCCGTGGCGGCCCGGCACCCGGATCGATGCCCGGGCGGCGGCGCGGGCACTGACGCTGCGGGTGATCCTGGCGGCGGTGTTCGGCATCGACGATGCGGCGCGGCGGGCCGAATACACCACCGTCACAAAGGAATTCCTGGAGTCCTTCGGCAGCACGCTGTTCATGGTTCCGGCATTGCGGCGCAATCTGTTCGGGCTGTCCGGCTGGGAGCGGTTCAGCACGGCGCGGGATCGGCTCGACAAACTCATCGACGCCGAGGTGGCGCGGCGGCGCGCGGACGGGGGCAGCGGGGCGGATCTGCTGGCGCTCATGCTGGACACCCGCTACGAGGACGGCAGCGCCATCACCGACACCGACCTGCGCGAGCAATTGCGCACCCTGCTGGTGGCGGGGCACGAGACCACGGCGACCGCGCTGGTGTGGGCGCTGTACCGGCTGCATCGCGAACCGGACGCGCTGGCCCGGTTGCGCGCCGAATTGGCCTCCGCCGGAAGCGATCCCGGCCCGGCCGAGCTGATGGCGCTGCCCTACCTGGACGCGGTCTGCCAGGAGACGCTGCGGTTGTATCCGCCGGTGCCGATCGTATTGCGCAGGCTCACCGGTGATTTCACGCTGCGCGGGGTGCCGTTGTCGGCGGGGGACACCATGGGGATCTCGGTGCATCTGCTGCACACCGATTCCGCGGTGTGGCCGCAGCCGCGGCGGTTCCGGCCCGAGCGGTTTCTGGAGCGCCGCTACAGCCCGTTCGAGTACGCCCCGTTCGGTGGCGGGCACCGGCGTTGCGTCGGTGCGGCGCTGGCCGATTACGAACTTCGCATTGTGCTGGCTACTGTATTGACCGATGTGCGGCTTCGGTTGTCGCCGCGGTTCGCGCGTGGGCCCGCGCCGATGTCGGTGCCGCACACCATCACGGTCGGGCCGCGCGGCGCCATCATGTTCGATGTCGTCGGATACTGAAGCACCCCGGTGATTTCGATCACAAGCAGGTTTCGGGAAATGAGCACACCGAATGCGGCCGCGCCGGTGTCACTTTCGGGGAATCGCCGAGGCCATCGGCGCATTCGCGCCTGTCGAGTAACCAACCCGCAGCCCTGTGACTCACCGCACACCGATTAGTCGGTATGCATAACTGGCAGAAGCCAATTGGCTTGCCGGACGGATCGCTGTAGTAATGAACGCGGGGTTGGGACCTGCGCGGGTGAAGTGTGCCCGCAATCTGCGTGTGAACGAGGATCTGAGAGGACCGAGCTGTGCGCCATACCCGGTATCGGACAACGGGACTGATCGCCCTCGCCGCCATTGCGGCGACCGGAGCAGTGGTGGCAGCACCCGCCTCAGCGACTCCGCTATGGCCGGGCGGGCCGGACGTACCAGGCGTGCCGTCCGCGGTCATGCCGCAGCCCGAGCCGGGCTCGCTACCCACCGACCCGAACGCCAAGTCACCGATTCCGCCCGCCAACTTCGCGGCCCCCAACATCAGCCCCGGTGACGGCGATGTGGTCGGCGTGGCCATGCCGATCATCATCAACTTCAAGGACCCGGTCGGCGATCACGCGGCCGCCGAGAAGTCGATTCGCATCACCTCCACCAACAAGGTGAGCGGCCACTTCTACTGGATGGGCGACAAGCAGGTGCGCTGGCGGCCCGAGGACTTCTGGCCGGCCGGCTCCAAGGTGACCGTCCAGGCGGGCGGAACCGACGTCGCCTACGAGATCGGCGACGAGTTCATCACCACCGCCGATGACACCACCCACGAGATCACCGTGACCCACAACGGCGAGGTCGTGAAGACCATGCCGACCTCCATGGGCAAGCAGGGCCACGAGACCCCGAACGGCACCTACATCATCAGCGAGAAGAACCGCAAGATGATCATGGATTCCTCCACCTACGGTGTGCCGGTAACCGATCCGCAGGGCTACAAGCTCGAGGTCGAATACGCCACCCGCATGTCCAACAGCGGCATCTTCGTGCACGCCGCCCCGTGGAGCGTTGCGCAGCAGGGCGTTTCGGACACCTCGCACGGCTGCCTGAACGTCTCCACCGAGGACGCCAAGTGGTTCCAGGAGAACGTGAAGAAGGGTGACCCGGTGATCGTCAAGAACACCAACGGCGGCACCTTCTCCACCAGCGACGGCTGGGGCGACTGGAACTGACGACTGTTCGATCACGAACGCCCCGCACCGGCGGGGCGTTCGTCGTTTCACGGGACAAGAGCGGGAAGCTCCTGACGCGACAACTGATTTCGTGAGCGTCCGGGTAACTCGCCGGGCACGGCCAAAATCGGGTCGCTCCCCAACCGCTGGCACGCGTGCATGTCGGTGAACGGCTCTCAACCGTGCGTAAAAGGCGCGGAGAGGCGGGTCAAGCCGTACGATTCGGCCCATGTCCGCGCCACTCGGGGGTGAGACCGGTGAACAGTCGGTGGCGGGCGTCGGCCGACAGTTCAGCGAGTTACCATCCGGAATTAACCAAACATTTGTCCCTGGCCGCGAGGCTGCGCGGGTGCGATCTTGGCCCGAACGAGTACTCCCGACACCCCCGGGGCGCGGGTGGCGAAGCAGACCCTGGCAGGACTATGCGCTATTCGTGGTTCTGGTCGCGCCGAACCTGATTCTGCTGGGGTTGTTCGTCTATCGGCCGCTGATCGACAACATCCGCCTGTCCTTCACGGACTGGAACATCTCCGCGACCGGACTGAACTGGGTCGGCTTCGACAACTACACCGAGTGGTTCCGCCGCGACGACTCCTGGCAGATCGTCGGCAATACGGTGATCTTCACCGTCGCCGCCGTGCTCGGCAGCATGGTGCTGGGCCTGGCGCTCGCCCTGCTGCTGGACCGCAAACTGGTCGGGCGCAATGTGGTCCGGTCCGCCATCTTCGCGCCCTACGTCATCTCCGGCGCGGCCATCGGCGTGGGCTTCCAGTTCATCTTCGACCCGGGCTTCGGGCTCGTCCCGGATCTGTTGCACCGGCTCGGGATTCAGTCACCCGACTTCGCGCAGAACCCGCACTGGGCGCTGTTCATGATCACGGTGACCTACATCTGGAAGAACCTGGGCTACAGCTTCGTCATCTATCTGGCTGCGCTGCAGGGGGTTCGGGCCGATCTCATGGAGGCCGCCGAGATCGACGGCGCGAGCCGCTGGATCACCTTCACGCGGGTGTTGCTGCCGCAGTTGCGACCCACCACCTATTTCCTGTCGATCACGGTGCTGCTCAACTCGCTTCAGGTCTTCGACCTGATCAATGTGATGACCCGCGGCGGGCCGATCGGCACCGGCACCACCACCATGATCTATCAGGTCTATCGCGAGTCCTGGGTCAACCAGCGCGCCGGATACGGGGCGGCGGTCGCCACCATCATGTTCCTGGTGCTGCTGATCGTGACCGTGGTGCAGGTGCGCATGATGGACCGAGGGGACGAGAAGTGAACCGGATCGGCGCGCTGAGCGCTTTCAGGGATCAGGAATTCTGGGCCAAGGTGTTCGGCTACGCGGCCATGCTGTGCGTGCTGATCATCGTCGGCGTCCCGCTGTACTACATCCTCACGCGGTCGTTCATGGCGCACACGGAGGTCTACACCCAGCCGGTCACCTACTGGCCGAAGAACTGGCTGGTGTCGAACTACCACGACGCCACCACCACGCTGCCGTTCTGGCAGTTCCTGCGGAACTCGATCATCGTCACCGCCATCGTCTCGGCGGTGAAGTTCGTGCTGGGCGTACTCAGTGCCTACGGTCTGGTGTTCCTGCGCTTCCCCGGCAAGAACATCGTGTTCCTGGTGATCATCGCGGCGCTCATGGTGCCCAACCAGATCACCATCATCTCCAACTACGCGCTCATCGCCCAGCTGGGCTGGCGAAACACCTTCCAGGGCATCATCGTTCCGCTCTGCGGCGTCGCCTTCGGCACCTTCCTCATGCGCAATCACTTCCTGTCGCTGCCGAGCGAGGTCATCGAGGCGGCGCGGATGGACGGAGCGGGCTGGTGGCGGCTGCTGACCCGCGTCGTACTGCCCATGTCGGGACCCACCATGGTGGCGTTCGCGGTGGTCACGCTGGTGAACGAGTGGAACGAATACCTCTGGCCGTTCCTCATGGCCGACGACGCGCGCGTGGCCACGCTGCCGGTCGGTCTCACGCTCCTGCAGAACACCGAGAACCCCAGCGTCACCAACTGGGGACCGGTCATGGCCGGGGTCATCCTGACCATGCTCCCCATCCTCATCGTCTTTCTGGTGCTCCAGCGTCAGATGATCAAGGGCCTCACCTCCGGTGCGGTCAAGGGCTAAGTCCCAGAAGGAGATTCCAGTGTCGGATTCACGTAGCCCCGCTGATTTCACGGCACGCCGTGGTGCTCTGTCGCGACGCGGGTTTCTCGGCCTCGCGGGTGCGGCCACCGGTGCCGCGGCGCTGAGCGCCTGCGCCGGTTCCGGTGGCGGCGGCACGCAGGGTGGTGACTCGAAGACCATCACCTTCTGGTCCAACCACCCCGGCACCTCCAAGGACCAGGAGACCGAGCTGATCAACCGGTTCCAGGCCAAGTACCCGGACCTGAAGGTCAATCTGGTCGACGCGGGCAAGAACTACGAGGAGGTCGCGACCAAGTTCAACGCCGCGCTCTCCGGCGGCGAACTGCCCGACGTGGTGATCCTGTCCGACGTGTGGTGGTTCAACTACGCGCTCAACGGCACCATCGAGCCGCTGGACAGCCACTTCTCGTCCGCGGGCGTGAACGTGTCCGACTACGTGGACACCTTCGTCGGCGACTACAAGTTCAACGGCAGGACCTGGGCGCTGCCGTACTCGCGCTCGACACAGATCTTCTACTACAACAAGGACGTCTGGGCCAAGGCCGGACTGCCCGACCGCACGCCGAACAGCTGGGACGAGTTCGACGAGTGGGGCCCGAAGATCCAGAGCGTGATGGGCGACGGCAAGTGGGCGCACGGCTGGGGCGACGCCAAGAACTACCTGGCCTGGACCTTCCAGGGTCCGTGCTGGACCTTCGGCGGCGCGTACTCGGACGAGTGGAAGCTGAAGTTCGGCGACCCGGCCACCATCAAGGCCGGAAACTACCTGCGCGACTCCATCAATACCAAGAAGTACGCCAGCATCCGGCCCACCTACGCCGTGGACTTCGGCAACGGCATCATCGCCTCGGCCATCGGCTCCACCGGAGACCTGAAGAGCATCAACACCAATGCCGCGGGCAAGACGCAGTTCGGCACCGGTTTCCTGCCGCACCCGAACGGGCTGGCGGGCTGCACCACCGGCGGCGCCGGCCTGGCGATTCCGTCGCGGATCAGCGACGCCCGCAAGGCGAACGCGCTCGAGTTCATCGAGTTCATCACCAATGCGGCCAACACCTCGTACTTCTCGCAGGCCACCGGCTATGTGCCGGTGCGCAAGTCGGCGCAGCAGGATCCGGGCATGCAGGACTTCCTGGCCAAGAACCCGAACTTCAAGACCGCGCTCGACCAGCTGCCGCTGACCAAGCCGCAGAACTACGCGCGCGTGTTCGTGCCGGGCGGCGACCAGATCATCGGCACCGGGCTCGAGCAGATCGGCCTGCAGAACCGGGACACCGCTGCGGCTTTCGGCGACATCGGCAACCAGCTCCAGACGATCATCGACCGGCAGATCACGCCCAAGCTGCCCAAGTAAGTCAAAACGAGGAGAGACGCCGGCATGGCGACTGTGCAGTTCGAGGGTGTTTCCCTCACCTATCCGGGTGCGTCCGGCCCTGCGGTCGACGACCTGCACCTGGACATCTCCGACGGCGAATTCCTGGTGCTGGTCGGGCCTTCGGGCTGCGGTAAGTCCACCAGTCTGCGCATGCTGGCGGGTCTCGAAGCGGTGACCGCCGGGCGCATTCGCATCGGCGGACTCGACGTGACCGGCCTGCCGCCGCGTTCGCGCGACGTGGCCATGGTGTTCCAGAGCTACGCGCTCTACCCGAACATGACCGTGGCCGAGAACATGGGGTTCGCGCTGCGCAATGCGGGTATGAGCAAGGCCGACACCAGGGTTCGCGTCACCGAGGCGGCGGCCATGCTGGAGCTGGAGGACCTGCTCGACCGCAAGCCCGCGCGGCTGTCGGGCGGCCAGCGCCAGCGCGTCGCCATGGGCCGGGCCATCGTGCGGCGGCCGCAGGTGTTCTGCATGGACGAGCCGCTGTCGAATCTCGATGCCAAGCTGCGGGTTTCGACCCGCTCGCAGATCGCGGCCCTGCAGAAACGGCTGGGCACCACCACCGTGTACGTGACCCACGATCAGGTCGAGGCCATGACCATGGGGCACCGGGTCGCGGTGATGAAAGACGGGAAGCTGCAGCAGATCGCCGCTCCCCGTGAGCTTTACGACGATCCGGTCAATACCTTCGTCGCCGGGTTCATCGGCTCGCCCGGCATGAACCTGCTGACCGCTCCGGTCCGCGAGGGCGCGGCCGTGCTCAACGACCTGCGAATTCCCCTGCCGCACACTATCGACGACAAGAACGTGATCGTCGGCATCCGCCCCGAATCCTGGGAGGTCACCACCGACCCGGGCAACGCACTCGCGGTCGAGGTGGAACTGCTCGAGGAGCTCGGCTCGGAATCGTTCGTCTACTCGCACGGCGCGGCGGACGAATGGTCCAGCCGCTCCGGCCGGGTGGTGGCGCGGGTGGATCGGCGCTTCCGGGTCGCGCTGGGCGACCGGCTGCTCCTGACACCCAAGCAGGACGAACTCTTCTTCTTCGACGCGGAAACCGAAGAGCGCCTGCGGTAGCCGACCGGGGCCCCCGCCACATCGGAGAGGGCCCGGTCCGGACTACCAGATCTTCACGCGCTCAGCGGGATCCAGGTAGAGCTCGTCACCCGGCCGCACATCGAAGGCCTCATGGAAGCTGTCCAGGTTGCGGACCACGCCATTGCAACGGAACTCCGGCGGCGAGTGCGGGTCCACGGCGAGGCGGCGGATGGCCTCCTCGGTGCGCGCCTTGGTGCGCCACACCTGCGCCCAGCCGAAGAACACCCGCTGCAGGCCGGTGAGTTCGTCGAGAACGGGGGAGTCCTGGCCCTCGATGGCGATCCGGTACGCCTCCAGGGCGATCGAGAGACCACCCAGGTCACCGATGTTCTCACCGATGGTGAACTCGCCATTGACCTTGTGGTCCGCCGACAGGTCCTTGGGGGAGAACTGGTTGTACTGAGCGATCAAAGCCTTGGTGCGCTTGCCGAATTCGGTGCGGTCCGACTCGGTCCACCAGTCGACCATATTGCCGTCGCCGTCGTACTTGGAGCCCTGATCGTCGAAGCCGTGGCCGATCTCGTGCCCGATGACCGCGCCGATACCGCCGTAGTTGGCGGCGTCGTCGGCGTTCATGTCGAAGAACGGGGGGTGCAGAATGGCCGCCGGGAAGACGATCTCGTTCATGCCCGGGTTGTAGTAGGCGTTCACCGTCTGCGGGGTCATGAACCATTCGCCGCGGTCCACCGGGCCGCCCAGCTTGTTCAGATCGCGGTCGTGCTCGGCGGCGTAGCCGCTGCGGTAGTTGCCCACCACGTCGGCCGGATCCACGGTGACCGCGGCGTAGTCGCGCCACTCGTCCGGGTAGCCGATCTTCGGGGTGAACTTCGCCAGCTTGGCCAGGGCGGCCTGCCGGGTGTCCGGGCCCATCCACTCCAGCTCGGAGATATTGCGGCGGTAGGCCTCCTGCAGGTTCTCCACCAGCTCGACCATGCGGGCCTTGGCCTCCGGCGGGAAGTGCCGGGCCACATAGAGCTTGCCCACGGCCTCGCCCAGCAGGTCCTGTACCAGGGAGACGCCGCGCTTCCAGCGCTCCCGATTCTCCTGCGCGCCGGTCAGGGTACGGCCGTAGAAATCGAAGTTGGCCTCCACCAGCTCTGTGGTCAGGTACGGCGCACGGGCCTTCACCACCCGCCAGGAAGCCCAGGCCTTCCAGTCCTCCAGCGATTCCGAGGCCCACAACTGGGCGAAGGTGCGCACGTAATCGGGCTGGCGCACTACGAGTTCCGCGAACAGCTCCGCTCCGGAACGATCCACGCCCGCGGCCAGCGCGGAAGTCCAGGCGGTCCAGTCGAATTCCGGGTTCTCGGCGGCCAGCGCGTCGAAAGTGGTGAGGTTGTAGCTCAATTCGGCATCGCGGCGGCGCACCACGTCCCAGTGGCCCGCGGCCAGCTTGGTCTCCAGCTCGAAGACCCGCTGGGCGTCGTGGTCCAACCCGGCCAGCTCGAACATGTGGCGGATGTGGGCGACGTACTTCTCGCGGATCTCCGCGTATTCGTCCTTGTGGTAGTACGACTCGTCGGGCAGGCCGATGCCGGACTGGGTGGCGTGCACCAGGTACCGGGTGGAGTTCTTGTCGTCGGTGTCGACATAGAAGGCCAGCGCGCCACCCACGCCGGTGCGCTGCAGGCGGCCGATGAGCGCGGCGAAGTCCGAGCGGTCGGCGACGCCGGCCACGGCGGCCAGCTCCTCGGCGATCGGGGTCAGGCCCGCCGCCTCGATGGCCTCGGCGGCCATGAAGCTGTTGTAGAGATCGCCGATCTTGCGCTCTTCGGTGCCGGGCGCGGCAGCGGCCGCCGAGGCGTCCTGGATGATCTTCTGCACATCCAGTTCCGCCTGGTCGTAGAGCGTGCGGAAGGCACCGTCCACCGCCCGGTCGGCCGGTATCTGGTAGCTCTCCAGCCATTTGCCGTTGACGTGCGCGAACAGGTCGTCCTGCACCCGTACGTCCGCGTCACGGAAGGACAGGTCGATACCGGAGGGAGGCGTCAGCTGCGAAGTCACGATCCCCAGTATGCACAGTTCCGCCTCCCCGCGACTTTGGCGCACGACCGAGAGCCGTTACCACTCGTGCGCGCGTGCCGGCGGTCGAGTGCCGAACCGATTTTGGACGTGCCCGAGGAGTTGCACCCATCGGCACGAAATCAGTTGTCGCGTTCGGAACGAGGGCAGCTCAAGCGGACACCGGTATCCGGTCGAACTCTCCGTCGCGAGCCCCGGCGACGAAGGCGCGCCATTCGCCGGGGGTGTAGACCAGGGTGGTGTCGTGGTGCCGGAGGGTGGTGTGGCCGTCCGCACCGGTCTCCGCGCTGAGCGCGGTGCGGACGGAGTGGCGGCCCAGCACAGCGGCCAGGAATGTCATCCATTCGGTCGCGGCGACGGTGATGATGGGCTCGTCTTCGGGGCGATGTTCCGGATTGCGCCGGTACTTGCTGTCGCGGATGAGCACCGCATCACCGTCGAATCGAACCTCCACGCACTGATTTCCGTTATTGGTACGGGACGACGTGAACCAGCCGCGGGATACCGGCTGATAGTTCGCGGTGTTTAGCATGGGCAGCATTTTACCGTTACGCATGCGTATCCTACCCTTGCGAATAGCGTCTGATGAGCTCCAAAGATTCTGCGCGACCGAGAGATTGGTCGAGCGCACGCACAAATGCGAACCGCAGATCACGAATCTGCGCCGAATCCTCCACCGCCCCACCGAAAACCGCGCTCTCCACCCAGGTGAAGGTGGGAAGATTTTCGGAAGCGAAATCCAGCAGATGGAAACTCGACCCGCCCAGCAGTGCGCCCCGGGTCGCGGTGAACGGAATCACCCGCACCGTAACGGAATCCAGCTCGTCCAGCAGTGTTGCCAGATGTTCCAGTTGCCCGCGCAATACTTTCGGGCCGCCGATCTGCTGCAGCAGCGTGGCCTCGCCGATCACCGCGGTGAGTTCCACCCGGTCGTCGCCGCGCAGCCGTTCCTGCCGCTTCAGCCGCACCGCCACCAGCTGTTCCACCTGGACGGGACGGATCATGACGTCGGCGCTGATGAGCGCCCGAGCGTATTCCTCGGTCTGCAACAGGCCGGGCACCACCAGGCTGTCGTAGCTGCGGATGCTCTCCGCACCCAGCTCCATGCCGTAATACCGTTGCAGCTCCGGCCCGATGAGCGCCGAGGACCTGGCCCACCAGCCGCGCTCCTTGCTCAGCGCCAGCAGTTCCAGCAGTTCCGCGCGCTCCTCGCCCTCCACCTCGAGCAGCTCCAGCACCGGGCCGATGGTGGTGGCCGTGAGGACGCGCCGACCCTTCTCCACGTGCGACCAGTTGGCGGGGGTGAAGCCGACGCGCTTGGCGAAGGTCGCCGAATCGAAGCCGCACTGCTCACGCAGTTCGCGTAGCCGCAGGACCAGCGCCCACCGAGCGACGGTGGGCGAGACGGGTGCCATGAGCAGCGATGCTACGCCGGGGAACTCACTGGCGTGTGACTATTGTCATACCGATTGCCCGGACCTAAGGTCGGTAGCAGGAGGTTCGCCATGAGCGCGCTGGACCCGTCCTCGTATACCGCCACCCAGGAAGCGCTGGCTCGGTGCCGGCGCTATCGCAAAGAGCACGGCCTCTACGGCGTGGTGGACTCGGCACTGAGCCGAATCATGTTGGAGGTCGGGGCCGTCGGGGCCGTGACCATGCCCGCCGACCTGGGCCGCCGGGTCCGCGACCACCTGGTCGCCCGCCGCCGCTGCGGGCCCGTCATCGCCCACCCGCGCTCGGGCCGCTGGACCTTCCTGACCGGCCCCACGGACGAGTCGTATCACGACACCGCTTTGTTCTCAGACCTTTTCCGCGATTGCGCGTCCGTAGCGCAACCGGGCAGCACCATCGTGCTGCCGTCTCCCGCGGACGAGCACAGCGCCTACCGCACGTGGATTCACCCACCAGAAGGGGACTTTCGCCCCGAACTGGCCGAGGTGCTGGCCGCCACCCGCGAGTGCCATCCGGTCAGCGGGTAGGCGCGGGCGTCAGCGTGACGCTGAACTTGTCCTCGACGCGCTTGTTGAATTCGTCCTGGCACTGCTGAACCTTGGAGCTGTCGTTGCCGGCCTTGTTCAGGCAGTCGATCAGGTCGGTGCCGCCGGTGTCCTTGAAGACGACCCACACCAGCACGCCGATCAGGATGCCGCCGATCAGGCTGATGACCCCCATGATCGCGCCCGCGAGCGCCATTCCGAACCCGCCGGATATGCCGCGGCGCGCCTTCGTCACGGCGATCACGCCGAGAATGATCGCGAGCGCGCCGCACAAGACGCCGATGATGGTGAGCAGCACCGTCCAGAAGGTGAGCAGGCCCAGGATGCCGAAGACCATCGCGGTGATCGCCATGCCCCTGCGCTGCGGCGATTCCTGCCAGTACTGCGGTCCGCCGGGCGGCGGATAGTTTCCGGGCGGAGGCGCGGGGTACTGGCCGTACTGCCCCGGCGGCGGGTACTGGTTCATCCGTCGATGCTATTGCCCGCCGAGTCGGGCATGCATTTCCCACACCAGAATCTCCGACGGCATGTTTGCGGTGACACGCTGGCCTCCGCTGCGCGTCAACCGCACCGCGTCGCCCTCGTACAGGGTGCCGGCCCCCTCCATCTCCACCTCGCCGCGCGCGACGAAAACGTGCAGGTAGGGGGCCTCCGGCAGGCGGATCTCGGCGCCCTCGCCGGGCATCCGGGCCACGTGCAGGGCGGAGTGGCTGCTGGCGATGGCGATGGCGGTGCGGTCGCGGTAGCGGGGCAGGCCCGAGGCCACTGTGATCAGGCCGCCGCCGGCCAGCTCGTCGTCGATCTCCAGCTGCTGATAGCCGGGGGTCAGCCCGGAATCGTCGGGCACTACCCACATCTGGACGAAATGCACCGGCTCCCGATGTTCGGGCGCATTGCTGATCCGCCAGGAATCGTTCTTCTCCGAATGCAGGATGCCGGTGCCGGCGCTCATACGCTGGGCCAGGCCGGGATAGATGACCCCGCTGTGTCCCAGCGAATCCTGATGCACCAGGCTGCCGCTCAGCACCCAGGTGACGATTTCCATGTCCCGGTGCGGGTGGGTCTCGAAACCCTCGCCGGGCAGGACGATGTCCTCGTTGTTGACCAGCAGCAGGCCATGATGGGTGTTGTCGGGATCGTAGTGTTCCCCGAACGAGAACGAATGCTTCGAATCCAGCCACGACACACGGGTTTTCATGCGGTCGCCGCCACGATGGATATCGATGTGTGGTGTCGTGAGCGTGGACACCGCCGTACTCCTCTCACCGGCGAGCACCGATCGGATTCCAGGGTAGGGGCCGATACGGCGGCCCAACCTGAATTCCGGGTTAAATTCTAGCGTGAGAGCACCGCTGCCCCGCACGCTGCCGACCAGGTACTACGCTCTCGGCAATCGGTACGGGCAAATGCCCGGCGATTTTGCGTGGGCGGCGGTGACGCCCGCCCGCATGCCGTCGTACCCGCCAGCGGGTTTCGGTCGGCGACCGTATCATGATGTGCCGCAAGCGAAACGGGAGGGAGAGCAGGGGGATGCGACCCGAGGCACTCGCGGGCATCGAACGCGAGCTCCGACAACAGGCCGAGAGCGAGGGGATCGCTCATTTCGTGGTGGGCGTGGCCGTGTTCCGGGACGGCAAACTACTGGTCGTACGGCGTGTCGCCGAAGGCTCGCACGGGGGGATGTGGGAACTGCCCGGCGGCGGCGTGGAATCCGGGGAATCCTTCGCCGACTGCGTGGCCCGCGAACTGTTCGAGGAGACCGGGCTGAGCGTCGTGCGGATCACCGACGTGCTGGGCGGATTCGACTACGCCACCCGCACCAAATCCCGGGTGCGCAAGTACAGCTTCGTGGTCGAGGCCGAGGCCGCTGAGATCCGGCTGGACCCCCTCGAACACGACCGCTTCCAGTGGATCGACGCCGACACCGTCGACAACCTGCCCATGGCCGACGATATGCGCGCGGCCGTCTTCGCGCTGGTGACCACGCACCCGTCCCGGTGACCGCGGCGCCGCCGCCGGCCACCCTGCGCGCCCGGCTGGCCGCGGCCGCGACCGCGCTCCGCGAGAATCCCGGCACTCTGCGGCTGACGCTGGTCCGGTTGTGCGGGCAGTTCGGCGACGGCATGTTCCAGGCCGCGCTCTCGGGCGCGATTCTGTTCAACCCCGAACGCCAGACCGATCCGCTGGCCATCGCCGGCGGCTTCGCGGCCCTGCTGCTGCCGTACTCGATCGTCGGCCCGTACGCGGGCGCGCTGCTCGACCGCTGGGATCGCCGCCGGGTGCTGCTCTACGCGAACGTGCTGCGCGCGCTGCTCATCGTGGCGACCGCGGCGGGCCTGCTGGCCGGGATGCACGCCACCCCGCTACTGCTGGGCGCGCTGTCCGTGGTCGGGGTCAGCCGGTTCGTGGGCGCCGGCGTGTCCGCGTCGCTGCCCAAGGTGCTGGCCCAGCGCTGGCTGGTCCCGATGAATTCGGTACTGGCGACGGTGGCCTCGGGCTGCGCGATTCTGGGTGCGGGCCTGGCCTTCTCGGTCATCGGGCTGATCGGGGCGGGCGACTTCGCCGCGGCGGTGGCCGCGGCCGCCAGCGCCTCCGGTTCGATCGCCGGCGGGCTGGTGGTGGCCGGATTCCGGCCCCGCGCACTGGGACCCGACCGCGGCGAGCACGCCGCGGCGCGGGGCGGGTGGAGCACGGTGCGGGCCATCGCCGCCGGACTGCGCGAGGGCGCCACCGCGGCCTGGCGGTCCCGGGAAGTGACCACGACTTTCCTCGGGATCGGTGCGCACCGCATCGTCTTCGGCGCGGACACCCTGCTGATGGTGCTGGTGCTGCGCCGCGGTGACGAGGCAGCGGTGGGGAGACACCTCGCGAAATTCAGCGCGGCCATCACCGCGACCGGGGCGGGCATGCTCACGGCGGCCGTGGTCGCGCCGGTGCTGATTCCCCGGCTCGGCCGGCCGCGGACGGTGGTGACCGGACTGGTGACCGCGACCGCGGTACAGCTGGGCCTGGTCACCCCGATCACCGTCGCCACCGGGCACAGCGAGCGGCGGGCGGAGCTGCTGTTGCTGGCGGCGGCCTACCTGCTCGGGCTGGTGGGCCAGGTCATCAAGCTGACCGGAGACGCGGCCATGCAGATCGATATCGACGACGCGCACCGCGGGCAGGTCTTCGCCCTGCAGGACACGGTCTTCAACGTCACCTTCGTGCTGGCGCTGGCGAGTACCGCGGTGCTGATTCCAGCGGACGGTCGCTCACCAGCGGTGGTGGTGGCCGCGGCGGCGATCTACGCGGGCGGCGTCCTGGCCATTGCGGCCAATTCACGCCGACGGGTCGGTCCCTAGCCGATGTAGGTATCGGCTCGGTCGCACCCCTCCGGCGACACGGCGGCACAGCTCCGCGGATACGGCCCGTGGACGGCTACGGTGAGGTGGATCCGATCACGGACGAGGAGACGCACCACGGATGACTGCGCGGCGCTCCGAAGCACCTGCGGCCCTTGCACTGTCGAGCCTGGCCATGGCCGGGATCATGCTGCTGCCCGCCACACCCGCCTCCGCCGGCCCCCTGGCCCCCTGGGCCCCGCCGCCGTTGAATGCCTGCGGCGAAACGGGATTCGATCCGCTGGCCCGCGAACCCAACCCGGATGTGCCGCTGCCGCAACCACCGCGGCCCGACAACACCATCCACATTCCGGTCCCGGTCCCGCAGCTCACACCGGTCCCCATTCCGGGTCCGAGGCAGGACAACACCCGCATCCATCCCGCGGCGCTGCCCGCGGACCCGTGCGTCAATCCGTGCCCGGACCTGCGCAACGACAAGAGTCCCAAGCCGGAAAACCTTGCACCCGGGAGTGATCCGGCCGATCCTCCGGGCGACCCGGCCGACGCCTCCGGTGATCCCGGCACCGGCGACGACCCGCCCGCCTCGGAACCGACCCCGGAGCCCACCCCCGCACCGCAGGCCGACAGCGGCTCCGGCGGCATTCAACTGCCACACATCCAGATAGACCAGATTCCGGAGACCGTCCCGATCCCGGTGCCCGGCGGCGATCCCCAGCCACCGCAGCCCCAGCCCGCGCCCGCCGTGCAGCCCCTGGCTCCCGCGCCGGTCGCCGCACCCGTGGCCCCGGCCGAACTCGACTCGCTGGCGCTGGTGAACCAGGTGACCGGGCACGGCTCCACCAATCGCACCGATATGCGCTGGTCGGTGGACGGCACCGACCTGGGCATCATGTGGGAGTCCAAGCCCGGGCAGATCGCCGTCGCCTTCGGTGACACCTTCGGCAAGGGCTGGGGGCCGGTCGGCGCAGGCACCGGGGAGCAGGACTGGCGCAGCAATTCCATCGCGTTCAGTAGCAATCGCGATCTCTCTCGCGGCCTGCGGCTGGACACCTTCGCACAGGACAGCCGCTGTCACGCCGCCGAGATCCTGAGCAGCCGCAAGATCGACAACTTCGAGATCACCACCATCCCGACCTCCGGCTTCGCGCTGAACGGGCGGCAGTACCTGACATACATGTCGGTGGCCCGGTGGAGTCGCCACAAGCCCGGCATGTGGTGGACCAATCTGGGCGGGCTGGCCTGGTCCGACGACAACGGCTCGACCTGGACCAAATCCGAATGGGCGCGCTGGGACAACTTCTTCGGGCAGGGACGGTTCCAGGTCATGGACATGGCGCCGCACAAGGGGTACGTGTACATGTTCGGCACGCCCAATGGCCGGTTCGGCACCATCGCGCTGGCCCGGGTGCCCACCGACCAGGTGCTCAACAAGTCTGCCTACCAGTACTGGATCGCTGATACCTGGGTGCCGGCGCTGGGGCCCGACGAACAGCTGGCCACGCCGATCCTGTCCGGGACCGCCGGTGAGCTGTCGGTGCGCTACGACAAGTCGACCAGGCAGTGGCAGATGATCTACCTCGATCTGGACCGCCACGCCATCGTGCTGCGCACCGCCGCGGAACCGCAGGGCGCCTGGACCGATCCGGTTACCCTGGTCGACACCGACGACTATCCGACGACCTACGGCGGGTACATCCATCCGTGGTCGCGCGGGAAGAACCTGTACTTCACCATCTCGGCGTGGAACAGCTACAACGTGTACCTCATGCACGCCGTCTTGAAGTAGTGAGCCGGCGTCCCGTCGGCGGTTCGGTATCGTGCGCTCTGTGATCGACCTGAACGCGCCCACCCGGAACGACCCGTCGCGATGACGGCCGCGACGACAGCCGGTCCGGAGGGTACGGCACCCCGCTGGCAGTTCTGGATCGACCGCGGCGGCACGTTCACCGACGTGGTGGCCCGACGGCCCGACGGAGCGATCATCACGCACAAGCTGCTGTCGGAGAATCCCAGCCGCTACCGCGATTCCGCGGTGGCCGGAATCCGCGAAATCCTGCGGGCCGAAGGGATTTCCGACCCCGCCGACCGGATCGACGCGGTGCGGATGGGCACCACGGTCGCCACCAACGCGCTGCTGGAACGCAAGGGTGAACCCACCGCGCTGGTGATCACACGTGGATTTCGCGACGCGCTGCGCATCGCCTACCAGAATCGGCCCAAGATCTTCGCCCGCGAGATCGTGCTGCCGGAACTGTTGTACGAGCGGGTCGTCGAGGTGGACGAACGCGTCACCGCGGCCGGGAACGTCCTCGTGCGACCGGACCTCGACAGCCTCGCCGATGCGCTGAAACAGGTGTACGACAACGGTATCCGCGCGCTCGCCGTGGTGTGCATGCACAGCCATCTGTATCCGGCACACGAACAGGCCATCGGCCGGGTAGCGGAGGCGATCGGCTTCCCGCAGGTCTCGCTGTCCAGCGAAGTCAGCCCGCTGATGAAACTGGTGCCACGCGGCGATACCACCGTGGTGGACGCCTACCTGTCGCCGGTGCTGCAACGCTACGTGCGGCGGGTTGCCGACGAGCTCACCGGCGTGCGGCTGATGTTCATGCAGTCGAACGGTGGCCTCACCGAGGCCGGGCAGTTCCGGGGCAAGGACGCCATCCTGTCCGGGCCGGCCGGCGGCATCGTCGGCATGGTGCGCATGTCCCAGCTCGCCGGATACGACCGGGTCATCGGCTTCGACATGGGCGGAACGTCCACCGACGTCTCGCATTTCGCGGGCGAATACGAGCGGGTTTTCAATACCCGGATCGCGGGCGTGCGACTGCGCGCGCCCATGCTCGACATCCACACCGTCGCCGCCGGGGGCGGTTCCGTCCTGCACTTCGACGGCAGTCGGTACCGGGTGGGTCCCGATTCGGCGGGCGCAATGCCCGGACCGGCATGTTATCGCGCGGGTGGGCCACTGACCGTCACCGACGCCAATCTCATGCTGGGACGCATCCAACCCGATTACTTCCCACACGTTTTCGGACCGGAGGGTGACCAGCCGCTCGACGCCGCGCTGGTGCACGACCGCTTCGCCGAGCTGGCCGCCGAAATCCGTTCGCGCACCGGAGACGACCGCACGCCGGAACAGGTCGCCGAGGGCTATCTCCGGATCGCGGTCACCAATATCGCGGCTGCGGTGAAACACATCTCCGTGCAGAAGGGGCACGACGTCACCCGGTATGCGCTGACCACCTTCGGCGGCGCGGGCGGCCAGCTGGCCTGCGCGGTCGCGGACTCGCTCGGCATTCGCACGGTGCTCGTACCGCCGCTGGCGGGTGTGCTGTCGGCGCTGGGCATCGGGCTCGCCGACACCACCGCCATGCGCGAGCAATCGGTGGAGCTGCCGCTGGAACCCGAGTCCATGCCCAGCGCCGAGGGCACGGCAACCGCACTGGAAGCCGACGCGCGCGCCGAGCTGCGCGCCGAGGACGTACCAGAACACCGCATCCGCGTGGTGCGCCGGGCACAGCTGCGCTACGACGGCACCGACACCACTCTCACCGTGGAACTCTCCGAACCCGCGTGGATGACAACGGAATTCGTCGAACGCCACCGCGCCACCTACTCATTCGTCCTGGACCGGCCGATCGTCATCGAAGCCCTCTCCGTCGAGGCGACCGGGCTCACCGAACCGCCCGATCTATCGGGACTGAGCCGGACGGCGGCCGGGGCCGCACCGAGCCGGACGGCGGCCGGGGCCGCACCGAGCCGGATGGCGGCCGGGGCCACGCCGGTCCGCATGCACACCGGCGGCACCTGGCGCGACGTGTTCCTCTACCGCCGTGCGGAACTGGAACCGGGCGTCACGGTGACCGGACCGGCCGTCATCACCGAGGACAACTCCACCACGGTTGTCGACGAGGGTTGGCAGGCCACCGTCGACGACATCGGGCATCTGATCATGGCCCGGGTCGCGACAGCGACCGGACCGCGGGCGGGTACCGACGTGGATCCGGTACTGCTGGAGGTCTTCAACAATCTGTTCATGTCCATTGCCGAGCAGATGGGCGCGCGGCTGGAGTCGACCTCGCAATCGGTCAATATCAAGGAGCGCCTGGACTTCTCGTGCGCGCTGTTCGATCCCGAGGGCAATCTGGTCGCCAACGCCCCGCACATTCCCGTGCACCTGGGCTCCATGGGAACCAGTGTCAAGGAGATCATCCGGCGGCGGCCCGACATGCGCCCCGGAGACACCTACGCGGTCAACGATCCCTACCACGGCGGTACCCACCTGCCCGATGTCACCGTCATCACCCCGGTCTTCGACATCACCGGCGAACGCATCCTGTTCTATGTCGCGTCGCGCGGACATCACGCCGAAATCGGCGGCATCACACCGGGTTCCATGCCCGCGAACAGCCGCCGTATCGACGAGGAGGGCGTCATTTTCGACAACTGGCTGCTGGTCGAGAACGGGCGCTTCCGGGAAGCCGAAACCCACCGGCTGCTGATCGAAGCCGCCTACCCGTCCCGCAATCCGGCCACCAACCTCGCCGACCTACGCGCCCAGATCGCCGCCAATGCGAAGGGCGCGGAGGAGGTCGGCAAGATGATCGACCACTTCGGGCTCGATGTCGTGCAGGCGTACATGCGCCACGTCCAGGACAATGCCGAGGAGGCCGTGCGGCGCGTCATCGACACGCTCGAGGACGGCGACTACGCCTACGAGACCGACCTGGGCGCCACCATTCGAGTCCGTGTTCGCGTGGATCGCGAGAACCGTGGCGCCACCATCGATTTCACCGGAACGTCGGCACAACTGGCGGGCAACTACAACGCGCCCTACGCGGTGGTCAACGCGGCAGTGCTGTACGTGTTCCGCACGCTGGTCGCCGACGACATCCCACTCAACGACGGCTGTCTGCGCCCGCTCACGATCAGCGTGCCGATCGGATCCATGCTGTCACCACAGCCTCCGGCGGCCGTCGTCGCGGGCAATGTCGAGACCTCGCAGGCGATCACCGGCGCTCTGTACGCCGCGCTGGGGGTGCAGGCCGAAGGGTCGGGCACCATGAACAATGTCACCTTCGGCAACAACCGCTGCCAGTACTACGAGACCATCGGTTCCGGTTCCGGTGCGGGCCAGGGCTTCGACGGCGCACCGGTCGTCCAGACCCATATGACCAACTCCCGGCTCACCGATCCGGAAGTCCTGGAGTGGCGATTGCCGGTGGTGGTCGAGGAGTTCTCGATCCGCACCGGCAGCGGTGGCAACGGGCACTGGCGCGGCGGCGACGGAGCCGTGCGGCGACTGCGCTTCACCGATGCGGTGACCGTCTCCACGCTGTCGAGCCACCGCCGCATCCCCCCGTACGGCATGGCGGGCGGCGCACCGGGGGCCCTGGGCGCCAATCGGATCGAACGCGCCGACGGCACGACCACGCAACTGCGCGGCGCGGACTCGGCGCACCTCGAACCCGGTGATGTCCTGGTCGTGCACACGCCGGGCGGCGGCGGGTACGGCGAACCGGAGGAGTGAGGCCGAAGCCGGCCGGGGCGATGGCCGATCAATAGGGATAGACCTCGACCTCGGTCGCCTTCACCGCGAAGTACGCCTCCATCCCGGGGACCACGCCGAGCTGGGCCACCGCGGCCGGAGTCAGATCCGCCGCCAGGCCCGCGGCCGCCCCCGGACCGTCCACCGCGCGCACCCGCACCAGACCGCCGCGATCCTCCAGCTCCGTAACCCGCACCCGGAACACATTGCGGGGACTTCCCTCCGGATGCTCGAGATGCACCGCCACGGCCACCGGCGAGAACACCGCCGCCGCCCGGCCGCCTTCCGTCCACTCGCCCTCGGACCTGCCGAAGACCTCGACCGTCCCGTCCGTGACGGCACCCAGCCCGGCGCTGCCGCCGCTCACCGCCGAACCCATGATCAGGTTGACTCCGGCGATCCGGGCAGCGAACCGGCTGCGGGGCCGCGCCAATACCGCAGCCACCGAACCGGACTCGATCACCCGCCCGGCCTCGATGACCGCGACCCGATCGGCCAGGGTCACCGCGTCGATGATGTCGTGTGTCACCAGAATCGTGGCGCTGGGCCGGGCATCCGGCAGCGTCACAGGATGCGCGGCGATGTCCCGTGCAGTGGCGATCAACTCGCCGTTTCCGTGGTCCGTGCCACCGGGCGCAGGTTCCCGCAGGACTCGGCGCAGCAGCGCCCGCATGGCGGGCGCCGCGGTCACATCCAGCGCGGCCATCGGCTCGTCCAGCAGCAATACCCGCGGGTGCACGGCCAACGCGCGCGCCAGGGCCACGCGCTGCGCCTGACCGCCGGACAGTGACCCGGGCGACCGGTCCGCGAATTCCTCGGCGCCTACGGCCCGAAGCCATTCCCGCGCGAGAGCGGTGGCGGCCCGGCCGCGCACACCCCGGCTGCGCGGCCCGAAGGCCACATTCGCGGCCACCGACAGATGCGGGAAGAGCAAGGCGTCCTGCGCCAGCAGCGAGACGGCCCGCCGATGCGGCGCCACCGCAATGCCTTTCGCGACATCCGTCAGCACGCGCTCGCCCAGCCGGACCTGCCCTTCGTCCGGAATCACCAGTCCGGCAACCACATCCAGCAGTGTGGACTTTCCCGCGCCGTTGGGGCCCAGCACGGCCAGCACTTCCCCGGCCGGAATGTCCAGCCGCACCTCGAAATCCCGGTCCGCCAGGCGCGCGGATACCGCCAGCCCGCTGGTCATCGAATCAGCTCCCGTCGATCCCGAGCAGCGTGCGCAGATGGCGCGGGGCAGGGGAGCCGTGGGACAGCATGGCGTCGTGCCAGTCGCGCAGGCGAGTGGCGGCCGGGCGCGCCGCGGCCACGGCGGCGACCTCGGTGTAGCCGACGAAATAGGTCGAGAGCTGGGTCGAGCTGAGCAGGGTGCGGCGCCACTTGCCGGCCGCCTCGCTCTCTTCCTGGAGGCCGCGGTCCCGCATCAGCCACATGGCCTCGGCTTCGGTCATGCCGTCGCAGTGCACCGACTGGTCGAGGATGGCGTTGATGGTCATGCGCAGGTGGGACTTCAGCTGCTGCAACCGCACCGGCAGACCGCCGAAACCGTTGTCGGCCATGAGTTTCTCGGTGTAGACCGCCCAGCCCTCGATGAAGGTGCCGCTCCAGCACAGCGCACGCACCGGGGTGGAGCCGCGGAAGCGGCGCGACCGGGCGAGTTGCAGGTAGTGACCGGGCATGGCCTCGTGCACGGTCAGGTTGCGCATCATGTGGTTGTTGTATTCGCGATAGAACGAGGTCACCCGCTCGGGCGACCAGGCCGCCGGGGTCGGTGCAATGGCGAAAAAGGTGGGCAGCTCGGCGGTTTCGAGTGGGCCGACGGGATCGCAGTACGCGACCGCCACCCCGCGCGCGAACTCCGGCATCTCCTGGATGACCAGCGGATCGTCGACCAGGGTGGCCAGGTCGTGGTCGCGGACGAAGGCTGTGGCCTCCGCCAGCGCCGCGGCCGCCACCGCGACCACCGTGTCATCGGCCGGGCGATCCGCCGACAGCTGCGCCAGCGCCCGGCGGACGGTCTCCGCATTCGGATTCGGGACACCGAGCAGTTCGCCTGCCGCGGAGCGGATCTCGCCGGTCAGCTGGTCCAGGTGCCGGTACGCGCGGTCCAGGATCTCCCGCGCGCCCAGCTCGGTGTCCAGGGTGTGCCAGAGCTTGGCCTCCCACAGCCGGCGGCCCAGACGCGGATCGCGGTCCGCGCCCTCGACCTGGCCGGTCAGCCACGAGGTGAAGTCGGTCAGCGCCGACATCGCCGCGGTGGCAGCGGGTTCGATCTGGAAGCCGGGTACCTCGGCTGCCAGCGCGGGCACCCGGTCGCGCACCAGCGCGGTTACGCCGCCGAACTGCCCGATGGCGGTCTCGACGTGCACGCGCGGCATCTCGCCGAGCAGCACGCGGGCGGTGGCCAGCGCGTCGGGCAGCGCCGTCAGCCGATCGCGCAGCGCCGCCAGCCGCACCTCGGCGGGCGCGAACGGACGCGCCAGCAGGTGGTGGAGCAGCGGTCCGGGATTGTGCACCAGCGGATTCCACTCGTGCTCCCGGATTTCGGTGAGCTCGAACAGCAGGCCGTCGACCCGCTGCTGCAGGAGCGCGAGATCGACGCCGTCCTCGGGGGCCAGGTCGTCCGGATCGACCTCGGCCAGGGTGTGCGAGGCCTCGCGTAGCAGCTCGCCGTGCCCCCGCACCGCCTCCGCCGACCAGTCGGGGAGCCGATGGTCGGCGCGGTGATCGCCGACCGAGGCGGCCAGCTGCGGGCCGGCGGTCAGCAACGCTTCGACGATGCGCTCGGCACGGGAGGCGAATATCGGCGACATGGCAGCCACGCTAGCGCGCCTCCGGCCGCCGGTAGGCCACCAGCACGATCACCGCGGCGACCAGCACCAGCAGCAGCGAAAGCGCCACGGCGGCATCCGGATCGGACTCGCGCTGCAGATAGATCTCCAGCGGCAGCGTGCGGGTCTTCCCCTGCAGGCTGCCCGCGAAGGTGAGCGTCGCGCCGAACTCGCCCAGGGCGCGGGCGAAGGCCAGGATCGTGCCCGACACCAGTGCGGGGCGCAGCAGCGGCAGTGTCACCCGCCACCACACCAGCGACGGCCGCGCACCCAGGGTGGCCGCGATCCGTTCGTAGCGGTCGCCCGCGGTGCGCATCGCACCCTCCAGCGTGATCACCAGGAACGGCAGCGCCACGAAGGTCTGTGCCAGCACCACCGCGGTCGTGCTGAAGGCGATGCGGATGCCGAGCGCCTCCAGCTGGTGGCCCACCAGCCCGTTCCGCCCGAACAGGTACAGCAGCGCCAAACCACCCACCACCGGTGGTAATACCAAGGGCAGCAACACCAGTGCGCGCAGCACCGGCAGCGCCCGCCAGTGCGAGCGGGCCAGCACCGCGGCCATCGGCACACCCAGCAGCACGCACAGCAGCGCGGCCGCCACGGAGGTGCGCAGGCTCAGCAGCAGCGCCACCCGCGAGGACTCCGAGGTTATCAAAGCCAGGAAATGCGACCAGTCCACCGCCCCGGTCAGCGCCACCAGCGGACCGGCCACCAGCACGAAGCCGATGGCCGCCGGCAGCAGCAGCCAGACCGGGGGCTTGATCACGGCCGCCCGAAACCGGCCTGCTGCAGCGCCTTCTGGCCATCGGGCCCGGTGACCAGCGTGACGAAGTCCTCGGCGACCGCGGCGTTCTTCGAATCCGCCACGGTGGCAATCGGATAGGTGTTCACGGCGGTCGCGGACTCGGGGAAGTTCACCGTCGTCACCTTGGTACCCGCGCCCGCCGCGTCGGTGACATAGACCAGGCCCGCGTCGGCCTGCCCCGAGGTCACCTTGGCCAGCACGTCGGTCACCGAGGACTCCTCGCTGACCGGCGAAATCGACACGCCCGCACCGGAGGTCACCTTCTTGGTGGCCGAACCGCACGGCACCTGCGGCGCACACACCACCAGGCGCAGCCCGGACTTGGACAGATCCGCCAGCGAACCGATGTGCGCCGGATTGCCCGGCGGCGTCACGATGGTGAGGACATTGGTGGCGAAAGTCTGCGGCTTGTCGGTGATCCGGCCGCCCTTCACCGCCTTGTCCATGTTCGCCTGATCGGCGGAGGCGAAGACGTCGGCGGGCGCGCCCTGATTCAACTGCGCCACCAGATCCGAAGAACCGGCGAAGGAGAAGGTCACCTTCGTGCCGGGGTGCGCGCTCTCGTACCGGGTACCCAGCTGGGTGAACACCTGCTGGAGCGAGGCTGCCGCGAAGACCGTGATCGTCTTGGTGTCACTGTTGTCCGAGGAGGAACCGCAGCCCGACAGCAGACCCGCGCCCAGCACCGCGGTCGCGGCCAGAGCGGCTCCGGACCTGGAACCTAGGCCGCGCCACCGGTTTCCGTGGCGGTCTCCACCACCACCGTGGTGGCCTTCACGCTCGCCCACGCCACGCTGCCTGGTTGCAGCCCCAACTCGCGCACCGACTCGCTGCTCATCAACGACACGACTGTGAACGGTCCGCATTGCATCTCCACCTGTGCCATCACGGTATCGGCCACCACCCTGGTGACCAGTCCCGGAAAACGATTGCGTGCCGAACTGGCACTAGCCATCCGGGTCTGCGGAGTGCGAGCCTGCTCGACGGCCAGTTCCGCGAGCTCACTGCCATCCACCACCAGGCGACCGGATTCGTCCTTGCGCGCGGACAGCACGCCACCGTCTATCCAGCGGCGCACGGTGTCGTCGCTGACACCCAGCAGCCGGGCGGCGTCACGAATCCGAATTTCGGGCATGACAAGCAGGATAGATCCGCAAATACGGAAGTACCAGTCGAATCGAACCGTAGATGCGGATCACATCGGTCCGTAAGGTGTTCCAGTTCACTTTTGCGCCGCTGGCGCCGTCACCGGCGGCCAGTACGCTCGAAGCAATCATGGCCACGTATTTCGATCCGAAGGCCTGGTCACCCCTGCGCGCGGTGGACCTGGGCATGGACCTCGGAAGACGCCTGTTCGACCAGAGCTGGCTGGACCAGTGGACCAGTTTCACCACCGCCTGGCTCGAACCAGCCGCCGACTTCGGGGCCGGGACAGTCACCGCGCTCATGCCCGATGTCCTGATGACGCTGCTGTCGGAGGGCATCCTCAGCCAGTTCGGCGGGCAGGAGGTCAGCGCCACCCTGCTCGGCCACGACCTGCGAGCCACCCTCCACACGCTCAAGGTGCGCCGGCGCGGGGCGCACTTCCAGACCAAAACCGTGCTCACCGGGCTGCTCTGGAACGCACACCCCATCGAGGAACTCACCGTCATCGCCCACGGCGTCCGACTGATACCCGGCGTCCCCACCAAACTGCGGACCTCACAGCTCGACCTCAACGGCGTGATAACCCTTGCGGCACTGCTGGAGTGGATCAACACCTGGCAGCCCGACTGGGAACTGGAGCCCGCCGACGAGGGGCTCATCCTGGCCCGCCACCGGCGCCGTCACATCCGGGCGCTGGCCGCGGCCGAGATCGCCGACAACGTCCTGTCCATCACCGTGCACCGCGCCCACTGGCGAAAGGTGCGCGCGCCCAGGCGATTCACGACACTCAACCCGATTCCGCTGTCGGGGCTGCCGAGCGAGGCGCGCATCAGCCGGGCCGAACACGTCGGGGAGCACGTGTTCTTCAGCGTCGACCTGCCCGCGATCACCGGCTCGTTCGATCTCGCACAGATCCGCTCGGCCATCGTCGCGGGGACGACGCTGATCATCTTCTAGCCAGGGAACCGCCACTCCCGGGCTATCGAACCTGCTGCGTCGGCCACCATTCGAGCAGGGCCGCCTCGGCCTCTTCACGGGTCATCGGACCACGGTCCAGGCGCAGTTCCTTCAGGAAACGCCACGCCTTGCCGACATCCGGTCCCGGCTTCAGGTCCAGCAACTCCATGATCGAATTGCCATCCAGATCCGGGCGCACCCGCTCCAAATCCTCCTGCTCCCGCAGGCGTTCGATCCGGGTCTCCAGCTCGTCGTAGGTCGAACGCAGGGCGGCGGCGCGGCGCTTGTTGCGAGTGGTGCAGTCGGCGCGGACCAGCTTGTGCAGACGGGGGAGCAGCTCCCCACCGTCGGTCACGTAGCGACGCACCGCCGAATCGGTCCACTGCCCCTTGCCATAGCCGTGAAAACGCAGATGCAGGTACACCAGCCGTGCCACGTCCTCGGTGAACTGCTTCGAATACTTCAAGGCACGCATGCGCTTTCGCACCATCTTCGCGCCCACCACCTCGTGATGGTGGAAGCTGACCCCGCCGCCGGGCTCATTGCGCTTGGTCGGCGGCTTGCCGATGTCATGCAGCAGGGCGGCCCAGCGCAACACCAGATCCGGATCGCCCTGCTCCTGGTCGATGGCCTGGCGCAGCACGGTCAGCGAGTGCTGGTAGACGTCCTTGTGCTGATGGTGCTCGTCGATCTCCAGCTGCATGGCCGGGACCTCCGGCAGCACCCGTTCGGCCAGGCCGGTCTCGACCATGATGTCGATGCCCTCGGTCGGGTATTCGCCGCCGATCAGCTTGTCCAGCTCCGCCCGCACCCGTTCGGCTGTGATGCGATCGATCTCCGGGGCCATCTCGACGATCGCCTCCCGAACCCGCGGCGCCAGCCGGAAACCCAGCTGCGAGACGAAGCGCGCGGCACGCAGCATGCGCAGCGGGTCGTCGTGGAACGAATCATGCGGCAGCGCAGGCGTATCCAGCACCCCGGCCAGCAGCGCCTCGACGCCGTGCAGCGGATCCACGAACTCCAGCTCGCCCAGCGCGCCGATGCGCACCGCCATGGCGTTGACCGTGAAATCGCGGCGCACCAGATCACCCTCGAGGGTGTCGCCGAAGGTGACCTCCGGATTGCGCGATACGCGGTCGTAGGCGTCGCTGCGGAAGGTGGTGATCTCCAGCTGCTGCCCGGACTTGGACGCGCTCACCGTGCCGAAGGCCAGACCGCCGGTGTCCCACAGGTGATCGGCCCAGCCGCGCATCAGCTCCTGCACCACCTCGGGGCGGGCGTCGGTGGTGAAGTCCAGATCGGTGCCCAACCGGCCGAGCACCGCGTCGCGCACGCTGCCGCCGACCAGATACAGCTGATGGCCGTGCGCGGCGAACAGTTCACCCAGCGGAGTCAGGACATCCGACAACCGTCCCAGCGTTATCGCGGCCGCCGCCAGCAGGCGAGTACGGCGATCCTCCACTGCTGCTTCCTCGGACTTCGGCGAAACCACGAAGAGGGAGCCTACCCAACTCTCGGTAGCTCTCAGGGGCTCCGCCCCCGAACCCCCGGGAAGAAGACCTCGGCGGCTTCGCCCCCGAACCCCCGGACGGGGCCCGGCGTGCCGCCCGGCGAGCGGTATCTACCTGCTATGAGACCTCTGTATATATAGGAGCTACCGCGCTGGGGCGGGTGCGGCCGCCTTCACCTATAGACTGACGCGGTGTCCCCGGCCGATCGCGCGAACAGTCGACGCCGCCAGCCCCGGCGGCGTGGTTCGGCCGGTAATGCGGCGAAATCCACCGGTGCGGCCAAGCCCCGCATGCGCACGGTCCGCGAAACCTCCGCGGGCGGACTGGTGGTGGACGGCCTCGACGGCCCCAGCGAGAAACGTTGCGCCGCCCTCATCGGACGCACCGATCGGCGCGGACGACTGCTCTGGTCGCTGCCCAAGGGCCACATCGAAGAGGGCGAGACCGCCGAGCAGACGGCCATTCGCGAGGTGCAGGAGGAGACCGGCATCCACGGCACCGTGGTCGCCGAACTCGGCAGCATCGATTACTGGTTCGTCACCGAGGGCCGGCGGGTACACAAGACCGTGCACCACTATCTGATGCGCTCACTCGGTGGTGAGCTCTCCGACGCCGACGTCGAGGTCACCAAGGTGGCCTGGGTTCCCTTGACCGAACTGGACTCCCGGCTCGCCTACGCTGACGAACGCAGGCTGGCCGAGGTCGCCAACCGGCTGATCGACCGGATGGAGAACGGCAGACAATGACGCGTGCGGGATCGCAGCGCACGCTGCTTTCACTCGCCGCGGTAATGCTGGCGGTGCTCACCACGCTGGGAATCGGACCCGGAATCGGCACACCCATTGCCGCCGCCGAACCCACCGGCAGCGGCAGCGGACAGCCGAGCGGACCGAAATTCCTGAAGCTGTCCCTGGATTCAGTGACGCCCACCGCCATCACCGCCGCCAGCGACCCCTACTTCGTGGTGTCGGGCACCGTCACCAATATCGGCGACCGGCCGGTGGACGACGTCAGCATCCGCATCCAGCGCGGCGCGGCCGTCACCAGCCCCAGCGGGCTGCGCTCCACCCTGCGCCTGGACCAGGTCAACTACGACATCAACGGCGAATTCCAGGACGTCTCGGACCAATTGACCCCGGGGCAGCGCAAACAGTTCAGCCTCACCGTCGCCCTGCACGCGGGAACCGATCTGCCCAGCGGCATCTCGTCGCTCGACATCGCCGCGCCTGGCGTCTATCCGCTGCTGCTCAATGTGAACGGCCAGCCCGCGTACGGCGGGCAGGCCCGCCTCGACGACGCCCGCTTCCTGCTGCCGGTACTCGGCGTCCCCGGCACCGACCCCAAACGCGCGCTCGCACCGGCCGCTCCGCCCACCATCGACGCCCCACCGGTGGCCACCACCATGCTGTGGCCGCTGGCCGACCGGCCCCGCCTGGTCGCCGGGCGGCCCGGCACCCCCGACGGGCAGGCGCTGCTCACCGACGACGACCTGGCCGCCTCACTCGCGCAGGGCGGACGCCTCGACCAGTTGCTGTCGGCCCTGGAGAGCGTGGTCAAACCCGACAGCGGGCGCGACCGCAACCTCGTCAACGCGCTCTGCCTGGCCGTCGACCCGGACCTGCTCATCACCGTGTCCGACATGACCAGCGACTACCGGGTGCTCGCCAGCCCCTCGGATCCGGACGGGCCCACCCGCTCCGGCACCGGCAGCCACGCCGCCAAGACGTGGCTGGAACGGCTGCGCGCCCTCGCACCCGGAATGTGTGTGGTGGCACTGCCGTTCGCGCAGGTCGACCCGAGCGCGCTGGCCGCCGCCGGCGATGTCACGCTGGCCGATCGCGCGCTCAACGCGCCCGCCGACCTGATCGACTCCCTGCTCGCGGTGAAATCGGTGCGCGGCGTGGCCATTCCGGACGCCGGCACCGTCGACACCGACGGCGCCACCCTGTTCGCGCACCACGGCTTCACCACCACCGTGCTCGCCGACAATGCCGTGACCACCGGCGACAACCGCGCCAACTTCACCGCCGCCAAGACCCCGCCGGGCGGCGCGGCCCCCGAACCCGGGACCCCCGACATGGTGAACCTCGCCGACGTCACCCTGCCGCCCGCCGCCGGCGCGACCCCGCCGCCCGGGCCCGCCACCACACTGCACGCCGCCACCTTCGACATCTGGGCCGCGACCGCCCTCGCCGCCATCGGATCCAATCCGCCCACACCGCCTTTCACCCCCGACAAGGTCCGCTACGACGTCACCAACGACTCCCGCGCCGCCCGACTGCAGGACGCGCTCGGGGCCATGACCTGGACCGCGCTCAACCCGGAACCCGGCCGCCCGCGCTCGGCGCTGCTGATGCCGCCGCAGCAGTGGGGCGCCAACCGGGACGAGGCCTCCACCGTGCTGGGGCAACTGGACCTGCTGGTCAAGAATGGCCTGGCCACGCCGCGGCCGTTCACCGATCTGGTTGCGCAGCAGCCGGATCCGCAGGGTTACCAGCTCGACTACCCGAGCGAGGCCACCGACGACGCGGTACCCGCACACTTCGCCGAACCGGTGCACCAGCAGGCCCAGCGCATCACCGAGCTGATGAGCGCGCTGGTGGACGTACCGCAGCAGGAACTCAGCCCGCGCGCCTTCCTCACCCCGCTGCGTGACGACCTGATCCGGGTGCTCTCGCTGTCCGACCGGCGGGCCGGGGCCGCCGCGGCGGACACCAACGCCCAGCGCCGGCTCGACCAGACCACCAAAACCATGGACAACCTCTACGGTTCGGTGACGGTGCTGCCGCCCGGCGGCGTCTATACCCTCGCCTCCGAGCAGAGTCCGCTGCTGCTGGTGGCCCGCAACGACCTACCGGTGGCCATCCGGGTGCACTTCAAGATCGACGCGCCGGCCGAGACGAACATCACTGATATCGGCGAACAGCAGCTGCCCGCCAAGGGGAATCGATCCTTCCAGATCCCCACCGAGGTGTCCGACAGCCGAAACCTGGTCATTCCCATCGCGCTTACCACATCCGACGGGGTGCCGCTCGGCAATACGGTATCGGTATCGGTGCGGTCCAACGCCTACGGTCAGGTGTTGGCAATAATTACGGCGTGCGCCTGTGCGCTGCTGCTCCTGCTGGTCGGCCGCCGGCTCTGGCACCGCTTCCGCGGACAGTCCGACCCGGCCGACGAAGGGTTCGAACCCGAACCCAGAGGCGGGGACAGCAGTGCGGGGCACGCGGGTAAGCGGGACAAGAAACGACAGGAGGCACGGTGAGCGAGTACGGCGGGCCGCGCTCATCCGGCCGACCAGAGGGACCCGACGGGCCGCCGCCGAGGCGCACACCATCGGCGCCGTGGGAACGCGGCGCTCCCCGCCCCGGCCCGCGCGGGCCGCAGGGCCCAGCCTCCGGACAGCAGCGGGCGGTTCCCGGTAATCCGCAGGGATATCCGGGCCAGCCGTCCGGTCCACAGCGGCAGGTGCCGCGGCCCGGCGAATCCGGGCCCATCATGCACCGCCCCCGCCCCCAGCAGGGACGCCCCATGACGGACGGGCACGTCCCGGCCGAAGAGCGCTACCACTGGGGACACCCCGGCAGCGAAGGCAACCGGCCGCCCGGCCCCGGCCCCCAGCGGTATCCGACGCCGCCGATGTCGAACCCGCGCCCGGTTCCGTCGACGGGCCCACAGCGCCAGGCTCCGTCGACCGGCCCACAGCGCCAGGCAACGCCGCGCACCGCGACCGTCGCCGCCGCACAGGCGGAGGAGAAGGCCGACAACTCCAACGCCAAACTGGTCCGGGACACCGGGTCCCTGGCCATCGCGACCCTGATCAGCCGCATCACCGGTTTCGCCAAACAGGCGCTCCTGCTGACCGTGCTCGGCCCTGCCATCGCCAGCGCTTTCACCATCGGCAGCTCCATCCCGAACATGATTTCGGAGCTGCTGCTCGGCGCGGTGCTGACCGCGATCGTCGTTCCGACCCTGGTCCGTGCTGAGCGCGAAGACGCTGACGGCGGCGCGGCGTTCATGCGCCGGCTGTTCACCACGGCGCTCACCGTCCTCGGCACCGGCACCGTCGTGGCGTTGATACTCACACCGGTATTGACCAAGCACGTCTTCCTCTCCGCCGATAGCAAGGTCAATTCCGGACTCACCACCGCACTGACCTTCATGCTGGTCCCCGCGGTGCTGCTGTACGGGATGTCGGCGCTGCTCATGGCGATCCTGAACACCCATCAGGTGTTCAAGCCCGGTGCCTGGGCGCCCGTCTTCAACAACTGCGTAGCTCTCGTGGTTCTCTGCCTGTATGCGGTAACCCCCGGTGAGATCACACTGGATCCGGTTCGGATGGGTGAACCGAAGCTGCTGTTGCTCGGTATCGGCACCACGGTCGGCGTGGCGGTCCAGGTGGCGACGCTGCTGCCTGCGATCCGCAGGGAAGGCATCGACCTACGCCCCCTGTGGGGAATGGACGCCCGCCTCAAGCAGTTCGGCGGCATGGCCGCGGCCATCGTCCTCTACGTCCTCATCAGCCAGATCGGTTTCAGTTTCACCCTGCGCGTCTCTTCGCACGCCGACGTCGCGGGGCCGACCATCTACCAGAACGCCTGGCTGCTGCTGCAACTGCCGTGGGGCGTGCTCGGTGTGACCCTGCTGACCGCGATCATGCCGCGCCTGAGCCGCAACGCGGCCGCCGACGACACTCCGGCTGTGGTGGACGATCTGGGCGCGGCAACCCGGTTGACAATGATCGCGCTGGTACCGATCGTCACGTTCCTCACCTTCGCCGGACCCCAGATCGGCGAGGCGATCTACGGTTACGGCCGCTTCGGCGGCGATGCCGCGCGACTCGGCGAGGCGGTCTCCTGGTCGGCATTCAACCTGATTCCCTACGCACTGGTGCTGATCCACCTGCGGGTCTTCTACGCGCGTGAACAGGCGTGGACACCCACCTGGATCATTCTCGGGATCACCAGCGTGCAAATCACGCTGTCCGCCCTCGCACCCGTCCTCGTCTCGGCTGACCATGTGGTCATCGCCCTCGGTGTGGCCCGTGGCCTCGGATTCGTCACCGGCGCGATCATCGGTGGGTGGCTGCTGCACCGCAGCCTCGGCGATCTGCGCATGGCGAACGTCGGCCAGACCATCACCCGCGTGGTGCTGGCTTCGCTGGCCGGTGGCGCGGTTCTGCTCATCGTGGACAAAGTCCTGGGACTACACCGGCTTTCGGACTCCTTCGGCGGATTCGGCTCGCTGGTCCGGGTCGGCATTACCGCCATCGTCATGTTCGGTGTGGCCTTCGGTCTGATGCGCCTGCTCGGCGTTCCGGAGATCGTCGCCATTACGGTGGCCATTTCACGCCGGCTCGGCATCACCCCGCCCGCACCGGATCTCGACCTCGACGGCACCCCGCTCGAGGACATCCACGAGACCACGCTGCTGCCCAAACCGGACCTGCGTGCCGCACCGTACTACTACCGCTTCGATCCGTACCTCGACGCGCAGACCATGGTGCTGCCCGTCATCCGGCCCGATGCGGTTGAACTCACCGAAAAGACCGAGTTCCCGTACCCTGTTCGGCAGGCAAGCGCAACTGCCCAGACCGGCATGTCCGCGGACAGCCCCCGCGGCACGCCGGACAGTGCACGGACACCGGACGGCGGCTTCCGCACGACTTCGGATGCCGGCGCAGCGGTTCCGGCTCCGATACATCGGTCTTCGACATACCAGGGCGAAGGAGGAACGAGGGTGAGCGACGATGCGGCGGGCGGTGTCCCGGCCGCCGAATCCGCAACGGCCGCGGGCGGCGGGCTCTCCACGGACACCCCTCCCGCCGGCGCGGCCGGGGGAAAGCCCGGTGGCCGCGCCGAATCCGCGGCACGCTCCGGCGGACCCGGCGACCACGAGGAACCCGAGCACCTACCGGAGGAGGAGGACCACGCCGGTCCCGAAACCGGTGTGTACGAGGCCATCTCGCCGCAGATGCCGCCCATGCGGGTGGAATCGCCGAGCAAGCGCATCCAGCGCGGCCCCAAGCTGACGCCCGGCGCGTCCGTGGCGGGCGGCCGGTACCGGCTGCTGGCCAGCCACGGCGGCGCGCGCGGGCTGAAGTTCTGGCAGGCCCTCGATGTGAAACTGGACCGCGAGGTCGCGCTCACCTTCGTCGACGCCGATCAGCAGGCCACCGACAACTCCGGACACGATGGGCCGCAGGCCATCCTGTCGCGCACGCTGCGCCTGGGCCGGATCAACTCGCCCGGTCTGGCCCGCGTACTGGACGTGGTGCGCGGTTCGTCCGGCGGCATCGTGGTAGCCGAGTGGACCCCCGGCCGCTCGCTCAAGGAGATGGCCGAGACCGTGCCGTCGCCGATCGGCGCCGCGCGCGCCGTCCGGGCGCTGGCGGCCGCGGCCGAAATGGCGCACCGCGGTGGCGGTTCACTGTCCATCGACCATCCGGACCGGGTGCGCATCAGCGCCGCCGGTGATGCCGTGCTGGCCTTCCCCGGCACGCTGTCGGATTCGGACGCCCAGTCCGACGTGCGGGGCCTCGGTGCCATGCTCTACGCGCTCATGACCGCGCACTGGCCGATCCGGGTCGGCGGCATCTCGGGCAGCGCGGCCACCGTCGGCGGCCTGCCGCTGGCCGACTTCGGCCCGGACGGAACGCCGGTGGAGCCCAGGACCATTCGGCCCGAGGTGCCTTTCGAGATCTCCGCGGTCGCGGTGCGGTCGCTGGAGTCCAACAAGGGCGTGCGCACCGCCGCCACCGTCCAGCACGTGCTGGAGCAGGCGTCGGTGGTGGACCAGAAGACCGACTTCATCCCGGTGCTGCGCCTGGGCCAGAAGCCGCCCAGCGCACCCGACGAGACCCTCGCCGATCCGGAACTGCTCGCCGCCGAGAAGGAACGCTCGCAGCGGATGATGTGGATCCTGGTCGGTCTGGGCGTGCTGGCCGCGCTGGTGGTCGGCGTCATCATCTGGTGGCTGCTGAGCGTCTTCGCGCCCGGCTCCTCCAATGCGCCGCTCAACGAACAGCGCAATATCGGCCTCACCACCTCGGTAACAGCGCCGCCCGGCCCTGGCGCGTCCCAGGTCCCGGCCAGTGCGCCCGCCACCGGCGGGGTGCCGGTGCCGGTCACGGGCGCCACGGTGTTCTCCCCGGAGGGCACCCCGGACAATGTCGGCAGCGTCGCGGCGGTACTGGACAACAACCCGGCCACCACCTGGCGCACCGACGCCTACTTCCAGCAGTTCCCGGCCCTGAAGAAGGGCGTGGGCGTGCTGACCACCCTGGGCAGCCCCAGCAAGCTGACCAAGGTGATCATCGAATCGCCCTCGCCCGGAACGCAGGTCGAGATCCGCACCTCGCCGACGGCCTCGCCGACCCTGGATCAGACCCAGCTGATCGGGTCGGCGGTGCTCGGCGACGGCACCACCGAGATTCCGGTGCGGGCCGATCAGCCGGCCCGCTACGTGCTGGTGTGGATCACCCAGCTGGCCAACAACGGGGGCCAGTTCCAGTCTTCGATCGCCGAGATCCGGTTCGAAGCCACACCGTAGTCCAGGGGTTCGCGTTCCACTGCCGGTGACGACACCCGGCAGAGCTTCTGCTTCGATTCGTCACATTCCGACGGTCATCATCCGTCCGATTCGCCCGAACAGCCCGCCTACCAGGGCTTTTTTCGCGCAATCCACTGCTACCGAATCGTTATCTTGGATATGATCCTGCGTACTCTCGGCAAGGGGAGCCCCCGGGCGCCGACTTCTACGGTCCCGGATGACAGCCGCACATCTCGGTGACGCCCGGCCCGTGATCAGGCCGCGTCCGCCGGTCTGAGGGGAAGCATTGTCGTCAGCGCACGAACTCGTGGAAGCACGGCAGGTCAGCGATCGCGACCTGCTCACCGCCCACGCCGGTGGGGCCCCCTACGCCTTCGCCGAATTGCTCCACCGCCACCGCGACCATCTCTGGCAGACCGCACTACGCGCCTCCTACGGCCCCGAGGACGCCGCCGACTCGCTCCAGGACGCCCTGCTGTCCGCGCACAAGGCCGCGGGCGCCTTCCGCGGCGACTCCGAGGTGCGCAGCTGGCTGCATCGCATCGTGGTCAATGCCTGCCTGGACCGCATCCGCCGCAACAAGCTGCGCCGGACCGAACCCCTGTCCGAGGACACGGCCGACGAACCACGCTGCCCGCGAGACGATTTCGCGGCCCTGGAGGCCACCCTGATGGTCGACGCGGCGCTGTTCACGCTGCCCGCCGATCAGCGCACCGCCCTCGTCGCCGTCGAGCTCGAGGGCTACTCCATCGCGGATGCCGCTGCGCTGCTGGGTATTCCGGAAGGCACCGTCAAGAGCCGGTGCGCGCGCGGGCGGCGGCGACTCGCGGCGCACTTTCACGAAGCCAACACCGGACATGCGATGAACACCTGAATTCCACTCGAACACCACGATATTGGGGGAACCTTGAACGGTTCCGCTGCGTCGGATACAAAGACAGGTCTGCGTTTCCTACTCGAGGCCCTGGAGGGGCAATGGAGGACACCGGAGGAGCAATGGCGGGTACCGCGGTACCTACGTCGCCCTTCTCCACCGAACTGCTCGCCGATCTACACGGCGGCAGTCTGCCGCCGGAAGAATCCGAGCGGCTCTGGCCCGCGGTCCGGCGTGACCCGGAGGCCATGCGCTATCTGCACTCACTCGACCGCGTCGACGATCGCCTGCACGACCTCGGCCGCGACGACCACATCGCCCACCCCATGCCCGCCGAGGTGGCCGCCCGTCTGGAACGCATGATCGAAGACCTCGCCACCGGCGACGAGGACCCGGCCCCGGCCACCGTGACCCGGCTGCCCGTCGCGCCGCCACTCGTCACCCGCTCCACCCATTCGACCCCGCCGTCCACCACCCCCATGCCGGTGCTCGACGGCTCCGTCTTCGACACCGGCCGGCTCGATCCCCGGGAGCTCGAGGATCCCGAACCCCCGGCCGCGCCCGAGGACGACACGGATCCCGGCGAGCCCATCCCGTTCGAGACCCCCTCCCGCCGCCTGCGCTGGCTCACCGCCGCCGCTGCCGCCGCGGCGGTGGTCGCGGGCGCCGTGGTGGCCGTGGACGCCGTCAGCACCCACACCGTGGCCCCGGCCGCCCACCCGGCCGCCGACGCCAACCTGGACCCGGGCCTCGCGCCCACCGCCGTCCTCACCGCTATGGGCCGCCACGACATCACCGGCCCCCTGGCGACCGGCAACGCGCTCGCCACCTGCCTGCAGGCGGCCGGACTGGACCGCCAGGTACTCGGCTCCCGCAGCGTCGTGTTCTCCGGCACACCCGGAGTCCTGGTCCTCCTAGCCGGACCGAAACCCCCGCAGATCACCGCCGCCGTACTCGGAACAGGCTGCGGCCCAGGCAATCCCCAGGTCCTCGGACGCGCCGACATCGGCTAGACGCGAACGATCGAAGAGACCTGCCCATAGTTCGCGGCCCGGCTCGATTCTGGACTGCGGCTCGACAGACCTCCGCCTTGAGCGGGGAGCGAAGCGGAGGAGGGAAGCGGAGGAGGGAAGAATCGAGCCGGGCCGCGAACACGCCCGGAGCGAAGCGGAGGGCAATCAAACACGGGAACAACAGCGTTTAGGCTGTTGTTGACCGACACGCTCACGCTCGAGCGATCGAGATTCTGCACAACAGCTTCGGAGGGCCACCTTGAGCACGCCTGTTCGCGACCTGATCATCGTCGGTTCCGGTCCGGCCGGCTACACCGCCGCAGTGTATGCCGCCCGAGCGGAACTGGAACCGCTGCTCTTCGAGGGCACCCAGTTCGGCGGCGCGCTCATGACCACCACCGAGGTCGAGAACTTCCCGGGCTTCCGCGAGGGCATCATGGGCCCCGACCTCATGGAGGAGATGCGGGAGCAGGCCAAGCGCTTCGGCACCGACATCCGCACCGAGGACGTCGACGCCCTCGACCTGACCGGTCCCATCAAGAAGGTGACCGTCGGCGGCGAGGTCCACGAGGCCTACGCTGTGATCCTCGCCATGGGCTCCGCGGCGCGCTACCTGAACGTCCCGGGCGAGCAGGAGCTGCTCGGCCGCGGCGTCAGCGCCTGCGCCACCTGTGACGGCTTCTTCTTCAAGGGCCAGGACATCGTGGTGGTCGGCGGCGGCGACTCGGCCATGGAGGAGGCGACCTTCCTCACCAAGTTCGCCAGCTCGGTGACCATCATCCACCGCCGCGAGGAGTTCCGCGCCTCCCGCATCATGCTGGAGCGGGCCAAGAACAACGACAAGATCCGCTTCGTCCTGAACTCGGAAGTTGTTGCGGTGCACGGGGATACCGCGGTCACCAGCCTGACCCTGCGCGACACCCGCACCGGCGAGACCTCCGAGCTGGCCGCCACCGGCCTGTTCGTCGCCATCGGCCACGACCCGCGCAGTGAACTGGTGCGCGGTCAGGTCGATCTGGACGGCGAGGGCTACGTGCTGGTCCAGGGCCAGAGCACCTACACCTCGCTGCCGGGCGTCTTCGCCGCCGGCGACCTGGTCGACCACACCTACCGGCAGGCCATCACCGCCGCCGGTACCGGCTGCCGCGCGTCCATCGACGCCGAGCGCTGGCTCGCCGAGCAGGGTGACATCACCACCAACACCCTCGATCACGCCGGTCAGCCGGTGGAAGTGAACAACTGAAGGAGCAGTACATGTCCGACGCCAAGACCAGTGCCACCAAGACGGTGACCGACGCCACCTTCGCCGACGAGGTATTGCTCAGCGAGAAGCCCGTGCTGGTGGACTTCTGGGCGGCCTGGTGCGGCCCGTGCAAGATGGTTGCTCCCGTGCTGGAGGAGATCGCCGCCGCCAACACGGACAAGATCACCATCGCCAAGGTGGACGCCGACAACAACCCCGAGACCGCGGCCCACTACGGCATCATGTCGTTGCCCACCATGGTCCTGTTCCAAGGGGGCAAGGAAACCAAGCGGATCGTCGGTGCGAAGGGCAAAGCTGCCCTCTTGCGCGAACTGGAAGAAGTTCTTTAACGACGCTGGATAGAATTTCGGCACCAGCGGGGGGCCTACGTGGTTACGCAAGCTGCCTCCTTCGGCCCCTGACGCAGGCGTCAGGGTTAGGATGCCTGCACTCGACAGTTGCCGAAATTCGGTCCGGGTCTGAAACAATCGTTCGACGCTCCGGTCGTGCGTAGGTGTGAACCGCCGCATGAATGGGTACCCGGGTTGGCGGAAGGAAAGGGCTCTCACGCATGCACCGACTTCGTCACGGCGATACAGGACCAGCCGTAGCAGAGGTTCGGAGCACCCTGGCAAGCCTCGGGTTCCTGCATTCCCACCCCAACAGCGACCCCTCGGGTCCGATCGGGGAGTACTGGAAGGACGCCGACGCGACCTTCGGCCATGATCTGGACTCCGCGGTACGTGCCTTCCAGCAGCACCGCGGACTCCTGGTCGACGGCGTGGTCGGTCCGGCGACCTACCGCGCGCTGAAAGAGGCGTCCTACCGCCTCGGCGCGCGGACCCTCATCTACCAGCTGTCCGCACCGCTGTACGGCGACGATGTCGCCACCCTTCAGCGGCGACTGCAGGATCTGGGCTTCTATGTGCACCGGGTGGACGGCTACTTCGGCCCGCACACCCACGACGCGCTCACCTCGTTCCAGCGCGAGATCGGGCTGTCCTCGGACGGCATCTGCGGTCCCGACACGCTGCGCTCGCTGGATCTGCTGGGCGCCCGCGTCACCGGCGGCAATCCGCACCGCATCGCCGAGGAAGAGGTGGTGCACCGGGCCGGGCCACAGCTCACCGGTAAGCGCATCGTCATCGATCCGGGTCTCGGTGGACCAGACAAGGGCTCGCCGGTGCCGACCGAATTCGGTGACGTCTACGAATCGGAGATCCTCTGGGATCTGGCCAGCCGGCTCGAAGGACGCATGGCCGCAACCGGTATGGAGACGTTCCTGTCCCGGCCGTGGGGGGCCAACCCCTCCGATGCCGAGCGGGCCGAGACCTCCAACACCTTCGACGCCGACCTGATGATCTCGCTGCGCTGCGCCAGCAATGACAGCGGTGCCGCCAGCGGCGTGGCCAGCTTCCACTTCGGCAACTCGCACGGCTCCACGTCCATGATCGGACAGGTGCTGGCCGGGTTCATCCAGCGCGAGATCGTGGCGCGAACCTCGTTGCAGGACTGCCGGACCCACGCCCGCACCTGGGATCTGCTGCGGCTCACCAAGATGCCGACCGTCCAGGTCGACATCGGCTACCTGACCAGTGATTACGACTCCTCGGTGCTGACCAACCCGCGCATGCGCGATGTGATCGCCGAGGCCATCCTGATCTCCGTCAAGCGGCTGTACCTGCTGGGCCAGGACGACCAGCCCACGGGGACATACACATTCGCCGAACTGCTCGCCGAGGAACTGGCGGCCGCAGACCGGCTCTGATGTTTCACATGAAACAAACCCCTCCAGCCCATTCGGGCTGGAGGGGTTTTTCGTTGGGGGTGGCAAACCCGCGCGGTCTATCGCGCCGCGATGCGGGTGGGCTACCGCGTGGCGATGCGGGTGGGCATGGTCAGCGCGGCCGCCGCGAGGAGCTGATCGAGCGCACGCTCGACGTCTTCCTTCCACAGGTGCTCGTGATCCAATTCCAGGCGCAGGCGCGGGAATCGGTGATGCGAAGCGACCACCTTGAAACCGACGTCCTCCAGGAAGTCGGCCTCGATCATGCACCGCTCCGGCGAACACCCGGACGGGGCAGGCGCGGGGGAGCGGACCGGCGTGCCGATCCGCTCGCGCAGTGTCATGGAACCGATCGCCGGCATCGCGGTCGTCGGCGGATCCTTCCGAATGCCGAACGCCTCGATGGCCCGCACACCACGCCGCACCAGATCGCCCACCACGGCCTGAATCAGCTGAAGGCCTATGTCGGTGTCGCGGTAGGGCATTTCGGCGCTCAGCGTGGTCAGCAGCACCGCATCCGGGCTCACCGGGGATGTGGGGAAGAGGCCGGCACGCGGCACCGCGCTGGGCGGTGCATAGAGTGCGCAGCCCGCCGACCGGTCATCCACCACGGCGACCTGTCCGCACGACCCCCACTGCAACATGACGGTGGAGAGCCAGGCCTCCTTCTCGAAGGTCGGGTCGCTGAAGCTATGGGAATCCGCCGCCACGGCCGGATCGATCTCCCAGAACACGCACCGCCGCGCATGTACCGGAAGTTTGTCGAGTCCGCCGAGGGTAAGTGCGGTCACGCTGGTCGACACCGCTCTGCTCAGCCTCCAGCTGTCTGATTCATCCACGCTCACGCCGCATCACACAGTGCTCGCCAGCAAGAATAAGCGATCAACGCTTTACGCCTCTCCAGGGCCATAAACCCGAACGTCACAGTGACGTTTCCACTGTGACCCTCAGGGTGGACCCACTCTAGGGCTTCGACTGCTCCATGAGACTGACAATTCGCTCGAGATCATCGATGGAGCCGAACTCGACCGTGATCCTGCCCTTGCGCTTGCCCAGACTGACCGTCACGCGGGTGTCGAAGGACTCCGACAACCGCTCCGCCACGTCCTGAAGACCCGGCATCTGAATCGGCTTGCGTTTGGGAGCCGGGGGAGTGGCCGCATCCGGATTCCGGTTCGCCAGGGTGACGGCTTCCTCGGTGGCCCGGACCGACATGCCTTCCGCCACGATCCGCGCGGCCAGGGCCTCCTGCGCGTCGGCGCCCGCCTCCAAGGCCAGCACGGCACGGGCGTGCCCGGCCGACAGCACGCCGGCGGCCACCCGGCGCTGCACCGGAATCGGAAGCTTCAGCAGGCGAATCATATTGGTGACGACCGGACGCGAGCGGCCGATGCGCGAGGCCAGTTCCTCGTGGGTGACGCCGAACTCCTCCAGCAGCTGCTGATAGGCGGCCGCCTCTTCGAGCGGGTTCAGCTGCACCCGATGGATGTTCTCCAGCAACGCGTCCCGCAGCATGGAGTCGTCCGCGGTCTCACGCACGATGGCCGGGATGGCGGGCAGACCCGCCTCCTGGCTGGCCCGCCACCGCCGCTCGCCCATGATGAGCTGATAGCGGGGGACCGGTGCGGACTCGACCTGACGCACCACGATGGGCTGCATCAGACCGAATTCCTTGATGGAGTGCACCAGTTCGGCCAGCGCCTCTTCTTCGAAGACGGTGCGCGGCTGTTTGGGGTTCGGCTCGATCTGCTCCGGCGGGATCTCCCGGTAGACCGCACCCGCGTCCGTAGCCTCGACGGCAGTCTCGACCGGATCGGGAACCCGATGCAGGTATGCCGACGCCGGCTGCGGACCGACCGGATCGAGACCGATGACGACATTGGCGGCGGCACTGCCGAGCCCACCGGGCGTGGTCGCCGGGCCGGTCGGGATCAGTGCCGCGAGGCCGCGCCCCAGTCCACCCTTCTTCGCCTGACTCATCGGCCTACCGACCCCTTCCGTTGTTCGCCGTTCATCACCACCGAGATCTACCTACACACCGGATTGTGCGTCCGAAACAGGCGCCGCCACAGTCTGCCGCGCCGAGTTACGTGACGCGATCTCACGTCCGGCATCGAGGTAGCTCATCGCGCCCCGCGAGCCCGGATCGTAATCGAGGACGGTCATGCCGTAGCCGGGAGCCTCCGACACCTTCACACTGCGGGGGATGACCGCGCGCAGCACCGCGTCGCCAAAGTGCGAGCGCACCTCCTCGGCCACCTGATCGGCGAGCTTGGTGCGACCGTCGTACATGGTGAGAACGACAGTGGAGACATGCAATCCGGGATTCAGGTGTGCCTGCACCAGACCGATATTGCGGAGCAGCTGACCCACGCCCTCCAGTGCGTAGTACTCGCACTGGATGGGGATCAGCACCTCCTTGGCGGCGACCATCGCATTGACGGTGAGCAGACCCAGCGACGGCGGGCAGTCGATCATGACGTAGTCGATGTCGTACCCGGCAAGGTTGGCCTCCTGGATGGCGGCCTTGAGCCGGCCCTCGCGGGCGACCATGGAGACGAGCTCGATCTCCGCGCCGGCCAGGTCGATGGTGGCCGGGATGCACAGCAGCCGTTCATTGTGCGGGCTCTGCTGGATGGCATCGCTGATCGAGCACTCGCCGATGAGGAGTTCGTAGCTGGAGGGGATACCCGAGTGGTGCGCGATGCCGAGAGCGGTGCTGGCATTGCCCTGCGGGTCGAGGTCGATGACCAGTACCCGCATGCCCTGAATGGCGAGTGCGGCAGCCAGATTCACGGCCGTGGTGGTCTTGCCCACGCCGCCCTTCTGATTAGCGATGGTGATGACGCGCTGTTCCTTGGGACGCGGGATCTGGGCATTCGTGCCCGACAGCACCTGACTCGCGCGTTGCGCCTCGGCGGCAATCGGGGTATCAGCGGAGATGTTCCCGAACGGGGTACGGCTGAACTCGTCGGTATCGAAGGGACCGCTATCGAGCATGCCGGGAACCCGGGACGTTGTTTCCCGTGAAACATTCGCCGGACCGTTGGACATACAGGCTCCTAACCCGAAGAACTCAAAGACACATGGCCGAGCAGAATTTCGCGCACTTGGCAGCAACGGCCGCGACGCTGCGTTGTCACCGAGGGCTGGCTCGAATCGGCTGGAAGTCGTTCACGCTCGACGTTCATTAGCTTGCCAGTAGTGGACACAATACGGAAGTTGAACGGACAGCTTCGCACCGCGACACACCTCGAGTCCGGGAAACTCACCCGCGAAACCACTCAAAGATCGCAACCGGCTTCATGTTTCACATGAAACATCGCGACCCCGAAGTCGCCCGAGCTTCGTCAGTGACGCTTCGGGTGACCGGTCCCGCGACCCCCGCCCTTGCGCTCCGCGCGGCGCTCGGCGCGCGCCAAGCGCTCGGCACTGATGACATAGGTCGGCGTCTCGAGCACTCCCACACCACATTCCAGAACCTCGGCGTGCCCCGCGCCCGCCTTGGTCAGGTCGTCGCGATCGCGCTCGAGTTCCTCCGCGGCGCTGATTCCCTTGAGCGCCAGCATCCGTCCGTGTTCGTGGACCAGCGGCATGGACCACCCCGCAAGCTTCGCCAGGGGAGCGACCGCGCGGGAGGTGACGATGTCCGCGCCGCCCGCCTCCTTCTTCACGCCGGCCTGCTCGGCCCGGCCGCGCACGATGAGGACATTGTCGAGTCCGGCCTCGGCCACGAACTCGGCCAGGAAGACGGTCCGGCGAAGCAGCGGCTCCACCAAGGTGATTCGGAGATCGGGCCGGGCAATGGCGAGCGGGATGCCGGGCAGGCCCGCCCCGCTGCCGATGTCGACCACCCGCACGCCGTGGGGAATCAGATCACCGATCACTGCGCAGTTGAGAATGTGGCGATCCCACAGCCGGGGAACCTCACGCGGGCCGATCAGTCCGCGCTCCACGCCCGCGGTGGCGAGGGCGGTGTAGTAGAGCCGGGCCTTGTCGAGCCGATCGCCGAAAACGACCGCGGCCGCGGCCGGGGGATCGACCGGACCCGGAGCGGTCATCTCGGTGTCAGGTTCCACGTGAAACATCCTTCCGAACGAACTTGCCCAACCCTGCGGGACTCTCGGGGATCGCGCCCCCGAACCCTCTCGCACGGTGGCGAATTGCGACGGGGGACGACTTCAGATAAGCGTAGGGCCCCCGGGTCTCTGCAACCCGGGGGCCCTACCGTACGTGTCCGCGTGTCAGGCGGGGAGCACCACCACGCGACGGTTCGGCTCCACGCCTTCACTCTCGCTCACCACACCGTCGAGAGCGGCCACGGCATCGTGGACAATCTTTCGCTCGAACGGGGTCATGGGGGCGAGGGCTTCACGCTCACCGGTTTCCAGCACGCGCTTGGCGGCCTCGGTGCCGAGCGCGCTCAGCTCCGAACGACGATTGGCGCGCCAGCCCGCGACATCCAGCATGAGCCGGCTGCGCACGCCGGTCGTCTGCTGCACGGCCAGCCGGGTCAGCTCCTGGAGCGCATCCAGCACCTCACCCCGGCGACCGACCAGCTTCGCCAGATCCTTGCCGCCGTCGATGCTCACGACGGCGCGGTCGCCCTCGACATCGAGGTCGATATCGCCGTCGAAGTCGAGCACGTCCAGCAGCTGCTCGAGGTAATCGCCGGCGATCTCACCCTCTTCGATGAGCGCTTCCTCGGCGTCGGTCGCGGCGTCCGGTGCCGCAGTCGCAGCCGTCACAGTGGGTTCCCCTCCGTCGGTTTCAACAGTCATGGTTGTTTCCTTCATCTGGAGTTGCAAGTCTCAGCGACGCCGCTTCTGATTGGCGCGGCCACGATTACCGGAGCGCTTCTTACCGGTGCTCGGCCGCGCGCCCGGCGCGGGCTTGGCACCGTTCTGGGACGCCTGCGGCGCATCGGAGACGGCGTCCTCGACGGCACCCGCGGGGGCGTCCTCGACCTTGGCGGCCGCCTGCTTCTTGCGGACGTCGACCGGCTTGGCGCCCGGCTTCGGGGCGTTCTGCGCGCGACGCTCCAGGGCGGCCTGCTTCTTCTCTTCTTCTTCCTTCTCGATGCGGCCGAAGACGAGGTGCTGCTGTCCGTAGGTCCAGATGTTGTTGGAGACCCAGTAGATCAGGATGGCGACGGGGAGGAACGGACCACCCACCAGCACGCCGAGTGGGAACACGTACAGCGCCATCTTGTTCATCATGGCCGCCTGCGGGTTGGCCGCGGCCTCCGCGGACTGCCGGGCCACCGAGGCGCGGGCGTTCATGTGGGTCGCGACACCGGCGATCACCATGAGCGGAATCGAGACCAGCGCGATGGCCAGCTTGGTCGGCACGCCACCGTAGTCGGCGAAGGACTGCAGCACGGTGGCGGGCTCGGTGATGTAGGCCGAGAGGGGAGCGCCGAAGAGCCGTGCGATCAGGAAGGACTGAACGTCGGCCGCGGAGAAGATGTAGTTCGGGGTGTGGGCATTGTCGTAGGGCGTCATGCCCAGCTGCCCGATCCCGTGGCCGGTGCGGTTGAACGACCGCAGCACGTGGAACAGACCCAGGAACACCGGAACCTGCAGGAGCACCGGCAGACAGCCCATGAGCGGGTTGAAGCCGTGTTCCTTCTGCAGCTTCTGCATCTGGACCGTCATCTCCTGACGGTCGTTCTTGTACTTCTTCTGCAGCTCCTTGATCTGGGGCTGCAACTCCTGCATCTGCCGGGTGGTGCGCACCTGCTTCACGAACGGCTTGTAGAGCACGAGCCGCAAAGTGAACACCAGGAACACCACGGCCAGTGCCCAGGCGAATCCGCTGTTCTTGCCCAGCACATACCCGAATGCCTGGTGCCAGAACCACAGAATGGCCGACACCGGGTAATAGATGAAGTCGAGCACGGCGCTATGCACTCCCGTCGTTCGTATCGCCGGTCACCGCAGGCGATGATCCTTCGTAAGCTGATGCCGCGTGCCGGTGCTTGCGCTCCGGTACGGGGTCCCACCCACCAGGGTGCCAGGGTGCACATTTCGCCAATCGGACGGCCGTCAGTCCGAGCCCGACGAACAGTCCGCGGGTGCGCAGCGCCGTCACCGCGTACTCACTGCACGAAGGAGTGAATCGGCACACCGGCATGCGGGTGGGGGAGATATAGGTCCGATACAGCTCGATGAGGAATATCAGAGCTTTGGCCGGTATCCGGGCAGCGGCGCGCAGGGCGTTCATGAGAGAACGCCGAGCTTGCGCAAACCGCTGTGCAACTGACGCAGCAGTTCGTCGGAGGGCGTGCCGGCGGCACCCGGCAGGGCGCGAATGACAATGTCTGCGCCGCCGGGCAATTCGGCCGTCAAGCTTGCGCAGATATGACGCAGGCGGCGGGCCACCCGGTGGCGTACCACCGCCGGACCCACCGCCTTGCTGACGATCAACCCGAAACGCGGACCACCCACCCGGATGACCGGGGTAGATCCGCTCGACTGATCGTCGTGTAGCAGTACGTGCACAACTAGGTCCCGTCTCCCGATCCGCCGGCCCTGGCGCACCGTCCGGGAAAAGTCGGTGCGCCGGTGCAGCCGGTAGGGCTCAGGCAGCACCTGAGCATCCAGCGGAGTGCGGGCGGATGGGGGACCGGAGACCGGACGGCGAGTCGCACATACGACGCCGCATCCGGGGGCTACCGAATCAGGCCGTGAGCTTGGCGCGGCCCTTGCCACGGCGCGCCGAGACGATGGCACGACCCGCACGGGTCCGCATCCGAAGACGGAATCCGTGGACGCGCGCCCGACGACGGTTGTTCGGCTGGAACGTCCGCTTGCCCTTGGCCACGGTCAACACTCCTCTAGGTGGTGGGCATCCGGTGACGCCCGAAGCTTTGTCGGTGAAACGGTGCTCTCGAGGGACCTGGGTCTCTCGGTGCAATACCCTTGTCGGCACGGGCAGCAGACAGCCGCCACCGCACCATAGGGTGACTGTAGAAGGGTACTTACCCCCCGGACGAGGGTCAAACTCGGGGGTAGAGGCCCGATTTCCGCACTGGATCGATCGTTCCGCGTGGCGTTTGCTGGGGGTTCGTGTCGCGGCGCGGGCGTCGTGTACGGTCCTTTCCAGTCCTTCGCTGCGACTGCGGTTGACTTTGCCAGCTGATTGCTGTGAACCCGCAGGTACGTGCCCGATTCGGGGAACCAGACACGCGGTTGCGTGTATCCCCAGGTTGTCCACATCTGTGGATAATTGTGTGGAAAGACCCCTGGAGTGGCATATTCGTAGGGCCGACGGTGACTCGCCGACGCCCGGTGACTGGGGGAGCCGAGCAGCGCAGACCGTCTGCTCCTATCGACCTACATCCGGGGAGGACGACGTTCGTGGACGACGAGCAGAATGTGCTGACGGCTGTCTGGCCCGAGGTGATCGCCGAGTTGGCGAGTGGTTCCGCGGACGGGGAGATCCAGCCGGTCAGCAAGGCTCACAAGGCGTGGCTCAACACTATCGAACCGATCACCTTCGCGCAGGGGTTCGCCCTGCTCTCGGTGCCGGGCACGATGGCGCAGGTGACGGTCGAGCGTGACCTGCGGGAGCTCATTCTGCGATCCCTGGCCCGCCGCGGTCTCCAGGTCGAGGGGCTGGGCGTGCGCATTCGCGCGCAGCAGCATCCGCCCGCCGGTCGCTCGGGGAATGCCCCGCGGCACGCGCGCATGACCACCCGGCCCGAACGCCCGCGCGAACCCGAGCCGGCTCCTCCCGCGTATCCGGCCGAGCCGTCGATGGGCGAGCGTCCACAGCCCATGTATCAGAGTCCACAGGAGTACGCGGCGCCGCGCTACCTGCCTCCCCAGGACTACCCGGCCGAGTACGACGAGCACGATGCTTATCCACCTGTGGAATTCGGGCAGCCGCCGATGGCCGAAGAGTTGCCGATGTCGGCGCCGGACCGTGCGATGCCGGTCGGGGAGCCGCCCGTGCCGCCCCGGCGCCGCGACAACCATCGCAGCGTGCCCATGTCGCCCGGTCAGGAGTCGCTGTTCTCGCCGGACCCCGACGACGAACCCGTCCGTTCCACCCCGCAGCGGTATTCCGACGAACCTCAGCGCTATGCCGATGAACCCGCCCCGCAGCGATACTCGGACGAGCCCGCGCCCCAGCGTTATTCGGACGAGCCCGCGCCGCGCTACTCGGAGGAACCGGCCGCACGCCGGCCGGTGGACGAGGCACACGACGACGAGCCGGTGGTCAATGTCCGCAATTCGTGGCCGACCTACTTCAACCGGACGCCCGAACGCGAGCCCGCGCCCACGCCGTCCTCGGCCAGCCTGAACGCGAAGTACACCTTCGATACCTTCGTGATCGGCGCCTCGAACCGCTTCGCGCACGCCGCGGCGGTGGCCATCGCGGAGGCGCCGGCGCGCGCCTACAATCCGCTGTTCGTCTGGGGCGCTTCGGGTTTGGGCAAGACGCACCTGCTACACGCGGCCGGCCACTACGCGCAGCGGCTGTTCCCGGGCATGCGGGTGAAGTACGTGTCCACCGAGGAATTCACCAACGACTTCATCAACTCGCTGCGTGACGACCGGAAGGTGGCGTTCAAGCGCCGCTACCGGGAGACCGACATCCTGCTGGTCGACGACATCCAGTTCATCGAGGGCAAGGAAGGCATCCAGGAGGAGTTCTTCCACACCTTCAACACCCTGCACAACGCCAACAAGCAGATCGTGGTGTCCTCCGACCGGCCGCCCAAGCAGCTGGCGACGCTGGAGGAGCGGCTACGCACCCGGTTCGAGTGGGGGCTCATCACCGATGTGCAGCCGCCGGAGCTCGAGACCCGCATCGCGATCCTGCGCAAGAAGGCCCGCATGGACCGCCTGGACGTGCCGCACGATGTGCTCGAACTGATCGCCAGCCGGGTGGAGCGCAATATTCGTGAACTGGAGGGCGCGCTGATCCGCGTCACCGCGTTCGCGTCGCTGAACGGCCAGCCGCTGGATCTGTCGCTGGCCGAGGTGGTGCTACGGGATCTGATGCCCGACACCGCGACGCTGGAGATCACGGCGGCCACGATCATGGCCGTGACCGCGGAGTACTTCAACACCACGCTGGAGGAGCTGACCGGTCCCGGCAAGGCGCGGCCGCTGGCCCAGGCCCGGCAGATCGCCATGTATCTGTGCCGCGAGCTCACCGACCTATCCCTGCCCAAGATCGGCCAGGCCTTCGGCCGCGACCACACCACGGTCATGTACGCGGAGAAGAAAGTACGCAAGGAGATGACCGAGCGGCGCCGCGTGTACGACCAGGTTCAAGAACTCACAGCCCGAATCAAACAGCGTTCGCGCTGATCCACAGTCCACAGGACCCCACGTCGTCTGACGTGGGGTTCTTTGTTTTCAGGGGTTGTGGATTCCTCGAGGAATCCTCGAGGAAGGTGTGTGGACTCCTCGAGGAATCCCACTGTTGTCCACCGAGTTGCCCCCAGGCCGTCATGCACAGGGGTGCACAACTTTTCATGCACAGTTCCCACAGGTTGATTCATCCTCGAGGGCTGACCTGCCCGGATGCGCTCAGCGGCTTGTGGATTCCTCGAGGAATCCATGTCAGGTCCTCGAGGAATCCTCGAGTTGTCCCCGGTTTCGCTCAGATGTGCGCAGCATGGCCCGAAACGTGGGACCAACTCGAGGATGGCTCGAGGAGAGCTGTGGAGTAGCGGGTCAACTCCACAGCCACGCGTTGTTCATCCTCGAGCCACCCCGACGACATCCACATGCCGCTGGATGCTCCGACCTGGGTAAATGGCCGAAGTCCACAGAACTAACAGGACCTACTACTACTTCAGTTCTTCCTCTAGGAGAGGTTCTTCTAAAACAGGGTGTGTGGAATCTCGGGTGGGGAGAGCACGGTCCGATGGGCAGTCCCTCCCCACCCGATCGGGCAGCAAGGAGAAGGCGAAGCAAGGGATCGGCGCCGCAGGGGGTCAGGGGCAACGCCGTGAGAGTCCACGAGAGTTCCGGTGGTCAGCCGGAGGGTCGGCGTAGGCACGTCGGTCTCGCGCAGGTACGGTTTGGTGTCGGCCCCGTGTGCGAGACTGCCGATTACTGATCCGAAGATCCGAACGACCGACAGTGGAGAGGACAGACCGGGCGATGGAGCTTGCAAGCATGAAGTTTCGGGTCGCCCGCGAGGACTTCGCCGAATCCGTAGCCTGGGTGGCCCGCAGCCTGCCGTCGCGGCCTCCGGTGCCTGTGCTCGGTGGCGTGCTTCTCGTGGCTGACGAGGACGGCCTGACGGTCTCCGGTTTCGATTACGAGGTCTCCGCGCAGATGCGGGTGGCCGCGGAGGTCGCCGGTTCGGGTCAGGTGCTGGTGTCGGGCCGCCTGCTGGCCGATATCACCAAGGCGCTCTCCAACAAGCCGGTGGACGTGTCGGTGGACGGCACCCGCGTGCTGATCGCCTGTGGCAGCGCCAAGTTCTCCCTGCCGACCATGCCGGTCGAGGACTATCCTCAGCTTCCCGAGCTGCCTCCGCAGACCGGTGAGCTCGCGGTGGACCTGTTCTCAGAGGCGGTCTCCCAGGTGGCCGTGGCCGCCGGCCGCGACGACACCCTCCCCATGCTCACCGGTATCCGCGTCGAGATCGAGGGCCCCAAGGTGGTCCTGGCCGCGACCGACCGCTTCCGTCTCGCCGTGCGCGAGCTGGAATGGCAGCCGGGTCGCGCCGATGTGGAGACCGCGGTGCTGGTCCCGGCCCGCACCCTGTCCGAGTCCGCGAAGACCCTCGGCGCGTCCGATCAGCCGGTGCAGCTGGCGTTCGGTACCGGCACCGACGGCCTGCTGGGCATCGTGAACGGCGGCCGCCGCACCACCACGCGCCTGCTCGACGCGGAATTCCCCAAGTTCCGGCAGTTGCTCCCCAAGGAGCACACCTCCATCGCCACCCTCGCGGTGAACGCGCTGACCGAGGCCATCAAGCGTGTGGCCCTGGTGGCCGAGCGCGGCGCCCAGGTGCGGCTGGAGTTCTCCGAGGAGGGCCTGCTGCTCTCCGCCGGTGGCGACGACGCCGGCCGCGCCGAGGAGTGGCTGGAGGCCGAGTTCCGCGGTGAGCCGCTGACCATCGCCTTCAACCCCGGCTACCTGCTCGACGGTCTCTCCGCCTCGCATTCGGACCGGGTGACCTTCGGCTTCACCACTCCCAGCCGCCCGGCCGTGTTTCTGCCGGCGCCCGAGGAGGAGCCCGCCCGGCTGGAGTCGGGCGCGTTCTCGGCCCTCAGCGGCAGCTACATCTACCTGCTGATGCCGGTGCGGTTGCCGGGCTGAGCCCGTTTGGCGATCCCTCGACTCGGCGCGGACGACACACCTGTGCACAGTGTTGACAAACCTGTGAAAAACTCGGCGTGCGTGGCGGATTCGCCGCGCACGTTCGAGTATCCCCAGCCGGGGCCGGTACCGGCCCCGATCTCGGGCATGGTGGACTAGCCGGATGCACGTGCGTGCGCTGTCACTACGCGATTTCCGCTCCTGGGAGGCCGTCGAACTCGAACTCGCGCCCGGCGGAACGGTCTTCCTGGGCTCCAATGGGAACGGCAAGACCAACCTGATCGAGGCCATCGGCTATCTGTCCACACTCGGCTCACACCGGGTGGCGGCCGACGCTCCGCTCATCCGCATCGGCGCGCAGAAGGCCCGGATCGGTGCGACGGTGGTCAATACCGGCCGCGAACTGCGGGTGGATATGGAGCTGAACCAGGGCACCGCCAATCGCGCCCAGATCAATCGCTCACCGGTGCGGCGGCCGCGGGAGATCCTGGGGATTCTGCAAACCGTGCTGTTCGCGCCCGAGGATCTGTCGCTGGTGCGCGGGGATCCGGGGGAGCGGCGGCGCTTCCTCGACGAACTGGCCACCGCGCGACTGCCGCGGCTGGCCGCGGTGCGCGCGGATTACGACAAGGTGCTGCGGCAGCGATCGGCGCTGTTGAAAACGGCTGGGCGCAATGCCCGTTCGGGTGCGCGTGGCGCGGAGATGAGCACCCTCGATGTGTGGGACGGCCATCTGGCGGCGCACGGGGCGGTGCTGCTGGCGCAGCGGTTGCGGCTGGTGCACGACCTTTATCCACATCTTGCACAGGCTTATTCAGATATCGCGCCCGAATCCCGGCCCGCCGCAATCGGTTACCGCAGTGCGAGCCTGCCGCCGGAATTCCTGGATCCCGCACATGCGCCACAGACCGAGGACGAGGAGACGCTGGAGGCGATCCTGCTGCGGGAGCTGGCCGCCGCGCGTCCCAAGGAGCTGGAGCGCGGGGTGTGCCTGGTAGGCCCGCACCGTGACGATCTGGATCTGATGCTGGGTTCCGCGCCCGCGAAGGGTTTCGCGAGTCACGGCGAGTCCTGGTCCTTCGCCCTGGCGCTGCGGCTCGGGGCCTTCCAGCTGCTGCGTTCCGCCGGAACCGATCCGGTGCTGATCCTCGACGACGTGTTCGCCGAACTGGATCGCCGGCGCCGTACCGCCCTGGCCGCGGTCGCTGCCGGCGCCGAGCAGGTGCTGATCACCGCCGCGGTGCCCGAGGACGTGCCGCCGGAACTGGATGCCGCGCCGCTGCGCGTGGAGACCCAAGGCGAGGCCGATCACCGGACGTCCCGGATAGCCGAGTCGGCGTCCATGTGACCTTGCGGCGGAATGGCGCGTTGTGCCGGTGATTCCGTCGATGCGATGCGGCAGAATCACGTGACGAACCGCCGACGATCATCGGGATTCCCAGGTGTGGAAGGAGTTGTGGATGGCTGAGCCGACCGAAGGCAACGACCGCACCCCACCCGAGGTGAATCCCGTTGCCCCCCGCCAATCCAGCGACGCGACCGGTCCGGAACCGGAGTTGCGCGGCGTCGACCTGGCTCGGCGCGCTCTCGAAGAAGCACGTGCCGCGGCACGCGCGGCCGGTAAGTCGGTAGGTCAGGGCCGGGCCTCGCCGCGCAAGGGTGGCGTCCGTGCCCTGCGGCGGCGCAGCGGCTGGTCGGGCGCGCATCCGGACGAGCGCGACCCGCAGACCCTCTCCTCGCTGGCCATGCAGCTGGCCAAGGGTCGCGGCTGGTCGGCCAAGGTCGCCGAGGGCACGGTTTTCGGCCGCTGGGCCAGCGTGGTGGGGGAGGACATCGCGTCCCACGCTCAGCCCATCTCGCTGGAGAACGGTGTGCTGAGTATTCAGGCCGAGTCCACGGCCTGGGCGACTCAGTTGCGCATGTTCCAGTCCCAGATCCTCGCCAAGATCGCGGCCGCGGTCGGCAACGGCGTCGTCAAACAGCTCCGGATCAACGGCCCGACCGCTCCGAGTTGGCGCAAGGGCGAGCGGCACATCAAGGGCCGGGGCCCGCGCGACACTTACGGGTAGGCCGCGAATTCTCGCTCCGGCCCGTTTGTTTCACGTGGAACGAGAAGAGATCGTCACTCGGAGCGTCCGGAGATCACGGAGAACCCTCGCGCAAACTGCTCCGAGCCCGTGCTCACATCGCCCGCTGAGGCTTCCGGAACCCCCCACACCCATAACGGGTCATGTCGCTGGTCGATTTCATGACCCTACGGCCCACCCAGGGGTGTCATAGGTGGGTTCTCTGTCGGTCGTACCAGTAGGATGGGGGAGTAACTAGCGGCGATACCTCCCGGCGCGTTCCGCAGCGCCCGCGCGTGAGCCCCCGTAATTCTCGAGCAGACAGCGTCTGGGTACTCGAGCAGACAGCGTCTGAGGGCTCCGCGCGTGCTCCGCATTGTGCCGGGGGGATCAGCAAGTAAGGAGAGCTACCCACCAGTGGCTGCCATGGACTCCAACGCAGAAGGCTCGACCAAGCAGGGCAATCAGTCGTACAGCGCGACCTCGATCACGGTGCTCGAGGGGCTGGAGGCGGTACGCAAGCGCCCCGGCATGTACATCGGCTCCACCGGTGAGCGCGGCCTGCACCACCTGATCTGGGAGGTCGTCGACAACTCGGTCGATGAGGCGATGGCCGGGTATGCCACGCGTGTCGATGTCACCCTGCTGGCCGACGGCGGTGTCGAGGTCGTCGACGACGGTCGTGGTATCCCCACCGATATGCACGCGCAGGGGGTGCCGACCATCGAGGTGGTCATGACCCAGCTGCACGCCGGCGGCAAGTTCGACGGAGAGTCCTATGCGGTGTCGGGTGGTCTGCACGGTGTCGGCATCTCCGTGGTGAACGCGCTGTCCACCCGCCTCGAGGCCGAGGTGGACTACGGCGGCTACCACTGGACCCAGGAGTACAAGGACGCCAAGCCGGGCAAGCTGATCCAGGGCGAGTCGACCAAGAAGACCGGCACCACCATCCGGTTCTTCCCGGACCCGGACATCTTCGAGACCACCACCTTCAGCTTCGAGACGGTCGCCCGCCGCCTGCAGGAGATGGCGTTCCTGAACAAGGGCCTCACCATCACGCTGACCGATCAGCGGATCCACGAGGGCGACATCACCGACGAGGTGGTGAGCGAAACCGCCGAGGCGCCCAAGCATCTGGACGAGAACGCGCCCGCCGCCGAGCCGAAGACGAAGACCCGCACCTATCACTACCCGGGCGGTCTCGAGGACTACGTCCGCCACATCAACCGGACCAAGACGCCGATTCACAACTCGATCGTCGGCTTCACCGGCAAGGGCACCGGCCACGAGGTCGAGGTCGCGATGCAGTGGAACTCGGGTTACTCCGAGTCCGTCCACACCTTCGCCAACACCATCAACACCCACGAGGGCGGTACCCACGAGGAGGGCTTCCGTGCGGCGCTCACCACGGTGGTGAACAAGTACGCGAAGGACAAGAAGCTCCTCAAGGAGAAGGAAGGCAACCTCACCGGTGACGATATCCGTGAGGGTCTTGCCGCCATCGTGAGCGTGAAGATCGCCGACCCGCAGTTCGAGGGCCAGACCAAGACCAAGCTCGGCAATACCGAGGTGAAGTCCTTCGTCCAGCGCACCTGCAACGAGCACATCTCGCATTGGTTCGAGGCGAACCCGGCCGATGCGAAGACGATTGTGCAGAAGGCGGTTTCGTCGGCGCAGGCGCGGGTGGCGGCCCGTAAGGCGCGCGAGCTGGTGCGCCGCAAGTCCGCCACCGATATCGGCGGCCTGCCGGGCAAGCTGGCCGACTGCCGCTCGAAGGATCCGAGCAAGTCCGAGATCTACATCGTGGAGGGTGACTCCGCCGGTGGTTCGGCCAAGTCCGGCCGCGATTCGATGTACCAGGCGATCCTGCCGCTGCGCGGCAAGATCATCAATGTGGAGAAGGCGCGCATCGACCGCGTGCTGAAGAACACCGAGGTGCAGTCGATCATCACGGCGTTCGGCACCGGTATCCACGACGAGTTCGACATCAACAAACTGCGTTATCACAAGATCGTGCTGATGGCCGACGCCGATGTGGACGGCCAGCACATCTCGACGCTGCTGCTCACCCTGCTGTTCCGCTTCATGCGTCCGCTGGTCGAGCACGGTCACGTCTTCCTGGCCATGCCGCCGCTGTACAAGCTGAAGTGGCAGCGGTCCGAGCCGGAGTTCGCCTACTCCGACCGGGAGCGGGACGGTCTGCTGGAGCGCGGTCTGGCGGCCGGCAAGAAGATCAACAAGGACGACGGCATCCAGCGCTACAAGGGTCTCGGTGAGATGAACCCGAAGGAGCTGTGGGAGACCACCATGGATCCGAGCGTGCGCGTGCTGCGTCTGGTCACTCTCGACGACGCGGCCGCTGCCGACGAGCTGTTCTCCATCCTCATGGGTGAGGACGTGGAGGCTCGCCGCAGCTTCATCACTCGGAACGCCAAGGACGTGCGGTTCCTGGACGTGTAGCGAAGTGGGGCCAGAGGAATCGAACCTCCGGCCCCTGCTTGCTTGCACTCGGACCCGCCCAAATGACTTCCTACGGAGACTAATTCATGACTGAGACTTCGCTTCCGCCTTCGGGTGGCGACCGCATCGAGCCGGTCGACATCCAGCAGGAGATGCAGAACTCCTACATCGACTACGCCATGAGCGTGATCGTGGGCCGCGCGCTGCCGGAGGTGCGCGACGGCATGAAGCCGGTGCACCGCCGCATCCTGTACGCGATGTACGACAACGGGTATCGGCCCGACCGCGGCTATGTGAAGTCCGCGCGCCCGGTCGCCGACACCATGGGTAACTACCACCCGCACGGTGACTCGGCCATCTACGACACCCTGGTGCGCATGGCGCAGCCGTGGGCGATGCGCTATCCGCTGGTCGACGGCCAGGGCAACTTCGGTTCCCGCGGCAATGACGGTGCAGCCGCCATGCGGTACACGGAGTGCCGCCTGACGCCGCTGGCGATGGAGATGCTGCGCGAAATCGACCACGAGACGGTCGATTTCATCCCGAACTACGACGGTAAGACCCAGGAACCGGTCGTGCTGCCGAGCCGGGTGCCGGCGCTGCTGATGAACGGCTCCAACGGCATCGCGGTCGGTATGGCCACGAATATCCCGCCGCACAACCTGACCGAGCTGGCCGAGGCCATCTACTGGGCGCTGGACAACCATGAGGCCGATGAGGAGGCCACCCTCGCGGCGTGCATGGAGCGCGTGAAGGGTCCGGACTTCCCGACCTCGGGCTTGATCGTGGGTACCCAGGGCATCCACGACGCCTACACGACCGGGCGCGGCTCTGTCCGCATGCGCGGTGTGGTGGAGATCGAGGAGGACAACCGGGGTCGCACCACGATCGTCATCACCGAGCTGCCGTACCAGGTCAACACCGACAACTTCATCAATGCGATCGCCGAGCAGGTGAAGGACGGCAAGATCGCGGGTGTCTCCGACATCCACGACGAGTCCTCGGACCGTGCGGGTCTGCGCATCGTGGTCACGGTGAAGCGGGACGCCATCGCCAAGGTGGTGCTGAACAACCTCTACAAGCACACCCAGCTGCAGACCTCGTTCGGCTGCAACATGCTCTCGATCGTCGACGGGGTGCCGCGCACGCTGCGCCTGGATCAGATGATCCGGCTGTATGTGAATCACCAGTTGGACGTGATCGTCCGTCGTACCCGGTACCTGCTGCGCAAGGCGGAGGAGCGGGCCCACATTCTGCGCGGTCTGGTGAAGGCGCTGGATCAGCTGGACGCGGTGATCGCATTGATCCGCCGTTCGGCCGATACCGAGACCGCGCGCAGCGGCCTGATGCAGTTGCTGGAGATCGACGAGATCCAGGCGACCGCCATCCTCGATATGCAGCTGCGCCGCCTGTCGGCTCTGGAACGCCAGAAGATCCTGGACGAGTTGGCCAAGATCGAGGCCGAGATCGCGGATCTGAAGGACATCCTGGCCAAGCCGGAGCGGCAGCGCGCCATCGTCCGTGACGAATTGGCGGAGATCGTCGACAAGTACGGTGACGACCGCCGCACCAAGATCATCGCAGCCGACGGCGATGTGCAGGACGAGGACCTGATCGCCCGCGAGGACGTGGTCGTGACGATCACCGAGACCGGCTACGCCAAGCGCACCAAGACCGACCTCTACCGTTCGCAGAAGCGCGGCGGCAAGGGCGTGCAGGGCGCGGGTCTCAAGCAGGACGACATCGTCAAGCACTTCTTCATCACCTCCACCCACGACTGGCTGCTGTTCTTCACCAACAAGGGCCGGGTGTACCGGGCCAAGGCGTACGAGCTGCCCGAGGCCAACCGCACCGCACGCGGCCAGCACGTGGCGAACCTGCTCGCCTTCCAGCCGGACGAGAAGATCGCCCAGGTCATTCAGATCAAGTCCTACGAGGACGCGCCCTACCTGGTGCTGGCCACCCGCAAGGGTCTGGTCAAGAAGTCCAAGCTGACGGACTTCGATTCCAACCGGACCGGCGGCATCGTGGCGGTGAATCTGCGCGATGAGGACGAATTGGTCGGTGCGGCACTGTGTTCGGCGGACGACGATCTGCTGCTGGTGTCGGCGCACGGCCAGTCCATCCGCTTCAATGCCAATGACGAGGTGCTGCGCCCGATGGGCCGGGCCACCTCCGGCGTGCAGGGTATGCGCTTCAATGCCGACGATGAACTGTTGTCGCTCAACGTGGTTCGCGACGCGGAGGGCATCTATCTGCTTGTCGCGACGGCGGGCGGGTACTCCAAGCGCACGGCCATCGACGAGTACACGGCGCAGGGTCGCGGCGGCAAGGGTGTGCTGACGATCCAGTACGACGAGAAGCGTGGCAATCTGGTCGGTGCGCTCATCGTCAATGATGATGATGAGCTGTATGCGATCACCTCCGGTGGCGGTGTCATTCGCACCACGGCCAAGCAGGTTCGCAAGGCCGGTCGTCAAACCAAGGGCGTGCGGTTGATGAACCTGGGCGAGGGCGATATTTTGCTCGCGATCGCTCGGAACGCGGATGAGCCCGACCAGGTTGCCGAAGATGACACCAGCGGTTCGGCGAAGCAGTAGTTTCTCCACAGCAGCGGCGGCACAAACGGATCGAAGGATTCACCATTGACCACGAATCAGCCGAATGACCAGCGGGGTCACGCCAATGGCGTGACCGAGAGAATCGCCCCGTCCCCGATTCCGCCGCGGCCTATTCCGCGGACCGGCGGGAACGACGGCGGTGCGCCGCAATCATCCGAATTGTCGGACCAGTCCGGCGATTTCGGGCCGGAAGGTAACAATTCGGCAGAGGCCGCGGCACCGGAGGCCGCGGACGCCCAGGGCGGTTCGCCCTTCCAGGAAGGCTGGTCGCAGCTGCCGCAGCGAGAGCCGCAGTCCAACCTGTACCGCCCGGGCCAGGCTCCGACGCCGGGCAGCACCGCCAGCCTCAAGGGCGGCGGTCTGCAGGGCAGCGGTCTGCAGGGCGGCGGCCTCAACGCCGGCGTCTCCAATGCCCGCACCACCGCCGACCTGGCCGCCAAGGCGGCGCGCAAGGAGGCGGCCATGGTGAAGTCCGTCGGCATCGACGGACCGACCCGTAGCATCGCCCGCCCGGAACTGGTCAAGGATCTGCCGGATCTGTCCGAGCTGCGGCACCCGCTGCCGCCGCCGGAGCCGATCGCGCCGGCCGGTCCGGTCTCGCCGTCCGCCCCCGCGGCGATGGCGCAGGCCGCGGCCACCGGTGAACCGTTGCGAGCCACCGTGCAGCTGCGCCACATCGATCCGTGGTCCACGCTGAAGGTCTCGCTGGTGATCAGCGTGGCGATGTTCTTCGTGTGGATGCTGGCCGTCGGCCTGCTGTATCTGGTGCTCGAGGGCATGGGCGTCTGGGAGCGCCTGAACTCCACCGTCTCCACCTTCACCGACTCCAGTTCGGACAGCTCCTCGGCGCTCATCGACGCGGGTACGGTCTTCGGCTACGCCGGCGTCATCGGCCTCATCAATGTGGTCTTGCTGACGGCGCTGTCCACGGTGGGTGTGTTCGTCTACAACCAGTGCACCGATCTGGTCGGCGGCATCCAGGTCACCCTGGCCGATCCCGACTAGGAAACCCGCTGTTTCGATCCGCCGCTACGGCCGGTCCGGACTGCTCCCCGCAGGCCGCTGACCGGCCGTTTTGGTTATCGACGGTTGGGTACGGTAATCTTCTGCCTCGTTCGAGTTACACACTGCGAACACCCACCAAGGGCCTATAGCTCAGGCGGTTAGAGCGCTTCGCTGATAACGAAGAGGTCGGAGGTTCAAGTCCTCCTAGGCCCACTCAAAAGATCGAAAAAGCCTTCCGGGAATCCCGGGAGGCTCTTTTCATTTCACGATTCGGCCACTGCCGCATCCGGATACGACGCGCACGGAATACGAAAAAGCCGCAGGCTGCGAGGCAACCTGCGGCTTTCGTTTGTGGAGCCTAGGGGAATCGAACCCCTAACCCCTGCCTTGCAAAGGCAGTGCTCTGCCAATTGAGCTAAGGCCCCAGACCTGCACGAAGGTACATGTCGGAGTTGGCCCAGGTCAAACCCCGTGCTCAGTCGGCTGCCGGTTGGTGTTCGGGGCAGTTGACACGGAGGTCACGCGGGGGGAGCGGCTGCTGGAGCAGGTCGCAGCGGGGCGTGCCCGCAGTGCCCTGGCTGTAGAAGCGGCAGGTGGTGCAGGTGCGGGCCACCTGCACCACCCCGGCCCGGAGCAGCCCGGCTATCAGGTCGAGCAGGGTGCGCAGGGTCTGATCCTGTTGTGCGCCGGGCAGATCCGCGACACAGGCGCGCAGCACGTCGTCCGCGACGCGGATCTCGGCGGCCAGTTCGGCGCCGTCGGGGGTGAGGACGATGGCGCTGCGCCGGCGGTCGCCCGGGGCAGGCTGCCGGGCCACATGGCCCTTGCGTTCCAAGGCCAGCAGCGAATCCGACACCGTGGGCTGGCTGACCCCGAGCTCGGCGGCCAGCAGCCCGGTGAGGGGCTCCGGCGGCGGACCTTCGGCGAGGGTGCGCAGTAATTCGAGTTGCAGGGGCGTCAGGCCGGTGCGGGAGGCGATGGTCTGACGGTGGGCTCGGACGCCGCGTGCGATCCGGTCCAATGCCGCGACCACCTTGTCCGCGACCTCCGCTCCGGTTCGGTCGACGCCGTTGTTGTCTCCCGCATTCACCACAGGTCAGGACTGTACGGCCTGGCCCACAGCACCGCCGACAGTGTGATCGCCTTGAACCAGGCGTGATACATGACATCGACCTCGGAGGCCGGCGCGCCGGTCGCGCCGAGGAAGTCGCGGACCGTCACGGTGATCGGCACGATGAGCGCGAGCAGATGCCGCAGGGGGATGTGGGTGGCGGGCGAGTCCACCCCATCGGTGCGGTTCTTGCCGGAGGTGTGGTGCCGGCGCGCGATCTCCTCTTGGTAGGCCAACCAGTTCGCGTCGTACTCGCGGGTGCACACATCGGCGATCCACTGCCCGAACCGGGCGCGCACGGCGGCCAGGTAGGCCAGATCGGGTTGCCCGTCGGCACCGGCGAAGGTGGCGACCAGATGGCTGTTCGCGCCGACGAATCCGTACCAGACGTCGAGGATTCGATCGGTCTGCGGCACCAGGATTTCCCCGGCGCGCCGCAGGGCCCCGGCATCCTCGGCGCTCCACAGCAGCGACCGCTGGAGTTCGGCGAGCTCGTCCAGCGAGATCGGGGAGGACGTGAGATTCGGGCTGTCGTAGGTGTATCCGGCGGGGGCTGGGATCGTCATGCGAGAACAATAGGAGTCCTATGTTTGTTCGTCAAGACTCCGCCAAGTAGGGTGGGAGACATGAAATTCGTCCTCACCCTCGTTGTGATCGCCGCCGTTGTCTTCGGAATCAGCAAGCTCCGCCAGCGCAATGACGCCGACCTCTGGCACGAGGTCACCACCCGCTGAAAACCGCTGACGGTGTGCCGATTTCGTCAACCCGATGGCGAATCCGCACACCGTTCGCCGGATGCGTCGCGCCGGCCACCGCCCACAACGGTGAGTCCGTGACAATCCAGCTGACCCTGCTTTCGAGTGTTTCGTGGCGCGGACAGGAGATCACCGGGCCGCGCGTGCGGGCCCTGCCGGCGGTTCTGGCTATGGATCTGCGCGGCGCTGGCAGCGCTGCCGGACTGGTCCACCGGGTCTGGGCGAACCCGCAGGGCGGCACGGTATCCGGCACTAACCGAATCTGCTGGTGGGCCGGGAGAATGAGCTCGCCGCGGTGACCGCCCTGCTGCACGGTCATCGGGTGGTGTCGACCGTGGGTCCCGGTCCCGGCGGGCGGGGCAAGACCCGGCTGGCCCATGCCGTGGGCGCTGCGGCAGAGCAGCGATCGGTACTGATACTGGACAACTGCGAGCAGGTGCTGACCGGTGCCGCCGAATTGGTCAGTGCGCTGGTGTCGTTGACCCACGACCTGCGGATCCTGGTCACCAGCCGCGCCCCGCTCGGCGTGAGTTCCGAAGCGGTGCATCAGCTTCCGGCCCTGGGTCCGGAGTCGGCGGCCGAGCTGTTCGCGCGGCGGCCCGCGCGGTGCGGCCGGAGATCGAACTGCCGCACGCCCAGGTCGCGGAATTGTGCGCCGCCCTGGACGGTCTGCCGCTGGAGGTGGAGCTGGCGGCCGCCCGGGTGCGGGTGAGGTCGGTGGCTGCCGTCTGCGGCGATGAGGGGGACAGGATCTGCACAGTGGTGGTCTCGCCCGCGCATTTCGGTCCGAGCAGCGAGAAGATGGTTCCGGCTTCGACATTCAGGTCGATGCCGTCGAGCACGTGGTGGTCGCCGTAGGACGTGCGCAGCCCGGTCGCCGTGATCGCCGGTGGGCGCGGGGCGGTGGGCATAGTGTCTCCCTCTGGTTCGCGACCGTGGCGGCCGCTGCTGAGAGAAGAGTGCGCGGGCGTGGATTCACGGCGGTATCACCGCGGTTTCACGCGGTGGCGGCGATGAAACCGATCGGGAAGTTCGGGGCTGTGACACGAAACAAGCGGGGGTTTTTCGGTCGATACACGCCGTAAGGTCGAAGTATGGCGTCCACTGAGATCTCCGAACTGGTGCAGTCCGTGGTGGAGCCTTATCTGCTGAGCGGACCACGCAAGTACAACCGCAACCAGGTGGCGGACCTGACCGGGCTGCCCAACAGCGTCACCCGCCGGCTGTGGGTGGCGCTCGGTTTCCCGGCCGACCCGGACGACGCGGCCGAGGAGTACGGCGACTCCGATGTCGAGGCCGCCCGGACGTTCGCCAAACTGCACGTGCTGGCCTCCGCCGACGTGCACCGGCAGACCACCGCGGCGCGCACGCTGGGCCGGTCCATGGCCCGGCTCGCCGAGTGGCAGGTCGATCTGGTGACCGAGGAGATCCTGGATCGCATCGCCACCATCACCCGCGAGCGGCCGGACACCGATCCGACCGAGGCCGCCCGCATTGCCACCGACGAGGTGGTCACCGAGTTCGAGACGTTGCAGCGCTACGCCTTCCGCCGGCACCTGGACGCCGCGCTGGCGCGGTCGCTGGACGGGGGAGCGGTGGCCGGGGACACGGTGCGCGAGCTGGCCGTCGGTTTCGCCGACATGGTGGGTTACACCCGCTTGACCCGTCACCTGGAGGCCGATGAGCTGTCGGCGCTGCTGGAGGCCTTCGAGACGGCCACCAGCAATGCGATCGTGGCCAACGGCGGCTGGGTGATCAAGAACGTCGGTGACGAAGTCATGTTCGCGGCCAATACCGCCGCCGAGGGCGCGCGCATCGCACTGGCCGTGCAGGAGGCCGCCATCGCCTCGCACGGCGTCACCCAGGAACTGCGGGTGGGTCTGGCCTACGGCGAGGTCCTGCAACGCTTCGGCGACCTCTACGGCTCGGTGGTGAATACCGCCGCGCGGCTCACCGGTGTGGCCCGGCCGGGCACGGTGCTGGTCGACGACGGCGCGGCGGAGGCGATCGAGGCCGACCCGGAATTCATGCTGCGGCATCTGGCCACGGTGCGGGTGAAGGGCATCAACCGGTTGTACGGGCATGTGCTGCGCCGCAATGTGATTCGGCCGTTGGTCTGAGCGATTCCGCTGCCGGACGATGATTCCGCCGCCGGGCGAACCTGGTCCGGGAATAGGGGCGGGCCTCGGCGAAGGGGGGGAGTTAGCCGAGGCCCGCGTAAGGTCGGCCCGGGGGGGAGGGGCCGACGGGAACGATCCTACGCGACGAATTCGGATTGTGTGGCTATCGGGCGCCCGCGTTCCAAGATTTTTTTGCGGAAGAGAATGTCGTACCCGGGTGAGACCATGCCACTGTGACCGAAATGCGCCCTTCGCCGAAATCGATTCGAGTAGTGCACTACTCGCGATCGTGGCCGGTGTGCGGGCGGATCATCGAATCGGCCGCATCCCGTACCGGCAACCCCGAGCACCGCCGGACCCCCAACGGGATGCGGCCTCTTCGGTGTAATGGCAGTTCAGGGCCGTTGCGGCAGACCAACCACGAAACACCAGGAGAATCATGCCCGACGCGATAGTCGCCGAGGGTCTGGTCAAGAGGTACGGCCCGCTGGTCGCCCTCGACGGCTTGGACCTGTCCGTCCCCGAAGGCACCGTGACCGCCTTGCTCGGCCCCAACGGCGCGGGCAAGACCACCGCCGTGCGAGTGCTCACCACCCTGCTGATCCCGGACGCGGGGCGCGCCACCGTCGCCGGCGTGGACGTGCTGAAGGATCCGCAACTGCTGCGTTCCCGCATCGGCACCTCCGGCCAGTACGCGGCCGTCGACGAATACCTCACCGGCTTCGAGAATCTGGAGATGGTCGGGCGGCTGTACCACATGGGCGTGCGGCGCAGTAAGGCGCGCGCCCGTGAGCTGCTGGATCGCTTCCGGCTCGCCGACGCGGCCGATCGGCCGGTGAAGGGCTACTCCGGCGGCATGCGGCGTCGGCTCGACCTGGCCGGCGCGCTGGTGGCGAATCCGCCGGTGCTGTTCCTGGACGAACCCACCACGGGCCTGGATCCCCGTGCGCGCCTGGATCTCTGGGATGTCATCGAGGAGCTGGTGGCGGGCGGCACCACGCTGCTGCTGACCACCCAGTACCTCGAGGAGGCCGACCGGCTCGCCGATTCCATCGCGGTCATCGACCACGGCCGGGTCATCGCCGAGGGCACCTCCGACGAGCTCAAGGCCATGGTCGGCGGCGACCGCATCGAGCTGGTCGTCGACCATGCCGACAATCTGGCCATCGCTCAGCAGGCGCTGGAAGGCCTGGCGCACGGGGAGATTCGCCTCGAACCCGGCCTGCGGCGCATCATCGTGCCGGTCGAGGACGGTTCGCAGGCCCTGGTGGACGCCATCGGGCAACTCACGAAACATGAAGTGCGCATTCATGATGTGGGTCTGCGCCGCCCCTCGCTCGATGACGTGTTCCTGTCGCTGACCGGGCACGAGGCGGAGGAGCTGGTCAACGGAAACCGTTCCGCCGCAGAGAACGTGGCGGGTGGTGCCCGATGAGCGCCCTTCTCGCCGTCGCCGAGAAGCCTTCGCTCCCACAGCGACTCGCCATGGTCGTCAGCGACAGCCTGACCATCACCAAGCGCAATGTCATCAAGATTCGACGCGTACCCGACGTGCTGGTCTTCTCGACCCTGTCGCCGATCATGTTCGTGCTGTTGTTCGCCTACGTCTTCGGCTCGGCGATCACCGTGCAGGGCACGTCCTACCGGGAATTCCTGATCGCCGGCATCTTCGCCCAGACCGTGGTGTTCGGATCCACCTATACCGGTCTGAGCCTGGCCGAGGACATGCAGAAGGGCATCATCGACCGCTTCCGCTCGCTGCCCATGGCGCCGTCCGCGGTGCTGATCGGCCGCACGGTGGCGGACATGGTGATGAATGTGGTGAGCCTGGTCGTCATGTCGCTGACCGGTCTGGTGGTGGGGTGGCGGATCCGCGGTTCGTTCCTCGACGCCGTGCTCGCGTATGTCCTGCTGCTGTTGTTCGCCTACGCGGTGTCGTGGATCCTGGCCCTGATCGGCCTGATCGTGCGGGCGCCGGAGGTCTACAACAATGCCAACTTCATGGTGATCTTCCCGCTCACCTTCATCGCCAACACTTTCGTGCCCACCGCCAACCTGCCCACGGTGCTCCGAATTGTGGCGGACTGGAATCCGGTGTCGGCGGTGACGCAGGCGACCCGCGACCTGTTCGGCAATACCAGCCCGATGGGGCCGAGCGCGGACGTCTGGCCCATGCGGCACCCGGTCGCGACCACCCTGATGTGGATCGTGGTGATTCTCGCGGTCTTCGTGCCACTGGCGCTGAATCAGTACAAACGGTCGGTGAGCCGCTGACCCGTCGGCCGATGTCGCCGACCCGTCAGTGGGTCGGCGACAGGTCCGGAGTCGGCGCGGAGCCGTTGCGCGAATAGCCCAGGCGCGGCGGCTCCGCGGCCGGCGCCTGCGGCTGCGGGCGCTTGCTCACGAAGAACGCGATGACGCCGCCCGCAATCGCGACGAGGGCGGCCACAATGACCTTGTTACGAACGCTCCCCAGCTCCATCCGACCATGCTGGCACAGCAATGGAATTCGTGCACGAACGGGGGAGCGAACGCGGTTACTCGACGGTAACGCTCTTGGCCAGATTGCGGGGCTTGTCCACGTCCCGGCCCAGCGCCATGGCCATGTGATAGGCCAGCAGCTGCAGCGGGATGGTCAGGATGATCGGGTCCAGTTCCGGGCACACCGCCGGGACCCGAATGACCGAGTCCGCCAAGCCATCCGGCAGATCGGTGTTGGTGACCGCGATGACCGGCCCGCCGCGCGCCTTGATCTGCTCGATGGTGGTGATGTTCTTGGCCAGCAGCTCGTCGCCGGGGACCAGCACGATGCTCGGCATCTCCGGGTCGATCAGCGCCAGCGGGCCGTGCTTGAGCTCGGAGCCCTGGTACGCCTCGGCGTGAATGTAGGAGATCTCCTTGAGCTTCTGCGCGCCCTCGCGCGCCACCGGCCAGGCGCGCACCCGGCCGATGAAGAACATGCTGCGCGCCTTGGCGAATCGGGACGCGATATCGGCGATCTCCTCGTCGGCGGCCAGCACCGCGTCGATCGCTTCGGGCAGCGCGCGCAGTCCGCTGACGATGCGCTCACCGCCGGCCGCGGACAGATCCCGCACCCGGCCCAGCAGCAACGCCAGCATGGCGAACGACACCGTCATATTGGTGAGCGCCTTGGTGGAGGCCACCGACACCTCCGGGCCCGCGTGCAGGAACACGCCCGCACCGCACTCCCGGGCGATGGCGCTGCCGACCACGTTCACCGCACCGATGACCCGGCCGCCCTTGCGCTGCAATTCCTGAACGGCCGCAAGGGTATCCAGGGTCTCGCCGGACTGGCTGATGGCCACGTACAGGGCGTCCGGGTCCACCACCGGATTGCGGTAGCGGAACTCCGAGGCGGGCTCGGCGGTGGCCGGAATCCGGGCCAGCTCCTCGACCAGCTGTGCGCCCAGCTGGCCCGCGTAGTAGGCCGAGCCGCAGCCCAGGAACACCACCTTGCTGATGCCGCGCAGCTCGCGCGCGTCCATATTGAGGCCACCCAGGTGCGCGGTGGCGAATCGTTCGTCCAGGCGGCCGCGGAGCGCCCGGCGCACGGCGTGGGGCTGTTCGGCCATTTCCTTGCGCATGAAGTCGGGGTACCCGCCCAGCGCGTAGTCCTCGGCCGCCATATCGATGGTGGTGGGGATCTTGTCGGTGCGACGCGCCTCGAGACCCAGTGTGCTGGTGCGGAATTCGTCCGCGCGCACGGTGGCCAGCTCGCCGTCGTCGAGGAATACCACGCGCTGGGTGTGGTGCACCAGGGCGGCCACGTCGGAGGCCACGAACATCTCGCCGTCGCCGACGCCGAGCACGATGGGGGAGCCGTTGCGGGCCACCACCAGTTCGTCGGGGCGGCGGGCGTCGAGCACCAGCAGGCCATAGGTGCCCTCGACCCGGTGCAGTGCGGTGCGGACCGCGTCCTCGAGCGTCTCGGCCCCGTCCAGGGCGGCGGCCACCAGGTGCGCGATGGCCTCGGTGTCGGTGTCGGAGACGAATTCCACCCCGTCAGCGGTCAGCGCGGCACGCAGTTCCTCGGCGTTCTCCACAATGCCGTTGTGCACGACCGCGATCCGGCCGGAGTCGTCGGTGTGCGGGTGCGCGTTCGCGTCCGAGGGCTCGCCGTGGGTGGCCCAGCGGGTGTGCGCGATGCCCACATTGCCGCGCAGCCGGGCGCCCTCGGCGTCGGCCCGGTCGCGCAGGTCCTGGACCCGGCCCTGGGTCTTGGTGACCCGCAGCCGGCCGCGGTGCGGCACGGCCAGTCCCGCGGAGTCGTAGCCCCGGTACTCGAGCCGGTGCAGGCCCTCCAGCAGGACCGGGACGGCCTCACGGTGCCCGATGTAACCGACGATTCCACACATTGCGCGACGGACTCCTCACCCGTAGACGATGCGACGCAGTTGTCGTTCGGTGAAGTCGGGGGCGGCCACCGGGCGCTGCGCGAGCTCCGCCGCCAGGCGTTGCCAGATCTCGGCATTGCGGACCTGACGCCCCTGCAGTTCGGCATGTCTGCGGCGCACGAACTGTTCGGCGGTCTCGTCGAAGTATCCGACGATGTCGGCGACCACGCGGGCCGCGACGGCGGGCGGCAGGCCGGTGGAGGCCGCTACATGGCGCACCAGATCGACCGGAACCCCGTCATTCACCCGACAGAACTTGCCATGCCGACGCTGTTTTTGCCACTTTTGTGCCCGAAAACGGGCAGATTTGACCGTGACGACTGATTTTGCAAGGTTCGGGGTAACTCGCCGGGTATCCCCGGAATTGTTTCGGCGCCCAACCGCCGGCACGGGTGCGCTACGCCGACGGCTCTCAGCCGCCCGCTCGAATCCCGGGGAGGCGGGGGAGTGTCCCGATTCCTGGTCCGTTCCGGTACTGCGCCTAGGCTGGCGGGCGTGACCTCACCGAATCAGACCGCCGTGGCGACGCTGCACACCAGCCACGGTGACATCAAGATCTCGCTCTTCGGTAACCACGCCCCCGCGACGGTCCGCAACTTTCTCGGCCTGGCCGACGGTTCCGCGCCGTACACCACGAAGAACGCGTCCGGCACCGACTCGGGACCGTTCTACGACGGCGCGATCTTCCACCGCGTGATCGATGGCTTCATGATTCAGGGCGGCGATCCCACCGGTACCGGCCGCGGCGGGCCGGGCTACGAATTCAAGGACGAATTCCACCCGGAACTGCGGTTCACCCGCGGCTATCTGCTGGCCATGGCCAATGCCGGGCCGGGCACCAACGGCTCCCAGTTCTTCATCACCTTGGGCCCGCAGCCGCACCTGAACCGCAAGCACACCATCTTCGGCGAGGTCCTCGACCCCGAATCCCGCAAGGTGGTCGACGCCATCGCCGACCTGCCGACCGATCGCAACGACCGGCCCAAGGACGGCGACGTCGTGATCAACAGCATCACCATCTCCTGACACCGGCCGAATCAGGCCAGAGCCGAAGAGAATTCACATGCAACCGCAGCCGCCCGCACCGACCTGCTACCGCCATCCGGACCGGGCCACCGGTCTGGCCTGCACCCGGTGCGGGCGCTCGGCCTGTCCCGAATGCCTCACCCCGGCCGCGGTGGGCCAGCACTGCGTGGACTGTGTCCAGCAGGGCCGCAACGACGTCCGGCCGGTCCGCAATGCCGCCGGGACAACGGTGTCGCGGATACCCAACCCGTACGTCACCTACTCGCTGATCGCGATCAATGTGATCGTCTACGCGGTCACCGCGCTCCAGGCCCACAGCGTGATGGACAACCAGCGGTCGCGGCTGTTCTACGACTGGGTGCTGGTGCCCGCCTTCGTCGGCGACGGCGGCTGGGTGCGGGTACTGGGTTCGGGCTTCCTGCACTACGGGCCGATTCACCTGCTGGCCAATATGTTCGCGCTCTACGTGCTCGGCCCCTACTGCGAAGTGGCGCTGGGCCGTGGGCGTTTCGTGGCCGTCTACCTGGCCTCGCTGCTCGGTGGTTCGGCGGCGGTGACCGCGCTGTCGGATCCGCTCACCGCCTCGGCGGGCGCGTCGGGCGCGATCTTCGGCATCTTCGGCGCGGTCGCTGTGATCATGCTGCGTACCCGGCAGAACCTCACCCAGATCGCGGTACTGCTGGTGATCAACCTGATCATCACCTTCTCGGTGCCCGGCATCTCCATCTGGGCGCACCTGGGCGGACTGCTGGCGGGCACGGTCGCCACCACCGGCATCCTCTACGTGCCGCGCTGGCTGGGGATACGGGAGACCCGCACCGCACTGAACATCGGCTGGGCGGTGGTGGCGGTGGTGGCGGTGATCGCGGTGCTGGCGACGGTGGTGGCCGCGCCGAGTCTCTAGCGCGCCAGGTGAATACGCAGCACCTCGAGAACATCCTCGGGGTGCGCGCCCAGATCCCAGCGGCCCAGGATCAGCAGCTTCTCCTCGCCCTGGTGATCCACATCCATCTCCAGCATGGGCATCCGCCGGCCGAGTCGCCGGTAGTAAACCACGCGGACGAGCAGGATCTGCCGGGGCGTGTAGCGCTGCGGCCCGGTCAGGCCGCGCACCACGATATGCACAGGGTCACCGGGCTCGATCGCCAGCCGCGGCCGCTGCCGCAACCCCATGCCGGTGAGGAAGAGCAGTCCCAGCGCGGCCACTCCGATGAGCAGGCGGCCGGGAGCGTCGTTCGTGACGAAGGCGGCCACGGCCAGCGCGATGCCGCCGACGCCGCAGGCCGCGAGCGCCGCCGGGGGTGTGGACCAGGCGAGACGGGAGGAGGGATCGGTGGATGTCACTGTCCCCACTCCCTCCTCGAGTTGTCCACAGGCTCATCCACAGATGTGTATGAATAACAATGGTGTAAGCCACACATGTGCTGGGCTCAGCGCCAGCGCATGGTCATGATCAGGCCGACGACCATCAGGCCGAACCCGATCAGGAAGTTCCACGCGCCCAGGTCGCTCATCCAGCCGATGTGCTCGTTCGCCAGGTAGTAGACGAGCAGCCAGGCCAGGCCGGCCAGCATGAAGCCCAGCATGATGGCGACGTACCAGACCGGCGACGGGCCCGCCGATTTCACGCGTACAGGCGTGCGGCTGGCCGGGTTGATCGTGTAGTCGGTCTTCTTCCGGACCTTAGACTTCGGCATGACGTCCTCGTTTTCGGCGTTCTGTCTGCATAGACATTATCCCGGCAACCCTGGGGAAAGCGTCGTTGGGGAGGGCCGGGGCGACTGTGGCGACACGGTTCGCGGTATTGCGTGCGACGGCACGCGCCGCGCCAACTACTCTCGAATCATGCGTGTACTGGTCGTCGACAACTACGACAGCTTCGTGTTCAACCTGGTTCAGTATCTCGGACAGCTGGGTGTGGATGCTGAGGTCTGGCGCAACGACGATGATCGACTCGCGGATGTGGACAAGGTTGTGGAGGACTACGACGGGGTGCTGATCAGCCCCGGGCCCGGCACCCCCGATCGCGCCGGCGCCAGCATCGCCCTGGTGCACGCCGCCGCCCGGCACGCCACTCCGCTGCTCGGCGTCTGCCTGGGTCATCAGGCCATCGGAGAAGCGTTCGGCGCCACCGTGACCCGCGCCCCCGAACTATTGCACGGCAAGACCAGCAAGGTCTTCCACATCGGCGCGGGCGTGCTGGCCGGTCTGCCGGATCCGTTCATCGCCACCCGCTACCACTCGCTGACCGTCCTCGAGGAGACCATGCCGCCGGAGCTGGAGGTGCTGGGCCGCACCGAATCCGGCATCGTCATGGCCTTGCGGCATCGCGATCTGCCTATCCACGGTGTGCAGTTCCATCCCGAATCCGTGCTCACCCAGGGCGGGCACCGCATGCTCGCCAACTGGCTGGGCGTGTGCGGCGAGCGTCCGGCCGAGGGACTGGTACAGACCCTGGAGGCGGAGGTCGCGGCACTGGCATGAGCGGTCAGGGCCCGGAGGCGGCAGCTTGCGTAACCACGCAGGGCCTCCGCTCATGCCACATGGATGACGCCGGCATGAGCGGTCAGGGCCCGGAGGCGGCAGCTTGCGTGACCACGCAGGGCCTCCGCTCATGCCACATGGATACAGCGTCATGAGGCCGCACGTCATGCTGTCGGTGGCCGTCAGCATCGACGGCTATATCGACGACACAGGTCCCGACCGGCTGTTGCTGTCCAACTCAGCCGATTTCGATCGGGTGGACGCGCTGCGCGCCGACTCCGACGCCATCCTGATCGGCGCGGAAACCCTGCGTCGCGACAATCCCCGGCTGCTGGTCAACAGTGCGGATCGGCGCCTGCATCGGGTCGCCGCGGGCAAGCCGGAGTATCCGGTGCGCGTGATCGTCACCGCCGGTGGCGATCTCGACCCGGAACTGCGGTTCTGGCGCTGCGGCGGCGAAAGACTGGTCTACACCACCGATTCCGGAGCCGCCCGCATCGGTGACCGTTTGGCCGGGCTGGCCGAAGTCATATCCCTCGGCTCGTTGATCGAATTCGATGCCCTGCTCGATGACCTGGGTAAACGCGGCCTGGAGCGGCTCATGGTCGAGGGCGGCGGTGCCATCCACACCGGCTTCCTGTCCGCCGGTCTGGCCGACGAGATCTGGATGGCTGTGGCGCCGGTCGTGGTCGGAGATCCGGCCGCCCCGCGCTTTCTCGGGCCCGCCGCCTTCCCGGGCGGCTCCAATCACCGCATGCAGCTGGCCGATGTGGGCCGGATCGGCGATATCGCGCTGCTGCGCTATTTGCCGAAGGAGGATTCCGATGTCGGATGAGGCACGGCTGGATCGCGGGTGGATGCGGCACGCCATCGGCCTGGCGCGGTTGTGCCCGCACAGCGACACCGCCTTCGCGGTGGGTGCGGTGATCGTGGGCGCGGACGGGGTGGAGATCGAACACGGGTGGTCGCGGGAGACCGACGACAAGGTGCACGCCGAGGAATCGGCGCTGAACAAGTTGGAGCCGGACGACCCGCGGCTGCGGTCGTCCACGCTCTACAGCACGCTGGAACCGTGCTCGCAGCGGGCGAGTCAGGATCGGCTGCCCTGCACGGATCGGATTCTCCGGGCCGGAATTCGGCGCGTGGTCATCGCCTGGCGGGAGCCCGGCACCTTCGTGGACAACTGTGTCGGGGTGGAGAAGCTGCGTGAGCACGGCATCGAGGTGATCGAGCTGCCGGATCTGGCCGAGGAGGCCATGTCGATGAACCGTCATCTGCGGCTGTAGGTTTCGCGCATCGAAGGTTTCACATGAAACAAAGGGGTTCGCGGACAGTCCGCGAACCCCCTGTTCTCACAGTGGAATCGGCATCACGGCGGGCCGAGCGAGAGCACGCCGGTCGTGATGGTCACCGTCTGGCTCTTGCTCAGCGGCGAGCCCGCGGTCGGCTGCTGAGCCAGGATGCGCCCGACCTCACCCGCGTTCAGGGTGCTCATGTTGTTCTGGCTGACCTGCCCGTTCCAGCCCTTCTGCCGCAGCATGTCCACGGCCTGGGCCGGGGTCATGCCGCGCAGGTCGGGCATGGTCAGCTGGTCACCGCTGGAGACCTGCACGGTAATGCTGGAACCCTTGTCGGCCTGGGTGCCCGCGGGCGGATTGGTGGCGATGACCGTGCCCTTGGGCTGGTTGTTCGGCACCTCCTGCACGGTCACCTTGAAACCGGCGGTGTCCGACAGCGTCGACTGCGCGACGTCGATGGACTGGCCGACCACGTCGGGCACCCGCACCTTGTCCGGGCCGGAACCCAGGGTGATGGTGACCTGCCCGTCGGAGTCGATCTTCTGCCCCGCGTCGGGGGTCTGCCCGACGATCTTGTCCTTGTCCTCGGTGCTGGACGCTTCCCGCTTCACATCCGGATTCAGCCGCAGCCCCTGGGAATTCAGCTGCTGTTCGGCCTGCTGCTGGGTGAGCCCGGCCAGTTTCGGTACCGGCACCTGCTGCGGACCGGCCGACACCTGCAGGGTGACGGTGCTGCCCTTGTCGACCCGCGAACCGCCCAGCGGCTGGCTGGCGATCACATTGCCCTGCGCCACCTTGGGATCGTTCTTCTGCTGGATGGCGACCGTGAAACCGGCTCGCTCCAGATCCCGTTGCGCCAATTGGTAGTTCTGATTGGCCACATCCGGCACCGCGACCTGATCCGGATGCGAGCCCGGTCCGATCAACATCCACAGCAGACCGCCTACCGCGGCGATCGCCGCCACCGCGAGCACGGCGATCAGCGCCGTGCGCCGGCGCGGGCTCGCCTCGACGATCTCCTGCTCGGTGGTGTCGTCGCGGCGTTCGACGGTGCGGTAGCTGCGCGGCGGCGGCAGTTCGTCGTCGAAGCTGCGGTCCTCGTCGGTCATGACCATGGGCGCGGTGGGCTTCTGCCCGCCCAGCACCCGGATCAGGTCGGCGCGCATCTCGGCGGCGGTCTGGTACCGGTTGGCCGGGTTCTTGCTCATGGCCTTGAGCACGACCGAGTCGAGTTCGCGCGGCACTCCCGGATGCACCTGCGACGGCAGCCGCGGATCCTCCCGGACGTGCTGGTAGGCCACCGCGACCGGCGAGTCGCCGGTGAAAGGCGGTTCACCGGTGAGGATCTCGTAGAGCACGCAGCCCACCGAGTACACGTCCGAGCGCGCGTCCACCTGTTCGCCGCGGGCCTGCTCGGGCGAGAGGTACTGGGCGGTGCCGATGACGGCGGCCGTCTGGGTCATGGGGTTCGAGCTGTCGGCGAGGGCCCGGGCGATGCCGAAGTCCATCACCTTCACCGCGCCCGCGCGGTTGATCATGATGTTGGCGGGCTTCATGTCCCGGTGCACGATGCCGTTGCGGTGCGAGAAGTCCAGCGCCGCACACACATCCGCGATGACCTCCATGGCGCGCCGGGGTGGCAGCGGGCCCTTGCCGCGCACCAGGTCGCGCAGGGTGTCGCCGTCGACGTACTCCATGACGATGTAGGGCAGCGGGCCGCCGTCCACCTCGGCCTCGCCGGTGTCGTACACCGCCACGATGGCCGGATGGTTGAGCGCCGCCGCATTCTGTGCCTCACGCTTGAATCGCAGGTAGAACGTGGGGTCGCGGGCGAGGTCGGCGCGCAGCACCTTGATCGCCACATCCCGGCCGAGCCGCAGATCCCGGGCCTTGTGGACCTCGGACATGCCACCGAACCCGATGATCTCGCCCAGCTCGTAGCGGGAGGAGAGGTTCTTCGGGGTCGTCATGGCAATCCTTGCTGCGGGACTGTGGATGAATAGGGGTCGGGCTCGTAGACAGGACCCCGATTACTGCCGGGACTCACCGCGCCCGGGCTCACCCCGCCGGGACTCACTCCGCCTGGATTCGCCGGCAATGATGGTATGTCGTTGTTCGGCCAGGGCCAGCGACCGGTCGTGGTCGGCCGTGCCGAGGTGGTGGTCTTCGGCGCGGTCGTGGTGGGCGGCGCGGTCGTGGTGGGCGGTGGCGTGGTCGTCGGCTCGGGTGTGGTGGTCGGGGGCGGCTCGTAGGTGGTCACCGGGGGCGGCGGCACTGGCCGTTCCCGCGTGGTCGTGGTCGGCGGTGGCGTGGTGGTGCTAGGCACGATCACCGGGGGCGCCACCACCGCGCTGGTGCGGGCGGGCGGCGTGGAGTCGTGCGAGGAGCTGCTCATCAGCACGATGGCGGCGGCCGCGCCCAGAATGAGCACGCCCACGCCGAGCCCGGCGATGGCCTTCTGGCCGGCGGTGAATCGCCCGGTCCCGGGGTCTCCGGCGCCGGTGATGGTCATCGGGGTGCGCGGTCCGGGCATCACGGTGGTCGCGGAGGCCGGCGGCTCGGCGACGCCGCGCATGGGCTGCGGTGGCGGCGCGTAGCGGGTGGTGGCCTGGTCGGCCCGGGCACCCGGAATGATCATGGTCGGTCCGGGCGGCAGCACCCGGGTGGCGCCGGTCATCGGCGGCACGGCCGGAATGCCGCCGGGCGGCGTGGGCCGGCGACCCGAGCGCACCGCGGCCACCGCGTCGGCGAACTCGCCGCCATTGGTGTAGCGCTGGCCCGGATCCTTGGCCATGGTGATCTCGATGAGCTCCCGCACATTCGGCGGCAGATCGGCGGGCAGCGGCGGCGGGGCCTCCCGCACGTGCTTCATGGCGACGGTCAGCGCGCCGTCACCGATGAACGGCCGGGCGCCCGAGAGCGCCTCGTAGCCGACCACGCCCAGGGAGTACACGTCGGAGGCGGCGGTGGCGTCCTCGCCGGTGGCCTGCTCCGGCGCGATGTACTGGGCGGTGCCCATCACCATGCCGGTCTTGGTGACCGGGGAGGCGTCCACCGCCTTGGCGATGCCGAAGTCGGTGATCTTCACCTGACCGGTCGGGGTCACGAGGATATTGCCCGGCTTCACATCCCGGTGCACCACGCCCGCCAGGTGCGCGACCTGGAGCGCGCGCCCGGTCTGCTCGAGCATGTCCAGACTCTGCGCCACCGAGAGCCGGTTCAACCGCGACAGCACCGCGTTGAGCGGTTCACCCTGCACGTATTCCATGACCAGGTAGGCGATTTCGCCGCCCGACCCGTCCTGTGTCTCGCCGTAGTCGTAGATGCTCGCGATGCCGGGGTGGTTCAGCTGCGCGGTGGTCCGCGCCTCGGTACGGAAGCGCTGCCGGAAGGTCGGATCGGCGGAGAACTCCGCCTTGAGCACCTTCACGGCGACCCGGCGGTCCAGCCGGGTGTCCAGCGCCTCCCAGACCTGACCCATGCCGCCGGTGGCGATCAGCCGCTGCAGCCGGTACCGGTCCGCGATCATCGCACCGTTGTTCAGCATTCGTGACCCTGTCTACCTTGCACCTTCATGTCGTTCAGCCCCCCAGCCCGGCATCCAGCACCGCTCGCGCGATCGGGGCGGCCACGGAGCCGCCGGTGGCCGCCAGCGCCCGGTCGCCGCCGTTCTCGACGATCACCGCGATCGCGATCTTCGGGTTCTGCGCCGGTGCGAAGGCGATGTACCAGGCGTGCGGCGGCGTGTTGCGCGGATCGTTGCCGTGCTCGGCCGTACCGGTCTTCGACGCGATCTGATACGAGCGCGGCTGCGTCCCTCCCTGCGTGTTCTTCTCCGACTCCAGCATCAGATTGGTGATCTGGGTGGCCACCTGCGGTGTCACCGCCTGGCCCACCGAGGTCGGCTTGGTGGTCTCCAGCGTGCTCAGATCGGGCGCCTGCAGTTGGTCCATCAGGTACGGCTTCATCCGCACGCCGCCATTGGCGATGGTGGCCGCGACGACCGCGTTGTCCAGCGGGGTCATCGCGACATCGCGCTGGCCGATGCTGGACTGGGCCATGGCCGCATTGTCGGGAATCGTTCCGACGGTGCTGTCCGCCCACGGAATCGGAATATTGGGGTGCTGGGTTCCGATTCCGAACGCGCTGGCCTCGTCCTTGAGTTTCGCGGCTCCGACCTTCATACCGAGCTCGGCGAAGGCGGTGTTACAGGAGTACTTGAAAGCGTCGGTGAGAGAAGCGGTTTGGGCGTCGCCGGGACCGCAGTGGCTGCCGTTGTAGTTCTCCAGCGTAGTGGTGGTGTCGGGCAGCGTGATCCGCGGCGCCGCGGTGAACTGGTCATCGGGCTTGGCGATGCCGTTGGACAGCGCGGCCGCGGTCACGATCACCTTGAAGGTGGAGCCCGGCGGATAGGTCTGCGAGACAGCGCGATTCAGCATCGGCTGGCGCGGATCCTGCTGCAGCTGCTCCCAGGTCTTCTGGGTGGCGGCGCCGTCGTGCCCGGCCAGCAGGTTCGGGTCGTAGGACGGCGTGGACACCATGGTCAGGATGCGGCCGGTGCTGGGCTCGATGGCCACCACCGAACCGGTCAGGTTCTTGGCGGTGAGCTGGTCGTAGGCGACCTTCTGCATGACCGGGTTGAGCGTGGTCACCACATTGCCGCCGCGCGGATCCCGGCCGGAGATCATGTCGATGAGCCGGCGCCCGAACAGGCTGTTGTCGGAGCCGTTGAGCACCGAGTCCTCGGCGTGCTCGAGCCCGTTGCTGCCGTACTGCATCGAGTAGTAGCCGGTGGCGGGCGCGTAGGCCAGCGGATCGGTCGGGTAGGTGCGCAGGTACTTGTAGCGGTCGTCGGTGGCGACCGACGAGGCCAGCACCGTGCCCGACGCGGAGATCTGGCCGCGCTGGCGGGCGTACTCGTCCAGCAGCACTCGCACATTGCGCGGATCGTTGCGCAGGCTGTCGGCCTTGAACACCTGCACATAGGTGGCATTGGCGAGCAGCGCGACAATCATCACCATGACCGCCAGCGCCACCCGGCGCAGAGGCGTGTTCACGCGGCACCCCCCTCGACCTTGCGCAGCAGTTGAGTCGGCGCGTCCGCGATCGGCTCCGCCCGCTTGCGCGCGGGGGCCGGCCGGCGGGCGGCGTCGGACACCTTGATCAGCAGGCCCAGCAGCACGTAGTTGGCCAGCAGGGACGAACCGCCGTAGGACATGTACGGCGTGGTGAGACCGGTCAGCGGAATCAGCTTGGTGACGCCGCCGACCACCACGAACACCTGGATGGCGATCGTGAAGGACAGGCCCGCGGCCAGCAGCTTGCCGAAGCTGTCGCGAATGGCCAGCGCGGTGCGGATCCCGCGAATGGTGAACACGCAGAACAGCATCAGGATGGCGGTCAGCCCGATCAGGCCGAGCTCCTCCCCGATGGCGGAGATGATGAAGTCGGTCTTGGCGAACGGCACCTGCGAGGGCCGCCCGCTGCCCAGCCCGGTACCGGCCAGTCCGCCGGTGGCCAGCCCGAACAGCGACTGCGAGATCTGGTAGCCGGTGTTGGAGTAGTCGGCGAAGGGATGCAGCCAGGTCGAGAACCGCACCCGCACATGCCCGAAGGCGCTGTAGGCGAACACGACCCCGATGGTCAGCAGCACCAGCCCGACCGCCACCCAGCCGACGCGCTCGGTCGCGATGTAGAGCATGCACAGCACGGTGGCGAAGATGAGCAGCGAGGTGCCCAGATCCTTCTCCACCACCAGCACGCCCACCGACAGCACCCACACCAGCAGGATCGGGCCCATGTCGCGCATGCGCGGCAGCTCCATGCCGAACACGTGCTTGCCCGCGCCGGTGAACAGGTCGCGCTTGGACACCAGCACGCCGGCGAAGAACACGATGAGCGCGATCTTGGCGAACTCACCGGGCTGAACACTGAAGCCCGGCAGGCGAATCCAGATCTTCGCGCCGTTCACCTGCGAGTATCGGTCCGGCAGCACCGCGGGCAGCGCCAGGGCGATGACCCCGATCAGTCCGAGGATGTAGGCGTAGCGGGCCAGGCTGCGGTAGTCACGCAGCGCGATCAGCAACCCCAGGAACACCACCATCCCCAGCCCCGTCCACAGCACCTGCTGGTTGGCGTCGGGGGAGGGGATGGGCAGGGAGGCGAACGCGGCGTCCTGGGCCTGCGCCAGATCGATGCGGTGGATCACCACCAGGCCCAACCCGTTCAGCAGCGCCGCGATCGGCAGTAGGAGCGGATCCGCGAAGGCCGCGAACCGCCGCACCGCCAGATGCGCGACGCCGAACAATGCGATGTACGCGGCACCGAGTTTGGCGATCTCCCAGGTGATCGCCTGCTCCTGACTGGCCTCCACCAGCACCAGCGACACCGTCGTGATGACGGCCGCCAGCCCCAGCAGCAGCAACTCGACATTGCGCCGGGTGGCGGGCGGCGGCGCAGGAGCGAATCCGCCCGGTGGACTGGGAAAAGCCCCAGTGGACGGCGGTGCCGGTGCGGACATCAGTCCGCCGTCCTGCAGTTCTGCCCCGGAGTCTGCGGTGCCGTGGTGGTGGTGACAGGAGCGGTCGGCTGGTCGGTCTTGCGGGGTTCCAGCGGGTGGTTCTCGCCGGTGCGCTCACCGCCGGTGAGGCTGCCGGGCGCGGCCGGAACGGCCGGGGTGGTGGTGACGGGTGTGCCGGGCTGGTTGGGGTCGGCGGGCGGCGGGACCGGCGTGGTCGACGGGGTGACAGGCTGCTGCTTCTCGCACGGAGGCAGCAGTTCGCCCTGCACCAGGTTCCGGATCTGCTTGACGGCGTCGTCGCGGGAACCGGGCGGCAGGCCCTTGTCGACCGAATCGCGGCCGCTGGGGCGGAGATCGTTGCGGGTCAGCTGGGCGCAGCCGGAGGGAAACTTGTCGCCGGGCGCGGTCAGTGTCAATTCGCCGCCGCGTGTGACGCATCCGACCTGATCCACATCGCGGATGGAGTAGCCCAGCACCGAACCGGGCAGGCCGCGCAGCACGACCACCTTCTCGCCGTCCACGCCGACGTAGTAGTTGCTGCGGATCATGTTGTAGCCCACGGTGAGCCCCGCGCCCACGGCCACCAGCAGGGCCAGCGACAGCGCCAGCCAGCGCAGCTTGTGGCTCTTCTTGGGCGGTTCGGGTTCGGGCTGCGGCACCGCGCGGCGCGGCGTGGCGCGCGGCGGGCGCATGGCGGCGGCCCGGCCGGCGGCGGTGTTCGGCGGGGGAGTGTCCTCGTCCTCGCCGGAGGCCGCGCCCGCCACGATCGGGTGGCTTTGGCCGTAGTCCAGATCGATGACGTCGGCGACCACCACGGTCACGTTGTCGGGACCGCCACTGCGCAACGCCAATTCGATGAGCCGGTCCGCCGACTCGTCGGTGCTGCCCTCGCGCAGCGTATTGGCGATGGTCTCGTCGCTCACCACGTCCGAGAGGCCGTCGGAGCAGAGCAGATAGCGGTCCCCGGCACGCGCCTCCCGGACCACCAGGGTGGGATCGATCTCGTTGCCGGTGAGCGCCCGCATGATCAGCGAGCGCTGGGGATGAGTGTGGGCCTGCTCCGGAGTGATCCGGCCCTCGTCCACCAGCGACTGCACGAAGGTGTCGTCGCGGGTGATCTGGGCCAGCTCACCGCCTCTGAGCATGTAGGCGCGGGAGTCGCCGATGTGCGCGAGGCCGAGTTTGCGGCCGGCGAACAGGATGGCGGTGAGCGTGGTGCCCATGCCGTCGAGTTCCGGCTCCTCCTCGACCTGGTCGGCGATGGCCGCATTGCCTTCGTGCACAGCACGATTCAGCTTGCCGAGCAGGTCGTCGCCGGGCTCGTCGTCATCCAGATGCGCCAGGGCGGCGATCATCAGCTGCGAGGCGACCTCACCGGCGGCGTGGCCGCCCATGCCGTCCGCCAGCGCGAGCAGTCGCGCACCTGCGTAGACGGAATCCTCGTTGTTGGCTCGGACGAGACCACGGTCGCTGCGCGCTGCGTAGCGGAGAACAAGTGTCACGATCGCAGCTCGATCACTGTCTTGCCGACACGGACAGGGGTGCCGAGTGGAACTCGGACCGGAGTGGTGACCTTCGACCGGTCGAGGTAGGTCCCGTTGGTGGAACCGAGATCCTCGACGTACCAGTCCTCACCGCGCGGAGACAGTCGCGCGTGGCGGGTGGAGGCGTAGTCGTCGGTGAGAACCAGTGTGGAGTCGTCGGCCCGCCCGATCAGGACCGGCTGTGTGCCGAGCGAGATGCGGGTGCCGGCGAGAGAACCCTGAGTCACCACGAGATATTTGGCGCCCTTCTGGCCCCGGCGAAATGATGGGAGCACCGCGGAACCGCCTGCGGCCCGAGGCGCGACCCGGAGGCCGGAAGCCGCGTAGATATCGCTGCGCAGGGTCCGGAGCACCGCCCACACGAACAGCCACAACAACAGCAGGAACCCCGCACGGGTCAATTGCAGGATCAATCCCTGCACGGTGCTCCACCTCCTGTTCGACCGTGTCGTAAGTACGGGGCAGTTACGGAGGTGTGGCTCCGTGACCCCCAACCGGTGTGTTGCTGGTCAGCGCGGCCAGAGTCCGCCGCGAGTATTGGCAGCATCATAGGGCCGTCGACCGGTTGCGATCACGATACGACCGAGGAATTCCCAGCCATATCGTGACCTGCACCGCGAGCTTACGGGATCAGACGATCCGGATCAGGATCTCGGAATGTCCGGCGCGGATGACATCCCCGTCGGCGAGCTGCCAATCCTGGACGGGAGACCCGTTGACCAGCGTGCCATTGGTCGAACCGAGGTCCGAGAGCATGGCGGTCTGGCCGTCCCAGCGAACCTCGATATGCCGCCGGGAAACTCCCGTATCCGGCAACCGGAAGTGCGCGTCCTGCCCGCGGCCGATGATGTTGCTGCCCTCGCGCAACTGGTAGGTGCGGCCGGAGCCGTCGTCCAGCTGCAGCGTGGCCGAATAGCCCGAGCCGCCGCGTGCCGGCGCCGCGCCGTAGCCGGCCTGCTGCTGGCCGTAGCCCTGCTGCTGGCCGTACCCCTGCTCGTCGCCGTAGCCGGCCTGCTCCTGGTACTGGTCGTAGCCCTGCTGGCCGTAGCCCTGCTGCTGGCCGTAACCCTGGTCGGCATAGCCCTGCTGGCCGTAGCCGACGCCCTGCTCGTAGCCCTGCTGCTGGCCATAGCCCTGCTGCTGGCCGTAACCCTGGTCGGCGTAGCCCTGCTGCTGGCCGTAGCCGGCCTGTTCGCTGTAGGCCTGTTCGTAGCCGTGCTGCTGCTGGCCGTAGCCCTGGTCGGCGTAGCCCTGCTGCTGGCCGTAGGCCTGCTCGGACTGGCCGTAGCCTTGCTGCTGGCCGTAGCCCTGCTCGGCGTAGCCGCCCTGCTGGCCGTAACCGCCGCCCTGCTGCTGGTTGTAGTCGTAGCCGTTCTGGTAGTCGCCGTAGCCCTGCTCGGACTGGCCGTAGCCGCCCTGCTCGTAGCCCTGCTGACCACCGTGGCCGTATTCGCCGTAACCCTGCTGACCTTGACGGCCCGCAGGCGGGGGCGCGTACCCGCGGTTCCGCGGATCGGACTCCGCGGGCTCACGGCTTGGGTCGTAGCCTGAGTTCTGCGTCATGGGGCCAGCTCCTGGTTGCGGGTTGGGTCGTTGTGGGCGTTCAGGTCCCGGTGACGGGCCTGCCCGCCTCCCCACGTCCGGATCCACCCGGCCGCGTGTCCTGAACTGTCCGGTGTGCAGCGTAGGGGATGCCTCGAACTCCACGTGCACTTCACCGTAGGTCTGCCATCCTTGCTCGCGGATGTAGTCCTGCAGATGTTTGGCGAAAGCACGCTTGGTGAGCTCGTAATCCTGCGTGGCGAGATCGCGATCCGGCTGTCCCTCGCCCTGGACGAGCTGCCGTAGATCCGATTCGTTGACGGTGATGGCATAGCTGTTCGGAGCCAGCAGATGCCCACCACCGAGATCCTGGATATGGTCGGCGGCCTCGCGCTGCAGTGCGGCCTCGACCTCCTGGGGCACGACGCTCCCGCCGAAGGCGCGGGCGAAGACATCGCCGACAGCCCCCTGGAGACGGCGCTCGAATCGGGAAACAATTCCCATGGCCCCCTCCCTTCTCGGGTCCTGCCGCTCCGGTGCGGGAGCGTGCGTCGTGTCATGTGTCCGACCAGCCGTGACGTGCGCGAAGCGTCCTTGAATAGCAACACGCGGACATGGCGTGTCGCCGCAAGGACACGGTGATTGCATGATATCCACGATCGTCCACACCTGTAACTCTTGGCGGCGAGCCGAGGTTCCCGGGGCGAACGCGGATCGTGATCGCCCGTCCGCACCCCGGATAACCAGGCGATTTCGTTTTGGTCCAGACCCCGTGATACGTTTCTTCACGTCGCTCAGGGCGAGTGGCGGAATGGCAGACGCGCTGGCTTCAGGTGCCAGTGTCCGTAAGGACGTGGGGGTTCAAGTCCCCCCTCGCCCACCACGAGGAAGGCCCTCGATCCGAATCGGATCGGGGGCCTTTCTCTATGTCCGGGGTTCTTCTATGTCCGGGGTTCGACTGTCTCCGGGGTCGTTGCCCTGCTGTCCGGGTTCGGTGTCCGGGCCCGGAGTGCGATGTCGGATTGGTATGAATGTGGCGCCCGGGCCGGCCCGCGCGGGCGGGGCCGCAGCGCGAGTCCGCACGGTGTCGGTTCCGCTCAGCGAGACTCGAAAAGCCGCTGGTCACAACGGATGTGACGAAGATCGCACACCCTCTTCGGGATTGCCTGCCGGAGGCGTTGCCAGGGGGCGTTTCAGGGCCTTCTCGGGGGCGAAAATCGTTTGCCGGAAGATGCCGACTTGGGTATGCGCCCGATTACTGTCCAGCAATGCCTGATGATCATTTAGTGAAAGGCTTTCTAAACAAACTTGAGGTTTGTTTGACCCTGGGTGATCGGTGGGCAATCGACCTGAGCTGGGATGAAATGCCAGCTTAACGGGGTTTGAACCGATGGTGAGCGGAAAATTCGCGAGTTTTTGGCAAACCGACCGACGGGGTTCGGAACGCATCACGCGCAAGGGTTCGAAAGGGGTCCCGAAACGCGACCGCGGGGATAGTTTCGGACCCCTCCGCAGACCGCCCGCAAAGCGTATGCCGGGAATTAGCGATCTTGTCGGGTTCCTTACTGGGAAAGGGTATTTCGCCTGGTCGCGTCATGCGCCAGCCGGGCAAGTCGGAGGTTGCGTAGCCATAACGATTGTGTAGAGTCGTCGGCAACGCTGGCCGCAGCTGAGCCGGACTCGCTGCGGCCAGTGGAACTCAATCCGAACGGTGCCGCGACTACGAAGTCGCCACTCCCACAACCGGTTCCGGACCCTTCTCGATCGAATAGCCCGCGATGTGCTCCGGGCGATCGCCCGCTTCCCGTTCCGACAGCAGGCGCTCCTGCTCCCGCACCGCGCCGCGGCCGCGCCGGAATATATAAGCCAGGAAACCGAGTTCGGCCAGCGCGCCGATGCCGACCCGGACCGCCGTGGGCAGTCCACTGGGTGTGACGAAGCCCTCCAGGAAACCCGACACCAGCAGCACGCCCACCAGTCCGAGCGCGATCACCGCGGTCGCCCGGCCCTGCCGCGCCAGCGCCTGCGGGCGGCTCTCCCGGCCCGGATCGATCAGCGTCCAGCCCAGCTTCAGACCCGCCCCGCCGGCTACGAAAATGGCTGTGAGCTCCAGCATTCCGTGCGGCAGGATCCAGCCGAAGAACGGGCCCAGCCGCCCCGCCCCCGCCATCAGCCCGGCACTGATACCGAGGTTCAAGGCGTTCATGAACAACAGATAGACGGCGGGCAGGATGAGCACCCCGAGGAAGAGCGCCATGGCCGACACCCACGCGTTGTTGGTCCACACCTTGGCGGCGAAGGCGTCGTGCGAGTGCTCGTAGTAGTAGGTCTCGAATTCGCCACCGGGCCGCGTCAAGGCATCTGTATCCGTGTCCAGGCCGAGATGTCGACGGGCGGCCTCCGACCTGGCCACCCACGCGGCCAGCCCCGTCGACCCGAGCAGGAACACCGTCGCCACCGACAGCCACCAGGGCCAAGCACGGTACACGGCGGCCGGAAACCGGTGCGTGAAGAAGTAGGCGATCTCCCGCGGCGTGTCGAAGCGGGCGCTCAGTATCCGGCCCCGGGCCCGGGTCAGCACCGCCGAGAGCCCGGCGATGAGGTCCGGATCCGCCTCGCGCGACTGCAGCCGGGCCAGCTGCTGCGACGCCAGCCGGTAGAGCCGCACCAGCTCGTCGGACTCCGAACCCGTGAGCCGTTTGCCGCGGGAGGCCAACTGATCCAGCCGCTCCCAGGAAGGCCTGTGAACGAAAATGTAGGCGTCCAGATCCATCGGTACCCCTCCTACGCTACGGCTGACAGAATGCTATCCATCGTGTTTCCGCCTGGCTGAGCAAGCCGAGGAGGTTCGCGGCCCGTCTCGTTCTGGACCGAGCGGAGCGGGGAAGCGAAGCGGAGGAGCGCAGGGAGGGAAGAACGAGACCTCCAGGGCCGCGAACCCGCCCGGAGCGAAGCGAAGGGCCATTGGACACAGCACTGTTCACCACCGGCGAAGCCGTGGCCGTCGAGCTGCCGATCGCGAGGATCCCCACGCGGGCGGCGGCCTTCCTGCTCGACCTGCTGCTGCAGACGGTGATCGGAACAGTGCTGGCGCTGCTGTTCGAGGCGCTGCTGGTGTGGATCGGCGCCGACCCCGCCTGGCGGGACGCCGCCGTGCTGGTGGCCATGGTGAGCGCGCTGATCGGGTATCCGGTGCTGTTCGAGACGTTTTCGCGGGGGCGCTCGGTGGGCAAGATGGCGGTCGGGCTGCGTGTGGTGCGCGCCGACGGCGGGCCCATCGACTTCCGGCACGCGGTCACCCGCGGACTGGCGGGGATCGTCGACTTCTGGATTCTGGGCACCGGGCTGATCGCCGTCGTGGTGTCGCTGTGCTCACCCCAGGCCCGGCGGGTCGGGGACGTGCTGGCGGGCACCGTCGTGGTGCACGACCGCAGCCGGCTGCCCTTCGCCGCGCTGGCCGCGCCGCCACCCTGGCTGGCGGGCTGGGCGCAGCAGCTCGATTTGTTCGGTCTCTCCGATGAATTGGCGCTGTCGACGCGTCAGTACCTGTTGCGGTTCCGAACCCTGACCCCGGAGGTCCAGGATCGGTTGGGCCGCACGCTGGTCATCGCGGTGTGCATGAGCCTGCGCACGCCGCCGCCGAACGGCTATCCGCCGCTACAGATCCTGGGCGCGGTGCTGGCCGAGCGGCAGCGGCGAGCCATCCCGCCCTTCGTGCGGCAGCACCCCACGGCCGTGCCGGTTACAGCGCTCCGGTCCGCTTGAGTTCCAGGTATTCGTCGGCCAGCGCCTCCGGCAGCCGGTCGGGCGCATCGGCGATGACACGGACGCCCATGCGGCGCAGCGTCTCCTGGGCCACCGCGTGCTCGGCGATGACATTCTCGGCGGCGGCCGCGGCATAGAGGTCGTCCAGGCCCGAGCGGCGGGTGGCGGCGGCCGCCACCTCCGGATCGGTCACCGCGACCACCAGCACCCGATGCCGCTCGGTCAGCACCGGCAACACCGGTAGCAGACCCTCCTGCACGGTGGCGGCGTCGAGATGGGTGAACCACACCACCAGGCTGCGGCGGCGGGCACGCTGTAGCGTCGCGCGCAGCACGCCCTGGTAGTCGGTGTCGACCAGTACGGGGGTGAGCCCGGCGAGCGCGTGCATCAGCTTGATCTGCAAGCGCTTTCCGCCGATGCCGCGCACCTCGGTGCGCAGCCGGCGGTCGTAGGCCAGCAGATCCACCGAGTCGCCGCCCGAGGCGGCCAGCCCGCCCAGCAGCAGGGCCGCCTCGATGGTGGCGTCCAGGCGGGTGCCGTCGCCAACCCGGCCCGCGCTCACCCGCCCGGTGTCCAGCAGCATGACCACGTGCCGGTTGCGTTCCGGCCGCCAGGTGCGGACCAGCACGTCATTGGCGCGGGCGGTTGCGCGCCAGTCGATGGCGCGCACATCGTCGCCTGCGACATACTCACGGAACGAATCGAATTCGGTGCCCTGCCCGCGAATCGTGCTGGTGTTGCGGCCCTCCAGATGCTGCAGCCGCCGGACCTTGGAGGCCAGCAGCCGCTCACTGCGGAACGGCGGCAGCGCGCGCAGCCGGGCCGGGACCTCGCGCCGTACCTGGCGGCCGGCCATGCCGAGCGGGCCCAGCAGGCGCAGCGTCACCGGACCGGCCACCCGGTCGCCGTGATAGTCCGGCGTCAGCTCGGTGTGTAGCCGAATCCTGGTGTTGGGGGGCAGGTTCAGGGCGTGGGTGCGATGGCGGGCATGCGCGCTGGGCGGCCAGTCGTCCCACAGGATGCCGCGCACCGGCCGGGCGCCGCCGTTGAGCACCGCCAGCTCCACGTCGATGCTGCGGCCGGTGCGGACCGTCGTGATGGGGGCCCGCGAAAGCTCCAGTGCGCCCGGCGATCCCAGCAACAGCAGGTCGGCCGCGATCAGCGCGACCAGCGCCAGCGTGGCGAGCAGCACACCGAGCCACGAGGGCAGCGCCAGCGTGACGAACAGGGCCGCGAGCATCGCCGCGGCGGCCAGCCGGCCGGTGACGACCACGGCCTACACCGGGACGGGGACGGACATCAGCAGCGAGGCCAGCACGCCCTCGGCGGTGACGCCCTCCACCTCGTGTTCGGGCCGCAGGTGCAGCCGGTGCCGGAGCACCGTCGTCGCAACGGCTTTCACATCGTCGGGCGTCACGTAGGCGCGCCCGTTCAGCCAGGCGAAGGCCCGTGCGGCCGCCATCAGCGCGGTCGCGCCGCGGGTGGACGCGCCGTGCGCCACGGCCGGGGAGGTGCGGGTGGCCCGGCACAGGTCCACGGTGTACGCCAGCACCTCGGGGCTGATGGCCACCTGCGCGACGGCGGCGCGGGCGGCCGCGATGTGCGCGGGACCGGCCACCGGGCGCAGTCCCGCGGCGTTCAGATCCCGCGGGTCGAAGCCCGCCGCGTGCCGCTGCAGGATGCGGAATTCGTCATCGCGCCCGGGCAATTGGACATCCACCTTGAACAGGAACCGGTCCAGCTGCGCCTCCGGCAGCGGATAGGTGCCCTCCTGCTCGATCGGATTCTGGGTGGCGACCACCACGAACGGATCCGGCAGCGGCTGCGGCACGCCGTCCACCGAAACCTGGCGTTCCTCCATGGATTCCAGCAGCGCCGACTGTGTCTTCGGCGGGGTGCGGTTGATCTCGTCGGCCAGCAGCAGGTTGGTGAACACCGGACCGCGGCGGAAGGTGAACTCGGCCGAGTGCGGATCGTAGATCTGCGAGCCGGTCACATCGCCCGGCATCAGGTCGGGGGTGAACTGGATGCGGGCGTGCTCCAGATCCAGCGCGGTGGCCAGGGCGCGCACCAGCAGCGTCTTGGCAACGCCCGGAACGCCTTCCAGCAGCACGTGACCGCGGCACAGCAGCGCCAGCACCAGGAACATGACGGCGTGGTCGTTGCCGACCACCGCCTTGCCGATCTCGGCGCGCAGCGCCAGCAGCGCCTGCTGGGCGTCCTGGGCGGTGGGCGTGTGGTTGGTGTCCACGACGTCCTGGGAGAGTTCGGTCACAAGACCTCCGCTTCGATCCATTCGAGTTGTGCGGCCACGAGTTCCAGGGCGACCCGATCGGCGACCGGGTCGTACAGGGCGGCGCGGATGACGGCCGGGTCCGCGCCGGTGCGGGCGCCGATGGACCCGATCACCAGCTCCGCCGGGGTGTCGGCGGTGACGCCGAGCGCGGGCCGCAGCCGGCGCAGCGACGCCGCCCGCAGTTTGGCGGCCACGTGCTCGTGATCGCGGGATTTCCGGTACAGCCCGGCCTGTCCGGCGAGCAGCTCGTGGGCCGGGGCCTCCACCGGCAGCGGTTCGCGCACGATGGCGCCGCGGCGGCGGCCACGCCACCACAGCACGGCGACCCAGGCGATGAGGAACTGTAGACCGCCGAAGGCCAGCCGGCCCGGCAGCCGCTGGAAGATGGAGTCGCTGCCGGCGCCGAAGTTCGGCGGCGGCACGTCCGGCCGGTCGGGCGGCGGGCTCGGCGCATTCGACGGTGGCGACGGCGCGTGGGTCGGCGGGGTCGACGGCCCGGACCCGGCATGGGTGAGCACGTACACCAGTACCGCGACCGCCAGCACGGCCACGACCGTGGCCCAGAAGCGCCAATCCTTCAGCAGCTGCGGCAGTTCCGCGCGCTCGCGGTCCTTCGTCTCCTTGGGGGCCTTGGCCTTGCGGGTCCGGCGCCGCTCGGTGATCTCGGCCGGGCCGGCCTTGGGCGGCGGCGCGATCGAGTATCGGTCGGCCTGTTCGAGCTGCCGGTACTCCGCCTCCGTGGCGTTGCGGCCGCCGTAGACGACCTCGTCGAAACTGTGTGCGGCCGAGGGCAGTTCACCGGCGTCCGGGACCATCGCGGTGGCGGCCCGCGCGGTTTCCCGCGCCGTGCGCGCCCGCTCCTCGTCGAGGATGCCGCGCTGCTCCAGCCCGCGGGTGACGGCGCGGTACCGCTCGCGCAGCGCGGAACTGAAATCGAACCGCCGCGCGGCGTCCTCGGCCGCGGCCAGGTGTGTGGCGGCCGGACCCAGCGTGGGTTCGGGCGGAGCCGCGCCGATGAGATTCGGTGCGGCACCGGTGATCTCCGGCCCGGGCCCGCGGTCGGGTGTGGTCATCGGCCGCTCCCGTCGGGCACCCGGATGTCCCACGCCTCGCGGCGGCAGCGCCGATCGACGTAGGTGACGACCTGCGTCGAGGACTCGACCAGCTCCGCGACCGCCACTATGAGCAGTGTGACGGTGATGATCAGCACCGTCACCGTCCAGCGTCGGGTGCCGGAGAACTCGGCGGTGAACTGCGGCAGCGCCAGCAGCGGCACCACCAGCACGAGCAGCAGCCCGCGCAGGTACAGCCACAGCCCGACCAGCTGCCATTCCGTCCCGCCCGCAAGCAGTTTCGCGCGCCGGGCCGCCACGTTGTAGGTGGCCGACTGATCGAAGATGGTGGGCACCAGCGTGAATCGCCGCCCGCGCAGCCAGGCCAGCCAGATCACCGCGGGCGGCACGGTGAACAGCAGGGGAGTGCCGACGGCCAGCACGCCGATACCGATGAGCGTGTACATCACCTGATAGCCGAGCAGCGGACCGGCTTCCGCGGCCAGCCGCCGCAGTGCCCCCCGCCACGTCGCCGGCCTGCGGTACACGACCGACAACCCGATCGGCACGGTCACCCCGCGGACGAACAAGCGGACCGACCAGGCGCACAGCAGGGTGACCAGCACCGCGCCCCAGAGGCTGCCGCGGTCGGAATTCCCGGTGGCGACAGCCGCCAGCACCGTGCCCGCGACGGCCACCACCGAGGCCACCAGCACGGCGACGCCGAGCAGGCCCGCCAGGGTCTTGATCCGCGCCTGGATCAGCGCGAACGGGATGTCCAGCAGTTCGCGGAACTGCATCGGGCGAATCGGCACAACCACCGGTTCGGTAGAAGTCGGTTCCCCCACCGAGCCGGTCGGCGAACCGACGGAGTCGGCGGCGGTCGGCAACACGCGGCCGAGTCTATCCGGACCAGCGTCTTCGGTCGCCCGATGCGCGTTCGGGCGGCGAACTTCGCACCCCGGGGGTCAGGCGGGAGGTGTGCCGGTCTCCAGCAGCCGGACCACGACGCGGCGGTAGAGCTCGGGTTCGATCGGCGACAGGCCCAGCAGCGCGCGCAGGTAGACGCCGTCGCCGACCAGCCGCACGATCTCGGCCCGCACCGGATCCTCGATCTCGTTGTCCAGGGCCGTCTTCCAGGACCCCATCACCTCGGTGAGGGCCCGGTCGGTCTCCGCCCGCGCGGCGTCCTGCGGCGCGTCGACGCTGCGCATGGCGGCCAGCATCGATCGGTACAGGGCGAGCTCGACGGCGTCGGCGTCGTCCTCGGGATGCGGAGCCTGCAGATACCACTCGGCCACCGAACGCCCCTGCGCCACCGCGGCTCGCACCTGCTGGTCGGCCCGGTCGGTGACGCGGCGGAGCAGTCCGGCGAGCAGTGCGTCCTTGCTCTTGAAGTGATAGAGCAGCCCGCCCTTGGAGACACCCGCGGTGGCGGCCACGTTGTCCAGGGTCACCTGGGACAGGCCCTTGTCGAGCAGCAGGGTTTCGAGCGCGTCGAGGATCCGGTCGCGGGTGCCGGCGGGATCGCGTGTGGTCACGCCGGTTGACTGTACCGTCTGGACGGTTCAGAATGCTACTGTACCGTCTGGACGGTTCACTACCGAGAGAGAAAGCTCATGAGCACCCACGTGACCGCACGTTCCGGAACTCCCGTGACCATCGACCGGCACCACACCACGGTGCCGCCGAAGGCCCGGCCCAGGGATTGGGCCGGGCTCGGTGTCCTCGCGCTCGCACTGCTGCTGATCTCCGTCGACGCCACAGTGCTCGACCTCGCGGTCCCGTCCATCAGCGCGCACCTCGCGCCCACCACGCCGCAGCTGCTGTGGATCATCGACGTCTACTCGTTCGTGCTCGCCGGCCTGCTGGTCACCATGGGCACCCTCGGCGACCGCATCGGCCGCCGCCGCCTGCTGCTCATCGGCGCGGCCGGATTCGCCCTCGCCTCGGCCATCGCGGCCTGGGCGGTCAACCCCGAGATGCTCATTGCCGCACGCGTTCTGCAGGGTGTCGCCGGTGCGACCCTGATGCCCGCCACGCTGGGCCTGATCCGATCCATGTTCGAAGACGCCCGCCAGCGCACCCTCGCCATCTCGGTCTGGGGCGCCATGGCCGCCTCCGGCGCGGCCTTCGGACCGCTGCTGGGCGGATGGATGCTCGAGCACTTCTGGTGGGGCTCGGTCTTCCTGGTGAACCTGCCGGTCATGGCGCTGCTGCTGGTCCTGGCCCCGGTCCTGGTACCGGAGTCGCGCGACCCCGACCCCGGCCGCTTCGACCTGCTCAGCGCCGGCCTGTCCATGCTGGCCCTGATCCCGATCGTGTACGCGGTCAAGGAGTTCGCGGCCCACGGTCCCAACCTGAACCTGCTGATCAGCGCCGGTATCGGCGTGGTCGCGGGCGTGGTGTTCGTGCGTCGGCAGCGCGGCCTGTCCGCCCCGCTCATCGACCTGGACCTGTTCCGGCTGCCCGCCTTCCGGGCCGCGGTGTTCACCAACCTGCTGTCGGTGTTCGCGCTGGCCGGCGTGCTGTTCTTCGGTTCGCAGTACCTGCAGCTGGTGCTGGGCAAGTCGCCGCTGGAGGCCGGTCTGCTGCTCATCCCGGGCACCATCGGCTCCATGCTGGGTGCGCTGGCCGCGGCCTGGCTGGTCCGCTACTGGCGTCCGGCGACGGTGCTCGCGGGCTCGCTGGTGACCGTCGCGATAGGTGCGGGCCTCTACTGGTTGCTGCCCACCGATCCCTCGGGCTCGGTGACCCCGTTCATCGTCGGCTTCCTGCTGATCGGCCTGGGTGAGGGCGTGGCCCTGACCGTCTCGGCCGACATGATCGTCAGCACCGCCCCCGAGGCGCGCGCCGGCAATGCCGCCGCCATCTCGGAAACGGCCATGGAAATGGGCATCGCCCTCGGCGTCGCCGTGCTGGGCAGCGCCGTCATGGCAGCCTTCCGCCACGGTCTCGATCTGACGCACATCCCGTCCGGCCAGGCGGACGCGGCCCGCGAATCGCTGGGCGGCGCAATCGAAACCGCCCGCGCCCTACCGCAACCCGCGGCCGGGGAACTGCTGAACTCGGCGCACTCCGCCTTCGTCAGCGGCATTCACCTGGCGGCCACCTCCACGGCGGCCATCCTGGTCCTGACCGCCTTCGTCGCCTACCGTTCGGCGACACGGAAGTCGTCGGCGGCGTGATCGAAATGGCTGTGGCCCGGATGTTTCCGTGTTCAACGTGAAACATTCCGGGCCACAGTGGGTTTCGGAAGGCTACTCCCGGCCCCTGCCCGGGGGCAGTTCGCGCGGGCTGCGGTGGTCGAGTTCGGGGTTGCGGCGTGCTGCCAGCGCATCGTGCTGCGGACCCGCGGGCAGGGGATAGCCGGAGTCCACCAGGTGGCCCTGGGGTAGGGCGGAGTAAGAGGGGTACTGGGCGTAGGGCTGATCCACCACGCTCGAGGCCACGCGCTGGGCGTGCACCTGCTGCGGGGCGCCCTGCGGGAAGTAGCCGTACTGCGGCTGGGCGTAGGCCTGCTGGTGCTGCTGCTCCGCCGAATCCTGGGAATCCACGGTCACCTTGCGCGTGCGGCGCAGCGTGAAGGTGATCTCCTCCGCCTCCTCGAACGCCTGGCGTACGGTGCGCAGCGGGTGGGTGGCGGTGTCGATGGCATTGGCCACGAAGGACGGCACCAGCGGACGGATCCAGCGGGCGGCGGTGTCGGTGAACGGCACCGTCCCGATGATCGGAAGTTCCAGCCCCCCACCCTTGTTCGCGGGCTGCGCGACCGGCACGGCGGGCACGAGCGCCCCACCCTGCGGTGCGGGGGCCAGAGCCCCGGAGGTGAGCTGGGCGGGCAGGTTCGGCGACTGTGTCACGATCCCCTCCTGGGACACGGTGCTGTCCTTTCGATCCCCGGCCGGGCCGGCGGGGAGTTCATGTCTGATGGCATTGTCGAATTCGGCGACGGCGCGCTGGGCGGGCTCGGTGATGCCGATCTCGAAACCGCCGATGGCGGCGATGATGCGGGTGCGCTGCCGTTCCCGGTCGATGGCGGTGTCGGCATGTACGGCCAGCCGCGCGGCGGTGAGTTGTTGTTCGGCGCGCAGGCTCTCGGTCTCCACGCGCACCTCGGCCTGTTTGACGGCGATGGCGGTGGTGGCAGCCTGGTCGATGCGGTCGGTGGCGGTACGGACCGCGACGGTGCGGTCGAACGCCGTCTCACCCCGCCACAACCGCAGCAGCAGTGGCAGCAGGGCCACCACGATCATGAGCACGGACACCGCGAGCCGCAACACGAACGGCCCGAAATGTCCGGTGGTGTAGTCGTTCATGGCCACCCAGCGCGCCCCGAGCCCGCGGTCGCCGTCGGTATAGGCGGCCTTGCGGGCCGTCGCGAGGGCCTTGTCCTTCTCGGTGACCTTGGCGTCGAGCCCGTCGACCTTGCCCTGCGCCGCGCTGAGCTGGTTGCGGGCGTCGTCGAGCATCTGGTTGGCGGTGCGCTCCTCGGGACCGCGCCCGGGCACGCGGGTGATCATGTTCTGCGGGCAGTCCGCCGCCGGGTTGAATTCGCAGCGGGCGATGATCAGCGCATTGGTGACGTCGTTCTGCGCCTTGGTGATCTGCTGGTCCAGCGCGGTGCGATCGGTCCTGGCCTGCTCCAGCTCGGTGCGCGCGGTGACCACGGCGGGCGCGGATTCCACTGCGTGCTGGGCGGATTCGTCGAGCAGCCGGTTCACGGTGCCGGAGAACAAGATGGTGCAGGCCAATTCGGCGATCACCACCCCGGCGAGCACTGCCACCGCGATGCGGCCGCCGAATTCGGCTACCGCCAGGCGATTCTCCCGGCGATCGGGCGTGGCGGCGGTGGCCAGCGCTCGGGCGACGGCCCCCATCAGCACGGTTGCGATGAGCGCGACCGCCACGATGGCGATGACCGGCCAGCGCGCCGCTCCCGTGGCGGCGGCCGTGACGGCGCCCGCGGTGGCCGCGAGCAGCGCCACCACGGCGCCGGTCACGGTGTAGCCGCCGCGCTCGGGCCCGTCGGTGAGCTGCGGTTGCGCGCCGCCCAGCCAGACCAGCAAGGCGCCGAGCCCGGCGGACCTGGGGACATGGTGAACGGTCATGGGAGTTCACATCCTCTGAGTCCCGGGTGATTCGGCTTCTCGAAACCGTCGCTGATTCGTTGTCTCAGCGTGACAGGCGTACGGCTGTTCCATCGACCGCGGCAGCTGGGATGTGGCCAGGCTCACAGTGGCACGTTTCGGGCATGTGACGTGGTGTTGATCACGCGCCGACTGGCTCGGATAGCACAGAAAACCTGGACAGGAGACGTATTTACGATTTGCTGAATGTGTGCTGAATCCCACATTCAGGAAAAATTCCGTACGGTCCGCAGGTTACCTGCCCATGTCTCCCGGACGGCCGCCGCGGCGACGGAACTTGTCCGGAAAGTTAGCCGGCCCATGTCCGGTTTGCCGGATCACTCTGTGGGGAAATCTGATTCATTGCAGGTGAGAGGCAGTCTGGAGCTGCGCTGGACCGCTCGGCCGGAGTCCTCGCGTGCGTGCGATGCAGTGGTGAACTCAACTGAAACGCACGTGCACCCCTGCTTTACACTGGAGAACGCGCGTGTGTTGGAGGACCGATGAAGAAGCCCAGCTAGAAGCTGGAATTAGTGCAACCTAAGTTGGTTGGGCTCAAGTCCTGACTTATCGTTTGCTCTTACGCCGAACTACACAATTCGGCATATCTCCCCATACGGTCAGAGGCCCGATCGGTGCTCAGCCTAGCGGGCGAGAACTGCGCGGTGTGTAGCGAAGACGTAAGGGTTCCGTTACCACCGAGCACCCGACTAGGTAATCGAAGCGGGTGGACAACTGCAAAGTTGACTGCACGGAATGACCATCAGCGCCGCTGGTCTCCGAAACGTCCGGACGCAGTCCAGACCGGAGGCGTTCGACGAAGGCCGCATTCTTCGAAGGCCTGTTTTTTGTGAAGGCAGAGGCATGACGCAACTTCCTGGCCACAGGTCCCCTGGACCCATCGGGCTCTATGACCCGGCGAATGAACACGACGCCTGTGGTGTCGCATTCGTCGTCGACATGCACGGCCGCCGCAGCCGCGACATCGTCGACAAGGCTATTACGGCATTGCTGAACCTGGAGCACCGTGGTGCCGCCGGTGCCGAACCCAACTCGGGTGACGGCGCGGGCATCCTGATCCAGCTCCCGGACAAGTTCTTCCGCGCTGTCGTCGACTTCGAGCTCCCCGCCGAAGGTTCGTACGCCACCGGTATCGCTTTCCTGCCGCAGGCCCGCCGCGAGGCCGCCCGCGCCGGGTACGGCGTCGAGAAGATCGTGCGCGAGGAGGGCCTCGAGGTCCTCGGCTGGCGCGAGGTCCCGATCGACGAGTCGTCGCTGGGCGCGCTGTCGCGCGACGCCATGCCGACCTTCCGGCAGATCTTCATCGCCTCGCCCAGGGGTGGCGCCGAGCAGCTGTCCGGCATGAACCTGGAGCGTCGCGCCTACGTCATCCGCAAGCGCATCGAGCACGAGCTCGGCAAGTCGGGCGCCGGCGAGGGCGCGACCGGCAAGGAGTCGGTCTACTTCCCGAGCCTGTCCGGCGAGACCTTCGTCTACAAGGGCATGTTCACCACCCCGCAGCTGCGGGCGTTCTACCTGGACCTGCAGGACGACCGGGTCGAGTCGGCGCTGGGCATCGTGCACTCGCGCTTCTCCACCAACACCTTCCCGTCGTGGCCGCTGGCGCACCCGTTCCGGCGCGTCGCCCACAACGGTGAGATCAACACCGTCTCCGGCAACGAGAACTGGATGCGGGCCCGTGAGGCGCTGCTGAACTCCAACGTGTTCGGCATCGATCACGAGGGCAACAACCGCCTGGAGAAGATCTTCCCGGTCTGCACCCCCGGCGCCTCGGACACCGCGCGCTTCGACGAGGTGCTCGAACTGCTGCACCTGGGCGGCCGCAGCCTGCCGCACGCCGTGCTCATGATGATTCCGGAGGCGTGGGAGCGCCACGAGTCCATGACCCCGGAGCAGCGCGCCTTCTACCGCTACCACTCCTTCCTCATGGAGCCCTGGGACGGCCCGGCCTCGGTGTGCTTCACCGACGGCACGGTCGTCGGCGCGGTGCTGGACCGCAACGGTCTGCGCCCCGGCCGCATCTGGGTCACCGAGGACGGTCTGGTCGTGCTGGCCTCCGAGGTCGGCGTGCTCGACATCGACCCGGCCAAGGTCGTCTACAAGAAGCGCCTGCAGCCCGGCCACATGTTCCTGGTCGACACCTCGCAGGGCCGCATCATCAGCGACGACGAGGTCAAGTCCTCGCTGGCCGCCGAGTTCCCGTACCAGCAGTGGCTGGACGAGGGCCCGGCCAAGCTGAGCGACCTGCCCGACCGCCCGCACGTGCACATGTCGCACGACCGCGTGCTGATCCGTCAGCAGATCTTCGGCTACACCACCGAGGAACTGAACCTGCTGGTCGCGCCGATGGCGCAGACCGGTGGCGAGGCGCTCGGCTCGATGGGCACCGACACCCCGATCGCGGTGCTGTCGGCGCGGCCGCGCCTGCTGTTCGACTACTTCTCGCAGCTGTTCGCGCAGGTCACCAACCCACCGCTGGACGCCATCCGCGAAGAGGTCGTCACCTCGCTGCGCAGCATGATCGGCCCGGAGGCCGACCTGCTGAACCCGGGACCGGAGTCCTGTCGTCAGATCACCCTGACCCAGCCGATCCTGGACAACGACGAGCTCAACAAGCTCATCCACATCAATGACGACGGCTCCCGTCCCGACCTGCGGTCCGTGGTGGTCCACGGCCTGTACCCGGTCAAGAAGGGCGGCAAGGGGCTGCGCAAGGCCATCGAGGCCGTGCAGCGTCAGGTCTCGGCGGCCATCGACGGCGGCGCGCGCATCATCGTGCTGTCCGACCGCGAGTCCAACGAGAAGCTGGCCCCGATCCCGTCGCTGCTGCTGACCGCCGCGGTGCACCACCACCTGGTCCGGGAACGCACCCGCACCAAGGTCGGCCTGGTCATCGAGGCCGGTGACGCCCGCGAGGTGCACCACATGGCCATGCTGGTCGGCTTCGGCGCGGCGGCCATCAACCCGTACATGGCCTTCGAGTCCATCGAGGACATGCTCGAGCGCGGCGCGCTGCAGATGCCGGGCAGCACCGGCGATCTCGCGGCCGACTACAAGAAGGCCGTCTACAACTACAACAAGGCGGCCGGCAAGGGCGTGCTGAAGGTGATGTCCAAGATGGGCATCTCCACCATCGCCTCCTACCGTGGCGCGCAGCTGTTCCAGGTCGTCGGCCTGGCGCAGGAGCTGGTGGACGAGTACTTCACCGGTCTGAAGTCGCCGCTGGACGGCATCGGCCTGGACGACATCGCGGACGAGGTCGCGCAGCGGCACCGGATCGCGTTCCTGGAGAACCGCAACGAGCGCGCGCACCGCGAGCTCGAGGTCGGCGGCGAGTACCAGTGGCGTCGCGAGGGCGAGCACCACCTGTTCAACCCGGACACGGTGTTCAAGCTGCAGCACGCCACCCGCTCGGGCCAGTACAAGGTCTTCAAGGAGTACACGAAGCTGGTCGACGACCAGTCCGAGCGTCTCGCCTCGCTGCGTGGTCTGTTCAAGTTCAAGTCCGAGCACCGCCACCCGATCTCGATCGACGAGGTCGAGCCGGCGTCGGAGATCGTGAAGCGATTCTCGACGGGTGCGATGAGCTACGGCTCCATCTCCGCCGAGGCCCACGAGACCCTGGCCATCGCCATGAACCGCCTCGGCGGCCGCTCCAACTCCGGTGAGGGCGGCGAGCACCCGGCGCGCTTCGAGCCGGAGGAGAGCGGCGACTGGCGCCGGTCCGCGATCAAGCAGGTGGCCTCGGGCCGCTTCGGTGTGACCGCGCACTATCTGACCAACTGCACCGACATCCAGATCAAGATGGCGCAGGGCGCGAAGCCCGGTGAGGGCGGCCAGCTGCCGGCCCACAAGGTGTACCCGTGGGTCGCCGAGGTCCGGCACTCGACGCCGGGCGTCGGCCTGATCTCGCCGCCGCCGCACCACGACATCTACTCGATCGAGGATCTGGCGCAGCTGATCCACGACCTGAAGAACGCGAACCCGCAGGCGCGGATTCACGTGAAACTGGTCGCGGAGCCGGGCGTCGGCACCGTCGCCGCGGGTGTCTCCAAGGCACACGCGGACGTGGTGCTCATCTCGGGCCACGACGGCGGCACCGGCGCCTCGCCGCTGACCTCGCTGAAGCACGCGGGTGGACCCTGGGAGCTCGGCCTGGCCGAGACCCAGCAGACGCTGCTGCTCAACGGTCTGCGCGACCGCATCGTGGTGCAGGTGGACGGTCAGATGAAGACCGGCCGCGACGTCATGATCGCCGCCCTGCTGGGCGCCGAGGAGTACGGTTTCGCGACCGCTCCGCTGGTGGTCTCGGGCTGCATCATGATGCGCGTCTGCCACCTCGACACCTGCCCGGTCGGCGTCGCCACCCAGAACCCTGTTCTCCGTGAGCGTTTCACCGGCAAGCCGGAGTTCGTCGAGAACTTCATGCTCTACATCGCCGAAGAGGTGCGGGAGCTGCTGGCGTCGCTGGGTCTGCGGACCCTGGACGAGGCCATCGGCCGGGTCGACCTGCTCGACACCACCGCCGCCAAGGCGCACTGGAAGGCCGCCAAGCTCGACCTGTCGCCGATCCTGGACGACGTCGAGACGGCGTTCATGTTCCAGGACCGCCGCCGCACCAAGGACCAGGACCACGGCCTGGACAAGGCGCTGGACAACGAGCTCATCGCGCAGTCCGCGGACGCGCTGGAGCGCGGCAAGCCGGTCAAGTTCGAATCCAAGATCACGAACGTGAACCGGACCGTCGGCACCATGCTCGGCCACGAGGTCACCAAGCTCTACGGCGGAGTCGGCCTGCCGGACAACACCATCGACATCACGTTCACCGGTTCCGCCGGTAACTCGTTCGGTGCGTTCGTCCCGGCCGGCATCACCCTGCGGGTGGTCGGCGACGCCAACGACTATGTCGGCAAGGGCCTTTCGGGTGGTCGCATCACGGTGCGCCCGTCCGATGACGCGCCGGAGGCGTTCGTCGCGGAGCAGAACATCATCGCGGGCAACGTGATCCTGTTCGGCGCCACCAGCGGCCAGGCGTTCCTGCGCGGTGTGGCCGGCGAGCGCTTCGCGGTCCGCAACTCGGGTGCCACCGCGGTCGTCGAGGGTGTGGGCGACCACGCCTGCGAGTACATGACCGGTGGCCGCGTGGTCATCCTCGGCGAGACCGGCCGCAACTTCGGCGCCGGCATGTCGGGCGGTATCGCCTACGTCTACAACCCGAACGGCACCTTCGAGGCCAACCTCAACACCGAGCTGGTCGACCTCGAGCAGTTGTCGGCCGAGGACGCGCAGATCGTGCACGACATCGTGGTCCAGCATCGCGACGAGACCGGATCCGCTGTCGCCGACAAGATCCTGGGCGACTGGTCGCAGCAGGTGATCAAGTTCGCGAAGGTCATGCCGCGCGACTACAAGAAGGTCCTGCTCGCCATCTCCGAGGCCGAGAAGGCCGGCCGGAATGTCGACGAGGCGATCATGGAGGCGGCCCGTGGGTAACTTCTGGAGGCGGCCCGTGGGTAACTTCGCACTCATGTCGACGAGGCGCCGTAACCATTCAGGGCGGCCCGTGGCTGACCTCACTCTGGCGGTGCAACGCAGCACCACTGTCGTTGTTCCGTGCGCGCTGCGCATTAGTCAGGAGTTCGTAAATGGGTGACGCACAAGGCTTCCTGAAGCACACATCCCGGGAACTGCCCAAGCGCCGTCCGGTTCCGCTGCGACTGCTGGACTGGAAAGAGGTCTACGAGGAGAAGTTCTCCCACGAGACCCTGCAGAAGCAGGCCAGCCGCTGCATGGACTGCGGTATCCCGTTCTGCCACAACGGCTGTCCGCTCGGGAACCTGATTCCCGAGTGGAACGACCTGGTGTACAAGGGCGCGTGGAAGGAGTCGTTCGATCGGCTGCACGCGACCAACAACTTCCCGGAGTTCACCGGCCGCCTGTGCCCGGCTCCGTGCGAGGCGTCCTGCGTCCTGGGCATCAACCAGGATCCGGTGACCATCAAGCAGGTCGAGGTCGAGATCATCGAGAACGGTTTCGACGAGGGCTGGGTGACCCCGGTCTACCCGACCCGCCTGACCGGCAAGCGCATCGCGGTCGTCGGCTCCGGCCCCGCGGGCCTGGCCGCCGCCCAGCAGCTGACCCGGGCCGGCCACACCGTGACCGTGTTCGAGCGCGACGACCGCATCGGCGGCCTGCTGCGCTACGGCATCCCGGAATTCAAGATGGAGAAGCGCTTCATCGACCGCCGCATCGCGCAGATGGAGGCCGAGGGCACCATCTTCAAGACCGGCGTGAACGTGGGCGTGGACATCACCGCCGCGCAGCTGCGCGAGCAGTTCGACGCGGTCGTGCTCGCCGGTGGCGCCACCATCGCGCGTGACCTGCCGATCCCGGGCCGCGACCTGGACGGCATCCACCAGGCCATGGAGTTCCTGCCGCTGGCCAACCGGGTGCAGCTGGGCGACCAGATCACCGACGAGGACGGCCTGCCGCGCATCAACGCGCGCGGCAAGAAGGTTGTCATCATCGGTGGCGGTGACACCGGCGCGGACTGCCTGGGCACCTCGCACCGTCAGGGCGCGGAGTCGATCCACCAGTTCGAGATCATGCCGCGTCCGCCGGAGCAGCGAGCCGCCTCGACCCCGTGGCCGACCTACCCGCTGATGTACCGCGTCTCCTCGGCTCACGAGGAGGGCGGCGAGCGCGTGTTCTCCGTCAACACCGAGCGTTTCGTCGGCGCCGACGGCAAGGTCACCGGGCTGCAGGCGCACGAGGTGTCGATGGTCAACGGCCGCTTCGAGAAGGTCGAGGGCACCGACTTCACCCTCGAGGCCGACCTGGTGCTGCTGGCCATGGGCTTCGTCGGACCGCAGAAGAACGGTCTGCTCGAGGGCCTGGGCGTGGGCTACGACCAGCGCGGAAATGTCATGCGCGACAAGGAGTGGGCCACCACCGTGCCCGGCGTGTTCGTCGCCGGTGACATGGGCCGCGGTCAGTCGCTGATCGTGTGGGCCATCGCCGAGGGCCGCGCGTGCGCGTCTGCGGTGGACAAATACCTGGAGGGTGAGACGGCGCTGCCGTCCCCGATCACCCCGACCATGGTCGCCCAGCGCTGAGCCGTAGGTGATCCAGCGCTGAGCTGAAACCCTGAAGGGCGCTCCCGGACTTCGGTCCGGGAGCGCCTTTTGTTATATAGGGAAACGATCTGAAATGTGTACTAGTCAGTAACTGGGGGCAGTTTTCTCAAACCCTGGACAGGGGACCAGTTACACCTGTTAACTTACTCCCCGTGTGGAGTCCACCCTCCGAGTCGTCCGCAGCGCTCGGTAAGTATGGATCGGTCCCGGAGGATCTCGGGACACTTGGAGGAAAATATGTTCCGTAATCGCCGTGCGGCCGCGATCGCGACCTCTGCCGCAATGGTTTTCGCGGGCCTGAGCATGACCACGCTGGAGACGGGCGCCGCGTCAGCGGATACGACCTGTGCCCTGAGCTCGCATGCCACCAAGAATGACATCAGCACCCTCGGTATCACCATGACGTACGACAAGGGCGCCAACCTCGACTCCATCGGCGTCGGCACCACGGTGACCTACACGATCGTCGTCGGCACCACGGGCATCGGAAACCCGTACGTCAACACCATCACCGATTACCCGCCGGCCGGATTCGGTGCGCCGACCAGCGCCACCATCACCGCATATCACGCCGCGCTCGGTGAGCGGACCGAGAGCGTCACCCCGGAGCCGAACGCCGGTGGCTGGAAGGTGACCAACACGGGCTGGTTCGTGAACTCCGGTAACCCGGTGACCTATACCATCACCTACCCGGTGCCCACCAACCTCTCGGCCGGTCAGCAGGTCACCAGCGGTGGCATCGGAGTCGCGGGCACGGTCGGCGTCAGCAACGAGCTGCCCAACCTGACGTCCTGCTTCACCGCCCGGGCCAACACCGTCGGCGAGGACGCGCTGGGCAGCCTGAACAACAACGGCCTCGGATCGGCCGACGGTCAGCTCAGCTCGACCGGTTCGCTCAGCACCATCCTGTCGGACGCGATCCGCAAGTACATCGGCAGCTGATTCCCCTCCGGGCCGATTCGATCGATAGGAAAACCGTACCGATGCTCACCGGTAAGCTCTCGGCGCTCGCCGCGATCTCGGCAATTGCGCTCTCCCTCGCATTGCCGTCCGCATCCGGGAGCATCGGTACGGCCACGGCGGATGATTCCACCGGATCACATCTGGTTTCGATCGATCGGCCCGGCCAGCGGCAAGAGGAGATCTCGGTCTATTCGGCCGCGATGGACAGGGTGATCACGCTTCAGGTGATTACCCCGTTGGACAACAGCGTCCCGCGGCCCACGCTCTATCTGTTGAATGGCGCGGGCGGTGGCGAGGATGCCGCCACCTGGTATCGCCAAACCGATGTCGTGCAATTCTTCGCGGACAAGAACGTGAATGTTGTTTCCCCGATCGGTGGCAAATTCTCCTATTACACCGACTGGCAAAAAGACGACCCGAGTCTGGGCCGCCAGAAATGGGAGACATTCCTGACCGCGGAACTGCCGCCGATCCTGGATTCGGCGCTGCACGCGTCGGGCGCGAACGCGGTTGCGGGCGTGTCGATGTCGGCGACCTCCGCGCTGAATCTGGCCATCGTGGCCCCCGATCGGTACCGGGCGGTCGCCTCCTACAGTGGCTGCGCCTCCACCTCCGACGAGAACAGCCGCCGGTACATCCAGTTGGTCCTCGACCGCGGTGATGCCGATTCCCGCAATATGTGGGGCGACCCCGGCGACCCGGACTGGCAGCAGCACGACGCGGTACTCAATGCCGGCGCCCTGCGCGGGAAGGCGCTGTTCATCTCGAGCTCGAGCGGGCTGCCCGGGCCCATGGACACCCTCGATTCGCCCTCGATCGGCGGGCGTCCGGCGACGCTGGCCAATCAGGTCGTGCTGGGCGGGGTGATCGAGGCCGCGACGAACGCGTGCACACATCAGCTCGCAGATCGCCTCGGCCAGTTGGGGATCCCCGCGCAGGTCGAATTCAGCCCTGCCGGAACGCATTCCTGGCGATACTGGCAGGACGCGCTGCATCGGTCGTGGCCGCTGCTCGAAGCGGCACTACAGGGTTGAGATGCGAAATGTGGCTTCCGGCACAACTTTCGGCCGGAAATCGGACGTCTTAGCCGACTCGCCTGGCATGGCCGAATAGGCCCCTTTATGCTTGGCGGCGGTGTGTCGCCGATCTCGTCATGCGGTCTGTTTCAGTCAGCTCATGCGGGGCGGTTACCTGGGTTAACCCTCAGTGCACCGGACTGTCATCCGGCGACCGCACCATGATCGGGAATCGGGACGCGCAACCTGTCCCGGCACAAGCGGGAACTGGAGCAGTATGCGGTTGAAGAATGTTGTCGCGGCTGCGGGGGCAGCGGCGAGCGTCCTCATGTCGGGAATCGTCCTGGGCAGCGGTCCCGCTACGGCCGACCCCGGCGCGGGCTGCCCGAGTCTCTACACGGTCGCCGTGCCCGGCACCTGGGAGACCGGCCACGACAAGGACCCCAAGCCCGGCATGCTGGCCGGGGTGACCGACGGATTGCCCGGCGAGGTCGACTATGTGACCTACGCGGCCACCGCCTTTCCCTGGGAGGGCGACGTCTACGCCGCCTCCAAGAAGGAAGCCGTCGACAATGCCCGCGGTCTGGTGCAGGACATGGGCGCGCGCTGCCCGGGCACCAAGATCGCCATCACCGGCTACAGCCAGGGCGCCGACGCGGCCGGCGATCTCGCCGCCGAGATCGGCAGCGGCCACGGTGTGGTGCCGCCCGATCGCATCGCGGCGGTCGCGCTGATCTCCGATCCGCGCCGCTCGCCCACCGACGTCCAGATCGGCCCGCTGGCTCCCGGTGCGGGTGCGGGCGGGGTGCGCGTCGGCGGCTTCGGCTGGGTCAGCGACAAGGTGCGTACCGTGTGCGCCATCGGCGACCTGTACTGCTCCACCGAGGAGACCGACTTCCTCACCCGCTTCGCGGGTTTCCTGGCGCAGTCGTCCAACCCGAACAACTTCAACCTGTGGCAGACCCAGCTCGAACTCGGGTCCATCCTCAACGACCTGATGGCGCAGGGCGGTCTGCCGACGCTGCAGGCCCAGCTGGCCGACGGTCCGGACAGCGAGTACGCCCACCAGCTCGAGCAGTTCTACCGCAGCGGCAAGCACACCAGCTATGGCAGCTACGGCGTCGGCGGCGGCCAGACCGCACTGACCTGGATGCACGCCTGGATCGCGACCAACGCCTAACGGACGGCCCGGCGGTGAGCCGGCCCCTCGAAACCTGAAAAGGCCGCTCCCACACTGGGAGCGGCCTTTTCGGTGTCCGAGCCGATGAGATCGTCGCCGGCCGGGCTACATACCGAAGGAGCCGGTGGGCGGCAGCCAGGGGGCCGGGGCGGGGTTGTTGTTCCAGCCGTTGTCGCCGCCGTTGTTCCAGCCGTTGTTCCAACCGTTGTTCCAGCCGTTGTCGCCGTTGTTCCAGCCGCCGTCGTTGTCGTGGTCGTGGCGGTGGTGGTCACGGTCGTGATCCCAGGGGCCGTGGTCGTCGATCTGCTGGGCGACGACCGGGGCGGAGGCGTCGTCGGGGGTCGTGGCATTCGCGGGAAGGGCGACGACGGCGAGCGGGATGGCGGCCAGGGCACCGGCCGCGGCGAGGCGCAGAGCGAGACGGCGGCGGGGCTTGATGGTGGACATCGTGTGCCTTTCTGTCGGGAAGATCATGCGCCGCGAGGGGAGCGGCTTACGAGTTCCCATCGAAGGCTCCGGCCCTTGGAACGGTTTGGGATCGGGCTGGGAGTCCGCTGAGCGTCTAGGGGCGCGGACGCTGCGTGCGCGGCAACAGGTCCCAGACGTGGCCGTTCTCGTTGACGGTGGCCACTGTGCGGCCGCCGGTGCGCGAGTACAGGATCCGGGTGATCGAGCAGTAGTCGATGGGGAAGGTGAGCGGGCGGGCCAAGCCCAGCACGTCCTGCAGCAGCACATTGATCACGCCGCCGTGGGCGAAGACGACCACGGTGTCGGTGTGCTCGGCGGCCGCGACGATGCTCGCGATGCTGTCGCGCACGCGGCCGATGAAGGCGTCGCCGTCGATCTGCTCGGGCAGGTGCCCGGCCTTGATGCGCGCGTAGGTTTCCCGGAATTCCTGCTGGGCGTCCTCGATCGGGATGTACATCGGCAGGTCGCGGTCGTACTCGGCGAGCCCGTCGAGGACGTCGATGTCGAGTCCGACCTTCTCGGCGGTGGGCCGGGCGGTTTCGCGGGCCCGCAGTTGCGGGCTGCTGATCACACGGGCGATGCGGTGGTGGGCGAGTGCGGCCGGGATCCGGCCCGCCTGTTCGAGGCCGATCGCGGTGAGATCCGGGTCGGCGTGGCCGGATTCGGCCAGGACTCGTTGCGGCTGGGCGTGGCGGACGAGGATCAACTGCACGCCCACCACTCTGCCGCACCACGCCCGTGGTTCGACGCCGGGGCTAGCGGTTCTTGCGGCGGCTCATCAGGTAGACGATGCCGAGCACCAGCACCACGATGCCGATGCAGCAGACCGCGAGGAATCCCCAGAAGCCGGTGCCGCGCCGGCCGCTGGTGCGGCGGGCGGCGGTGTTCTCGAGGGCGGTGTTCCAGGTGTCCGGATGGGTCCACACGTGGTGGTCCAGCAGGGTCGCCTGGGTCATGAGATCTAGGTAGTGCATGGGTACCCCAATCCGTGTGGCCGGTGGGCCCGCCCCGGGCCGAATCCCAGATTAACCGGCGATCCGGCCCGGGGAATCAGGGTTTTCCCTGGTCCCTACCGGGATTCGCTCTGTGCGGTACGGGGTTTCACGAGCGGGAAGGGCAGCGTTTCGCGGATGCTGCGGCCGATCAGCAGCATGACCACCCGGTCAACGCCGACGCCGAGACCGCCGGTGGGCGGCATGGCGTGCTCGAGGGCCTGCAGGAAGTCCTCGTCGAGTTCCATGGCTTCCGGGTCGCCGCCGGCGGCCAGCATGGACTGTTCGGTGAGGCGGCGGCGCTGTTCCACCGGATCGGTCAATTCGCTGTAGGCGGTGCCCAGTTCGACGCCCCAGGCCACCAGGTCCCAGCGCTCGGTGACGCCCGGAATGTGCCGGTGGGCGCGGGTGAGCGGGGAGACGGAGGTGGGGAAGTCGATGTAGAAGGTGGGTCCCTCGGTCGCCGATTCCACCAGGTGCTCGTACATCTCGAGCACGAGTTGCCCGGCGTCCCAGCTCAATTGGAAGGGCACGCCCGCCTTCTCGCAGAGCAGCCGCAGCCGCTCCTCGTCGGTGTCTGGGCCGATGGTCTCGCCGATCGCCTCGGAGACGGCCCCGTGCACGGTCTTGACCGGCCAGTCGCCGGAGATGTCCACCTCGGTGAGGGTGCCGTCGGGTCCGGGGCGCAGCGCGACCATCGCGCCGTTGGCGGCCACCGCGGCCTCCTGGATGAGCTGGCGGCAGGCGTGCATCATGCGTTCGTAATCGCTGTGCGCCTCATAGGCTTCCAGGATGGTGAACTCGGGGTTGTGGCTGTAGTCCACGCCCTCGTTGCGGAAGACGCGGCCGAGTTCGAACACCTTCTCCATGCCGCCCACGCACAGCCGCTTGAGGTACAGCTCGGGGGCGATGCGCAGGTACAGGCCGAGGTCGTAGGCGTTGATGTGGGTGGTGAACGGGGTGGCGTTGGCGCCGCCGTGCACCTGCTGCAGGACGGGGGTCTCGACTTCGAGGAATCCCCAGCCGTGCAGTGTGTCTCGCAGAGACCGCACCACCGCGCTGCGTTTGGCCATCACCTCACGGATATCGGTGTTGATGGCCATGTCGACATAGCGTTGCCGCACTCGGGCTTCCGGGTCGGACAGGCCCTTCCACTTGTCCGGCAGCGGGTGCAGGCATTTGCCGATCATCCGCCAGTCCTGGGCGAGCAGTGAGAGTTCGCCGCGGCGGCTGCGGCCGATCTGCCCGCTCACCTCGACCAGGTCTCCCAGGTCGAAGAATTCGGTGAACGACTCGCTGCGGTCTGCGCCTACCCGGCCGCGGTCGATGAGCAGCTGGATGTCGCCGGACCAGTCGCGCAGCACGGCGAAGATGACGCCGCCGTAGTCGCGAATCCGCAACAGCCGCCCGCAGACTCGCACCGTGGTGCCCTGCGGGCAGCCGCGGGCGGCGGACACGGTGTGGGTGGGCGGGTAGGCGACCGGATATGCCTCGACGCCGGATTCCTGGAGCTTCTCCAGCTTGTCCATGCGGACCCGCACCTGTTCGGGGCGGCGCGGGCCCTGCTCCTCGAGCTCCTCCGGCGGCAGGTCGGGCGGGCTGCCGTCGGTGTGCAGGCCGGTCATGGCGGGCGGTACCGAGGGCCGCAGACCGGTGTGCGTGGAGGCGTCGTGTTCGCGGCCGATGCGGGGCAGGAAGCCTTCGGCGAGGGCGCTGGCAATGGCGACGCGCAGCAGGTGTCGGCGTTCCTCGAACAGCGAGAACCGGGGCACCCATTCCGGCTGGTACTTCACATTGGAGCGGTAGAGGGCCTCCAGCTGGTACCAGCGGGAGAAGAACATGAGCACGCCGCGCCACAGGCGCAGCACCGGGCCGGCGCCGATGCGGCCGCCCTCCTCGAAGACCGCGCGGAAGACCGCGAAGTTCAACGAGATTCGGGTGATGCCGTACTGCTCGGAGGTGAGGGCGAGCCGCGAGATCATGAGTTCCATCAGCCCGTTGGGGCCGGAGCGGTCGCGGCGCATGAGGTCGAGGGAGATGCCGGTGCGGCCCCACGGCACGAACGAGAGCATGCCGAGCACCTGGCCGTTGGGGGCGACGGACTCGACCAGCAGGCAGTTACCGTCCAGCGGATCCCCGAGCCGGTCGAGAGCCATGGAGAAGCCGCGTTCGGTCTCGGTGTCGCGCCAGGCGTCGGCGCGCCGCATGACGTCGGCCATCTCCTCGGGCGGGACTTCCTTGTGCCGCCGCACCCGCACCGTGATGCCCTGCTTGGCAAGACGATTGGCGGCCTGGCGGACCGGCTTCATATCGGGTCCGGCGAGGGAGAAATTGCGGGTCTCGAGGATGGCCTCGTCCCCCAGGCGCAGCGCGGACAGTCCGGCCCGCCGGTAGGCGGTCGCGCCGATCTCGCTGGCGCCCATGACCGCCGGGGCCCACCCGTACTGGTCGGCCAGCCGCAGCCAGGCGTCGATGGCGTGGCCCCAGGACTCCTTCTGCCCGATGGGGTCGCCCGAGGCCAGGCACACGCCCAGTTCGACGCGGTAGGTGACAGCGGCCTTGCCGCTGGGCGCGAAGACGACGGCCTTGTCTCGGCGGGTGGCGAAGTAGCCGAGCGAGTCCTCGACGTCGGAGCGTTCGATGAGCCCGCGGATGGCGGATTCGTCCAGCCCGGTGAGCGCATTGGAGGAGCGCTGCGACCGGAACAGGGTGATGACGGCGGCCAGCAGCGCGATGGCGCCGAACAGGCCCAGCAGCAGGTTGACCAGGTGCGGTGGGTGCCCGTCGAAGTCCTCGCTGGAGACCAGGATCGCGCCGGTGACCCGGGACACCGCCCACAGTGCGCGTTCGGTGTGGTCGGGCAGGGTGCCGGGGAACAGTTCGACCAGCCCCCAGCCGACCAGGCAGCCCAGCGCGAGCCCGCCGGCCAGTACGCCGAGCGCGCGCCAGACCGCGCCGCGCTGCACGTGCGTGTAGAACTCGGACCACGAGGCGATGAGCACGCCGATGACCACGACGTGAATGATCAGCGCGACCAGGGCATTGACGTCGCCCTCGGCGGCGAAGTCGAGGGCGTTGGCGAGCGCGAAGGCCGCCATGTACCCGACCAGCAGCCACCAGGCGATCCGTTTGCGGCTGGCGGTGGCGCCCGCCAGCAGGCCGACCACCAGCGCCCACACCAGTGACGTGTCGGGGGCGTCGAAGTAGTAGGTGTCGACGAAGTGGCGTAGGTGCGAGGTCAGGAACCGCAGCCCGGGCGAGATGCTCCAGGCGAAGCAGAGAATCGAGAAGACGCCGAGCGTGGTGCCCGCGATGTGCGGCACCTCGCGCAGCCGGCCGTGCCCGCGGTGTGGCACCTCCAGCGACCGCGGCTCCGGTCTCGGGTCGGAGTCGTGGGTCGGCCGATCCTGCATCGAAGTCACTGCACCAGTGTGAATGTTGCCCATGCCCATGTGCACTCAGAACCCGGTTCGTGTCTCGTGGCCGCCGCGTGGCGGCTGGTGGTGGGGGCGGCGTTTGGTGTTGAGGCGGCCGCGGGTGAGGATGTACCCCATGTCGGATCCAGTCGATGTCCCGATCGAGGACGATGTCATTCGACTCGGCCAGTTCCTGAAGCTGGCGAACCTCATCGATTCTGGTTCGGAAGCCAAGACGGTTATCGCGCAGGGCCTGGTCCGTGTCAACGACGAGGTGGAGCTGCGACGGGGTCGCCAGCTACATGCGGGCGATGTGGTGGCACTGGCCGGGCACAAGGCCCGGGTCACCGGCGGCTGAGCGCGCTTCGCGGGCAAGGTACTCCCGGATCCGTAGGGGTTCGGTCTGCGCCCCGCGCGGCCGGGCTCGCCGCGTTCCCTGCGGGTTGCCGGCGGCGTCACTCCCGCGGGGGCTCGGGGGCTGGGCCCCGGCTCCCCATTCTCACGGGTGCGGGGGCCGTTACCCCTGAGAGCTTCCCGAGAGTTGGGTCAACCCTCGCTGCGAACGACGACGCCGTCGTGGTCGCTGTAGAGCATGTCGCCGGGAACGAAGGTGACGCCGCCGAATTCGACGGTGACATCCTTCTCGGCGTTCGCTCCGGTCTGGGTGCTCTTGCGCGGGTTGGTGCCCAGCGCCTTGATGCCGATGGGCAGGGTGCGCAGGATGGCGGAGTCCCGGACCGCGCCGTTGACGACGACCCCGGCCCAGCCGTTGTCGACGCCGCGGCCCGCGATGATGTCGCCGACCAGCGCGGTGTGCACGCTCGCGCCGCCGTCCACGACGAGCACGCGGCCCTCGCCGGGTTCGCCGAGGGTCTGCTTGACGAGCAGGTTGTCCTGGAAGGTCCGGATGGTCACGATGCGGCCGGCGAAGACTTCGCGGCCGCCGAACTGGATGAACTGGGTGTCGCAGCTGCGGATCTCGGGGCCGATCTCGTCGGCGAGGTCGGCGGTGGCAATGGAGTTCGCTGATTCGGTCACGGGAACTATCTTGTCAGGGCGAAAATGCGCAAGTCGCGAGCGGTGCGATTGCGGTAGGCGGTGTACGCCTGCGTGGTCTCCTCGAAGCGTTCGAAGATCGCCTGCTTGCGGTCCTCGTCGGTGACCAGCGCTGCGGCGACCGGAATGTGCTGCCCGGCGATGGCGACCTCGGCGGCCGGACTGGCGAGCAGGTTGGCGGTCCACGCCGGGTGGTGGGCCCGGCCGAAGTTGGATCCGATCACGTAGAGCGTGTCGCCCCCGTGTACGTAGAGCAGGGGCGTGGTGCGCGGCTGCCCGGATTTGCGGCCGACGGTGGTGAGCAGAATGACGGGCGCGCCGATCGGGCCGAGCACGGTGTACTTGCCGCCGGTGTGTTCGAGCACCTTGCGATCCAGCGGCGTGAGTTTGCGGATGACCAGCGAGCCGACCGTGGTGGCGGCGAAGGGACTGGCCAGGCGGGACAGCAGATTGGTGCGGGAACCCCAGATCCGTTCGGGAAACTGCTCACTCATACCGCGACTCTAGTGGCCCGTGACCGGGGGTGTTGTGCCGTCGCGATGCGCTCTGCGGCTGCTGAGCGATCTATCCACAAGAGTTAATCAACCGTGCAGTCGGATTCTCGGGCGCATACCGGCGACACCCGATGAGTCCAGGTCGGGAGAGGCATGAACGTAGAACCGGCGATCGACTCGGGTGCCGTCGACGAGACCCGCTCCCTGCTGACGTCCGTGCTCGCCGGCTTCCAAGCCGCCTGGGAGGCGGCCGCGGCGCCGCCCCGCCTGGCCGAGTTCCTGCCGCGCACACCACACCTGCGCCGCCTGGTGCTGATCGAACTGATCAAGGTGGATCTGGAATATCGCTGGATCCGCTACGACTTCCCCAAGCGCCTGGCCGACTACCGGGCCGAATTCGACGAATTGCGGTCCGGCCCACTGCCGCCCGATCTGGCCTACGAGGAGTTCCACGCGCTGCGGCGCTCCGGGATCTCCGGAAATGGTCACAGGGCGGCGGTGGATATCGGCTGCCACCCGACCGAGGCCGCCGCCACCGAATGGGCCGAGCACGACTACCGCAGCACCCTGATCGCCCGGCCGCAGGCCCAGCATGCCCTGGAGGGCATCGAGGTCGGCGATCGGCTGGACGATTTCGACCTGCTGGTGGAATTGGGCAGCGGCGCCTTCGCCCGGGTCTTCCTGGCGCGGCAGCGGTCCATGCAGCGGCTGGTGGCGGTAAAGGTCTCGCAGAACCACGGCACCGAATCCGAGACCCTGGCGCGGCTGGATCACGAGCACATCGTGCGCGTCTTCGACCAGCGGCTGCTGGCCGACCGGGAGCTGAAACTGCTGTACATGCAGTATCTTCCGGGCGGCACGCTGTCGAAGGTGCTGGCGCTGGTACGTTCTCGCGAGCCGGGTGATCGGGACGGCGGGCTGTTGCTGGAGGCGGTGGACGCGGCCATGCGGGATCGGGGCGGCCTGGTACCCGGCGAATCACCCACTCGCGCAGCGACGCTGGAGCGCAGCTGGCCGGAAACCGTTGCCTGGCTGGGCAGCCGGTTGGCCCGTGCACTCGACCACGCGGCCCGGAACGGGGTGCTGCACCGCGATATCAAGCCCGCGAATGTACTGCTCACCGCCGATGGCGGCCCGAAACTGGCGGATTTCAATATCAGTTTCAGCGTGCATGTGGCGGGGGCCAGCCCGCTGGCCTACTTCGGCGGCTCGCTGGCGTACATGTCGCCCGAGCAGCTGGCGGCCTGTCACCCGCAGCTGCCCGAGACCGCCGAGGATCTGGACGGCCGCAGCGACATCTACGCGCTGGGGGTGGTGCTGTGGGAGCTGCTCACCGGCCGCCGACCCTTCGACGACGAAACCCGCGCGGGCGATTCGGAATCCTCGCTCGAACGCATGCTCCGGCTGCGCCGCCACCAGATCGATCCCGGCCACCTCGACGACCTGCCGCCGGACTGCCCGGCCACGCTACGGCGGGTGCTGCTCAAATGCCTGGCCCCCGATCGCGAGGACCGCTGGGCCACCGGTGCGGCGCTGGCCCAGCAGCTGGACCTGTGCCTGGATCAGCGGGCCCGGGATCTGGTGGATCCGCCGGCCAGCAGCTGGCGGTCCCGGGTCGGCCCGTGGTCGCTGGTCGCGCTGATCACGGCGGCGAGCATGTTCGGTGACGGGCTCGGCATCGCCTACGCCAACCTGCACAATCATCCGCTGTTCCAGCTCTGGTTCTCGCCGGAGGAGCAGGCGCGGCTGCGGCTGGTCGGCAATGGACTGTTCCTGCTCACCACGCCGGCCGCCATCGTGCTCACCAATTATCTGTGCCGCCGGGCGTTCATCGTGTGGCGCGGACTGCGGCGGGGCCGTACCTACGATCCGGTGACCCTGGCCCGGGCGCGGCGCGACACCCTGATCGACGGCGACCGGGTGGCGCTGCTGGCCTTCGGCTGGTGGGTGCTGTCGGCCGCGCTGTCGGCTATCGCGCTGGTCGTCTTCACCGGCCTGCCGCCGGAGCGCATTGTGAATCTGGTTGCGACGATGGTGGTTTCGGGTGCGATCGCGGTCGCGTACCCGTTCTTCGTGGTGACGTTCTTCGTGGTGCGCTGCTTCTATCCGCGGCTGCTCACCCATGGTGAGACGGCGCGGGACAACGATGCCCTGCGCGCCCTGAGCCGTCGTTGCACCCGGTATCTCGCGGTGGCGGTGGCGATTCCGTTGATCGGAGTGATCGCGAGTCTGATGTTCCTGACCGCCGAGGAGGTTTCGCTGGAGCTGATCTCCATCTACGCGCTGTGCGCGGTGGGTGTCCTCGGGTTCCTCGGCGACTACTGGCTGTTTCGCCGGACCGAGGCCGATCTGCGGGCCTTCGCGGGGGTCGGCGGCTCTGGCGACCCCGGGTGACTAGGCGGACGTGCGGGTGGTGTGGAACGCGGTGACCTGGGTGACCAGATTGTGGGTGGAGCTCTTCACGGCGAGCTTCACGAACGGCTCGATGGTCTTGCCGAGGATCTTGCCCGCGATGCCGCCGGGGACCCGGTAGTCGACGATGGCGTCGATGGTGCAGGATTCCTCGCCCTTGTCATGGAAGAGGAACGTGGATTCGATCTCGAAGCCCTTGATGGATTTCACCGCGATGGCGTAGCCGGGCTCGTGCCGGACGATCTTGATGGTGGAGTGCAGGGCGATCGGGCCCAGTTGGATGGTGCCGTCGAAGGTGGCGTCCACGCCTTCGACCTTGTCGGTCAGCGGGGTGAAGGCACTGATCTCATTGATGAATTTCGGCAGGTGCCGGTAATCGTTGACGTAGGCGAAGGCCGATTCGGCCGAGGCGGCGCAGTCCGCGACGATCTTGACTTCGGTCATGGGGGCAACCGTAACGTGTTCTAGTTTTCCCTGCAGGTCTTGTGATGCATGCCATCTATGAGACAGCGCACCCGAATATGAGCCGGTGCACCCGAATTCGAGAACCGCGGACCACCTCACGCGGTGACGGCCAGCGTACCGGCCAGCCCGAACACTAGTGCCATCACCAGCACTTCGGCAATCGAGCGCCGCAGCGAGCCGTCCGCGGTCATGCGGTGATCGGCGACCTTCGGCACCCAGCTGCGCCGCCACCACCAGCCCAGCCCGAGCAGCACCGCCAGCAGCACCGTCTTCGCCAGCAGGATCCGCCCGTACCCGCTGGTGACCAGCGGGCTCACCCCGCCGATCCGCACCAGCCCGTTGATCACCCCGGTCACCATCACCGTCACCACCAGCGGCAGCGCCCATGCCGAGTACCGCGGCAGCAGCACCGCCCACTCGCCCCGGGTGCGCACGGTCAGTGCCAGCGCCAGCAGCAGGCCGAACCAGGCGCCGGCCGCCAGCGCGTGCAGCGCCGCCACCACCGAACCGAACGGCTGCTGTGACATGTGCCCGGTGATCGGCCGCAATGCCAGCGTGACGGCGGTGAACACCAGCACCAGATCACCGGTGGCCCGGTCGGGCTGCCGGAATCCGAAGGCGCTGTAGATCGCCACCGTCCCGCTGCCGATGAGCAGCGCGATGCCGATCTGCCCGCCGCTCAGGTGCGCGAGATAGTCGCCGAACTGGGCGGCGCTCAGCTGCCGCGCCGGAATGCCCTGCACCTCCGCGGCTTCCAGCGCCAGCATGGCGAATTCCATTGCCGCCCAGAGCGCGGCGAGCACGGTGATCGGCCGCCACTGCGGCGTCAGCCGGTCCGAGAGCCGCGGCAGCGCGGCCAGGCCCAGCACTGTCGCCCCCGCGCAGTCGGCGAGGACCCGAACGGGGGCCTCGGCCTGCACGGGTTCGGCGGCGGCGAGTGTCCAGGCCAGGGCCGCGCCGGCCAGGGCGATCGGGATGACCAGCGCCAGTAGCCATCTCGGTGAGCTGCTACCGCCGGTCGTCCCGCGCTCCCGGCGACGATCGGTGCGGTCGGTCCGATTCACCTGCGCTGCTTGCCCCGTCCGCCGAGCAGGGCGAAGGCCAGGCCGCCGCCGAACAGCACCACCGCGCCCACGATGAAGATCCACAACGGCACGCCGCCGTCGGAGCCTCCGGACTTGGCGGCACTGTCGGCCCTGGGGCCCGGCGTTCCATTGCCGGGCTTGGTCAGGGTGAACGTCCGCTTGCCGCTGACGGGGTGCCCGTCCGCGGAGGTGACCCGGTACGCGATCGTGTACTCGCCGACCGGTCCCAGCTCGCCGACCTCGATGCTGATGGTCGGTCCCTCCACCTTGGGCTGGCCCTTCGACCACAGGTTGTGGTCCGGCCCGGTGACCGTCATGGACGGGTAGGCCGACTGCAGGTTTTCGTTGAAGGTGATGCTCACCGACGCCGGTGAGGTGTCGATCTGCGCGCCGTTATCCGGACTGGAGGAGACGGGGGTGGAGTGCGCGTCGGCGACACCGCCACCCAGCAGTGCGAATCCGGTGACCAGCAGCCCGGTGATCAGCCCGGCCAGCAACTTGCGGTTCACGACCGCCGTCCCCGGATGACGCTGCCGAGACCGAGGGCCGCGCCCAGCGCGCCCAGCGCCAGGCCGATGCCGCCGAGCCAGCGGGCGGTGTTGTCGCTGCTGTTCTTGTCGCTCGTACCGGCATCCGTGGCGGCTGGGGCATCGTCATCGCCGCCGGTGCTCTTGGCCAGGGTGAGGCTGGGGGCCGGGTGGTCGGGCTCGCTGCCGTCGGCGTTCATGGGCTGGTTCCAGTCGACGACCTTGCCGTCGCTGTAGGTCTGGGACGTGTTGAAGCTGACCTTGCCCTGCTTGGGCAGCGGGCCCACGGAGAGCGCGAAGCGCTGGAACTGGCCCGGGGCGACGCCCGGGTTGCCCGGATCGGCGGTCCAGGTGACCGCCACGGCCTCGCCCTGGGCGTTCTTGTCGACCTTGGCGGTCCAGCCCGCGATGGGCTCGGTGCGGGCGCTCTTCAGATTCGGCAGCGCCACGGTGAGTTTGGTGGTGGAGGCCGTGTCGGACTCGGTCGGCACCCGGAAGGTGGCGACGGCATAGCCGCCCTGGCTGGCGCCGGGGGCGTCCACGACCACGTGCGCGGCGGCGATGCCGGCGCCGGACAGCAGCAGGCCGGCGGCCGCCACCGACGTGACGAGGGTGCGTGAAAGGGAGGTGTGCATGACTGTATTGCCTTCTCTGACAATGGTTACGGGTAGGTAGGAACGGGGGTTACGCCGTAACCGGTGGCGCGCGCGGACCGCTCGCGCCCAGGGCGAGAAGGGTTTTCGGGGTCGGGACCGAACGCGGGCGGCGCGACTGCGGGGCCCGCGCCGGACGTGGGACGAGCCGGGTGAGGATCACCCGGACGGTGCGCGAGATCAGCCCGTAGAGCCGCTCGGCGACCAGGATCAGGACCGCGCAGCCGGCCGCCGCCACCGCGTGTGCGAGCAGCATCGGCCCGTGCGCGGCGAATTCCATTGCCCCCGCGGCATGCCCGTGATGCACGAGGCCGCTGAGGGCGAGGTGGCAGACGGGCTGGCCGGCCACCATGAGGATCGGCAGCGCGGCGGGGGGTCGCAGCGCGGCGGCGAGCGCACCGATGACGGCCGCCGCCAGGATCAGCAGCATGAGCCCGGAGGAGCCGGGGTAGCCGCCGCCCGCGAACCCGTGCGCGCCGACCGCCAGGGCCGCCATGGCGACACCTGCCAGTCCACCGCGCACCTGGCTCATGGGTGTCTCAGCTCACGCCGAGGCGGGCGAGCACGTCGGCCTCGATGCCGGAGAGCTCGTTGGAGATGGAGGCGTGCACGGCGCGACGGCGCGGCACCGGCATCTGGGCGGCGGTGCGCACGGCCGCGGACAGGCTGTCGAGCCGATCGCGGCTGGCGGTCACGAACTTCTTGGTCTCGGTGTCGGTGTTCTTGGACTCGATCTCCGACAGCGTGGACTCCACGCCCGCGATGCGCGCCTGCAGCTTCGCGCCCGGGCCGGAGAACTCGCTCAGCTGATCCAGCCCGATGCCGAGCTGCTGGGCGCGGCGGGTGTCGAGCTGCCCGCGCACGAAGGTCGCGCCGCGGTAGGCGAGCGGCGCCAGCACCGGCACCAGTACCCGGGCCACGCCCAGGTACTTGCGGATCGAGGCCGCGCTGAACAGATCCCGTTCGGCCCGGGCGGCGATCTTCTGCGCGGCCTTCTCCTCGGCCTGCAGTTTGGCGATCTCCGCCTTGGCGACCTGCTTCTGCGTGCGCGCTTCCGCCCGGTTCTTCTTGCGCTCGTTGCGCGCGCCGAGTTTGGCCTCCATACCGGCCTTGTGTTTGAGGGCTTTCGCCTCGGCCCGGCGGCTGACCCGCTTCTTGCGCTTGCCGAACAACCCCATTTATGGCCTCCGTCATGCTGGTTCGCCATGGCAGCACAGGGCCGGGGGAAATGCCTGTCCGCCCATGAAACACAGTTTGCGAATCACCCTAACGGGTGGGTTCGCCGCGCAGCGAGCGCCTTGCGGTTTCGGTGCCAGTTCGTAGGGATGTCGGGGGTTGAGGCCATACTGACTGGCGTGTATTCGGGCATCGGTGACCATGGTGAGCGCGCGGCATTCCTGGATGCGCGTGCGCTGATCGGCTGTCGGCACCGGCTGCATCTGGACGCGAGTAATCCGGGCGTGTTGACCGGGGTCGCCGAGGACGCGGGCGTGCAGCAGCGACGAGAAGCCGCTGCGGCGCACCGATCTCACGTGCGGGACACGCTGGTCGCCGCCGCGCCCGGCAGCTGGACCGTCATCGATCCGAAACAGCCCGCGCCGCAGCGGGCCGCGGCCACCATGGCCGCCATGGCGGCGGGGGCGGACCGGATCTGGGGCGGGCTGCTGCCGCAGGAGCCCGACACCGGGCGCCGCGGCGGCTGCGAAATCCTGTGGCGCGACCGCGATCGCGGCGGATACATCCCGGTCATCGTGGTGAACCACAAGGTGACCGATCCGCGGCAGCCGGACCCGGCCGACCACCACCCGACGACCAGCGATCTGTACCAATGGAACCCGCAGCCGGACCGGCACGTCCGCACCCGGCCGCAGCCGCGGGACCTGCAGCGCCTCGCGCACCTCTACCGCATGTTGCAGCGGCACGGGCTGGCCAGCCCCGCCCTGGTCGGCGGTGCCATCGGCTATCACTTCGACCGGGTCCTGGTCCACGACCTGGGCCCCGTCCTGGCCGATTACGACATCCGCTACGCCGACCGCATCGCGGTGGTGCGCGGTGAACTCCCCACCGTCCCTTCGAAAGTCCCGGAGTGCCGCCAGTGCCCCTGGTGGAGCCGATCGCCCGAAGAGGGCGGGCGCAGCTGTGAGCAGTGGCTGTCCGAGCATCGCGATGTGAGCCTGGTGGCGCCGGGCTCGCGCGCCGAGGTGCTGCGCCGCCACGGCGTCGAGACCATCGACGATCTGGCGTCCTGGAGCGGCGACGATCCCGACGACTGGCAGTACGAGCCGTTCACCGAGGCCGTGGTCACCGCCCGTGCCTGGGCCACCGGCGCGCCCCTGGTCCGCCGGGTCGACCGGGTGCGGGTCACCCGCGCCGATGTCGAGGTGGATGTGGACCTGGAGAGCTTCCAGGAGCACGGCGCCTACCTGTGGGGCACCCTGCTGGACGGCGTGTACCGCCCGTTCGTCACCTGGGATCCGCTGCCCACCGAGGACGAGGGCCGCTCCTTCGCCGAGTTCTGGACCTGGCTCATGGAGGTGCGCGCCCAGGCCGCCGCGGACGGCAAATCCTTTGCCGCCTACTGCTATTCGCGCACCGCCGAGGACAAGTGGCTGTACGAGTCGGCCCGCCGCTTCGCCGGCCGCCCGGGCATCCCCACCGAGCGGGAGGTGCAGCGGTTCGTGGACGGCCCGCAGTGGGTGGACATGTTCCAGGCCGTGTCCGAGCAGTTCATCTGCCCGAACGGCAAGGGCCTCAAGAAGATCGCGCCGGTCGCGGGCTTCCACTGGCGTGACGCGGAGGCGGGGGGAGAGGCGTCGATGGCCTGGTACCGCCTGGCCGTCGCGTACGAGGGCGGCGAGCCGGACCTGTCCCAGCGCACCCGCATCCTGGAATACAACGAGGACGACGTGCAGGCCACGAAGGTGCTGCGGGACTGGATGACGGATCGGGCCGACGCCGAGGTTCCGGCCATCGCCGACTTCGCCCGACGTAATATCGCGTCGTGACCGAACACGTCGAACAGCTGGAGTTTCAGGCCGAGACCCATCAGCTGCTGGAGCTGATGATCCACTCGGTGTATTCGAACAAGGACACCTTTTTACGGGAGCTCGTCTCCAATGCCTCCGACGCGCTGGACAAGCTGCGCCTGGAGACCTTCCGCGACAAGGACCTGCACGCCGACACCTCCGACCTCCACATCGAGCTCGAGGTGGATCGCGACAACCGGGTACTGACCGTCCGCGACAATGGCATCGGCATGTCCCGTGCCGAGGTCGTGGATCTGATCGGCACCCTCGCCAAATCCGGCACCGCGCAGCTGCGCAAGCAGCTGCTCGAGGCCAAGGCCGGTGACCAGCAGGCCGAGGAGCTGATCGGCCAGTTCGGCATCGGCTTCTACTCGACCTTCATGGTGGCCGACAAGGTCACCCTGACCACCCGTAAGGCGGGCGAGAACACCGGCACCCGTTGGGAATCCGCGGCGGGCAGCTCCACCTACTCGATCGAGGAACTGGACGACGCCCCGCAGGGCACCACGGTGTCGCTGCACCTGAAGCCGGCCGACGAGGACGATCACCTCTTCGACTACACCCAGGAGTGGAAGCTCCGCGAGATCGTCAAGAAGTACTCGGATTTCATCGCCTGGCCCATCCGCATGGATGTAGAGCGCACCGTGCTCGACGGCGAGGGCGAGGACAAGACCGAGAAGACCCTGGTCGAGACCCAGACCCTGAACTCCCAGAAGGCGCTGTGGACCCGCCCGCGCAGCGAGGTCTCCGACGAGGAGTACACGGAGTTCTACAAGCACGTCGCGCACGCCTGGGACGATCCGCTCGAGATCATCCCCATGCGGGCCGAGGGCACCTTCGAATATCAAGCGCTGCTGTTCATTCCCTCGCACGCGCCGTTCGATCTGTTCACCCGCGAGCACAAGCGCGGCGTGCAGCTCTATGTGCGCCGGGTGTTCATCATGGACAACTGCGAAGAGCTGATGCCGGAGTATCTGCGCTTCGTCAAGGGCGTGGTGGACGCGCAGGACCTGTCGCTCAATGTGTCCCGCGAGATCCTGCAGCAGGACCGGCAGATCCAGATGATCCGCAAGCGCCTGGTGAAGAAGGTGCTGTCCACGGTCAAGGATCTGAAGAACGCCGAGGACCAGGCCAAGTACCAGGAGTTCTGGCGTGAGTTCGGCCGGGTGCTCAAGGAGGGCCTGCTCTCCGACCACGACAATCGCGAAACCATCCTGGGTGTCTCGTCTTTCGCGTCCACGCATTCGGACAGTGAGCTGACCTCGCTGGCGCAGTACGTCGAGCGCATGCCGGAGACCCAGTCGGCCATCTACTACATGACCGGCGAGACCCGCCAGCAGATCGAGAACTCCCCGCACATGGAGGCCTTCCAGGCCAAGGGTCTCGAGGTGCTGGTGCTGACCGATCCGGTCGACGAGATGTGGGTCGGCTCGGTCACCGAGTTCGAGGGCAAGCCGATCGTCTCCATCGCCAAGGGCGAGGTCGATCTGGAGACCGAGGACGAGAAGAAGGCCTCCGAGCAGCTGCGCGAGCAGCAGGAGAAGGACTTCGCCGACATTCTCGGCTGGCTGCAGCAGACGCTGGACGCGGACGTGAAGGAGGTGCGCCTGACCAACCGGCTCACCAGCTCCCCGGCCTGCATCGTGGGTGATGTATTCGATTTCACTCCGATGCTGGAGCGCATGTACCGCGCCTCCGGGCAGGAGCTGCCGCACAGCAAGCGCATCCTCGAGCTGAATCCGGCGCATCCGCTGGTCACGGGTCTGCGTGCGGCGTACGCGGCGGTGTCCGACGCGGACGAGAAGCCGGTGGAGCTCACCGAGACCGCCGAATTGCTCTACGGCACCGCGGTTCTCGCCGAGGGCGGCGAACTGAAGGATCCGGCGCACTTCGCCCGCATCCTCGCCGACCGTCTGACTCGCACGCTCTGAGCATCGTTCACGGATCGGGCTCCTGCGGTGTTTCCGCAGGAGCCCGACCCGTAGCAAGCGGGAATTGGTCATGCCTCTTTTGTTGTAAATGTGACGATCCGCATCCCTCGGTGATTTCGGGAACTGGCCGCGAACGCGTACGTTGTACGTCTTGGTCGTAAGTTTTTCGTGTTCGTGTTCAACATGCTCGCGCGGAACAGTGTGCGGGCGTCGCTTCACCTTGCCAGGCAAGTTGCAAGCCGCCTTCTGATCGACCCCCGGTACCGCGGCCGCGGTACCCACGCAATAAAAAGAAACACCTCGTCAGGAGAAGGTAATGGTTCAGGGCACCGTCAAGTGGTTCAACGCGGAGAAGGGCTACGGCTTCATCGCCCGCGAAGACGGCCCCGACGTTTTCGTCCACTACTCGGAGATCGAGGGCAACGGCTACCGTCAGCTCGAGGAGGGCCAGGCGGTCTCCTTCGAGATCACCGAGGGCAAGAAGGGCCCCCAGGCTGCGGCCGTCCGCCCGCACTAGGGAGGCTGCGGGCTGACCCCGCAACTCACTGAGTCGTGAATTGACAAGGCCCGCACCGGAATCCGGTGCGGGCCTTGTTGCTGTCCGGGGGTCCGGGGGCAGGGCACCGAATTTCCCCTTGTGGAGGTTCGGGCGCGAAGCCCCCGGAGCACAGTGTCAGCGAGGTGCCATGCGCAGCGCGCCATCCATGCGGATGGTCTCGCCGTTCAGGTAGTCGTGCTCGGTGATGTACTGCGCGAGCTGCGCGTACTCGTCCGGACGGCCCAGGCGGGACGGGAACGGCACGCCCGACTCGAGGCCCTTGCGGTACTCCTCGGTGACACCGGCCAGCATCGGGGTGTCGATGATGCCGGGGGCGATGGTGTTGACGCGGATGCCGAACTGCGCGAGGTCACGCGCGGCCGGGACGGTCATGCCGGCGACGCCGCCCTTGGAGGCGGAGTAGGCGATCTGCCCGATCTGGCCCTCGAAGGCCGCGACCGAGGCGGTGTTGATGATCACACCGCGCGAGCCGTACTCGTCGACCGGGTCGGTCTTGGCGATGGCTTCGGCGGCCAGGCGCATGACGTTGAAGGAGCCGAGCAGGTTCACGGTGATCACCGTGCGGAACAGCTCCAGGTCGTGCGGGCCGTTCTTGGACAGGATGCGTCCCGCCCAGCCCACACCGGCGCAGTTGACGACAATACGCAGCGGCACACCGGATTCCACGACCGTGGCGACCGCGGCGGCCACCTCGTCTCCGCTGGTGACGTCGGTCGGGATGAGGGTGACACCGGCGGGGACGTTGTCGCCCGCGCGCTCGATGGACTGAGCCAGATCCAGGCCGAACACGGTCGCGCCCGCGTCGGCGAAGCGCTTGGCGGTGGCGGCGCCCAGCCCGGACGCACCTCCGGTGACAATGGCGGCGGAGCCCGAAATCTCCACGGTGTTTGGTCCTCTCGACTGTGGACGGCCCTCTCACTGGCCCTCCGTCAATAGGCACCATAGCCGGGCTGTGCGCACGCTTACGCAAGAGGCTCGCAAGATTTGCGAACACGGGTGTTCGTATAAGTGGTAGTTTCGCAGACATGAACGTCAGCACGGCCCGTCCTCGCCGTGGTCTCCGCCGTCCGGCCCCGCGAGTGGCCGGCAAACGCATCCTGATCACCGGCGCAGCCCGTGGCATCGGGGCCGCACTGGCCCGCCAGCTGCACGTGCACGGGGCGCACGTGGCCCTGCTCGGCATCGAGGAGTCGCTGCTGGCCCAGGTCGCGGCCGAATGCGGGGACGCGCCCTGGCGCTACTGCGATGTCGGTGACCCGGCGCAGGTGGAACGGGTCGTCAACTCCCTCACCGCCGAACTGGGCGGCCTGGACGCGGTGGTGTGCAATGCCGGGATCGCCCGGCAACTGTCCCTGCTCGACGGCGACCCCAGCGTGCTCGAGGAGACCCTCACGGTCAATGTGCTCGGCGTCTACTACACGCTGCGCGCCGCCGGACGCCACCTCGCGCACCCCGACGGCTACGTGCTGCTCATCTCCTCGCTGGCCGCGGCCATCCACCTACCCCTGGCCGGCGCCTACAGCGCCTCCAAGGCGGCGGTCGAGGCGCTCGGCGACACCCTGCGGATCGAATTGCGCCATACCGGCGCCCGGGTCGGCATGGCCTACTTCGCCGAACTCGACACCGAGATGACCAGCCGCGGTTTCGGCACCGAGGCCGCGCGCAGCATTCTGGGCCGCTCCACCGTCTCCGGCATCGCCCCCCTGGGCCCGGCCATCGACGCCTGCGAACGCGCCCTGGCCCGCCGCTCCCGTCGCATCGTCTCGCCCTACTGGGTGAGCATGGTGCTGTGGTGTCGTCCGCTCGCCCAGCGCCTGGTGGACTATTCACTACGCGGGGGCGTCGCCGGCGGACTCGAGATCGCCCGCACCGAACCGGCGGATTTCACCACCGACCAACCGGCCCGCCCCCGCAGAATGAGAAAGCTCGTCTGAATCGCTCGAGGCCAACGGAGTCCAGCACATGCCCGAATCGGCAACCCGCCAACTGCCCCGCGGCCGGCACGGCCTGCCCCGCGAAACCGTGGTGGCCGCCCAGCGCGACCGCATCCTGCTCGCCCTGGCCGAGGCGATGGCCGAGAACGGTTATGTCGGAACGCCGGTGGCCGCGGTGATCAAGCGGGCCGGCGTCTCCCGCGAGACCTTCTACGAGCAATTCCGTTCCAAGGAGGCCTGTTTCGAGGCCGCCTACGAGCGCGCCGCGGAACTCATGCTGACCGGCATCCTGACCGCCACCGGCGCGGAATTCGACGGCGAGACCCGCACCGAGCGCATCGAACGTGTGCTCGGCGCGTACCTGGACGCGCTCGCGGGCCAACCCGCTTACGCCCGTTTGTTTCTCGTCGAGGTCTACGCCGTCGGCCCCGAGGCCATCGCGCGCCGCACCCAGCTGCAGGAGACCTTCGTGGCCATGGTCGCCGATGTGCTCGGTGCGGACACCGAGGAGCAGCGCTTCGCCTGCCAGACCCTGGTCGCGGCCCTGAGCTCCATGGTCACCGCCCGCGTCGCGGTGAGCGACCTGGACGGGCTGCGGGAGTTGCGGGAGCCGCTACTGGACCTCGTGCGGCGCAGCGGGGACCTGTTCGGCACTACCGTGCTCGGTGACTGAGGACGCCGGGACGGTCGCGGCCCGGTGCAGCAGCCACAGCACGCCGCCGGCGAGCGCCGGCAGGGCCAGCGACAGCACCGCGATGGCCGGGGTGCCCAGGCCGTGGGCGAAGGCCTCCAGCAGGGTCAGCGCACCGAAGTAGAGGAACAGCAGGCCCGAGCAGACGGCGATGAACCGCTCCGGAATGTGCTTGCCGACGGTCACGCCGATCAGGATGGCGAGCGCGCCCGCGGCCACCATGCCCGCGACCGACCCGATCCACACCGCGACCCAGCCGTTCTTGGTGGCCAGGGCCATGGTGGCGAACATGGTGCGGTCACCGAGCTCGGCCAGCAGGAAGGCCGACAGCACCACCAGGAACGCCGAGCGCGAGTTCGGCTGCGGCGCGATCTCCCGATCCTCCTCGCCGGAGTTCGACGGCAGCGTCTCGCGCAGGGTCCACAGGCCGACCGCGATGAGAGTGGCTGCGGCACAAAGGGAAATGACTGCGGTCGGCAGCGCCGCGCCCAGGAAGTGGCCGACACCGACGGCGATCAGGTTCACCAGCAGGCTCGCGACCGTGATGCCCGACAGCACCACCCACCAGTGGTAGCGCAGCGCGAAGGTCAGGGCCATGAGTTGCGATTTGTCGCCCAATTCGGCGAGGAACAGCACGCCGAAACTCAGCAATATCGTGGCGATCATGAAGGTCAGCTCCCAGGTCTCCGGCCTGTCGGCTGAATGCGGGGACGCTTCAGCCGACACCGCACCGGTAAATCGGTTTGGTTCTTGTCGGCCGAAGGTCTCGCCCACCGGAGAAATCCGGTTCACGCGCCGGATCCTCGAGGGATCAGTATGTCGACGGTGTGATTGGGGGCTACTCCCCTTCGCTCGGGCGCCATGCTACTCCGGCAAACTGGGCGCAGGCAAATGACTGTCTCCCAAATCGCAATGCGCACAATAAGTTTGGTGATGCTGCCGAAATGTTTCGGTTACCCTTACGCAGCCAGCAGCATGGCCAGAACCGCGGTGTCGGGATCACTGATCGGATCCACCCCCACCCTCGAAACCATCGAGGTCACCGTGCCGTCGCTGTCGGTCTCCACCCAGGCCGCCCGATGTTCGAGTCCCAGATGCGGCAGCCCCGGCAGCAGCAGGCACCCCGAGGCCGCGCCCGCGCACTCGGGCAGGGAGGGCCGCGTCTCGCGCGGCGGGTGCAACATGATCAGGGCCGGTGGCACATGACCGGCAAACATGCCCGGATGCAGCCCCTCCGTCCCCAGCACCGTGCCCTCGGCGATCACCAGCCCCACCATCTCGGGATCCGGGTCCTCCGGCAGTTCCTCGCGCGCCCCGAATACCGTCGAGGTGGGCAACAACCCCGGCAGACTGGCCACCCGCACCGCGAGCACCAGCAATTGCGCCCATTCCTTGGTGGAGTCCGGCCAGCGTCCGGAGATCACGAAACCCTGCAGCGAACCATGCGCATGGAACGGCATGACGCCGACCTGACCATTCATGATGTGCCTCCCGAACCTCCCGGGGGCGACTGTGCCCGGTGTTGCCGTTGGGAACACCAGGTTGTACCCGAACAGAACTGGCACACAAGTACCAAAGAGTGCTAGCACCCGGACCCTCGAAATGCGAAAGGCCCGCGAACCGATGCGGTTCGCGGGCCTCGGACGTACGAACGGGCCGGAGCCCGACGGGCATCAGCCGAAGATCAGACCCTTGCCCTGGTTGACCGCCTTGGAGTAGCGGTCCTGAATCTCGGCCCAGTTCACGACGTTCCAGAATGCCTTCACGTAGTCGGCCTTGACGTTCTTGTACTGCAGGTAGAAGGCGTGCTCCCACATGTCCAGGCCGAGCAGCGGGATGATGCCGAGCGGCACGTTGCCCTGCTGGTCGGTCAGCTGGAAGGTGAGCAGCTTGTTGCCCAGGGTGTCGTAGCCCAGCCAGGCCCAGCCGGAGCCCTGCAGGCCGTTGGCGGCCGCCGAGAACTGCGCGACGAACTTGTCGAAGGAACCGAACTCCTCGTCGATGGCCGAGGCCAGATCGCCGACCGGCTTGTCGCCGCCTTCCTTGGACAGGCTCTTCCACCAGATGGAGTGGTTGACGTGGCCGCCGAGGTGGAACGCGAGGTTCTTCTCGTTCAGGAAGATGGCGGCGTGGTCGTCCTTGGCACGCGCCTCCTCCAGCTTCTCGAGGGCCGCGTTGACACCCGCGACGTAGGCCGCGTGGTGCTTGGTGTGGTGGATCTCGTTGATCTGCCCGGAGATGAAGGGCTCCAGGGCGCTGTAGTCGTAATCGAGGTCTGGCAGCGTGTAAACAGCCACGATGTCCCTTTCCGTGTCGGGGCCGTGTGTCCTCGGCAGGTGCCGAGGCGCACCCAACCATCATTCGTACACCCGGTCGTCTGCAACCGGGCTGCGCGCCCCCACATTCCACCCGATGTATATCTTTCCCAACCTTTGGAATTCGGCTGAACACAACGTCGCCGACGGTCGCGCCGGGTCCCGTAGCATCGAGTCATGTCGTGGTACGACGAGTTCGTTGGGCGTGTGCGACTACCGGAACCGATCATGGTGACGGCCGGGCAAGCGCTGCCGGGCCGCGCCGAACCGCTGGTCGTGCCGGACAAGCATTATGTCAGCGGCCATTCCCTCAAACCCCCGTTCCCGGCGGGTACGCAGCTCGCGGTGGTGGCCATGGGCTGCTTCTGGGGTGCGGAGCAGGGCTATTGGCAGCTGGACGGCGTGTACAGCACCGCCGTCGGCTACGCGGGCGGATTCACCCCGAATCCCACCTACGAGGAGGCCTGTTCCGGCCGGACCGGGCACACCGAATCGGTACTGGTGGCCTTCGACCCGCAGGTCATCGACTACGCCGCGATCCTGAAGCAGTTCTGGGAGAACCACGATCCGACGCAGCGCATGCGGCAGGGCAATGACCGCGGCACCCAATACCGTTCGGCGATCTACACCCTCGACGACGAGCAGCGCGAGGTGGCCGAGGCGACCAGGGCCGGTTATCAGGAACGGTTGACGGCGGCCGGTTTCGGCGAGATCACCACCGAGATCGCCCCGCTGCCAGACCTTTCCGCCTTCTTCTACGCCGAGGGCTATCACCAGCAGTACCTGGCCAAGAACCCCGGCGGCTACTGCCCGGACCACGGCACGGGTGTGAGCTGCGCGATCGGGCTTGGCGCGTAAGCACTTCGGCGGGCCATCGCGTAAGCACCGTGCGGACCACCGCGCAGGCACGTCGTCAGGCCACATCGAAAGGGGCTCCGGGACTTGGTCCCCGAACCCGTAGTACGTGTCCGTCGCTTTTACAGCGGCGGGACGATGTCCGGTCGCATGGTGCGCGGGTCGCCCGAATCGTGCGCCTGCCACCAGCGGACGCCGCCGGCGATGAAGTCCGCCAACGGGATCGGGTTGCCCTGCTTGTCGGTGACCTCCGCGCCCTCGAACCACACGCGCACGTCGAGTTCGCGCGGGTCGACGCCTTCCTCCTGGGAGAACTCCATCAAGTGGGCGCCGGGCGTGTCGCTCAGCGTGGTGTCGAAGCTCAGCAGTTTGCGCCACTGGCTCCAGGAGCTGTCGGAGAGGTCGAGGAAGTCCCAGCCGTGCAGCGCGCCGCCGCCGAAGCTCCGGACGGCGTCGTGCAGGCCGTCGAGAGTGAGCGGGAGCACAATGGGCTCGAGGTCGTCCCAGCGTTGGCGGCGCAGCGAGGCGGCGACCCGGCTGACCCCGGTGAGGGTCAGATAGATATCGCTGTCCGCCGGTGGGGGACCGTCCTCGGGCAGGGTCAGCACGTCGAGTTCAAGCCGTAGCGTGGCGCGCGGCGTGTCGACGTCGATGCCGAGGCATGTCGCCTCCGACAGCGCGCGGTTGAGTCCGTTGACGTCGAAGCCGTCGAGTAGCCCCCTGCTCACAGTCATAGCACCAGGCTACCGATCTTGCCTGGCCGGACCGGGGATTTCCCGTTTTTCGACAGTGTTGTCGTTCTTTTCGAGTGCGAAAGGAACCATGCGCTCACCTGCGGCGTCAGACTGGATGGGGCCTTCTGGGACAGGGGCCCGAGGTCGGCCGCTCCGGGACGGGGGAGGGGACTTCCGGATCGGCCGACCGGACGAATCGGTCGTCTATCACCCTGTGGATCAGGTTGTGGATTATGTGGATAACTCCCGAAACCAACCCTGCGCAGGGACGGAACTCCACAGCCCTCGCGCGCGCGTGGCAGGATCGAATCCGTGACGAACCCCCACGTGCCCACGGTGCCGATCGACGCGGTTCCCGTGGAATTCGATGCCGCGGACGGCTGGGGTTCGGCCGCGCCCGTGCCCGCCCAGCTCCTCGACGTCCGCGAGGACGACGAATGGCAGCTCGGCCGCGCGCCCGGCGCCATCCACATCCCCATGACCGACGTGCCCGCCCGGCTCGACGAACTCGACATCGATGCCGAGATCTACGTGATCTGTCGGCAGGGCGGACGGTCCGTACCGGTGGTGGAGTACCTGAACCAGATCGGCTACGAGGCCATCATGGTTTCGGGTGGCATGGTGGCCTGGCAGCAGACCGGCAGGCCGCTCACCGGTGACTGTCCCGAGGCGAAGATCTACTAGGCGCGGAGAGGTGGAGCGATGAACGGGGGACAGGTGGGCCGATCGCGATCCGCCGTCGTGCAGCCGTGCGCCCGCTGTGGGGCGCGCTGGGCGGTACAGGGCAAACCGCTGCACTGGTGCCCGCGCTGCCACGGTGTCCTGCTCTCGCCCGCACCGGTGGACGCGCCCGCCGACCGGCGCAACTACCGCTGGGTGGCCCGCCCGCCCGGCCGCAGAACCCATGGCCCGCAGCCGGTCCGGCGTCCGGGTCCGCTGCAGACGCCGCGGTATCACCGGATTCCACAGTGGGGCCTGCAAGATCGCCCCCCGGCGGCGGCCGCCACACCGCATCGTCCGCTGGCCGCGCTGAATGACCGCATCACCGTGCTGCTGCCGGCCACCGCCGGTGTGTTCGTGTTCTCCGCCCTGGCCGAGCTGGGCCGGTACGGCGTGCTGCTGCGCAACCGCACCCGCCTCATCCCGCCCTGGCTGCTGTGGATTTCCGATGCGGCCGTGACGGTTTCCGCGGTGGTCGCGTTGGCGTCGGCGCTGGTGTCGGCGGTGGCGCTGGTCGGCTGGCTCACCGAAACCCGCCGCGTCGCGTACGCGAGTGCGGGCGAGTCGGATCCGCGGTCGCTTCGTGCCCTGGTGCTGGGCTGTGTGGTGCCGATAGTGAACCTGGTGTGGCCGGGCATCTTCCTGACCGAGGCGGCCAGGCTGCGGTCGGCCGGCGGCGAGGATCCGCGGCTGCTGCGGGCGGTTCGGATCTGGTGGGCGGCTTGGCTTCTCAATGCGGTGCTGGTGCTGGTGGCGATCCTGTACCGGTTCGCGTCCTCGCTCCAGGTGCGGGCCGACGGCGTGCTGGCGAGCATGTGGACCGATCTGGTCGCGGCCGGTGTCGCGGTGGCCTCGCTCGGGCTGGTGCACGCCTTCGCGGGCCTGGATCTGCGGGGCCGCCCGAAGGCGCTGCGGCGCTGGGTGATCGCCACCGGGCCCGCGCGACCGGTGATCGAACCCGTGCGGCGCGCGCCCGCCGCTGTGCTCGGGAATGATGCAGTGGTCGGGGATGATGCAGCTTCCGGGGATGACGCAGAGGCGTCCCCGGATGCGGAGCAACAGGAGGTAGTTGCGAAGTGAGCCGGGCCAGTCGTGCGCCGTTCGTGGTCGCGCACCGGGGGGCGTCGGCGGCGCGACCCGAACACACCCTCGCCGCCTACGATCTCGCCCTGCAGGAGGGCGCCGACGGCGTCGAATGCGACATCCGCCTGACCCGCGACGGGCACCTGGTCTGCGTGCACGACCGCACCGTGGATCGCACCTCGAACGGATCGGGCGCGGTCAGCGAAATGACCCTGGAGGAGTTGAAAACCCTCAACTTCGGGACTGCGGAGGAACCGGAGGGTGTGCTCACACTGTCCGAGCTGATCGAGCTGGTGCTGGACTGGAAGAGCCGTCCCACCAAGCTTTTCATCGAGACCAAGCACCCGGTCCGCTACGGGGCGCTGGTGGAGACCACGCTGCTGACCGAGCTCACCCGCTACGGCATCGGCGCACCCGCCTCGGCGGATCACTCACGCGCGGTGGTGATGTCGTTCGCCGCGACCGCGGTCTGGCGGATTCGCCGTGCGGCCCCGCTGCTCCCGACCGTCCTGCTGGGCGAATCCTCCCTGTACCTGTCGGGCGGCGCCGCCCACACCGTCGGCGCGACCGCCATCGGCCCGTCCGTGCGCACCCTGCGCGAGCACCCGGACCTGGTCGACAAGGCCGCCGCCGCGGGCCGCGCCACCTACGCCTGGACCTGCGACGATCCCGAGGACGTCCAGCTCTGCGCCGACCTGGGCGTGGACTGGGTCGCCACCAACTACCCAGCACGCACCAAGGCCGTTCTCACCAGCGCCTGAACGCCGCACCGCGGTTCACCCGACCGCGAGCTATCGCAGTCCGCGCCAACCACTTTGGATCGGAAATCCCAGGTGGTTCGCGGCGCGTCTCGTTCTGGACTGCGGCTTGATAGACCTCCGCCTTGGAGCGGGGGAGCGAAGCGGAGGAGGGAAGAACGAGACTTTTCAGCGCCGCGAACCCGCCCGGAGCGAAGCGGAGGGCATCGAACACAGTAGGTTTGCCAGTCATGGGTAAGAGCAAGCGCAACAGTCCCAAGCCGGACTCCAATCGGGCGCAGAAGCTGGCCGCCCGCCGCGCCGAACAGGAGGCGGCGGCGCAGGTCGTGACGCGTCCCTTCGAGGGTTTGGCCGCCGAATGCGATCTGGTGGCGCTACGGGAGTTCGTGCCGTCGGCGACCGCGATCTTGAAGCTGTCGCCGAATGTCGCCGCGGAGCGGGCCGTCACTCTCGCCACCGTGCTGCCGGGCGCGGTCGCCGCGCTGGTGCGGGCCGGTGACGAGCCGATCGGTTTCGTCGGCACGCAGGTGCAGTTCCAGTCTGCCGATCCGGCCGCGGATCTGGCTGCCGCCGTGCTGTGGACCCAGTCCGCCACCCCCGGCGAGTCGCTGAACGCCGCGACCGTGGATGGCACGCCGCGGCTCACCGAGGTGCTGGATCCGGGCGCGGCCCTGGACCTGACCGTGCACCAGGACTTCAACTGGTGGGTGCCGGCGGGTGTCACCCCGGATCCGCAGGTGGCCGCGACCATCGAGCAGGCCAATCAGGCCATCATGCCCTCGGCCCGCCTGGAGCTGGGTGCGGACGCCGTCGGCGCGGCTTGGTGGGTGGACGCCGGCGAGAAGGCGCACATCCGCTGGGTGCGGCCGGAGGACGAGGACCAGCTGATGCTGGCGTTGGCGCGGCTGCACGCGGCCGGTGATCTGCACCTGGGTGAGGGTTCGCGCTTCGCGGGCTCGTTCCGCACGCACGGCCTGCTGGTGCCGGTCTTCGACCTGGATCCGGAGCGGCACGCGAGCGAGTGGGAGGGCCCGGCCCGCGAGTTCGGTGCGAAGCTGGCGACCGCGCTGAAGTCGGACGCCCCGCTGACCTCCGAGGAGCGCCGCTCCCGCGACGGCCTGCGGTCGCGCCAGGTCACGCTGCGCTGACTCTGTCGGGCTGAGCACCCGCGGTACCGGCCCGGTCCGGGCCGTTCTCCGGTGAACTGGATTCACTCGGTGAACGGCCCGGGTTTTTGCGGCGATTTTCTGAAAAGAGCCCGTTTCGCTCCGAGTGCTCGGTTAGGTTCTCTTCACCCCGGAAGTTCAGGGGGATCCGGTGATCATCACACCGGATATCAGATGAGGAGAAAAACCATGGATGCCATCCTGGCCGTGGTCAAGTCGCTGTTCGGTACGTTGTCCGCGAACGCCACCGGCACCGTCACGGTGCCGCAGAAGTAAGGAAAAGGCGGGTACGCATCGCACGAGCACCGAGCACATGCAACAGGCCCGGTCCAGCGCAAGGGACCGGGCCTGCTGTGTCAATCCACCGGGCCGGGAACCGAATTACCTTCGGCCCACGGGTAATTACAGCGAGCCACCCGCGGCGTGCGGCGCACCGGACGCGTCCTTCGGACCGCTCATTTCCCGCTGTACGAAATTCTCCAGGTCGAACAGATTCGCGCTGGCCCGCTCGGCGACGGTGAGCAGGGTATTCATGGTCGCGACTTCTTCGACCTGTTCCTTCAGGAACCACTGCATGAATTGCTCGCCCTGGTAGTCGCCCTCTTCCCGGGCGGTCCTGGCGAGCTGGATGATCTGCTCGGTGACGGCCTGCTCCTGTGCGAGCGCCAGCGCGATGGGCTCCTTGGCATTCGCGAATTGCGAAGTGGCGGCTTCGGTTCCGGGCATCTCCACGGCGATGTCGTGATCGATCAGGTACTGCGCGATCATCATCGCGTGGTTACGCTCTTCGACGGCCTGCTTGTAGAAATACTTGGCCAGGACCGGCAGGTCGGCATTGTCGAACCACATCGCCACCGCCATGTACTGGTGTTCGGCATTGAATTCGTTGCGGATCTGATCCTGGAGCAGGGCCTGGAACTTGCTGCGCTTGGTTTGGATTCGGGTGGACATGCGGACGACATTAATCGCTGGTCAAACCGCGTGTCAGCCAAGTACAGCCTTATTGAGTACAGCCTTATTGAGGCAAGTGTTGCCTAAATTCTTCCTAACTCCCGACCGTGGTGATCAAGTCCTGCGGAACCTGCTGATCCTTGGCCAATGCGTCGAAGAACATACTCGCCTTGGTCTTGTCCCAGAGCAGCACATTGCCGCTGCCGGAGACGTCCTCGAATCCGCCGACCGGCACCGTCGTGGTGACCGGATCACTGTTCAGTGCATTGCCGAGGGTCGCCAGATTCCAGATGTGGGCGCCCTTGTCGACCTTCAGCGTCGCGGTGAGATCGCTGATCAGCGGCCAGGCCCGAAATGGATTCGCCAGGGTGGACAGGCTGGCGACCTTCTCGAGCAGGGCGTTGAGGAACTTGCGCTGGTTCACCATGCGATCCAGGTCCGCGCGCGGTGTGGCGCGCGAGCGTACGAAGCCGAGCGCCTCGGGGCCGTTCAACTGCTGGCATCCCGCGGGCAGGTTGACGCCGGCCAGCGGATCGTTCATCGGTGCGTCCAGGCACATCTCGATGCCGCCGACCGCGTCGACCATGTTCGCGAATCCGCCGAAGCCGATGCCCATGTAATGGTCGATGTGCAGGCCGGTCGCACCCTCGATGGTCTTGACCAGCAGTGACGCGCCCCCGACCGCGAAGGACGCATTGATCTTGTCCTTGCCGACGCCGGGAATGCTGACATAGGAGTCCCGCGGCACGCTGACCAGCGTCGGCCGCCCCGACTTGGGAATGTGCAGCAGCATGATGGTGTCGGTGCGCTCGCCTTCCACATCGGAGGAGTCACCGGTGGACAGTTGCTGCTCCTGCTCCTTGGACAGTCCCTCGCGGCTGTCGGAACCCACCAGAAGCCAATTCGTCCCGGGCGTGTCGCCGATCCGGCCCGGATAGTTCGCGAGGGCGTCGATCCGGGTCAGGTGGGTGTCGACATAGATGGCCGCGGCGATCGGCAGCAGCAGGAGCGCCAGCAGCAGTGACAGGATCCAGCGGAACCAGTGCCGCCTCCTGCGGGGCCGGGAACCGGGCGGCGGACGGCCGTCGCCGCCGCGGCGCCTGCCGGGCATCGGTGGCGGCGGAGTGCGCGGCGGTTCCGCTCGGAAGGAAACCGGCTGCTGGGTCGGCGCGTGACCCATGGGGTCGGCGGCGCGATCCAGCGGGGGCGGCACCCGATTGCCCTGTGGCGGAACGCGATTCCCCGGCGGCCGCTGCCAAGGGGCCGGGTTCCCGGGCGGGACCCGCGAATAGGCCAGGTCCGGACCGGATTCATGGTGTCGGATCACCTGAGTTGGTTCGATGCCCGGCCCGTCGTCGTTGACGGGCCGGCCGTCCCCGGGTGACCGCTGAGACGAAGGTCTCTGCGATTGCCGGAGATTCGCTGCTGGTCGAGGCGGATACGTCGGGGGCTCGCCCGGGCGTCCCGGCGGCGGCTCCCGGCGTATCCGTGCGAAGTGCTGGGGGTCGTCGCCGTTCATCACTGGAAACGGTACCGACCGCGGCGCCCGCGTGGCTCGTTCCGATTGGATCACGGCAGCCAGGAGACGTGTCCGTGCAGGAAGGTGTACCCGATGTAGGCGATCGTGTCGATGAGCGCGTGCGCCAGCAGCAGCGGCCAGAGCCGGTTGGTGCGTTGCCAGTAGCGACCGAAGACCAGCCCCATCACCAGGTTTCCGAGCCCGCCGCCCAGGCCCTGGTACAGGTGGTAGCTGCCGCGCAGGATCGCCGACGCGAGCAGCGATCGATTCTCGGTCCACCCGAGGGCCCGCAGCCGCGAGATCAGGTAGGCGACGACCAGTACCTCCTCGGCCGCCGAGTTCGCCCACGCGGACAGCACCAGCACCGGCAGCCGCCACCAGTGCGCGAGCGAACTGGGCACGATGGTGACGCTCACACCCAGTGCGTGTGCCGCGAGATACAGTCCCAGCCCGGGGATTCCGATCACAGCCGCGAGCGTGAGTCCCGGAAGCACGTCCGCCCGCCAGCGCAGCCGCCGCACCAGCCCGATCGCCCGCGGCGCGATCCCGCTGCGCCACAACAGATAGAGCCCCAGCGCCGCCCAGCCGAGCAGGCGGGCCACGCTCAGCAGCTGGAAGAGCAGGTCGATGGTCGACCGGGTGGCTCGCGACGCATTCAGCGCGATGGTCTGCCCGCCCACCCCGCCGGGCGCGAGGGCGCTCTCGAGCAGCGACAGTGCCGCATTGGCCCCGCTCAGCCCGAAGGTGACGACCAGCACCAGCGCGATCTCGAGTTTGATCGCCCGCCGGCCCGGTTCGGACGATTCGGGCGCGGGCCACACGGGTGCGGGATCAGCCGAAACCATGCCCGCCAATCTAGGCGGGCGCCCGGCGAACTCGTCAGATGCGGTGCAGGCCGCCGTGGAAGGGGTTGCCCGCCAAGGCGTGTACCGCGCGGCTGAGGGATTCGATGTCGTGCGCCGGGGCCTCGAACGGGATGCGGATGTCGTGGTCGGCCTCGATGGCCTCGACGCGCAGGGTGACGCCGTAGCGGTCGATGGCCAGCGGATGGATGAGAGCCCCGCGGCGCAGGGCGTGCGGTAGGTGGCGGGCCAGGCGATCCACCACATCGGGGTGATCGGCCTGAAGGTGTTGCAGCCAACCGGCTTCCAGCGCGCAGAACGGATCCGCACGGGCGTCGCGCAGCTGCTCGCGGTCGACCGAGTCGGCGCCGGTGGTGTCGGCCACCACCGCGGAGTCGATGACCAGCCGCAGCAGGACCGCGGTGTGGCCGACGTCGAGCAGGTCCGGATGCGGATGGTCGGCGGCGACCGCGCCGGCCAGCGCGCGCTGCGCGTGCGAGGGCACGGCGTGCGCCCAGCCGCGCAGCCAGACCAGGGCGCGGACGCGTTCGCGCAGCGGCAGGGGGACCTGGTCGGTGAGTTCGAGGACCGCGGGGGATCCGTTCGCGCCGCAGCCCAGCACGAGACCGGCGGCGGTGGAGTTCATCGGGACCGCCAGCACCATGTCCCCGCACTGCCGCAGCAGGTGCACGGAGGTGGGTACCGGGTCGAGGCCGGGCAGGGCCAGCACCGCGCTCTCGGCGTGCGCGCAAGCGGTGTGCACGCGTTCGGCGGTAGTGGGTGCGACGACCTGGGCCGCTGGTGGCATACACACCTCCGGGAGTAAATTTAGGTAAACCTAAGCTAAGTGATGTGGGTCGCGTGCGCAAGGACTTCCCGGGTGGCCGCGCCGGCAACGTCGCGCCGATCGCTACCGTGAAGGCGTGCCGCACGATTCGTCCCCCGCACCCGAACCGATCGCCCTCACCCTGTCCGTCCCGCCCCGCCCGGCCCGCGGACTGACCGAGGAGCTTGTCCGCCCGGTCTCCGTCGATCCGGGTGTCGAGGTGCTGGACCTGGCGCTCGACGACGAGGCGGTGTCGGAGTTCCTGGTGCGAATCGTGCACGGCGACAGCGGTTTCGTGGCCCGCACCGACTCGGGTGAGCGTGCGCTGGCGGGTGTGGCGGCGACCGTGGCCGCGCTCTGCGGAGAGGACATTCGCGCCGCGCTCGCCACACCGGACATCGCGTTCCTCGGCGGGCTGAAACCGCCCGCGGTCGAGGCCTTCCGCGAGGTGCTGCTGGCCATCGAAACCGGCGAGGTCGCGGCCGTGACCACCGCGCTCGCCGGGCTGGGCGGTTGAACCCGCCGCGCCCGGGGTGCGAAGTTACCCAGGAGTTGGCCAAAGCCGGGGGTGACCGGGCGCACGCAAGTAATGTCGTAACCGTGCCGCGTATCGCCTACTTCGGGCCGTCGGGAACCTTCACGGAGATGGCCCTCGCCAAACTGGAGTCCACCGGAGTCTTCGATGGACCGGTAGAGCGTGTCCCGGCCCCGAGCCAGGGCGCGGCCGTCGAGCTGGTGCGGGCCGGTAAGGCCGCGGGCGCGGTGGTGCCGATCGAGAGTTCGGTCGAGGGCTCCATCGCGCCGACGCTGGACGCGCTGGCCGTCGGCCCGCGGCTGCAGATCATCGCGGAAACCGACCTGGATGTGGCCTTCACCATCGTGGGCCGTCCCGGCATCGAGCTCGACGAGGTGCGCCGGATCGCGGCCTATCCGGTCGCGGCCGCGCAGGTCCGCATATGGCTGGCCGTCACCATGCCGCTGGCGCAGCTGTACACCTCCGCCTCCAATGCCGCGGCCGCCGAGGACGTCGTCGCCGGGCACGCCGATGCCGCCGTCTCCACCGCGCTGGCCGGCGCCCGCCTGGGGCTCACCACCCTGGCTGACGGCGTCGCCGATGTCGATCGGGCCATCACCCGCTTCGTGCTGGTCGCCGCCCCGCAGCCGGCGCCGCCGCGCACCGGGACCGACCGCACCTCCATCGTGCTGGAGCTGGCCAACGAGCCCGGCTCGCTCATGCGCGCCTTCGCCGAATTCGCCACCCGCGGTATCGATCTCACCCGCATCGAATCCCGGCCCACCCGCACCGGCATGGGCACCTACCGTTTCTACCTGGACTGCGTCGGGCACATCGACGACGCCGCGGTCGCCGAGACACTGAAGGCGCTGCACCGCACGGCCGCCCGGATCCGATTCCTCGGCTCCTGGCCCGCCACCGCGGCCACCGGCACCCCGCCGCCGCCGGACGCACCCGGCGCGGCTTGGCTGGCCGATCTGAAGAAGGGGGTGGCCGACCTGTGACCGGCAAACTCATCCTGGTCCGGCACGGTGAAACCGAGGGCAATGTCGGCAAGATCCTCGACACCCGCCTGCCGGGCCTGCCGCTCACCGAACGCGGTGTGGCGCAGGCGAAGAGCTACGGCGCGAACCTGACCGTCCCGCCGCAGCGGCTGTTCTCCTCGGCCGCGCTGCGCGCGCGGCAGACCGGCGGCTATATCGAGGCCGCCACCGGTGTCGCACTGGATGTGCTGGAGGATCTGCAGGAGGTGCAGCTCGGCGACCTCGAGGGTTTGAACACCCCGGCCGCGCACGAGGAGTTTCAGAAGGTTTATCACGCTTGGCATTTCGGTGATCTGAGCGTCCGGGTGCCCGGTGGCGAATCCGGTGAGGACGTGCTCGCCCGCTACGTACCGGCGCTGCAGCGACTGCGCGACGGCTTTCTGAGCCGCCCGGACGCCGACGATGTCATCGTGGTCAGCCACGGCGCGGCCATGCGGCTGGTCTCGCGCGAATTGACCGGGGTGCCCAGGCTTTTCGCCGCCAATAATCACCTGGACAATACCGAGACCATCGAGCTGCAGCCGTTCGAGGACGGCACCTGGGAGTGCACCCGCTGGGGCCGCTATGCCGCACCGTTCGGCGACGCCATTGCGGCCGGTGGCGATGACCCCATGGGCTAGGCCGGGAATTCCGTTCGCAGCGGCAGGGATTCGATGAGATCCCGCAGCGCCGTGCGCAACCGGGCCGGGGTACCGCCCGCCAGCGACGTCCACTTCGTCCCGTCCGCGGCGGTGCCGGTGATGGCGAGAAAGCGGCCGTGCCGGGTGTTGTACACCGCGAGGTGGGTGCCCGCCATGTCGCGTGAGCCGTCGCCGTAGCGCACGCCGACGATCTCCGCATGCGAATTCACCTGCACCAGAGCTGAAGCGAGGACCGGTGCGTCGCGGGCCGGTGTGCCTACCTCGGCGAGTCGCGCGGCCGTGGCGGCGGCATCGCCCGCATCGTCGAACACGGGGGCCAGATCCCTGGTGGGCGCGTTCATTCCGGACAGTTCCAGCGCATCGGCCGGGCCGAGCGCGGCCATCACGGTGCCCGGGAGATCGTGACCGGCCTCGTCGACGACATAGGAGCCGGGGCCGCGCAGCGCCACCACCTCGAAGTCGTCGCCCTTGGCCAGGCAGCACCGGTTGACCTGCCCCGCCATATACCAGCGCAGGGCCAGCACCCAGTGCGGCCGGTAGAGCACGCGCAGTCGTTCGGCCAGTTCCGGATGTACCTCGTCGCCGTCGAGCAGTTCACGCTCGGTCAGGGCGGCGGCCGCTGCGGACATGGCGGTGTCGTGGTCGGCGGTATTGTCGTAGCGGCCCATGCCAGCCAGCACCACGGGCAGCTCGTCGATCCCCAATGTCTCCAGCAGATACTGCATTTCGTCGAGCGACAGCGTGACCGACCGCAGCGTCGACGGCCCGCGGCCCGCTCCGAGGACGGTCACCGGTCGGCGGGCGGGTCGCCGCCGATGACCGCGGGCGCGATGAACCGGCCGTCGGTGAACACCTCCATCGAGCGGCCGTAGTCGTGGCCACGGTGCGACTCTTCCTCGTCATTGCCCCGGGTGCCGAGCAGCGGGGCGGCTCCGGCCGAACGGACCGGCGCGGTCGCGGTCGGGGTGGTGGTCACGGTCACGGGTTCGGCGATCGGTGCCGCGGGAGTCGGTGCGCCACCGGTGTTTCCGAGACCCGTGCCCCAGCCCTCGGGCAACTTCAGTGTGCCCGCGCCATTTCCGATGTGCACCGACGTGCCGCCGCCGGTGACGGCCACCGCCTGCGTGGCCAGTGCCGCGCCGCCCGCGCCGGTGGCCGCGGCACCCGCGCCCGCGGTGACCGCCAGGTCGGAGGTGCCGAGGCCGGACGTCTGTGTCACCGTGTCGACGACGGCGGTAATCGCCGTGCTCGCAACGTTTCCCGCGCTGGTGACCACCGTCCCCGCCACCTGCGCGACCTGTGACAGGGCACCGGTGACGGCCGGATTCTGCGCCAGCGCGGCGGCCGCGCCGAGCGCCGCCCGCAGCGGATCGCCGCCATCGGTGAGCCCGTCCCCGCCCGCATCGGCGGAGCCCGCGCCCAGGGCGATGGGCGGCGGCATCAGGAACCGGCCGGGCGTGGCCACCATCAAACTTGTTGCGGCCTCATAGGTTTCCATCACCAGCGCGGCCCGGATGTCCAGCGCCAGCTTGGCCGCCTCGGCCGCCTCCGCGGTGCCGCTGAGGGCGCCGCCGCTGGAATAGGCGGCCACCCGTGCAGTTTCGACGGCCATGATCTCAGGCAGGCTCGGCATGGTGAGGGCGGCCACGGTGTACGCGGTGGCATTGGCGGCGGCCTTGCCCGCCAGCACGCCGGCCATGACGGCCTGCTGTTCTGCCCACACGGTGAAACCGCCCAGCCGGGCCAGCACATTGAGCCCGTTCAGTCCTTCCAGACCGACACCGATCTCGGCCATCACCCGCGCCACCGTGGTGGTGGCGTCCACCCAGGAGGCGGTGAGCGCGCCCCAGGCGCTGCCCGCGGCCGCGATCGGAATGGCGTGCGCGCCGGCATTGAGGCAGAGGGAATTGAATTCGGCCATCCGAGGCAGCCAGAACACCCCGGTGATTCCCAGCGTCATGCGTGTGTCTCCTCGTCAGACCTGAATCGCGGCGATGCCGGCCGCGCGCACGGCGTCCTGGGCCAGGTACTGGGCCAGCTGGCTGCGCAGGGTGGCGGCGGCGTGATGCAGTTCGAGAATGCCCTGGGCGACCGAGTGGTCGTGGGTCAGCGCGGCATTGTTGAAATGCGCTGCGGCCAGGAAGGACACCTCTTCGGTGCCGGAGGGGAGCACATGGGTGGCTGGAGCCGTCGCACTCGCGGCCGCGGCGAGGCGTTCGGCGAGCAGTTCGAGTTCCAACGCGGCCGCGAGGATGACCTCGGGCTGCACCAGGACGTGGCCGACCATGATCGGGCTCCCTTCTCCGTTCCACCCCGGTTGTGAAGATTGGACGCGGAGGTTTGCCGATCGGTTCCCGGCGCGACTGGTCAGCCCCAGCCCAGCTGATGCAGGCGCTCGTCGTCGATCCCGAAATAGTGCGCTATCTCGTGAATCACTGTGATCGCCACCTCTTCGACCACCTCTTCTTCGCTGTGACACATCCCGAGGATGGCCTCGCGATAGATGGTGATGGTGTCCGGCAGCGCGCCTGCGTAGTGGCTGTAGTCCCGGTCGGTGAGGGCGATGCCGTGGTAGAGACCCAGCAGGTGCGGGTCCTCGTCGCTGCGCGGCTCGATGAGCACCACCACATTGTCGATCGCTCGTGACAACTCCGGTGGAATCAGATCGAGGGCGTCGCCGACCAATTCCTCGAAGCGGTCGTCGGACATGGAGACGGGCATGCCTACAACTTCCGCCGCATCACCGTGGCTGGGGGATGACCGGCGGGGCCGCGCCGGGTAGCGGCGGCGGGGTGTAGCGGCCGTTGTTGGGCGGCGGCACCGGGGCCTGGCCGTCGATCTGGATGTCGCCCTTGGCCGATCCGGTGATGGTGGCGAAGCCCTCCTGATCGGCGCCCTTGCCGACCATGCAGTTGAGGCTGCGGGAACCGGCCAGCCAGCTGCGGGCGTCGAGCGCGTCCCAGAACAGGGTGAGGGTCTTGTTGCGCAGTGCGTCGGGGGCGCCGAGGTAGTCGCCGGCGTCCTTGGCGCACTCGTCCTCCATGAACTTGTCCTGATCGTCCTTCGAGGGCGGGCCGCCATTGAAGTGGGTGGCCAGGTCCACGGTGGAGACGATCTCGAAGGCGTGCGGCTGGGTGCAGTCGACCGGATCGGTGGGCAGGTTGGACTTGATGCCGACGCAGGTGCCGATGTCGTAGACCTTGGACTGGTTGATGTCGCGCACGCTGCCGGTGATGGGCTTGGTGGCGAGGCCCTGGCTGCCGGAGACCTGCAGGCCGCAGCGCAGCGTCCGCTCGCCCGCCTTCCAGCCAGCCTCACCCGGATTGATCAGGCCGACAACGAATTTGCCGCGCGGGTCGAGGCGGCCGTCGAGGTATTCCTGGGCGGCGCTGACACAGTGCTCGTCGCGCAGCTCGGAGAAGCGCAGCGAGTCCGGGAAACGGGAGCCGGGCCCGAACTCCTTACCCGGGTACTTGCTCAGGTCGATGTCGGCGGTGACCTCGAACAGGTGCTTGCTGGCGCAGTCGACCTTGGTGAGGTCGCCGGCATTGGCCTTGGACCAGGTCAGGCAGTCGCCTTCCCGGGCGGTGCCGAAGGCCGCACCCGCGACCGCGCCGGTGGGCTGGGCGGCCCCCGGCGCGTGCGCCTTCACGCGATTGGAGTCGAAGCCATTGGAGACGAACATGGTGATGAGCACGGCCAGGGTGACGCCGAGCGCCATGGCCAGCAGCCCCCACCGCACCGTCGACGCCGAGAGCGGACCATTCTGGTCCAGCCTGGATTCCATGGCGCGGAACGGCGTCAGCAAACGATCCAGCGCCGTCGGTTTCCGACGATTCGGCGGCCCCTGCCGCTGCGGGGACGGAGGCGCGGGCCACTGCGGAGGCATTTGTTGCTCAGGCATCGCGTCCCATCCTATTTGCCTCCGCTTCGCTCCGGCGGGTTCGCGGCCCTGCAAGCTCGATTCTTCCCTCCTCCAAGGCGCAGGTCTATGGAGCCGTTCGCTCCCCCGCTCCGAGCGCGGGGAGGCGGAGCGCAGTCCAGAATCGAGCCGGGCCGCGAACCATGGGTGCTGTGGTTGGGCCGTCGGTGCCGGTGGGGGCCTTACGACAGGATGAGCTCGGCCGCCTTCTCGCCGATCATGACCGCCGGGGCGTGGGTGTGGCCGCGGGTGATCATCGGCATGACCGAGGCGTCGGCCACACGCAGGCCCTCGATGCCCCGCACCCGCAGTTCCGGATCCACCACACTGGATTCGTCACGGCTCATGGCACAGGTGCCGACCGGGTGGTACAGCGTGTGCGAGTGGTCCTCGAGGCAGCGCCGCAGCACCTCCTCCATCGGGGTGTCGGAGGCGACGGCCGGCTGCATGAGCTCGCCGATGTGCTCCTTCAGAGCCGGCTGGTTCGCCAGTTCGGTACAGATGCGCAGCCCCGCGAGCAGGGCGGCGCGGTCGGCCGGCTCGGCGCAGTAGCGCGGGTTGATGCGGGGCGCGGTGAACGGGTCCGGGGAGGTGAGGGTGACGCTGCCGATGGATTCCGGCTTGAGCAGCACGGCGGCGAAGGTGAGGGCGTGCCCGTCCGGATCACCCAGTCCCTCGGCGATATACGGCGCGGGCGCGAAGATGAGTTCCAGGTCGGGCAGGTCGAGATCCTCGCGGCTGCGCGCGAACCCGTAGGCCTCACCGATGTTCGAGGTCAGCTGCCCGCGCCGCAGTACCAGATAGTTGGCGAGCTCGAGCAGGTTCTTGTCCGCGCCGTACAGGCTGCCCGCGCCGGTGCGGTAGACGATGGGCGCGGCCAGGTGGTCGCGCAGGCCGCGCCCGACCTCGGGTAGGTGCTGCACGACGGGGATGCCCAGCTCCTGCAGCCGGTCGCCGTCGCCGATGCCGGAGAGCATGAGCAGCTGCGGGCTGTTGATGGCGCCGCCGGACAGGATGACCTCGCGCTTGGCGGTGATCTGCTTGGTCTCGCCGCCGACCCGGAATTCCACCCCGGTGGCGCGCTTGCCGTCGAACAGCACCCGGGTGGCGTGCGCGTCGGTGACGACGGTGATGTTGCGCCCCTGCAGGCGCGCGGGCCGCAGGTAGGCGTCGGCGGTGCTCCAGCGCGAGCCGCGCTTCTGGGTCACCATGGTCTGCGAGAAGCCTTGTGGCCGATCCTGATTCGCGCGTTCCACCGGGTATCCGGCTTCGGCGGCGGCCTGCAGGTAGGTGTGGGTGAGCGGGCGCGGGCTGCGCTGGCGGGAGATGTGCAGCGGTCCCTTGCGGCCTTCACCGGGTTCGCTGGCCTCCTCGACGGCTTCCATCCGCTGGAAGATGGGGAGCACCTGTTCGAAGGACCAGCTCGGTCCGGCGTATCGGGCCCATTCGTCGTAGTCGGCGGCGAAGCCGCGCACCCACATCATGGCGTTCATGGAGGAGGAGCCGCCGAGCATCTTGCCGCGCGGCCAGTAGACGCGCCGGTTGCTGAGTTCGGGCTGGGGTTCGGTGCGGTAGTTCCAGTCGTTGGGTCCCTGGAACAGCTGGTTGAACGCCGCGGGAATGTGGGCGAATTTGTCGCTGTCCTCGCCGCCGGCCTCCAGGACCACGACGCTGACGCCGGGTCGCTCGCTCAGTTTCGCGGCCACTGCCGCCCCCGCGGATCCGGCTCCGACGATCACGAAATCGGCGGTGTGCGGGGTGTATTGGGGCATGCTCACTCCTCGGAAAGACCACGGCGGAGCCGCTGCCGGACTCCCTGCCGTCCCATGCCGCTAACCCTAGGGCGCGAATCCCCCGGTCGTGGGCCGGATGGGTCGGATCAACTCGAAGGCTCGCGGCCCGGCTCGATTCTGGACTGTGCTCCGCCTCCCCGCGCTCGGAGCGGGGGAGCGAACGGCTCCATAGACCTGCGCCGTGGAGGAGCGGAAGAATCGAGCTCCCGGCTTCATAGGCCCGCGGCTTGGCCGCGAACCCGCCGGAGCGAAGCGGAGGCAATCAAACTACGCTCACTAGCCATGATCGACCTTCGATTCCTGCGGGAAAACCCGGATGTGGTCCGTGCATCGCAGCGTGCTCGCGGTGAGGACCCCTCCCTGGTGGATGCCCTGCTCGAGGCGGATGCCGCCCGTCGCGCCGCGGTCGCGACGGCCGACAATCTGCGCGCCGAGCAGAAGGCCCTGGGCAAGAAGGTCGGCAAGGCTTCCCCGGACGAGCGTCCGGCGCTGCTGCAGCTGGGTCAGGAACTGTCGGCGAAGGTGAAGGAGGCCGAGGCCGCCGAGACCGCCGCGGACGCCGACCTCGACGCCGCCCAGCGCGTGCTGTCGAATGTGGTCCAGGAGGGCGCGCCCGCCGGCGGCGAGGACGACTACATCGTGCTCGACACGATCGGCACGCCGCGCGAGTTCGATTTCGAGCCCAAGGATCACCTGGACCTGGGTGAGTCGCTGGGCGTGATCGACATGGAACGCGGCGCGAAGGTGTCGGGCTCGCGTTTCTACTTCCTCACCGGCAACGGCGCACTGTTGCAGCTGGGCCTGTTGCAGCTGGCCGCGCAGAAGGCGGTGGCCAACGGGTTCACCATGATGATCCCGCCGGTGCTGGTGCGTCCGGAGATCATGCAGGGCACCGGCTTCCTGGGCCAGCACGCCGCCGAGGTCTACCACCTGGAGGACGACGACCTGTACCTGGTCGGCACCTCGGAGGTGCCGCTGGCGGGCTACCACTCGGGCGAGATCCTGGATCTGAGCGCGGGCGCCAAGCGCTACGCCGGCTGGTCGTCGTGCTTCCGCCGGGAGGCGGGCAGCTACGGCAAGGACACGCGCGGCATCATCCGTGTGCACCAGTTCGACAAGGTGGAGATGTTCGTCTACACCACCCCGGACCAGGCCGACGCCGAGCACAAGCGGCTGCTGGCCTGGGAGCAGGAGATGCTCGCCGCCATCGAGGTGCCCTACCGCGTCATCGATGTGGCCGCCGGCGACCTGGGTAGCTCGGCCGCCCGCAAATTCGATTGCGAGGCTTGGATTCCCACGCAGCAGACCTACCGGGAGCTCACCTCGACGTCGAATTGCACGACGTTCCAGGCCCGTCGCCTGAATGTCCGGTACCGGGACGAGAACGGCAAGCCGCAGATCGCCGCCACCCTGAACGGCACTTTGGCCACGACTCGGTGGATTGTCGCTTTGCTGGAGAATCACCAGCAATCCGATGGTTCGGTGCGGGTGCCCGCTGCGCTGGTGCCTTTTGTCGGCACCGACGTGCTGGCACCTCGCTGAATATTCGCTACTCGGTGTGGCTTATTCCGCCGGTTGTGTCTACTGGTGTCAGGGCTTGTGTCTAGGCTAGGCAGCGTGCGAGGAATCGGGTCCCGCGGCGATACCCGGACCCGGGTACGGGCGGCATCGGCGCTGGCGACGGCAATGGTCATGGCTCGGACCACCGGGGCGTTCTACGTCATGGGCGGGGTCCTGGGCCTGGTTCTGACTGCGGTCGCTCCGGGTAACGAGGGCAATCGGCCGCTGGTGGGAGCGGCGGCGTTCGTGGCGCTGCTGTTGGGTATCAGTCTGCTGATCTGGGGTCCGCGGCTGCCGCATTCGGTGCATCACGCGTATGTGGCGACCGCGACCGTGTTGGTGACCGTTGCGGTGCACTGGTTTCCGAATACGGTCGGCGCGATCAGTCTGGCGGCGTTCTATGTCTTCGTCGCCTGTGATGCCGCCATCTTCTTCTCCTGGCGCTGGCTGGGCGGGCACATAGCGTTCGCCATCGCCTGCTGTCTGTGGGTGGTGCCGTCGCGCGGGTTGCCGTGGTGGTCGGGCATCATTCCGGCGGGTATCACGTTCGGAATCGGCATCGTGGTCGGCATTTTGACGCGCATGGCGTCGGACGCCGACATCGATGTGCTGACGGGGCTGCTGAACCGGCGTGGTTTCGATCGGGCGCTGAGCAATGCCATCGCGCACGCCACCCGCACCGGCCAGGGCCTGGCCCTGGTGCTGGTGGACCTGGACCGATTCCAGAAGATCAACGATCACCTCGGGCACCGGGCCGGTGACGCCGTGCTGCGGCGGGTGGCCGACAGCTGGTCGAAACTGCTTGCGCCGGAGCAGCGGCTGGCCCGCTACGGCGGTGACGCGTTCGCGCTGCTGCTGCCCGGGACCACCGAGCAGGCCGCGATCCTGCTGACCGAGGAGCTGCGGGCGGCCGTCACCACCGGCTGTTCCGCGGGTGTGACGTCCTGGCAGCCGGGCGAATCCGGGTCGCTGCTGGTGTCGCGCGCGGATGTGGGCCTGTACCGGGCCAAGCAGGCGGGCCGCAATCGCACGGTGCTGGAGTCCTCGCGGCAGCTACCGCTGGCGGTGGAGCTGCGGGAGGCCATCGATCGCGGCACGCTGGACGTGCAGTACCAGCCGATCGTCAGTCTCACCGAGGGCGCGACCCGCGCGGTCGGCGTGGAAGCCTTGCTGCGCTGGTCTTCCCACGCGCAGCCCGATGTGACCACCGAGGGACTGATCCGGGTCGCCGAGGAATACGACCTCATCTCCGATCTGGACGAGCTGGTGCTGCGGCGTGCCTGCGCCGATGCCGCCCGGTTGCAGGAGACGTTCGCCCAGCTGGATCTGACCCTGAATGTCAATGTGAGCGGGCTGGAGCTGGCCGAAACCGAGTACGCCGACCGGGTTTCCGGCATCCTCGCGGAAACCGGCTGGCCCGCCGAGCAACTGGTGCTCGAGGTGACCGAGAGCGAGCTGGCCGCCGAATCCGAGACGGCCATCGCGAACCTGCACACGCTGCGCGAGTTCGGCGTCCGCATCGCCATCGACGATTTCGGTACCGGCTACTCCTCGCTGAGCCGGCTGGCCACGCTGCCGTCGGACATCCTCAAGGTGGACCAGTCCTTCGTGGCGTCCATCCGATCGGATTCCCCGGCGCCGCCGCTGCTGGGTGTGATCGCGGCGCTGAGCAAGTCCCTGGACCTGCAGGTCATCGCCGAGGGCGTGGAGACCGACTACCAGGCCGCCGTGCTGACCGAGCTCGGTTTCGCGCTGGCCCAGGGCTACCACTACAGCGATTCGCACCCGGTGTCCGAGCTCATCAACGACCTCAATGACCGGCACGGTCTGGTCGGCGCGTCGGTGTCGGAGGGCGAGCCGTCCACCAATGGCTGGATCCCGCTGGACAATCCACTTGACGGTGGGGCTCCCGGCGCGCAGGGTTGATCTCATGCGGCTGCTCGTCTACGCCTGTTGATTCGTAATCCGTAGTGCGCTGCCCCGGGCTCACGCCGAGCGCGTGGGCTCGACATGTGCACCGACCCACCCGATACGGGTACAAGCCCTCTCGATACGCGCACTGACGCTGCGGGCGATGCTGTTCGCCGTCACGGCGGATCTGATCCCGCTCTACGCGATCTATGCGCTGTTGTTCGCCGACCACGGCCTGAACGCGGCGCAGATCTCGTCGCTGTTCGCCATCTGGTCCGCGACCTCGTTCCTGCTGGAGATTCCCTCCGGCGCCTGGGCCGACACGGTCTCGCGGCGCGGCCTGCTCGTCCTGTCGGGTGCGCTGCTGGCAGCGGGCTTCGCCGTGTGGACGCTGTACCCCTCCTACCTGGGATTCGCCGTCGGCTTCGTGCTGTGGGGCACCTCGGGCGCGCTCCGCTCGGGCACCTTCGAGGCGCTGATCTACGACGACCTGCACGCTCGTGCCGCGACGGCCGAATACCCGCGACTGATGGGCTATGTCCGCGCCGCCACCGAATCGGCCGCGCTGGCGGGCATTCTGGTGGCGGCCCCGCTCTACGCGTGGGGCGGCTACGCGCTGGTCGCCTGGTCCAGCGTCGCGATCGCCATCGTGCACACCGTCACCGCGGCACTGCTGCCGACCGCACCGAAGTCGGTGTCCTCGGCGGAGGTCGAGGAGCTCGAGGATGTGGATGACGCAGCCGAGGACGCGGATGACGGTGTCGCCGAATCGGAATCCGGTGGCTACCTGGCAATGCTGCGCGCGGGCTTGCGAGAGGCCGTGCGTGTGCGGGTGATTCGGCGCGGCGTGATCCTGGTGGCGCTGCTGAACGGCATCACCGCGTTCGACGAATATTTCGCCCTGCTGGCCGATCACGCCGGCGCCGGCCCGTCCCTGGCCGCGGTCCTGGTGGGTGTCACGGTGGCCGGAGCCCTGGCCGGCGCGACGCTGGCGAGCCGCACCGAGGGCATCTCGGCGCGAGTCATGGCTGCGGCCTTGGTGGTGGCCGGTGTCCTGTTCATCACCGGCGCGCTGCTGGCGGGCGCGGGCGCCGACCACCCGCAGGCAATGTATGTGCTGACGGCCGTGGGCTTTTCGGCGGTGGGCATCGCCTACGGCATCGACTACAACGCCGATGTCATCGCCTCGGCCCGCCTGCAGGACGCCATCTCGGGCCCGGCCCGTGCGACCGTGACCTCGGTGTCCGGCTTCGCCACCGAAATGATCGCCCTGCTGGTCTTCGCTTTCGCGGCATTTGCCACAACCTGGCTGTCACTGCCTGTGATGGTCGCTCTGCTCGGTGTACCGCTGCTGCTGGCCGCGGCACTGGTCCCCACCTGGCTACCCCGGGCGGCGTCGGTTGTCGGACGCTCGGGGTAGTGCCCGACTGTGGTTGGGGGACGTCCTGTGCTGGAGCGGGATCCGAGCACAGTGCGGCGCGGCGTGTCGCAGCGATGCGCGACATGATCTGGTCGATCGCTTCTGTGCCGGGGAAGGCGGGGACAATCGGGCGGTGGCGATGCGGCGGTGGGTGGGTTTGGGGTTCGGGGGGTCCATCGGCGCGGCCGTGGCCATTCAGGCGCGGATCAATGGGGAGCTCGGGCAGCGGCTGGGGGATGGGATCGCGGCGGCCACCATCAGTTTCGGGAGCGGGTTGCTGATCCTGGCCGTCGTGTTCGCGGGCAGCGGGCGCTTGCGTGCCGGGGTCGGGCGGGTGCGGGCCGCGCTCGGTACCGGTGAGTTGCGGTGGTGGCAGCTGCTGGGTGGACTGTCGGGCGCGTATTTCGTTGCGTGCCAGGGGCTTACGGTGGCGACCATCGGGGTGACGGCGTTCACGGTGGCTGCGGTGGCCGGGCAGCTGGTGAGCAGCCTCGTAGTGGATCGGCTGGGGTGGGGTCCGGGCGGACCGACGCCGGTGACGGCCGGGCGGATCGGTGCGGCGGTGCTCGGGCTGGTTGCCGTGCTGCTCGCGGTGGTCGGCCGGAGCGGCGCCGGCGCGGTCGCCGGGCATTCGGCGGCCTCGATGCTGCTGGTGGCGTTGCCGCTGGTCGCCGGCCTGCTGGTGGCTTGGCAGCAGGCGGTGAACGGCCGGGTGGGTGCGGTCGGCGGGCCGCTGTCGGCGACGCTGGGTAATTTCGCGACCGGCACGGCGGCGCTGGTGGTCATCGAGGCGGGCGTGCTGGTCCGGCGCGGTGATCTCGGGCCGCTGCCGAGCGAGCCGTGGCTGTATCTCGGTGGCCTGATCGGGATTTCGTTCGTGGCGCTGGCGGTGCTGGTGGTCCGCTGGATCGGGGTGCTGCTGCTGGGCCTGACCTCGGTGGCGGGCCAGCTGCTGGCGTCGCTGGTGCTGGATGTGGTGGCGCCGACCGGGGTCGCGGTCTCGGCGTCGGCGATCATCGGCTGCGTGCTGACCTTGGTGGCGGTCGCCGTGGCCGCTCGATCGCGCTGATGAAATCTGTTCCCCGGATTCGTAATTCGCTGTCCACATGAGTGTGCGATGGTGCGATCATGGCTATCGACTACGTGGTGTGGGTCGCGCGTCTGGTGCTGGCCGTGGTGTTCGGCCTTTCGGCGTGGGGAAAGCTCGCCGATGGGCCCGGCACCCGGAAGGCGGTGGGGGAGTTCGGGATCCCGCTGACCTGGGTACCCGCGGTGGCCTGGGCGCTCCCGGCGGTGGAGGCCGTGGTGGCGGTGGCGCTGCTGCCGCCGTGGACCGCGGCCGGTGCGGCGCTGGTGGCGATACTGCTGCTGGGGATGTTCACCGGGGCGGTGGTACGACTGCTGCGTCAGGGAAAACGGCCGGTCTGTTCGTGTTTCGGGGCCGCCAGCGCCGCGCCGATCGGGCGGGGCACCGTGGCGCGCAATATCGTGCTGATCGCCCTGGCCGGCGTGACGGCCGTGGCGACGCTGGCGGAGCCGCGGGTGCCGGGCGGTCTGCCGGTGGATCACGTGGTCGCGATGGGGGTGGCGGCCGGATTCGGTGCGGTGCTGGTTTCCCTGTGGGGTGAGCTGCGGGCCCTGCGCCGGCGTCTGGACGAGAAGGTGCTGTCGACCCTGGGGGAGGAGGGACTGCCGCCGGGTGCCGTCGCGCCGGAATTCCAGGTGCTGAGGACCGCGGGCGGCCGGGCCGGAGGCCGCGCTGCGGTATCGCGTGCGCGGGACGTCCTCGGGCGTCCTGATCGATGAGCAGAACCGGGTCGCGGCCGATGCACCGGGCATCGGCCGCGATCACCGGGTCAGGCCAGTTTCTGCGAGCGCAGCTCGTGGCCCTTGGAGGTCTTGCAGCGGCCCGATTCCAGGTCCCACTGCCAGCCGTGCAGGTTGCAGGTGAGCGTATTGCCCTCGACCACACCGAATTTCGACAGGTCGGCCTTGAGGTGGGGGCAGCGGCGCTGCACCTCCCAGCCGTCGAGCTCGGTGGAAGCGGAATCGTCGTGCGCCTCGGCGAACCAGCCGTCGGCGTAGGCGATGCGCTCGTCGGTGAGGCACTTGAAGAAGGTGTAGAGGAATTCGTTGTAGCCGCCGATGCGCCAGGTGGTGAAGCGCGTCGACAGGAAGATGGTGTTCACCCAGTCCGGTTCGTCGTCACGCAGCACGGTGCGCACCAGCTGCGGGTCGATGCGGAATCCGTAGCGGTACTTGCCTTCTCCCTCGATGGGCTCGCGCACCACCCGCTTGGGGAAGTCCAGCACCACGGTCTCCTCGCCCATGACCAGGCCGACCGGGTAGCCGATGCCGTCGCAGATGACATCGCTCTGCGCCATGATCGGCTCGAACTTGGCCTTGAGCGCGGGCAGCAGCGGCTCGCCCTCGGCCGGGGCCCAGGTGGCCTTCTCGGCGGCCAGCACGGGAGCCATGCGCTGGGCCATGGCCTCGATGTAGGCGGCCTTGTCGCCGTAGATGGTGTCCGGGTCGACCGGGTGGGTGAGCGAATTCAGTTCCTTGCCACGCAGATCCGCGGTGGAGCCGGGGATCATGAGCAGCCCGCCCTCGTTGCCGTGGATCTTCATCTGGTCCAGGAAGACGATCTGGTCGGGGAAGATATTGCCCTCGTCGCCGCGGTCGTCGTTGAGGTAGCGCAGCTCGTCGTCGAGGAAGACCGGCGGGCCGGCCGACGGGACGACCCAGGTGGCCCCGACCTGTTCGATGTAGGAGCGGCATCGGTCCATGCCGCGCTGGCGCTTCTGCTTGCCGAAGTTGGCCTTGGTCTTGGTCGGAATGTCGTAGACCATCGGGTACCAGATGGCGCCGGAGTACTGCAGCAGGTGGATGTCCACGTGCCCGAAAGCGTCGTGCAGCACGTCCATGTCGACGGGCCGGGCGTCGTTCATGTTGAAGCACACGGTTTCCCCGTCGGCGACGACCAGGGCGGAGTCGCCGATGGGGCCGTCGGCGGGCGCGCGCAACGCGATGATCATGATGTCCAGATCGCCGCCCGGACCGGTGACGGTGGTCTTGACCGAGTCCTCGGTCTCCACGAACTTGGTGAAGCCGAGCTTCTCGAGCTCTCGCTTGAGGTCCGGCACCGGGTAGTCGGGCAGCAGGACGGTGGCGTCCTTGTTGACCTTGTCGGCCAGATGCTTGGCGTCCCAGTGGTCACGGTGCAGGTGCGAGACATAGAGGAAATCGCAGTTGCCGAGCTCGTCCCAGTCCAGCTGGGTGTTGTCGGGGAACGGGAACCACGATCCGAAATAGGCCGGATTGACCCACGGATCGCACAGGATCGTTCCGGCAGCGGTTCGAATGTGGAATCCGGCGTGTCCGACGCTGGTGATCTGCACGAGCTTCATTCCTCCCTGACCGTTACCAGCCACCCAGAGTACTGGCTAGCCGGGGACGTCGCCGATGCAGTAACCCTCGGAGCCCGACTTCAAGGTGTATATCTGCTTTGTCTGGTTCCCGGTGCCGTCCGGATCCCAGATCCGGCCCGCGGCGCAGACCAGCGCCGGCAGCCGTCGGCCAGTTCGTCCAGTCCCCTTCCCCGCAGGTCGGTTTTCCACTCGTGTGAAGCTCTTTCAGTCTGGGGAAGTCACATCGACTGATTTGCTGTTGCCGGGATCACTGGATGCCGCGCGGGCAGCGACTACGCTAGCGGAACTGTGGAACCCGTCTACTACCCCGTCATCGGGCTCGCCCGCACGATCTTCGCGCTGCAGGGCCTGAAGTTCACCGTCAAGGGCGACGAAAACATTCCGGCGACCGGTGGCGCGGTGATCGCGATCAACCACACCGGGTACATGGACTTCACCTACGCCGGTCTGCCCGCGCGCGCCACCGGGCGCTATATCCGTTTCATGGCCAAGAAGGAAGTCTTCGACAATTCCATCTCCGGCCCGATCATGCGTGCCCTCAAACACATTCCGGTGGACCGTGCGGCGGGTGCGGAGTCGTACCACGAGGCCGTCAACCGCCTGCGCGCCGGTGAACTGGTCGGCGTCTACCCCGAGGCCACCATCAGCCGCAGCTTCGAACTCAAGGAGTTCAAGTCCGGCGCGGCCCGCATGGCCATCGAGGCCGGCGTCCCCATCATCCCCACCGTCATCTGGGGCGCCCAGCGCGTGTGGACCAAGGGCTTCCCGAAGCGCCTGGGCCGCACCAACACCCCCATCTCCATCGCGGTCGGCAAGCCCATCCAGCCCTTCGAACCGGCCTCGGCCCTGACCGAGCAGCTACACAAGACCATGTCGGAAATGCTCCTGGACCTGCAGAAAGACTACGTCCACGAGCCCGGCGCGTACTGGGTGCCCGCGCGCCTGGGCGGCAGTGCCCCCACCCTCGAAGAGGCCAACGCCATGGACGCCGCCGAAGCGGAGGAGAAGGCCGCCCGCCGCGCACAGAAGCCGACCGAGTAACACGGCCCTACGTTGAACGGCCTGCTACGGGGAATCGGAGCCCCCGGAGCAGGCCGTTTCCGCTTCGGGCACGGAGCCCGGATGGCTTCGGCTCAGCTCGGGTCGGAGCCGCGAACAGCCGCCAGCCAGGTGGCCGCTGCCGCCGCGACCAGCGTCGCGACCACGAATGCCGGCCATCCGCCGCCGGCGGAGTACACCCACAGCAGTCCCGCGAACGGCCCGACCACTGCGGACTGCGCATCCAGCAAGAGCCCCCGCCCGATCCCCGTCCGCCCCATCGCCTCCGGGTCCGGCCGCACCGGATTATCGATCAGCTTCCCCACCGGCTCCGAATCCCGCAGTCGCCCAGCCGGATACATCCGGTGCCCCCCGACATGTACAGCCCGACCGGCCAATTCGGCCGTGTCCTGCGTGAGCGTCACCAGCGCCGGATCGAAATACACCGGCAGCCAGTGATTCTTCCCCCCGATCGTGAACTCCAGCCACGACCGGCTGACCAGCCGATGCTGCTGCCGCACCCGCCGCACCGCCACCTCCCGGCGCTCCTGCCCGGCGGGCAACCCCCCGGGCAGATAACCCAGCGCGACAGCGAACCGAAACCCGCTGTAGCCCAGGACGAGCACGGCCGTGGTACCCAGCATGGCCACCTGCTCCGGATCAGCGAACGGGACCCAGGCGAGGGTGATCGCCAGGGTCCCGATCGTCACGAGCGCCGGATAGGCCAGGGGATGGCCCGTCCGGAGGTTCACTTCAGGAAGCCAACCTTCAGGTAATCGGCGGTCGCCAGGCCGAATGCGCCCCAGTTGGCCAGGTCGGTGCGGGCGGCGTGGGTGCCGGACGCCTGGTTGAACAGCATCGAATGCCCTTCGTCCCAGATCATCTTGTCGGCTTTGTTGGCCAGTTCGACGGCCTTGTCCGGGTTCAGCTCCGCCATCGCCTGATCGATGACCGCGTTCAGTTCCGGCGAACCGAGACGAGACTTGTTGCCCTGCCAGTTGTTCGGGTCGTAGTAGTAGAACTGCTTCAATGCCCCGATCGGCAGCACGCTGGTGCTGCGGCTCCACTGCGCGAGATCGTAGTTACCTGGGTCGATGACATTGGTGAACAGGCCGGTGCCGGGGACGGTCTGGATGTCCAGCTTGACGCCGATCTTCTGCAAGTCGGCCTGGATGATCTTGGCGGTGTTCACCCAGGAGTCCTGCTGATACATGACATCCCGGATGATCAGCTTCTTGCCGTCCTTCTCGCGCACGTCACCGTTGCGGATCCAGCCGAGGGCATCCAATTCCTTGGCGGCCTGGTCCAGATTGAAGGCCACGTTCTGCGAATTGTCCTGGTAGCCCTTCTGACCGTCGATGTAGACATGGTTGTTCAGCGGCTTCGGGTTGTCGACGATCCCGTGCTGGCTGGTGTCCACGATGGTCTGACGGTCGATTGCCTTGGCAATGGCCAGCCGCAGCTTCATGTCCTCGAACAGCGAGCCGGGCGCACCATTGAACGCGATGAAGCTGTAGGTCGGCTCCGCGGCCCGCCGGATTTCGACGCCGGGCGCTTGACGTGCACCCGTGACGGCCTCGAGCCCGGAGACATAGGCCTCATCGAGTTCGTTGTTCTGGATCGCGGGCACGATGGCGGAGTAGTCGAGCACACTGAAGGTGATGTTGTCCAACTTCGGCGCGTCACCCCACCATTTAGGGTTGCGGCTCAACGTGATCCGGTTCTGGGTGCGGTCGATGTTGGTGATCATGAACGGGCCGCCGCTGACCGGCAGCGAGTTGCGTGCCCAATCGTTGAAGGCCTGTGGGGTCTCGGTGTCCGCCTTGGGGAACAGCTGGCCGAACAGGCTCTGCCACTCGCCGTAGGGCTGGGCGAAGGTGACGACGGCCTGGCGGTCGTCGACGCCTCGCTCGACCTTGCCGACGTGGTCATAGCCCGAGGTGGAGGCCACCTGGTACTCGTTGTTGGTGCCGTTCGAGGCCTGCCACTGCGACTTCATGTCCTCCCAGGTGATGGGAGTTCCGTCGGTCCACACCGCCTTGGGATTGATGGTGTAGGTGACGACCTCCGGGTTGGTGGAGGTCAGCGTGATGTCGGTGAAGAAGTTGTGGTTGACGGTGAGTTCGCCGGCCGCATTGCTGTCGAACGCCACGGGCAGCGTCGGCGACACGACATCGGAGGTGTCCTGGGTATTTCCATCCACGTGCAACGCGTTGAACGAGGCTGGGAACGAGGTCAGAGACAGTCGGAGGTTGCCGCCGTCCTTCAGATCCGAGACCGGATGCGGGTTGATGGCATTGGTCGTGCCGAGGGTCGCGGTTCCGCCTTCGGTACTGCTGGAACTACACCCCGTCACGACCAACCCGAGAGCGACCATCGGGATCGCGAGTCGAATCATGGTCGAACGTATCCGCATGGACCGCTCCTTCCGCCGCTGACGGCTGTCGAAACTCTTGGCCGGGCCTATTTCAAGAACCCGATCGCGGTGTAGTCGTACGAGGCCAGCCCGGCGGAGCCGAAGTTGGCCAGGTCGGACCGTACCCCGTAGTTACCTTCATCCTGCATCAATGGCAGCGAGTGGCCCTCCTCGAAGATCTTGCGGTCGACCTGATTCGCCATCTGGATGGCCTTGTCCGGATCCAGTTCGGACAGGGTCTGGTCGATGAGGGCGTTCAGTTCCGGCGATCCGATGCGCCCGTAGTTGAGCTCCAGGTCATTGGGGTACAGCCCGAAAATCTGCGGGATACTGCTGAATACGAAGGCATCGCCGGAGAGGGAGAACTGGCAGACGTCGAAATCCCCGGGTTGGATGACGTCGGTGAAGAAGCGTTGCGCCGGGCGGGCGTCGATGGTCAGCTCGACGCCGATCCGGCGAAGGTCCTGCTGGATCAGCTTGGCGATCTGAACCCAGGTGTCATCGTTGTAGAAGACGTCCCGGATCGATAGTTTCTTGCCGTCCTTTACCCGATAGTCGCCCTGTTTCACCCAGCCGAGCGCATCGAGTTCCCGGCCGGCGGCGTCCGGGTCGAAGCCGAGACTGTTGTCCTGATAGCCATGCTGCCCGCGCAGGAAGACATGATTGTTCAGCGGCTGTGGGTTGTCGACCAGCCCGTTCTGCATGGTCTCGGCGATGCGCTGCCTGTCGATCGCCTTCGAGATGGCGACGCGTAGTTGGGGATCGGCGACGATCGAGCCCGGTGCACCGTTGAAGGCGAAGTAGCGCCACCGGTTCAGCGGTGCGTGGCGGATGGACACACCCGGCACCGAGCGGAGGTTCTGCAGATCGCCGACCGTGCTGAGCAGCGCCGCGTCGAGTTCGTTGTTCTGCACCGCCTGCGTCCACGCGTTGCGGTCCAGTACCCGGATTGTGACAGTGTCCAGCTTGGGAGCGTTTCCCCACCATTTGGGGTTGCGGGCGAGCGTTATCAGGCCGCCGGTGCGGTCGATGGATTTCAGCACAAACGGTCCGGCGGAGACCGGGAGCCCGTTCACCAGTGACTTGTTGAACGAATCGGGGTCGGCTGTCACCGATTTCGGGTACAGCATGGCGTTGCCCGCGAACTGTCCACGCCAGTCGGCGTAGGGCTTGTCGAAGGTGATGACGGCCTGCCGGTCGTCGGGGCCGCGCTCGACCTTCGCCACCCGGTCGAAACCGTTGCTGATGGCGATCTGGAAGTCCTTGTTCCTGCCTTTGAGCGAATTCGCTTCGGACGCAATGTCTTCCCAGGTAACAGGGGCGCCGTCGGACCACACCGCCTTGGGATTGATGGTGTAGGTGACCACCTGCGGGTTGGTGGACGTGAGCTGCACGTCGCTGAAGAAGTCGTGGTCGACGGTGAGGTTGCCTGCGCCGTCGGTGTCGAAAGATCGCGGCATCAGGAATCGGAGGATGTCCGCGTAATCACCGTCATTGCCGTCGATCTGGAGGATGTTCCAGTTCACGGGGACTTCGGGGGTAGGCAGCCGGAGGTTCCCGCCGTCCTTGATGGCGTCGCGAGGATGGGGATTGATGTCGGACACGGTGCCCAGCTGACCGGTCCCGGTCGGGGCCGGGGTGCCGCCACTGCACGCCGCCAGCGCCAGCCCGCTCGCGAGAACCATTGCGGCGCATGCTCGTCCATTCCGCATACGACACCCTTCCTATCGGGTCGCCACCGGTACCGGCACCGCGTCGATCAGTGCGCGGGTGTATTCGTGCTCCGGACTGGCGAAGATTCGTTCCGCCGGACCGTATTCGACGATCTGCCCGCGGTACATGACTGCAATGTCGTGGGCAAGGTTCCGCACCACCGACAGGTCGTGTGAAACAAACAAATACGACAGACCACGCTCGGTTTGCAGGTCGCGCAACAGGTTGAGTACACCGGCCTGAATGGAGACGTCCAGTGAGGAGACCGGCTCGTCGAGCACCAGCAGCTCCGGATCCAGGGCCAGCGCACGCGCGATATTGATGCGCTGCTTCTGGCCACCGGAGAAGTCCGCCGGGTACCGGTCTGCATGTTCGGGCCGGAGCCCCACCTGCTCGAGCAACTGCGGTACCCGCCGGTTGATCTCCTCGCGGGACCGCCCGTCGATGCGCAGCGGTTCGGCCAGCGCATCCGAGATCGGCAGGCGCGGATCCAGCGATGCCGATGGGTCCTGGAATACGATCTGCATCTTCCGGCGGATGCTCCGGCGCTGCTGCTTCGTCAGTGCGGCTACGTCACTCCCCAGGATTTCGATGCTGCCGCCCTCCGGCCGCAACAGGTCCATGATCTGGGTGAGCGTCGTCGACTTACCCGAGCCGGATTCGCCGACCAACGCCAAGGTGCGGCCTGCCCGCACCTCGAAACTGATGCCATCCACCGCCTTGACTTCGCCGACCCGGCGACGGAACACCACACCCTTGGTGAGTGGGAACGTCTTGCGCAGGTCGGTCACCTTCAGCACCACGTGCGAGGAGTCCACTTTCGCGATCTCCTCCGGTACCTCGATCTCCTTGCGATAGGCCGTGAACAGTTCCCGGCTGCCCACCTCCGCGGTCCGGATGCAGGCCGCTCGATGCCCGGGCCCGGTATCCTGCAGCGGCGGTTCGGCCGCGCGGCACTCGTCGATGGCGACAGGGCAGCGGGGCGCGAAGGAGCAGCCCTGTGGCAGGGCGTGCATGGCCGGTGGGTTGCCGACGATCGGGATCAGCGGGGTCCGTGCGGGCCCGTCCATGCGGGGGATGGAGCCCAGAAGCCCGACCGTGTAGGGCATCCGGGGCGCGGTGAAAAGCTCCTGCGCAGGTGCTGTTTCGACGATCCGGCCCGCGTACATGACCGCCACCCGATCGGCCAGCGTCGCCGCGATGCCCATGTCGTGGGTGATGAAAATGACGCCCGCACCGGTGATGTCGCGCGCCTTGCGCAACAGGTTCAGGATCTGCTTCTGCACGGTCACGTCGAGTGCCGTGGTCGGTTCGTCGCAGATGATGAGTTCGGGATCATTGGCGATGGCCATGGCGATGACAACGCGCTGGCGCATGCCGCCAGAGAATTCGTGCGGAAATGCCTTGGCGCGCTGGACCGCATCCGGAATTCCCACCAGGTCGAGCAGTTCCACCGCCTTGGCGGCGGCTTCCTGCTTGCTCATCTTCCGGTGCGCCAGCAGGGCTTCCGCGATCTGGTCGCCGATGCGGTACACAGGTGTCAGTGCGGAGAGCGGGTCCTGGAAGACCATGGACACCTTGCTGCCGCGCAGGACGGACATCTGTTTGTCGTTCAGCCCCAGCAGTTCCCGGCCGCGCAGCCGGATCGATCCCCGCACGCGCGCCTGCTCCGGCAGCAGGCCGATGACGGCCATCGCGGACACCGACTTGCCGGAGCCCGATTCGCCGACGATCGCCAGCACCTCGCCGTCATTGACCGTGAAGTTCACCCCGCGCACGGCATCGACGCGGCCCTCCTCACCGGGGAAGGACACACGCAGGTCGGAGACTTCCAGCAGCGGCGCGGTCGTCCTTGCCGACGGTGCGGCCGTATCCGCCCGCTCGGCCGAGTCCTGGCTCATTTGTGGGCCTTTCGTGCCTGCTTCGCCCGCGCTTTCCTGGCGGTCGGGTCGAAGGCGTCGCGCAGTCCGTCGCCCATGAGGTTGGCGGACAGCACGATGATCACCAGGAACGCGCCGGAGAACATGAACGTCCACGGGTAGGTGAGTGCGTTCTTGGAGTAGTCGCCGATCAGCGAGCCCAGCGATACATCGGGCGGCTGGACACCGAAACCTAGGAAGCTCAAACCGGTTTCGGCCATGACGGCCCCGCCCACGGCGAGCGTGGTGTCGATGATCAGGATCGAGGCGATGTTCGGGACGATGTGCGTGGTGATGATCGTCCACGTGGAGGCGCCCATATACCTGGCGGCGCGTACGAATTCGCGATCCCGCAGGGTCAGCGACAGTCCGCGAACGATGCGTGCCGAAATCATCCAGCCGAAGGCCGCGATCAGTACCACCAGCAGTACCACCGAGCTGTTGCCCTTGGTCTTCGGGGCGAACAGCGCGATGAAGATGAAACTGGGTACCACCAGCAGCAGATCGACCAGCCACATGATCGCGCGGTCGGTCCAGCCGCCCAGCAGGCCCGCCACCGAACCGGCGATGGTCGCGATGATCGCCGAGATGATGGCCGCGCCGAACCCGATCACGAGGGACTTCTGCAGGCCGTGCAGGGTCTGTGCCAGCACGTCTTCACCCAATGAGGTGGTGCCGAACCAGTGTTTTCCATTGGGCGGCTTGAGTTTCGCCGTGGTGTCGATGTCGGTGTAGCTGTACGGCAGGAAATGTGGGACAGCGAACGCGATCACGAACAGCAGGATCAGCACGATCGCCGCCGTCACCGCGATCTTGTTGCGCAGGAACCGCCGCCACACCAGCTTCCGGCGGCCTGCGGCGGCGATCTGTGGCGCGCCCTGGACGATGGTCTCCACCTCGGTCATCAGACACGCACCCTGGGGTCGAGAATCGCGTACACGATGTCGGACAGCAAGCCGGACAACAGGATCACCAGCCCTGCGAAGAGCGTCACCGTCAGCACGACATTGATGTCCTGGGCGTGGATGGAGTCCACCAGCCACTCGCCCATACCGTGCCAGCCGAAGATCTTCTCGGTGAAGGTGGCGCCGGTGACGAGTCCGCCGAAGCTGTACGCGAACAGTGTCGCCATGGGGATGAGCGCGGTGCGGAGCCCGTGCTTGAACAATGCGCGGGTCCGGGTGAGGCCCTTGGCACGGGCGGTGCGAATGAAATCGCTACCGAGCACGTCGAGCATCGCATTGCGCTGGTAGCGGCTGTATCCGGCCATCGCTCCCAGCGCCAGGCCAAGGGTCGGGATCAGCATGTGCTGGGCTCGGTCGACGATCTGGTTCCACAGCCCGTGCACGGCCGTCGCCGAGGTCTCACCGGTATAGAGGAAGATCTGCTTACCCATGGCCAGATTGATTTCGAGCGCACCGTATTTCAGCAGCGTCGCGAGCAGGAACACCGGTGTCGACAACAGCAGCATCGACACGATGGTGCTGAAGTAGTCGCTGAACTTGTACTGCCGGATGGCATTAGCCGCACCGATCAGCACACCGAGCACCGTGCCCACCACCGAACCGATCACCAGCAGCCGGAGACTGACACCGATGCGGCGGCCGAGCTCATCTTTGACCGGCTGCCCGGCCAGGGTCTTGCCGAAGTCGCCGTGGACAACCCCGCCCGCCCACGCCAGGTACCGCGTCGGAATCGGATCGTTCAGATGCAATTCCGCCCGTTTCGCGTCGATCACCGACTGCGGCGGCCGCGGATTGCGTTGCTCCAGATAGTCCAGCGGGGTGAACGTGAGGGACGCCACCGTGAACACCAGGAACGACGCCAGCACCAGCAGCACGACATAGTTCAGCGCACGTCGCAGCAGAAAACCGGCCATCATTCCCTTTCGGGGTCGAGTTCTGACCCAGATCATAGGGAGTGAGAAGCGTAAACGCGGGGTACGGACCGCGGACGCCGCGGCAATCCGTGTGTTATTGCGCCCGTCCTGGTTGGTATGGGGGTTGCGAGGTGGTGTGGTGCGGGGCGGTGTCCGAAAGATCTCGTTTGTACGGCGGGGTCCGGAATCCACGGGCGCGGCGGTTGTGGCTCGAGGCAGGATGGAGTAGGTGACGCTCTTTCACCTGCCCAAACCCAAGATGGTCGCCTCCGATGTGGACGGCACGCTCATCGACCACCGTGAGCAGGTGAGCGCCCGCACCAAAGCCGCCATCAACGCCCTCATCGCGGACGGGGTGCCGTTCGTGCTCGCTACCGGAAGGCCGCCGCGCTGGATCGATCCGGTCGTCGATGGGCTCGGCTTCTCGCCGCTGTGCGTGTGCGGCAACGGTGCGGTCATCTACGACAGCGCCGCGGATCGGGTGCTGGACACCCGCACCCTGGATATCGAAACCCTCACCTGGGCCGCGGATCTGGCCGAGCGCCTGCTGCCGGGCTGCGGCCTGGCCGCGGAACGGGTCGGTTTCAGCGCGCACGACGCGGCCACACCGCAGTTCGTCAGCTCGCCCGAGTACGAGCACGCCTGGCTGAATCCGGACGACACCCAGGTCTCCCGCGCCGAGGTCATCTCCGCGCCCGCGATCAAGATGCTGATCCGCCTACCCGGCGCCGCCAGCGGGGATATGCGCGCCGCGCTGGACCCGCACCTGGCCGGCCGCGCGGACCTCACCTACTCCACGGACAACGGCCTGATCGAGCTGTCCGCCCCCGGCGTCACGAAGGCCACCGGCCTCGCGACCATCGCGCAGCGCCTGGGCGTCCAGCACAGCTCCCTCATCGCCTTCGGCGACATGCCCAACGACGTCCCCATGCTCCTCATGGCCGGCCACGGCGTCGCCATGGCCAACGCCCATCCCGAGGCCATCGCCGCCGCCGACGAGGTAGCCCCCTCCAATATCGAGGACGGCGTCGCCCGCACCCTCGAACGCTGGTGGTCCTGAACAAGATCAGGGAGTTCTCAGTGCGGGCATTCGGACAGAATTCCGCGCTGAGAACTCCCTGACCCTCTAGTTGGGCGCGGGGATGGGGGCGACCTGGGCTGGGGTGCCGGGGGCGGGAATGGGCTTGCCGGGGATGGGGTCCTGGACGGCGCCGTAGTTCTTCAGGACGGTGGTGACAATTCCGGTGAGTTTGTCGAAGATCAGGGCGCCGTTCTGGAAGTCGGTGCGGACGCCGTCCTGGACCGGATATTCATTGCTGGTGGGCATGCCGAGAAGCCCTGTGCCCGCACCCAATTGCAGGAAGCGCTCCAGGATCTTCCCGACCACCGAGAAGATCTGACCCGTCGGCGAGGAATACACGTAGCCATTGGTGAATTGGCCGTACTGGCCGCCGTCCGCCAAGGCGATCGGTTCCGCTTTCGGTTGTCCCAGTGGGCCGTTCGCGCCACCCTGATCGTTCCAGTAGCGGGCCACCGGACTGCGGTCGAGCATGCTCAGGATCTTCTGGGTGAGGTCGGCCAGGGCGGCCAGATCCAACTGGTTGTCGACGTCGGGGGCGGGTGCGGGCTGCGGATTGCCCGCGTTCTGGCCGGGCCGGACCCGCGTCGGACCGGGTTGCTCGGGCGTGTTCGTCCCTGCCGCCACATCCTCGGCGATCTGCCGGATCCTGTCCATCAGGGCGTAGACGGCGTCACCCGGGCAGGTGGTATTGCCGACATCGCGGTGCGCGAAGATGTTCGGTAGATCGACCGCTTGTCCCAGAGCGTATTTCGTGTAGTCGCTGCCCTCCGAGTACATGGTGGTCCGGCCCTCGGGATCGATACCCGCCACCTTGGCACGCCAGCCGATGTACTTGCCGATCGCCTGGATGGACACGTCCGTCGGCGCCTCGTCCTCGTAGTCGCCCATCAGCGCGACACCGGCGGTATTGGTATTGAAGCCGCCCGCGTGCGCGCCCTCGACCGGCCGATCCAGGCCGCCGTAGCGACCCTCGAAGATCTGCCCGTACTTGTCGACCAAGGCGTTGTAGCCGATGTCGCACCAGTCCAGCGTCTTCGCGTGATACGAGTAGATGGCGCGCACGATGCCCGCGGACTCGGCCTTGGTGTAGTCGTTGCGACCAGCGGTGTGGTGCACCGTGATCGCGGAGACGCCGTCGTCGTAGGTGGGTTCCTCGCAGCGCAGCGATTCGTCCGCGCCCCACTGCGCGCGAGTGATCACCTTGGGCCCGCCGCCGGGCAGCGGCTCCGCCACTGTCTGCAGGTTCTCGTCGATGCTGCCGCGGCCCGGATCGATCAGCACCGCGGCCAGCTTCTCCAGTTTGATCTGCGCCGGATCGGCCGAACCGTCGTCCAGCGGTGTGGGTTCGGCGGGTGCGGCGGCCGGCTTGCGGGTCACCAGCATCTGCACGGTCTTGGTATTGCCGACGTAGACCGGCTCGGTGCCGGTGCGCTTGCCCGGCGCCGGATGGTCCTTGCCGTTCTCGGTTTCGGCGTCGTACCAGGGTCCCCAGGTGCCGTCGGGGCGCTGAGCGCGGAGCTTGGTGGTGGTGCCGGCCAGGTCCGGCGCGGTGAGCGCGACCATGCTGAACGGGGTGTCCCGGGTCAGCTCCTTGACCTGTGCACCGACTTTGTCGACCAGATCGGTGGGCACCGCGCCCGCGTTCAGCGCGGGGGTGCGCAGGTCACCGGTGAGGCCGGGCACGGGGTGCGGGCCGGGGGCAGCCGGATCATCGGCGGTCGGGATCGGAGCCGGAACCCCGGAATCGGCTGGGGCGACGGGTGTTCGACTGCCGGGATCGGGTGTGGTGGCGGAAGTTACTGGCGCGGACGGGGTTTCGTCGCCCGGTGGCCCGGGGACCTCGGGCCCGGGTTCGGCGATGAAGCCGGGCGCGCCCGCGACCGGGGGGGAGCCGGGGGTGATGGGGGTGGCGTTGGGGAGCGATCCCGGCAGGGTGGGGCGGGCCGAGCGCGGCGCGGTGGCGGGCACCGGCTGCTGCTGCGAGTCGTTCAGCCGCGGTAGTGGGATCTCGCTGGGTAGTTGGACGCCCGGAATGAGATTCGGCGGGATCGGAATCGACTTGGGCAGCGGCAACATTCGCAGATCGGACAGGTGCAGATCGGGCAGGTCCAGCCCGGTCAGCTCGCGCAACGGCAGCACGATGTCGGGCGCCGAGGACAGCGCGACCTCTGCCATTTGTGCAGGTATAGCTGCCCAGTTGCTTTCATCGGTGTTCCGGACATCCCGGGAATCGCTCAGCGCCAGAATGCCGACGGGAGCGGACAGCGCGAGGACGGTGATGACCGGGAGCGTATAGGCAGGTTTCGGTTTGCGATACGGCACAAGCATCTCCCATTCAGGTAAATCCGTCTAACCGCGCCCGGAGCACAAGCTTGCTACTTGGCGCATCAACGATCACACTAGTCCCTACTGTCACATTGTCTGAACGTAAGGTTGAGGCTTAGTTTTTTGGGTAACTCGAATGTAGCTTCGGCTCTCGACAGAACGGGTATGACATGCCGAACGGGTACCTAGCCGAGCGCCGTAGACGGCGCGGTCTGCTCACCCTCTCCCTCGCTGTCACGGCCACCACCGGCGGCACCGCACTGCTGTTCTGGGCCTGGCCCGACAATGCCTTCCTCTTCACCGCCGGCGCCGGTCACGGGCGCGGTCTGAGCCAGAACGGCGCCTTCGACAAGGCCGTCGCGGGCTGGAACGCCGACCGCATCCTGGCCAACTACTACTCCGGAGCCGATCTCGCCGACGTCGGCCGGACCACGGTCCGCGTCCGCCTCATGGAGCAGGACGACAAGACCCTCGACCTCGGCTCCGACTCCGTCTTCTACGTCGCCGGCCGCCGTGTCATCCCCGGCCAGGCCGCGCATCTGACCCCCACCGCCACCGGCGCCGACGTCACCATCACCCAGGGCTGCGGCGGAGACACCCTCTGGGAGGGCAGCACCGACGACCCGTGGGCCTACCCCGTCACCGACGGCACCGACCGCCCCGCCAATGAACAGCTCGCGATCTGCGGCGGCAATGCCTACCGCGGCGTCCTGGGCGTCGCCCTCGACGATGGCTCCCTCCGCACCGTCAACGAGCTCGACCTCGACGACTACCTCAAGGGCGTCGTTCCCGCCGAAATGGTCCCCGGGTGGGCCGACCAGGGCGGTACCGAGGCCCTGCGCGCCCAGGCCATCGCCGCCCGCTCCTACGTCCTCGCCGAAGACCGCTACTCCTACGCCCAGACCTGCGACACCACCGACTGCCAGATGTACCTCGGCACCGACAAGGAAGACCCCCGCACCACCAGCGCCGTCGAGGCCACCTCCGGCCGAGTCCTGGTGCGCGACAACCGCCTCCTGCGCGCCGAATACTCCGCCGCCCCCGACGGCGGCCTCCCCACCCCCGCCTCCGCCATGGAGGTCGGCCCCGCCCTCACCGACTTCCCCGCCGCCGTAACCCCCGGCGACCCCAACCTCCCCTTCCTCAACCCGCAGTCACCCCAAACCCAGCCCACCTCAACGGAATCCGACCCGGCCGCGCCCACCACCCCGGACGCCACCACCCCGGACCCCGTCACCCCGGGCACTGCGACCCCGGACGCGACGGTCCCGACCTACACCGACCCGACCAACACGGTCCCGGGCACCCGAGCTCCCGTGACCCCGGGCAATGTCACCCCGGCGACCCCGGTGCGCCCCACTCCCGACAACCGCTCACGGGTCACCATCCCCCTGCCGTCCCCCGGCAGCGCCGACCCCAACCCCACACTGTCCGACCCACGCACCGCCCCGGCCCCGGCCGGCTCGGGCCCGAGCAACCCGGTGATCCCGGCCGCGACTCCGGCTCCCCGGACCGTCTCCACCCCCACCCCTCAGACCTCCCCGGCCCCGGCCTCGGCCAACGCCCCGGCCCCAGCCAACGCCCCGGCCCCAGCCAACGCCCCGGCCCCGGCCGATGCTCCGGCCCCGGCCGATGCCCCGGCCCCGGCCAACGCCCCTGCCCCGGCCAACGCCCCGGCACAACCTGTCCCTCCCGCCTTGGCGCACTAGCGTTTTCGGCCCGCAGTTCAGTCCAAGGAGAGGTCGCCGAGGGATTCGGCGAACTTGCGGAGTAGGGGGATGAGGGCTGCGCGGTCGGTGGGGGAGAGGTCGGCCAGGAGCCGTTGCTCATTGTCCATGTGCAGAGGGAGGATTCGGTCGATCAGGGCTCGGCCGGAGTCGGTCAGGTGGACCTGGATGGCTCGGCGGTCCTTGGGGTCGGGGACGCGTTCGACCCAGCCTTTGGCGGTCAGGCGGTCGATGCGGTTGGTGATGGCGCCGGAGGTGATCATGGCGGCCTTGTTGAGAGCGCCTGCGCTGAGGCCGGATTCGTTGCCGGAGCGGCGGAGGGTGGCGAGGACGTCGAACTCCCAGCGTTCCAGGCCCTGGGCGCGGAAGAAGTCGGAGAGCTCGCGGTCGACCATGCGGCCCAGGCGGGCGAGGCGGCCGAAGATCTCCATGGGGGAGGTGTCGACGTCGGGGCGTTGCTGACGCCAGGCGGCGGTGATCTGGTCGACGGCGTCGGGCACCGGCGGGCTCCTCTCGGGGCGGAATAAATCTCAACATTGAGATACTTGACGGTGAGGTATCTGGATGGTGTTATCTCAACGTTGAGATTATCAATGAGGAGCTATCGATGACCACCGCACGCGCCGGAGCCGCCGGACTCGCCGGGACGCTCGCCCTCACCGGGCTCGCGCCACTGGTCTGGGGGTCGACCTACGCCGTCACCACGACGTTCCTGCCGCCCGAGCGGCCCATGTTCACCGCGCTCATGCGGGTGCTGCCCGCGGGGCTGCTGTTGCTCGCCATCACGCGGAAACTGCCGCACGGGCAATGGATTCCACGCGCGCTCGTGCTGGGCGGGCTGAACATCGGAGTATTCACCGCGCTGTTGTTCGTGGCCGCCTATCGGCTGCCGGGCGGAGTGGCGGCGGTGCTCGCCGCGGCCGCGCCGCTGTTCGCGGTCGGTTTCGCCGCACTCGGTCTCAATGAGCGACTCACCGTGCGCAAGGTGGCAGCGGCGCTGATCGGGCTGGTCGGCGTGGCACTTGTAGTGCTCAGGGCCACAGCCACTCTCGACACGATCGGCATCATCGCCGGACTGCTGGCCGCCATCGCCATGGCCGCGGGCACGGTGCTGACCAAGCGCTGGGGACGGCCCGAGGGCATCGGCCCGCTGGCCATGACGGGCTGGCAGCTCACCGCGGGCGGACTCCTGCTGCTGCCGGTCGCCGCCATCGCCGAGGGCGCGCCGCCCGCGCTGGACGGCCGGGCCATCGGCGGCTACCTCTACCTCGGCCTGATCGGCACCGCCGCCGCGTACGCGCTGTGGTTCCGCGGCATCGCCAAGACCAATGCCACCTCGGTGGCCTTCCTCGGCCTGCTCAGCCCGCTGTCGGCGGCCGTCATCGGCTGGGCCGCGCTCGGCCAGACGCTGGCCCCGCTGCAGATCCTGGGTATGGCCATCGCACTGGGCGGCACCCTGCTCGGCCAGACCGGATCCGCTCCCCGCGCAACGGAACCCGCGCCGCAAACCGATGACGACAATCCCAAGAACCGCGTCGCGGCTTGACCCGAACCCTCGATAAGGAGCGAAAGACCATGCAGATCACAGTGTTCGGAGCGAGTGGAGACGCCGGCAGCCGGGTCGTGGCCGAGGCGCTGAGCCGGGGCCACCGGGTACGGGCGGTCGCCCGCTCCGCCGAGCGGCTGCGGGACCTACCCGCGCAGGTCGAGGTGTGGACCGGCAATGCCGCCGATCCCGCCGATGTCGAGAAGGCGGCGGCCGGCAGCGATGTCGTTGTCAGTGCCACCCGCCCGGTCCCGGGCCGCGAGCATGAACTGGCCGAGGTTGCCGCCGCGCTGCTGGAAGGCCTGGCGGACAGCGGGATTCGGCTGTTGGTGATCGGCGGCGCGGGCAGCCTCACCGTCGCTGGGACCGGCAAGACCCTCACCGAGCAGCCGGGCTTCCCGGCCGAGCTGGTGCCCATCGCCGAGGGCGGCAGCCGCCAGCTCGAGGTGTTCCGGACGACCGCGCACGCGGTGAACTGGGCCTACGTCAGCCCGGCCGCACTGTTCGAACCCGGCGAGCGCACCGGCGTCTACCGCCTCGGCCGGGACGACCTGCTCACCGACGACCAGGGCAATTCGGCGATCTCCATGGAGGACATGGCCATCGCCCTGCTCGACGAGATCGAGCAGCCCGCGCACCACCGGACCCGGTTCACCGTCGGCTACTGAAAAACCGCACGACACAACCGAACACCTGCCGAATGCGCCGCGGGGCGTGACCGGACTACCCGGTCACGCCCCGCGGCGTAGCACTGTTTTGGAGATCAGGCGACGTGGAAGCCCGCGCCCGCACCGCCGTGGCGGTCGATATCCGCCAGCACGGTGCTGATATTGGTGGCCAGCTCCGGCTCGTGGATCAGGTTGCCGCCCCCGGTGCACAGCGGCAGCTCGATGCTGACCGGCCCGGCGTCGAAGTCGGTACCCGCCACCACCATGCCGATCAGCTGGTCGCCGCGCAGCACCGGCGCGCCGGAGTCACCGTGGTTGGCGCACACCTGGCTGCGGAAGTAGGTGGACTTGGTCTCCCAGACCGGGCCGCAGGTGAAGCCGGTGGTGCGGCCGTTCTTGCAGACGTTCTCCCCGATCTGCGGCGGCGCGCCGACCGAATTGATGACCGACTGCGCGACCTGACGGGTCGGGTTCACCCGGTCCGGGTTGAACACGATGATGCCCCAGTCCATCTCCTCGCTCTTCTCGGCGACGACGCCGATGCCCCCGGAGCGGGTGTACTCGGCCGCGACACGCGCGCCGACCTCGCCGCAGTGGCCGGCGGTCAGCCCCACGAGCTGGTTCTTGTTGTCGTAGCCGATGGCGGTGATGGTGCAGTCGTTGACCGAGCTGGAGTCGGTGAGGTCCTCGACGTAGACGCCGGAACCACCGCCGAGCACCACCGGTGCGGCCGCGTCCGCGGGCCCGGCGAACAGGAGCGTGGAGCTCACGGCGGTGGCGGCCACGGCCGCCCAGGACAGAACTCGGGCGCGGCCCGCAGACAACATTGGGTTTTCCTCATCCCCCGAATATCGAAATTCGTGCGCGCGCGGAAATCGGGAGTCCGGTAGCGCGCGCGTGGAGCATGTCACGCCCGCCTACCCGGCGCAAGTCACGTCCGGCCCGACCGATTCGATGGCCTATTCGGAAGGCTTTGCCCGCCAGCAGGTTCCGGCGCGAAACCGACTTGGCCGTGTCGGTGGCCCGTGATAGAACTCCGGCAGTGGTGATCGCACCACCGGAGTGCAAGCGGAGCGGCCATTTTCGCCGCTGCCGAATGGGGAGAATTTCTAATGGCTTTTTCGGGCAAACTCGCCCTGACCATGTTCGTTTCCGCTGCCGCGGTACTGGTTTCGACGGTGGGGGCCGGCGCCGCGAGCGCCGAGCGCGGACCGGACGGCTCACTGTACGGCTCGCTCGCCATGAGCACCGACGGCGGCACCTTCTACGGCGCGGCCTGGAACTACCCGAGCTGGGGCGGCTCCGACGCCGACGCGCTGGGCCAGTGCGGGCACCGCGGCTGCAAGATCATGGTGCAGTTCCGGGACGGCTGCGGCGCCATCGCCGAGAGCGACGACCACACCTACTACTACGGCGGTTCGGGCAGCAACCGCGCCGACGCCGAGCAGGACGCCATGACCCGGCTGACCAACTGGATGCCGTCGCCGCCGGCCATGTTCGGCAGCTCGGCCCCGGCGAAGCAGGGCGTGCACATCCGCTACACCCAGTGCACCGACGGCGCCTAGGCTTGACCTTGACGCAACGTCAACTTGCATCCTGAATTCGTCGAGGAGAACGAGGGGAAACGAAAGGCCTGAACGTGGCAGCCGAATGGTCCATCCAGGAATTGGCCAAAGTGGCCCGAACCACCAGCCGCACCCTGCGGCATTACGGTGACCTCGGGCTGCTGCCGCCCAGTCGGATCGGATCCAACGGCTATCGCTATTACGACCAGGAATCCCTCGTACGGTTGCAGCGCATCCTATTGCTCCGGGAACTCGGCCTGGGCCTGCCGGCCATTGCCGAAGTCCTCGCCGGGCAAAAGGACACCGCTGCCGCCCTGCGCACCCATCTGGAATTGCTGAAACACGAGCAGGACCGGATCGCGCGCCAAATCACCTCGGTGCAAACAACATTGCGTAAAACGGAAGCAGGTGAGCAACTGATGGCGAACGAGGTATTCGACGGATTCGACCACGCCCAGTACCAGGACGAGGTCATCGAACGCTGGGGCAAGGACGCCTGGGACAGCGGCAACCGCTGGTGGAACTCCATGAGCGAGGCCGAGAAGAAGGCCCACCTCCAGACCCACGTGGATATCGCCGCCGATTACGGTCGCGCCCGCGCGGCCGGAGTCCCGGTCGACAGCGACGAGGTACAGGCGATCGTGCAGCGCCACTACGACTGGCTCGGTACGACCCCGACGGGCGGACCCGTCAGCGCCCAGTACTTCAACGGTCTCGGTGAAATGTACGTAGCCGACCCGCGATTCGCGAAGAACTACGACAAGCACGGCGAGGGAACCGCCGAGTACGTCCGCGACGCGATCCGGATGTACGCCGCCACCCGGTTGTAGCCGGAACCCACCTCCGCAGCCCTTTCGGTCATGGCCGAAAGGGCTGCCGTCGTCACCGGCCCGGCACCGGACGAATCGTATTGCGGATGTCTGCGGAGCCTCGGATCACGGTGTGCACCAGAGCCTTCCGGGTCGACACCGGATGGTCAGCCGCCCAGCCCGGTGAGTTCGATTTCCATCTCGAACGGCTGGGTCGTCCGCAGCAGTTTCCGGTGGACGTCGACGGGGGAGTACTTACCGGTGGTGTCGTCCAGCCGGAAGGTGTAAACGGCGGGTTCGAAGTCCTCGGATTCGATTCGCCAGAAGTACGGAATCCCGGCGCGGGCGTAGTCCATGGGCCGGATCATCCGATCCTTCCGGCGAGTACCCGGCGAGACGATCTCGACTGGACTGCATGTCCACTGACCGGAAAGCGAACAGCCGCCCGGTCTTTCGACCAGGCGGCTGCGGTGCTCTCAGCGGCGGATCAAGCCGCGCACATGGACTGCATGACGCCCCGCAGGATCGGCGCACCATAGGTGGTGGGCGCGAAGGCGATGGCCTGGGCGATGCTCAGCGGGGTCAGGATGGTGTCGGCCACCCCCGTCCAGCCGGCCGCCGTATTGCCGACCGTCAGCAGCAGGCTGGTGGTGTCCAGAGCGAAGGTGATGAGCGCGAAGACGTTCTCCACCTTCACATCCGCCAGCGGCACGGTGTTCAGTGCGCGGCCCTCGTAGATGTCGAAGCCCAGGTTGGCCAGGAAGGTGAGTGGGCCGTAGTCCAGTGCGTCCACGATCGGCCCGAGCTGCTCGGTGCGGCGCAGCATCATGATATCGGCGACCCGGTTGTCGTGCAGGAAGCCCTGCAGCGCAGCGGCATTGGCGTTCACGGTTGCCGGATCGACGGGCAGCCCCGCGGCGGTGGTGAGGAAGCTGCGGGTGCGCTCGACCAGGTTGGAGGTCGTCAGCTCGGCCAGCGGGGTGCAGTTGCCGTCGGTCTTCACCAGCTGGTTGGCCAGATCGATGAGCGGCTGCGGCACGTCCACATGCTCATCGGGCAGGTCCAGCTGCAGCTTCTGGTAGACGCCATTGGCATTGCAGCCCAGCGACAGCTGCGATTGCACCGCCCTGGCCAGCGACTTCACGCCGTTGAACAGTTCGCCCACGATCGGCGAGAGCACAAAGCCGACAGTCGGCACCAGACTGGCGGCGAACTCGGCCGGGATCTTCACGATCCGGGTGGCGAGGATGAACACCTCGACCACGTCCTTCACCTTCAGCTGCGAGATCGCGATGGCCCGGTTCAGCCGCCCGGTCCGGATCGCGTCCAGGTTGTTGACGATGTAGGTGACGATCGGGTCGTCGAGGAACTGGGTGCGGTCGTTCACCTCGTCCGGACTCAGCGGCAAGCCGTCGCGGTGCACGTGGATCGTCGCGATGTTCTGCCGGAAGTCGTTGACCGCCTGGTCGTAGGCGGTCTGCTGGCCGGCCGGGACCACGGTGCGGACAGCGGTGGCGGCCGCGGTGATGACATCGTCGAAGGTGGCCGCGGACTTACCGCAGACATCCCCGGCGTCGGTGATTTCGGCGGCGGCGAGGGTGTCGCCCTCGTCGGCGTGGGCGGGCGCCACACCGGGGACCAGTGCGGCGGTGCTCATGACGGCGGTGATGGACAGTGCACCCACTAGTGGGGCGAATCGAGCGAAGCGCAATTACGTGGTCTTCCGGGTCGGGCGAGGGGCGCTGCCGCGCATAGCACACGACAACAAACTGGTCGGATGTTTAGTTTTAGGGTGGAGATGTAATACAGCTCCTGTGACGCCGCTGTCTGCGCCTTCATGAACTCTGCGCAAAAATCTTGCGACCAATCTCACTCGGCAGGATGGCCTGCGTCACTCTACGGAGCCCCGCGTGGGGTCGGTCACCGCCCTCCGCAGCGCCGCCGCATCGACTCGGCACCGAGCCCGTCGGCCTTCGCCGCCGGAGCCCACGCGCGCCGCCCGGCCATGCCGGTAGTCTGGGCACCCGTGACCGTCGCATCCCCGTTCGATCTCATCGTCGTCGGCTCCGGCTTCTTCGGGCTGACCATCGCAGAACGCACCGCCAACCTGCTCGGCAAGCGAGTTCTGGTGGTGGAACGCCGCTATCACCTGGGTGGCAATGCGTACTCCGAGGCGGACCCGGAAACCGGCATCGAAATCCACAAGTACGGCGCCCACCTTTTCCACACCTCGAACAAGCGCGTGTGGGATTACGTCAACCAGTTCACCGAGTTCACCGGCTACCAGCACCGCGTCTTCGCCATGCACAAGGGCCAGGCGTACCAGTTCCCCATGGGACTGGGCCTGCTGTCGCAGTTCTTCGGCCGCTACTTCACCCCGGACGAGGCCCGCGCGCTGATCTCGGAGCAGTCCGCCGAGATCGAGACCCAGGACGCCACCAATGTCGAGGAGAAGGCCGTCTCGCTGATCGGGCGCCCGCTCTACGAGGCGTTCATCCGGGACTACACCGCCAAGCAGTGGCAGACCGACCCCAAGGAACTGCCCGCCGGCATCATCACCCGCCTGCCGGTCCGCTACACCTTCGACAACCGCTACTTCAACGACACCTACGAGGGCCTGCCGAAGAACGGCTACACCGCCTGGCTGTCGAAGATGGCCGAGAACGACCTCATCGACGTTCGCGTGGACACCGACTGGTTCGAGGTGCGCGATGAGATCCGCGCCCAGAACCCGGACGCCCCGGTCGTCTACACCGGCCCGCTGGACCGCTACTTCGACTACGCGGAGGGCGAGCTCGGCTGGCGCACCATCGATTTCGAGACCGAAGTACTGGAAACCGGTGACTTCCAGGGCACCTCGGTCATGAACTACAACGATGCGGACGTCCCGTTCACCCGCATCATCGAGCCGCGCCACTTCCACCCCGAGCGCGACTACCCGACCGGCAAGACGGTCATCATGCGCGAGTTCTCGCGCTTCGCCCAGACCGGCGACGAACCGTACTACCCTATCAACACCCCCGACGACCGCGCCAAGCTGCTGGCCTACCGGGAGCGCGCCCGGGCCGAGACCACCGAGGCCAAGGTGCTGTTCGGTGGCCGCCTGGGCACCTACCAGTACCTGGACATGCACATGGCCATCGGCGCGGCGCTCAGCATGTTCGACAATGTGCTGCGCCCGCACCTGGAGTCCGGTGCGCCGCTGGTGGATCAGGAGGCCTGATGAGCCACACCGCGCAGCCCACTGATCAGGCCGACGGGGTGCGGGAACTCCCGCAGGATCGAGCCGCCGAATGACCGCCCAACTCACGCGGGAAGACATGACCACCGAGACTCGCGCCGTATCCCTGCTCCAGCGCGTCATCCTGCCCCGGCCGGGTGAACCGCTGGACGTGCGCAAGCTGTACCTCGAGGAATCCGAGACCAATTCCCGTCGGGCGCATGCCATTACACGCACCGCGCTGGCCATCGGCGCGGAGTCGGAGGTCTCCTTCTGCACCTACTTCAACGCGGTCCCGGCCAGCTACTGGCGGCGCTGGAGCGTTCTGAAGTCGGTGGTGCTGAAGCTGGAGCTGTCCGGCCACGGTCGCGTGGACGTGTACCGCTCCAAGGCCGACGGCTCGCGAATCCACGTGCAGGGCAACGAGTTCAGCACGCCCGGTGAGGGCGCGGCGGCCGCCGCCTTCGTGGAGTTCGAGGTGGATCTGGGCCCGTTCGAGGACGGCGGCTGGATCTGGTTCGACATCACCACCGACAGCCATGTCGAAATGCGCAGCGGCGGTTGGTACGCGCCGGTCGAGGCGCCGGGTGAGGGCAGCATCGCCGTCGGCATGCCGACCTTCAACCGCCCCACCGACGCGGTGAAAACCCTGACCGCCCTTGGCTCCGACCCGCTGGTGCTGGAGAAGATCAAGGCCGTCATCATCCCCGACCAGGGCACCCGCAAGGTGGTGGACGAGCCCGGCTTCACCGAGGCCGCGGCCCGCCTGGCCGATCGGCTGGCCATCCACGACCAGCCCAACCTGGGCGGGTCCGGCGGATACAGCCGGGTCATGTACGAGGCGCTCAAGACCACCGACGCCGAATACATCGTCTACATGGACGACGACATCGAGATCGAGCCGGACTCCATCCTGCGTGCGCTGGCGTTCTCGCGATTCGCCAAGTCGCCCATCCTGACCGGTGGCCAGATGCTCAACCTGCAGGAGCGTTCGCACCTGCACACCATGGGTGAGATCGTCGACCGCTCCATCTTCATGTGGACCGCGCCCGCGACCGTCGAGTACGACCACGACTTCTCCAAGCACCCGCTGCGCGACCGCGACAACTCCAAGCTGCTGCACCGGCGCATCGACGTCGACTTCAACGGCTGGTGGACCTGCGTCATCCCGCGCCAGGTGGCCGAGGAGATCGGGCAGCCGCTGCCGCTGTTCCTGAAGTGGGACGACGTCGAATACGGTTTGCGCGCACGCGAACACGGCTACCCGACCGTCACTCTGCCGGGTGCCGCCGTGTGGCACATGGCCTGGTCCGACAAGGACGACGCCATCGACTGGCAGGCCTACTTCCACCTGCGCAACCGCCTGGTGGTGGCGTCGCTGCACCTGCCGAACGACGGCCGGCCGATGGTGGTCAACACCATCAAGGCCACGCTGAAACACCTGCTGTGCCTGGAGTATTCGACGGTCGCCATCCAGAACGAGGCGATCCGCGACTACCTGGCCGGACCGGACAAGCTGTTCGAGCTGCTGCCGACCGCGCTGGGCAAGGTGCACGCCATGCGCAAGGAATACCCGGACGCTGTGATCGTGCCGTCCTCCACCGAACTGCCGCTGGCCTCGCACGCCGAGGTGGGCGCGGTCGGTGAGCCCGGCAATCCGATCGCCAAGGTGGCCCGGCTCGGCAAGGGTGTGCTGCACAACTTCCGCAGGGCCAACCCGAAGCACCACGAGACCCCGCAGCTGAACGTGCCCACACTGGACGCGCGCTGGTTCCTGCTCTCGCAGGTGGACGGTGTCACCGTTACCACCGCCGACGGCCGCGGCGTCGTCTACCGTAAGCGGGATCCGCGAAAGGCCATGGAGCTGTTCAAGGAAGCGATGCGGCTGCGCAAGGAGCTGGCCGAGCGCTTCCCGGAGGTGCGCGAGCAGTACCGTCGCGCGCACGCGCAGCTCACGAGCAAGGCCGCGTGGGAGAACGTCTTCGGTATCGATACTGAATCAGGAAACGAACCCAAATGACCGCTGCTCACACAGCTTCCGGCCCGGACCGCGGCCTGCACGTGGTCCCGGACGCGCCGGCGGCCCCGGTCGCGTCCCCGGCCGAGGTCAAGATCATCAACCTGGTGCAGGGCACCATCGGGCAGAACCCGGCGGTCGTCAAGGCCGCGCGCGGTATGTCGCATTTCGGTGAGCACTCGCTGGGCTGGCTGGGCATCGCCGCGGTCGGAGCGCTGCTCGACAAGCCGCGCCGCCGCCAGTGGGCGGGCGTGGCCGTCGGCGCGTTCGGCGCGCACGCGGCCTCGGTGGTCATCAAGCGCATTGTCCGCCGCCCCCGTCCGCACGATCCGTCCGTGCAGGTCAACGTGTCGACACCGTCGAAGCTCAGCTTCCCGTCCTCGCACGCCACCTCCACCACGGCGGCGGCTGTGTTGCTGGGCAGGCTCACCGGGCTACCCTTGCCTGCGGTGCTCGTCCCGCCGATGCTGCTCTCCCGGGTCGTCCTCGGCGTGCATTACCCCTCCGACGTGCTCGCGGGTTCCGCGCTGGGCGCAGCATCAGCCGCAGCCGTGCTCGCCGCCGAAAAGAGACTCGCCAAGTGACAGCCCAGGAAAGAGCCACCGTTGACATGAGCGAAGAGCTGACCAGCACCGACCTAGCAGAGGCGGTCATCAAGGGACCGCCGAAGACGTTGGGCGGCGGCTTGATCAAGGCCATGCGCCCCCGGCAGTGGATCAAGAACGTGCTGGTGCTCGCCGCGCCGCTGGCCGCCGGGAAGACCGCCGGCGGCACGCTCGTGATCACCGACCTGTCGGTGCTCGGGCACGTCGCCATCGCCTTCGTGGTGTTCTGCATGGCCGCCTCGGGCATCTACCTGGTCAACGACGCGCTCGACGTCGAGGCCGACCGGGCGCACCCGACCAAGCGTTTCCGGCCCATCGCGGCCGGCGTGGTGCCGGTGAACCTGGCCTACGGGCTGTCGGCGGTGCTGCTGCTCGGCTCGATCCTGTTGTCCTTCACCGCGAACTGGCATCTGGCCGTGGTGATGGCGGTGTACATCGGCATCCAGCTGGCCTACTGCTTCGGTCTCAAGCACCAGGCGGTGCTGGACATCTGCATCGTGTCCTCGGGCTTCCTGCTGCGCGCGGTCGCCGGTGGCGTCTCCTCGGATATCCATCTGTCCCAGTGGTTCCTGCTGATCATGGCGTTCGGCTCGCTGTTCATGGCGGCCGGCAAGCGCTACGCCGAGCTGAAGATCGCGCTCGACACCGGCGCCAAGATCCGGAAGTCGCTGGAGTACTACACGCCGACCTACCTGCGTTTCGTCTGGACCCTGTCGGCCACCGCGGTCGTCGTGTTCTACGGTCTGTGGGCGTTCGAGCAGGATCGCGCCAAGGACACCATCTGGTTCGCCATCTCCATGATTCCGTTCGTCATCGCCATCATGCGGTACGCGGTGGACGTCGACGGCGGCGAAGCGGGTGAGCCGGAAGAGATCGCCCTGGGGGACCGTGTCCTCCAGTTCCTCGCAGTCGCCTTGATCGGAGCCCTGGGTGTCGCTGTCTATCTCACCTGACGTGGTAGAGGGAGAAGAGCGAGAGACGGGCGCGCCGACGGCACAATTGCCGGTCGGTCGCGCCCGTCGGCGTGCGGATGCCTCCGCACGCTTCCCGCGACTATCCCGCGCCACGTTCATCGGTGGGATCGTGCTGACCGCGACGCTGTTCGCGGCCGGCGCGTGGCAGCGGCGCTGGATCGCCGACGACGGCCTGATCGTCCTGCGCACGGTGCGAAACCTGATGGCGGGCAACGGTCCTGTCTTCAACGCGGGCGAACGCGTCGAGACCAATACCAGCGCGGCCTGGACCTACGTCGTCTGGTTCTTCAGCTGGCTGACGCGCATGCGGCTGGAGTACGTGGTGCTCGGCATCACGCTCACGCTGTCGGTGCTGGCCATCGTGTTCGCCATGCTGGGCGCGGCCCGGCTGTGGGGCGGCACCCGGTCCGCGCTGCTGGTGCCCGCGGGCGCGATCGTCTACATCGCGCTGCCCCCGGCCCGCGACTACGCCACCTCCGGACTGGAGAACTGCCTGGTCATCTTCTGGCTGGCGGTGATGTGGTGGGGGCTGATTCGCTGGAGTCAGGCCGAGCGGGTGCGTCCCGCAGGCTTTTTCGGCCTGGTGTTCTTCGCCGGGCTGGCGCCGCTGGTGCGGCCGGAGATGACGGTGGTCGGCGCCCTGGCGCTGCTGATCCTGTTCTGCGCGCCGGTGCCGCAAACCCGGCTGCGGCCCTGGGTTTTCCGCTGCCTGGTGGTGGCGGTGGCCGGGCTGGTGCCGCTGGGATACCAGATCTGGCGGATGGGCTACTACGGTCTGCCCTATCCGAATACCGCCGTGGCCAAGGACGCCGGTGGCGCGAAGTGGCACCAGGGCGTCCTCTACATGTGGGACCTGGTGGGCCCGTACTGGTTGTGGCTGCCGTTGCTGGTGCTGGCGGTCGCCGCGATCGTGCTGGTCCGGCAGCGCCGGGCCGAGCATCCGGCCGTCGGAGATGCGACCGCCGGCGCCGGAGACAAGAACTGGCGCACGCGGATTCACCGTCTCAGCGTTCGGCTGCGCACCCCCGCCGCGATCGTGACGCTCATGGTCGGCAGCGGTGTGCTGCTCACCGTCTACGAGCTCCGGGTCGGCGGCGACTTCATGCATGGCCGCATGCTGCTGCCGCAGCTGTTCCTGCTGCTCCTGCCGGTGTCCGTGCTGCCGCTGCGGCCCGCGCGGGGCTTCGGCCGGGGTGAGTCCGGAATGCGCGGCCTGGACTGGGCTTTCGTTCTGGTGACGGCCGCCTTCGTGGGTACCGCCGGCTGGGCGCTGTTCGCGGCGAACACCACCGCCATCACCACCGGGACCAAGATCCGCGCCAACGGCATTGTGGACGAGCGCATCTACTACGTGCTCAATACCGGGCACGACCACCCGATCCGCGCCGAGGACTACCTGGACTATCCGCGCATGCGCGCCATGGTCCGGGACATCGCCAACTCGCCGGACGGTGCGCTGCTGCTCAACTCGCCCTCGTTCACGAACTGGTATCTGGTGCCCGCGCCGGTGCCGGAGGGCAATGGCGAGCACGTGGTCTTCTTTCTGAATCTGGGCATGACCAGCATGAACGTCCCGCTGGACGTGCGTGTCATCGACCAGATGGGCCTGGCGTATCCGCTTGCCTCGCATACCGATCGGCTCACCGACGGCCGTATCGGCCACGACAAGAACCTCTACCCCGACTGGGTGGTCGTGGACACCGGCATGGTGGACCGGCACCCGTGGATGCCGTGGTTCCTCGACGAGAAGTGGAGCGACCAGGCCCGAACGGCGCTGTCCTGCCCGGATACTCAGGCGATGCTGGCCTCCTCGCGGGCGCCGTTGACCTTCGACCGCTGGCGGCACAACCTGATGCAGGCGTTCGACTTCGCCAAGTACCGCATCGACCGGGTGCCGAAGTACGAGATCCAGCGCTGCCATCTGGAGGATCCGACCCAGCCGGCGCCGCCCGCGCCGCCGAGGTAATCCGCGCGCTGCACGTGTGAAAAGACCCCGCGTCCTGTCCGGATGCGGGGTTTTCGCTTCTCCATGAGGGGGTTTGACCGAAACGTCACGCTCAGGGGTGCGAGTTGTGGTTAGCTATCTCGATTTGGTAACACCCCGGCGTGGGTTTCGCGATAAGCTCCGCGAGTACTTCCGACGCCGACCAGAAACCCGCTGTGCGGCAACGGTTGTCGCAATACGAACCTGGGCGTATAGACAGGCTGGCCCGGGGCGCACGGGACGGAAGGCCGAATATGCGGGGCGTGACGGTTCAGGGTGGGGCGCGGAGCTGGTTGCGGAAGTCGGTGCTGGCCTTGGCATTGGCGACGATGGTGCCGATGGGGGTGTCGGTGTTGGGCGCGCCCGCCGCGCAGGCGGCCTTCGGCCCGGACGGTATGGACTTCTACGTCGACTCCAGCATGGGCCCGATCAAGTCGCGCGTCTTCCGTGCGGCCGACGGCAATACCAACCGGGTGGTCTACGCGCTGGACGGTGAACGCGCGCGCGAGGACGACAACGGCTGGGAGATCAATACCGATGTCGCGCATGCGCTGACGGCCGCCAATATCAATGTCGTCATGCCGGTCGGCGGCCAATCCAGCTGGTATGCCGACTGGAACTCGCCCAGCACCTTTCTCGGCGTCCCGGCGGGCGCCGCCTCCGGGCAGTCCGGATCCGGTGTCACCCAGGTACTTTCCGGTGGTCCCGGCAAGTCCTACACCTACAGGTGGGAAACCTTCCTCACCACCGATCTACCCAACGCGCTGCGGGATCGCCTGGGATTCAGCACGACTCGCAACGGCATCTTCGGCCTGTCCATGAGTGGCGGTTCCGCGCTGATGCTGGCCGCCTTCCATCCGAACCAATTCGCCTACGCCGGTTCGATGTCCGGTGCGCTGGACCTGTCGCTGCCGGAAATGCGCACCGCCGTCCGGCTGGCCATGGTGGACGCCGGCGGCTACAACGTCGACGCGCTGGCCGGGCCGAAGGACTTCAAGTGGCAGCACCTGGATCCGTTCCAGTTCGCGCCCAAGCTGAAGGCCAACGGCACCAAGATGTTCATCTCGGCGGGCAGCGGCCTGCCCGCGTCCACCGACGCCATCAATGCCTCGACCATCGAGGCCATGGGCATCGAGGCGGTGGCCCTGGTCGGCACCAAGGCCTTCCAGGCCCGCTGGGCGGCGCTGGGTGGCGGCAATGTCGTGTACGACTTCCCAGCCGTCGGCGTGCACAACTGGCGCAACTGGGAAGCCGAGTTGAATCGGATGCTCCCGGATCTGTCGGCGAACATCGGGTGAGCGGGCCGGCCAGCGGTGAGTTCCCTGAGACTTTCGAAAGTTGCAGCGCGCCTGCGGTATTCGCCTTGCAATATCGGGGATGCTGAAGTCGCGCAGTGTGGTTCGCGCAGTATGGAGTGATAGTTGATGCGCATGAGTCCGTGGGGGCGGAATTCGACTCTCGAGTCGCAAGCTGGCGCTGATGCGCGCCACATTCCTCGCCCACAGTGGCGCTCGTCACTTTTGTCACGATCCGATAACGTCTTGTTGGCCTGTGCACGATAGGGTCGCCGAGACCTCAAACGTGGTTACGAGCACACGGTGAGACCGAACGACCGGAAAGGCCGGACAAGTAAATGCGAGGCGATAGACGTCACAGATCCCGCGGTTGGCTCAAGAATTCCGTGGTCGGATTGGCGCTGGCGATTGCACTGCCGTTCGGGGTGTCGGCGGTGGGCGTCGGCACAGCGAACGCGGCACTGGATCCCGACGGGTTCGACTTCTACGTCGACTCCGCATCGATGGGCCCGGTCAAGTCCCGCGTCTTCCGCGCGGCCGACGGCAATACCTCCCGCGTCGTCTATGCCCTCGACGGCATGCGTGCCCAGCAGGACCTGAGCGGCTGGGAGATCAACACCGATATCGCGCACGCGCTGACCGCGGCGAACATCAATGTCGTGATGCCGATCGGCGGCCAGTCCAGCTTCTACGCCGACTGGAACGCGCCCAGCAGCGTGCTCGGCGTGGGCGACGGCACCGGCTCGTCCTCCGGCTCCTCCAAGCTGTCCTCCGGCTCGGGCTCGGGCTCGTCCTCCGGCTCGGGCGCCTTCCAGATCCTGGGTGGCGGCCCCGGCAAGAGCTACCGCTACACCTGGGAGACCTTCCTGTCCCAGGACCTGCCCAACGCGCTGCAGAGCCGGCTCGGCTTCAGCCGCACCCGTAATGGCGTCTTCGGTCTCTCCATGGGTGGTTCCGGCGCGCTGACCCTGGCCGCCTACCACCCGGATCAGTTCAGCTTCGCGGGCTCGTACTCCGGCTACCTGAACATCTCCGCGCCCGGCATGCGTGAGGCCATTCGCGTCGCCATGATCGACGCCGGCGGCTACAACGTGGACTCCATGGCTCCGCCGTGGGGGCCGCAGTGGCTGCACATGGACCCGTTCGTCTTCGCGCCGCGTCTGAAGGACAACAACACCCGGCTGTGGATCTCGGCCGCGAGCGCGCTGCCCGGTCCGGGTGACGTCTCGGGTGTGATGTCGGTGGTCCAGGGCATGCCGCTGGAGGCCCTCGCGCTGGTGAACACCCGGGCGTTCCAGGCTCGGATGGCGTCCCTGGGTGCCAACAACGTCACCTACGATTTCCCGGCGACCGGTGTCCACAACTGGAACAACTGGAACGCAGAGGTCTACCGGATGCTGCCGGACCTCTCGGCCAACATCGGATAACAGCGCCGGCTCTCCGCGCTGCAGAAAGCCCCCGCCTTCTCGGGCGGGGGCTTTTTGCATGTCTTGACACCATCTCATTGAGACTATAGTTTTGGTGCCATAGAAACGGTATCAATGAGACTATGGAGTGATCGTGAACAGTATGGCCGTCCATCCCGAACTGGCCGACGTCCTCGCCGCGATGCACGAGCGCCCGAACTTCTTCGATGACCTCGCGGCCACCCGCCGCAACTTCGAGGCGACGATGGATCGGTTGCCGCTGGACACCTCGCGGGTCGAGATCGAGAACCTCGAAATCGAAGGACCCGACGGCAATCTCGTGCCGATCAGCGTGTACCGGCCGAAGGGTGTGGCGGACGTGCTGCCCGCGGTGCTGCACCTTCACGGCGGCAGCTTCGCCTTCGGCCGATCCCGGCCCGGCGCGGACCGGACCGCCATCGCCATCGCGGAACAGGTTGGCGCGGTGGCCGTTTCGGTGGACTACCGGCTCGCGCCCGAGCATCGATACCCGGCCGGCATGGAGGACTGCTACGCGGCGCTGGAGTGGATTGCCGAGAACGCCGGTGACCTTCGCGTGGATCCGGAGCGGATCGCGGTCACCGGGAAGTCGGCGGGCGGCGGTCTGACCGCGGCGCTGGCGCTGCTGTCCCGGGATCGCGGCGGGCCGGCCATCGCCTACCAGTCGATGTACATCCCGACCGTCGACCACCGGCACGACACCGAGTCGGCCCGCGCGATCACCGACCGCCGGTTCCTCAACGACACCGATATGACCCAGACCTACGCGCACTACCTGCCGCAGCCGGTCGCCGATGCGGTCCCGGTCTACGCCAGCCCGGCGCACGCGACCGATCTGTCCGGTCTTCCGTCCGCCTTCGTCTTGGTCTGCGATCTGGATCCGCTGCGCGACGAGGCGCTGGACTATGCCCGCCGACTCATGGATTCCGGCACGCCGGTCACGGTGTGCAATGTGCCGGGCGCCTGGCACATGTTCGAGCTCTCGGCCCCCGACTCCGCGCTCGCCCGGGATACGCAGCGGAAATGGCTGGGAGAGCTGCGCGTGGCCCTGGATCGCTGAGAGCGCGGTACCGAATTGTTGAAGATCGATTCGCGACTCGCCGTAGTGTCCGCACCGGACACACCCAGTTGGACATCCGATACTCAGGTTGTACCGAAGATCAGTTCTGCGTGATCAATGTTCTGCTCAAACCGAGAAGGGCTGGGTCGATGCGGGTTCGAGGCTTCACACGGAAGGTACTGGGCGTCGCCGCTGCCGCCCTGCTGGTGCCCCTGATGGCGGTGATCGAATTGCCACCGGCCACCGCGGCGTTCGACCCGGCCACCTTCGATTTCTGGGCCGATTCCCCGGTCATGGGCCCGATCAAGACCCGCGTCCTGCGCGCTCGCGACGGCAATACCCAGCGCGTCGCCTACGTCCTGGACGGGATGCGCGCCCAGCCGGACCTGAGCGGCTGGGAGATCAACACCAATGTCGCCGAGGTGCTGGCGGACTGGAACATCAATGTGGTGATGCCGATCGGCGGCGAGTCCAGCTTCTACGCCGACTGGGATGCGCCGAGCTCGTTCTTCGGTGCCGCGCCGGGCACCGGATCCGCGTCCTACGGCACCGGATCGGGCGTCACCGAGTCCATGGGCGGCGGCCCGGGCAAGAGCTACCGCTACGCCTGGGAGGACTTCCTCACCAACCACCTGCGCTGGGAGCTGCAGAGCCGCCTGGGCTTCAACCCGTATCGCAACGGCGTTTTCGGGTTGTCCATGGGCGGCAGCGCCGCGCTCACCCTGGCCGCCTACCACCCCGACTTCTTCAGCTACGCCGGTTCGTACTCCGGCTACCTGAACATCTCGGCGCCCGGTATGCGCGAGGCGATCCGGTCGGCCATGATCGACGCCGGCGGCTACAACGTGGACTCCATGGCGCCGCCATGGGGGCAGCAGTGGCTGCGCATGGACCCGTTCGTCTTCGCGCCCATCCTGATCGCCCACCACACCCGGATGTGGATCTCCGCCGGCAGTGGCGCGCCCAGGCCCGACGATCTGAACATCCCGCTCGGCGCGGCAGCCGACCGGCTGATACGCGGCGCGCCGCTGGAAACGTTGGCGCTGGCCAATACTCGCGCCTTCCAGGTCCGCATGCTCACCCTGGGCGCGCAGAACATTGTCTGGGACTTTCCGGCCGCCGGGCTGCATGCCTGGACGAACTGGCAGGACGACGCCTATCGAATGATCCCGGATATGTCCGCGAACATCGGATAGACCCGACTCCCGGATGCGGCCGCCGTCCCTGGGGGGACGGCGGCCGTCGTGTATTTCGCACCGGGGTGGTGATCCATCACGGTTCGATCGCGGGAGGTGTTTCGATGCCCGGCGACTCCGAATATGCGCCTGAAAAGCTCCTGCGACAACAGTTTCTGCATTTCGGATGTGGTCATGGAGACCACGCTCGCGAAAGGCGAGTCGATGCGGTCTGTTCGGGTACGCGAGCCGGTGCGGCGGTCAATGGCCGGTTCGGTCCGGGCGGTTTCGGCGGGTTTGGCAGGGGCGGTGACGGTTCCGCTGGCTGGGACAATCGGGGCGATGGCGACTGCGCATGCGTCATTCGATCCGGGTGGTTACGACTTCTGAGTCGATTCCGGCATGGGCCCGATCAAGTCGCGCATCTTCCGCGCCGATGACGGCAATACCCGCCGCGTGGCGTACGCGCTGGGACGGATTGCGCGCCCGCAACGACTTTCCGGATGGTAGATCGACACCGATATCGAGCATGCCCTCACCGCGTGGAACATCAATGCGGCTGGGCTTCGATCCGCGCGAGATCGGGGTGTTCGGGCTGTCCATGGGTGGCAGCGGCCCTGGTGCCGGGGCCTGTCATTCGGGCCAGTTCCGTTATGCCGGACCGTATTCCGGCTATTTGAACATTTGGCCCCGGGTATGCGGACGGCGCTGCTGGACGCGGGCGGCTTCGACATCGACGCCGTGTGGGGGCCGCCCTGGAGCGTATTGTGGCAGCGCAACGATCCTTTCGAATTCGCACCGATGTTGCGGGACAACGGCACCGGGATGTGGATCTCCAGCGGCAGCGGTGTTCCCGGTCCGCGGGATGTCGTGCAATCCCCACTGGACGCAGCCGACCTGACGATTGCGATGGTCTGGAATCCATAGCACTTGCGAATACCCGCGCGTTCCAGGCGCGCATGGACTCCCTGGGCCGCGGTAATGCGGTGTTCGACTACATCACCGAGGGTGTGTACGCCTGGCTCCACTGGTCGGATCAGGTCTACAAGATGCTGCCGGACCCGAGCGCCGACCCCGGCTGAGCGAAACCGCCAAGCTTCCTTGCGGCGTAAGGGATTTGCATGTTGCCGCGACATCATGAGGGATTCGCGATATGGTCACCGCACCATTACGGTCGTATGCGACAGTGACTGAGTTGATTCACTGAACCAGCCACTCATTAGCGTGGCCTTGCCAACCGCTCGGAGCGTCGAATACCCTCCAGCGAGCAAGTGTGACCAACCCGTGGTAGCGCTTCACTCACAGGGAAGTGTCGGGATTCGCTGTGAGTGGTGATCGTGCATGTCCGCGCATGACTTTGTCATGCCCGGGGGTGCGTGATTGACAACTTAAGACACCGCAGCAGCGCAGTGCTGCGGTAGAGAAGGAGCAATATCCATGCGTTTCGGCAGGTCCGCCGTGCCGGGAGGAGTTTCGTCGCGACGCCGTGCGCAGAGTGCTTGGCGCACACGGCTTGTCGCGGCCACCGTCACCGCAGCGGCGCTCGCGGTCCCGACCGCCTCCCTGGCCGTCCCGTCCATCGCCTCGGCCGCCCCGGCGTTCGGTCCGATGCACCGCGGTATTCCTGGCAGCTTCGAAGAGCTGATGGTGCCGTCCAGCATGGGCCCGATCAAGGTCCAGGTGCAGTGGGCCAAGAACGGCGGCAGCTCCGCGGTCTACATGCTCGACGGCATGCGCGCTCGCGACGACCGCAACGCGTGGGCCAATGCCGATGAGGGCGACGCCCCCGGCATCTTCGCGAACGACGACGTGAACGTCATCATGCCGGTCGGTGGTCAGTCCAGCTTCTATGCCGACTGGGTGTCCCCGTCCAACACCAACGGTCAGAAGTACACCTACAAGTGGGAGACCTTCCTGACCAAGGAACTCCCCGATTTTCTTTCCGGCTACGGCGTCGCGCGTAACAACACCGCCATCGCGGGTCTGTCCATGGGTGGTTCGGCCGCCCTCATGATGGCCGCCTACCACCGCGACATGTTCAAGCAGGCCACCTCGATGTCGGGCTACCTGAACCTGTCCGCGCCGGGCATGCGCGAGGCCATCCGCCTGGCCATGCTGGACGCCGGCCGTTTCAATGTCGACTCGATGGCCGCTCCGTGGAGCCCGGCCTGGCTGCGCATGGACCCGTTCGTGTTCGCGCCGCAGCTCAAGGGTCTGCCGATGTACATCTCGTCCGGTAACGGCATCCCCGGCCAGTACGACGGCATCGGTTCCGCCGCAGACGTTTTCAATACCGGTAACGCCGTCGCGCTGGAGGCGCTGGCGAGCGTGAACACCCGTGCCTTCCAGGCGCGGCTGGGGCAGATCAGCATTCCGGCCCAGTTCGACTTCACCGCGACCGGTACCCACAAGTGGCGCTACTGGCACGACGAGCTGGTGAAGGCCCGCCCGCAGATGCTGAGCGCGCTGGGTCTCGCCTAGTAGAAACGACCGCTACTCGCCCCGGGCGATAGCGTGAACGAATGAACCGGCCATCCGACAGGGTGGCCGGTTCTTTTTATGACTCCCCATCATTCGCCGCGACGCGGTAGAAACCTACTGTGACAGCTGTGGCAATTGGTAGATGGGGGAGAGGCGGCCGCAGAGGGCTGGTCGCGCTCGCGGTAGCCACGACAGCTTTGCTGACGGGTGGGGTTGCCGGCGGGGGCGCAACGGCATTCGCGGAACCGGGGGCCGCTCCACCAGCGGCCGAGCCGGCGAAACCCACCAAGCCCGATATTCGAAATGTGTTGTGGCTGAGCGACAGACGCGTGACTCTGTGGGTCTACTCCCCCGCCATGGGCACGCAGATCCAGGTGCAACTGCTCCTGGCCAGAGACTGGAACACCAAGCCGGACACCAGATTTCCCGTGCTCTATCTACTCGACGGTCTGCATGCCGGCGACGATCAGAACGGCTGGACCAAAAATACTGGGGCGGAAGGCTTCTACGCCGACAAGGACATCACGGTGGTGTTGCCTGTCGGCGGCGCGGCCAGTTTCTATTCCGATTGGAAGCAGCCCGACAACGGCAAGGCCTACAAGTGGGAAACCTTCCTCACCAAGGAATTACCGCCGCTGCTGGACCGCGACTGGCGCACCACGAATGTGCGCGGCCTGACCGGGCTCTCCATGGGCGGCACCGCGGCCATGACGCTGGCGTCCCGCAATCCCGGATTCGCGCGCTACGCCGCCTCCTTCTCCGGCTTCCTCACGCTGACTACTCTCGGTATGCCGCAAGCGATCGCGTACGCCATGCGTGACGCGGGCGGCTACAACGCCGACGCCATGGACGGCCCGCCCACCGACGCGGAATGGGAATCGCACGATCCCTACGTGCTCGCGGAAAAACTGAAGGGCCTCAGCCTGTATGTGTCCAGCGGCAGCGGCCTGGCGGGCGTCTACGACATTCCGGCCGGGGTTCCGGGCGTGAGCACCAACTGGACGGGCATGGCGTTGGAAGTGTTGGCGCGCTTCTCTTCTCAGCAGTTCGTGGCCAAGCTGGACAAGCTCGGCATCCCGGCGCAGGTGAACTACCGGCCCTCGGGCACGCATTCCTGGCAGTACTGGGATTTCGAGATGCGGCAGTCCTGGCCGCAGGCGGCGGCCGCGCTGGGGGTGGAGGCGACCAAGCCGGACTGCGCCGCAGCGGGCGCGATTGCGCCTGTGGCGCTGGCGAAGTCGTGGCTGGGCGACTGCCTGACCGCGGAGTATCCGCTGGCCGGTGGTGCGGCGCAGGACTTCCGGGGCGGGCGGGTGGTGTGGTCGGCGGCCACCGGCGCGCATCCGGTGGGCGGCATGATCGGCGGCGCGTACGAGGGCGCGGCGGGACCCGCTGGGGCACTCGGCTTTCCCACCTCCGACGAAACGCCCATACCGGGCGGAGCGCAGCAGGCTTTCCAGCACGGCACCATCGTCTTCCACGACGGTACGGTCGAGATACACGCCAGCTGAACCGGATACCCGCCGACAACCTCCGGGACGAAGGTAGAGTGCACGGTTGTCCGTGACTCCCGTCACGTCGGTGTGGTTCCCCCTGCGGTTCAGGAGATCGATCTCTATGGCAGTACAGGGCGCTTCGTCATGCCCGCAGCACGGTTCGATTCGGATTTCCGGACGCGCCCGCGTCAGACACGGTTGGCGGCGCGCCCTCGCGGTCGTCGCGGCAGTGCTGGCGCTCCCGGCGCTGGCGGGGCCCGCCCTCGCCATGCCCGCGCATCCCCAGCACCGCGCCCGCGAGGGCGGCTTCGAGGAGCTGATGGTGCCCTCCAGCATGGGCCCGATCAAGGTGCAGGTGCAGTGGGCCGCGCACGGTGGCGACGCGGCGCTGTACCTGCTCGACGGCCTGCGCGCCCGCGACGACTCCAATGCGTGGGTCCTCGAGACCAATGCTCTGCAGCAGTTCGCCAATGACAATGTCACCCTGGTGATGCCGGTCGGCGGGCAGTCCAGCTTCTACACCGACTGGCGATCGCCGTCGAGCACCAACGGGCAGAAGTTCACCTACAGGTGGGAGACCTTCCTGACCGAGGAGCTGCCCGCGTTCCTCGAGGGCTACGGCGTCTCGCGGACCAACAACGCGGTGGCCGGGCTGTCCATGGGCGGGTCGGCGGCACTGGCGCTGGCCGCCTATCACCGCGGCCAGTTCAAGCATGCCTCCTCGTTCTCCGGCTACCTGAACATCTCCGCGCCCGGCATGCGCGAGGCCATCCGCATCGCCATGCTCGACGCCGGCCGGTTCAATGTCGACTCCATGGCCTGGCCGTGGAGCCCCCAGTGGCTGCGCATGGACCCGTTCGTCTTCGCACCGCAGCTGCGCAACCTGCCCATGTTCATCTCCGCGTCCTGGGGCGTGCTCGGCCCGCACGACCACCCGGACTCGCCCATCGGCATCTTCAACACCGCGAATGCCGTTGCGCTGGAGGCCCTGTCGATGGTGAACACACTCTCGTTCGTGGGCCGGATGACCCAGCTCGGTATCGGCGCCCATTACAACCTCCAGGTCGAGGGCACCCACTCGTGGCCCTACTGGCAGGACCAACTGGCCACCGCCCGCCCCGATATCCTCGCCGCACTGGGGGTTTGACCGGAATGGGCGTTTGACCGGACTCGGGCGTTTGACCGGACTCGGGCGTTTGACTGGACTGGGAGTCTGATTCTGGACGTATGCCAACGCGGCGGCTGATTTCGTGACGGTCGGGGTAACTCCGGGGGTACGTCCGAAATAGGTTTGCTACCTGACCGCCGGCACGCGTGCGGGACGCCGACGGCTCTCGGCTATGCGCTGAAGGTGCGGGGCGGCGGGCCGGCAGGTGCGGGGCGGCGGGCCGGCAGGTGCGGGGAGGCGGGCCGGTAGATGCGGGGAGGCGGGCCGGTAGATGCGGGGAGGCGGGCCGGCAGGCGTGGGGAGGCGGGTTGGCAACTGGACGTTTGCTGTCGAACGGTCCGTTTCCGTGTGTCCTGCCGGGTCTCACGCGTGTTCGGAGGTACAACACTTGTGTGGCTGGAGTTGTCCGTGGGATCAAAGGAAGGCGCGTGCGCTGGATGGCATGTGCTGTAACGGCGCTGCTTCCGCTGGCCGCGGGCACTTTCGCGCAGTGTGGACCGGCAGGTGCCGCACCGGATGCTCCCGCCGCTCCCGCGGCGTCCATCCAGAAGATGTCGTGGCTCAACGACCGCCGGGTCGCCCTGTGGGTGAATTCGCCGGCCACCGGCGCACCCGTCGAAGTCCAGTTGCTGCTGCCGCGTGACTGGAACTCCAAACCGGATGCCAGATTCCCCGTCGTCTACATGCTCGACGGCCTGCGGGCCACCGACGACGAGAACGGCTGGACCAAGGACGCGGGCGCGGCCGGCTTCTACGCCGACAAGAACTCCCTCGTGGTGCTGCCCGTCGGCGGCCAGTCCAGCTTCTACACCGACTGGCTGGCCCCCGACAACGGCCACAACTACCAGTGGGAGACCTTCCTGGTGAAGGAGCTCCCGCCGCTGCTGGAGAGCCAGTTCCGCGCCACCGACGTGCGTGCGGCGGAGGGACTCTCGATGGGCGGCACCGCGGCCATGACGCTGGCCGCCCGCAATCCCGGCTGGGTGCGCTCGGCCGCCTCCTACTCCGGCTTCCTCACCCTGACCTCGCTCGGCATGCCGCAGGCGGTCAACTTCGCCATGCGCGACGCGGGCGGCTTCGACTCGTCGAAGATGTTCGGCCCGCCGACCAGCCCGGCCTGGAAGGAACACGACCCCTACGAGCTGGCCGACAAGCTCAAGGGCGTGGCCCTCTATGTCTCCAGCGGCAACGGCGTCGCGGGCACGACCGACCCGCTCTCCGACATTCCGGGCATCACAACCAATTACGCGGGCCTGGGCCTCGAGGTGCTGTCCCGGCTGAGCACCCAGAATTTCGTGGCCAAGCTCAACAAGCTGAATATCCCCGTCTCGGTGAACTACCGCCCGTCGGGCACCCACACCTGGCCGTACTGGGATTTCGAGATGCGCCAGGCCTGGCCGCAGACGGCCACCGCGCTGGGCGTGGACTCGACCCCCGTCGACTGCCGGGCCGGTGGAGCGATCGCGCCGGTGGCGCAGGGCAACTCCTGGATCGGTGACTGCCTCACCGCGGAGTATCCGGTGCCCGGCGGCGTGGCCCAGGACTTCCGCGGCGGCAAGGTGTTCTTCTCGCCGGGCACGGGCGCCCAGCCGGTGGCGGGCGCGATCGGCGGCAGCTACGGCGGACTGGGCACGGCGGCAAGCGCTCTGGGCTTCCCGACCGCGGGCGAGGGCGGCCTGCCCGACGGCCGCGGCAGGCTGCAGCCGTTCCAGCACGGGTCGATCTACTGGACTCCGCAGACCGGTGCACAGGCGGTGCGCGGGGCCATCCTCGACGAATGGGCCAGGCAGGGCTACGAGCGCGGCCCGGCCGGGTACCCCACCGGCCAGGAGGCCCGGACGCCCCAGAGAGACGGCGCGGTGCAGGGTTTCGAGAACGGGTCCATGTACTTCAGCGCCAAGACCGGCGCGCACCTGGTGCAGGGCCTGATCCTGGGCAAGTACGCGCAGCTCGGATTCGAGAACAGCCCTTACGGTTTCCCGACCTCGGGTGAGCAGCCGCTGCGCGATTTCGGCCGCTGGTCCGGCTTCGAGGGCGGCAATATCTACTGGAGCCCGCTCTCGGGCGCCTGGGGCGTGCGGACCGGTCCGATCATGGACGCCTGGGGTGCGACCGGATTCGAGAACGGACCGCTCGGCTACCCGATCTCCGATGAGAGCCAGACCCCGGGCGGCACCCAGCAGACCTTCCAGGGCGGCACCATCACCATCCGCGACGGCCGGGCCTCCGCGGCCACCCTCGACGGCCGCCCGATCGCCATCCCAGGCAGCGAGCAGCCCAAGCCGGACCCGGCCCAGCCGGCCGCCCAGCAGCCCGCACTTCAGCTGCCGGGCCTGCCCGCCCTGCCGCAGCCGGCGCCGCCGGCCCCCGCTCCGGCGGCTCCGGTCCCCGTGCCGGCGACCCCGGCCGCCGCGCCGGCCCCTGCCGCGATCCCCGCGCCCGCTCCGGCCCCCGCGCCTGCCGCAGCTCCGGCCCCCTCACCTGCCCCGGCGCCCGAGCTCCCACCTGCCGATCCCGCGCAGCCCACGCTCATTCCGGCGCTGGGCCCGGAGGTCCGTCCCAACTGAGACTTCCGGCCGAACGACCCTAATCAGCCCTAAGAAGTAGGTGTGGTTCCGTTGTGGCCCGGGACTCCGTCCCGGGTTGCGGCTAGCCTGGGGGCGACCTCTTGCCCCCGGACAGATATAGGAAGCGAATTGATGCACGGTACCCGTGGAAAGGTATTCGGCGTGGTGGCCGCCATCGCCGCCACCGGACTGCTCGCCGCCTGCGGTAGCAATGACTCGACCGCCAAGAGCACGCCCACGCTGACCACCACCAAGACCACGGCCGCCGCGCCCGCCACCCCGGGCGACGCGACGCCGTCCACCGATCAGCAGGCTCCGCAGGCCGCGCCGGATGCCGGGACCCCCAGCTCCACGGTCGAGCGCCCGGCACCGGTGCCGAGCCAGTTCATCACCACCCCGAACGGCTCCCCGGCGCTGTCGGACAAGGAGAAGAGCTTCCTCGACGATCTGAAGAAGGCCGGTATCACCCCGGGTTCCCCGGACATCGCCATCACCGCGGCCAATCTGGTGTGCCAGGGTAAGTCGGAGAACGCCCCGCAGGATCAGATCATCACCTACGTGACCGCGATCGCCGGTTCCGATCCGTCCTTCGATCCGTCCAAGATGACGGTCGAGCAGGCGGGCAAGATCTACTACGACGTCGCCTCGAAGAGCTACTGCAACAAGTGACGACGCGACGCCGAATCGGACAACGCCGGTCGCGGCCGGTGGGTTGCATGCTGCTCGTCATCGCCGCGATCGTGATCGTGGTCGTGGTGGCGCTGCTGCTGTGGTACCTGCTGGCCGGGCGGCTGCGGCTGCCCGGCCCCAAGCCGCCGGCCCCGCCCCGTCCGAGTTCGCAACCGGCCGCCTGCCCGGACGTGCTCATGCTGTCCGTGCCGGGCACCTGGGAGTCGAACAGCAATGACGACCCCTTCAACCCGGCCGCGAACCCGGCGTCGTTGATGTTGAACATCTCCAATCCGATTCGGGCCAAGTTCCCCGATGAGCGGGTCGAGGTCTACACCGTCCCGTACGTCGCCCAGTTCTCCAACCCGGTCGCCATTCCGCCGGACGGGCAGTCCTCCTACAACAACAGCCGTTCCGAGGGCGCCAAGCGCGCCACCGACAAGCTCGCGCAGACCGCCGCCCAATGTCCGCTCACCACTTACGTTCTGGCGGGTTTCTCGCAGGGCGCGGTGATCGTCGGCGATATCGCCGCGCAGATCGGCGCCGGCAAGGGCCCGGTGGCCGAGGACCTGGTGCTGGGCGTGACCACCATCGCCGACGGCCGCCGTGATGTCGGCGATCCGAGCGACGCCACCGAGATCGGCCCGACCCCGCCCGGGGTCGGCGCGGAGGTGGCGCTCAAGGGCCTGAACGTCCCCGGCATCACCATGACGGGACCGCGCGGCGGCTACGGCAAGCTCACCGGCCGCACCTTCACCATCTGTGCCGCAGGCGATTTGATCTGCGATTCCCCTCGCCAGGCGCTGAGCCCGAGCAATATCCTCGGCAGCCTGAACATCCTGGTCCGCGCCGCGGGCAATCCGGTGCACAGCCTCTACAACGGCTACCAGGTGGACGACAACGGCACCACCGCCACCGAGTGGACGGTGACCTGGGCGTCCGGTCTCATCGAAAACGCTCCGCACCCGGCACATACATAAGCATTCGCCAAGGCTTCCTCATGTGAGGGCAGCCACCCTTGACGGGTAGGCCTGCTCCACCTCGAGCCAGTTGGAGCGGAGCCTTCGGGATGCGGATTCGCACCCCCTCTTTCGCGGATCACCAGGCTGTTCGCGGCCCGCCTCGGTCTGGACTGCGGCTTGATAGACCTCCGCCTTGGAGCGGGGGAGCGAAGCGGAGGAGGGAAGACCGAGGTAACAGGGCCGCGAACCCGCCCGGAGCGCAGCGAAGGGCAATCAAACACAGCCCCCCCAGTTTCGGGGTCACCCGGTAAAGTGCTCCGGGTTGCGACACTGCCGAGACCCGGTGCGTGCGGCAACTCACATCCAGTCCTAGTTGTGTCCTATGTGGGGCGCTCCCCACCCATTTGGAGGCATTCGCACCGGTGAAGCACTAGTCCAGAGGTGTGAGCTGGGAGATGTTCGGCCGCTCCGAAGCATGGCCGGGCAGCTCCTCTGTAACATGTCCCTGGTTTGAGAACATCTAGCCATTAGACGGTCACCGCGCAGACCGCAACACAATTCTGCAGGTTGGCTCTCGTATGGAGCTCCCGCGGGCGAAGAGAGTCGGGGCCTCACAGGTAACAGCGGCAATGCTTGCCGTCTCATGCCGCGTGTGCCTCGGAGGAGAAGAAGGAATGGACGAGACTTTCGACGATTACCTCGACGAAACGGGGAACATCACGATTCCCGAGGGACGCACCCTCGTCGACTACGTCGAGAAGCACACTCACGGTAACGACGCCAATGACTTGGCCTACCGCTACATCGATTACTCACGCGAGCGCGACGGTGAGTACCAGGACCTCACTTGGAGTCAGTTCGGTACGCGGCTGCGCGCGGTGGCCGCCCGACTGCAGCAGGTGACCAAGCGGGGCGATCGGGTCGCGATCCTGGCTCCGCAGGGCCTGGATTACGTCATCTCCTTCTTCGCCGCCATCTACGCGGGCACTATCTCCGTGCCGCTGTTCGATCCGGACGAGCCGGGCCACACCGATCGCCTGCATGCGGTCCTCGGTGACTGCACGCCCTCCGCGATCCTGACGGCGAGCTCCTCCGCCGCCGGTGTCCGCCAGTTCTTCCGGTCGCTGCCCGCGGCCCAGCGCCCGCGCATCATCGCCGTCGACGCGATTCCCGACAGCGTCGGGGAGTCCTGGATCCGCCCCGACATCGTGGTCGACGACATCGCCTACCTGCAGTACACCTCCGGCTCCACCCGGGTGCCCGCCGGTGTCGAGATCACCCACCGCGGTGTCGGCACCAATGTGCTGCAGATGGTGAACGCGCTTGACCTGAACGAGAGTTCGCGCGGAGTGACCTGGCTGCCGCTGTACCACGACATGGGTCTGCTGACGGTGATCCTGCCCGCCGTGGGCGGCAAGTACATCACCATCATGTCCCCGGCCTCGTTCGTGCGCCGGCCCTCGCGCTGGATCAACGAGCTGGCCGCGGTGTCCGACGGCGCCGGAACCTTCGCCGCCGCACCGAACTTCGCCTTCGAGCACGCCGCCGTGCGCGGTCTGCCCAAGCCTGGCGAGTCGCTGGACCTGTCGAACGTGCTCGGTCTGATCAACGGCTCCGAGCCGGTGACCACCACCTCGATGAAGAAGTTCAACGAGGCGTTCGCCCCGTACGGCCTGCCCAAGACCGCCATCAAGCCGTGCTACGGCATGGCCGAGGCCACCCTGTTCGTGTCGGCCACCCGGCACGAGGACGAGGCCAAGGTCATCTACGTGGACCGGCTCGAGCTCAATGCCGGTCGCGTGAAGAAGGTCGAGCAGGGCGCGGAGAACTCCATCGCCCAGGTGTCCTGCGGTTACATCGCGCTGTCGCAGTGGGCGGCCATCGTGGACGGCGACTCCATCGACTCTCCCGATGGCGCGCGTGAGCTGCCCGACGGGCACGTCGGCGAGATCTGGCTGCACGGCAACAACATCGGTATCGGCTACTGGGGCCGCGCCGAGGAGACCCAGAAGACCTTCCGTAACCAGCTCGCGCATCGACTGTCCGAGCACAGTCACGCGGAGGGTGTGCCGACCGACGGCATCTGGCTGCGCACCGGTGACTACGGCGTCTACGTGGACGGCGAGCTCTACATCACCGGCCGCGTCAAGGACCTGGTCATCGTGGACGGCCGCAACCACTACCCGCAGGATCTCGAGTACTCCGCCCAGGAGGCCTCGACCATGCTGCGCCCCGGTTTCGTGGCCGCCTTCGCGGTGCCCGCCAACCAGCTGCCCGCCGAAGTCTTTGCGCAGGACAGCCATTCGGGCCTGAAGTACGACGCCGACGATGCCAGTGAGCAGCTGGTCATCGTGGCCGAGCGCGGCCCGGGCGCGGGCAAGGCCGATCCGGGTCCCATCGCGGACGCGGTCCGCGCGGCCATCTCGTCCCGGCACGGTGTCACCGCTCGTGACATCCTCCTCGTTCCGGCCGGTTCGATCCCGCGTACCTCCAGCGGCAAGATCGCGCGTCGCGCCTGCAAGGCGGAGTACATCGGAGGCACGCTGCGTGGTGGTTACACGCAGCAGGCCTTCCCCGATGCACCAGACGAGGAGTGAGACGACCGTCTCGAAGTTGGATGGCGCGAGCCCGTTCGGTTCGCGCCATTCACGCATGAAAGGCAGTGCCGTTCCGGCACGCGAAGACAGAGCCGTTCGGGCAGGGAACGGCGAGAGTCCCGACAACAACGCCGCGCACCGTGAGCAGACAGGTAGCTTGAGGAACTGATGGCTGAGAACGAGGGCACGGACCCCACCCAGACGACCGAGAACGCACCGGCGGCCGATGGTGCGGCCACGCGGAAACCTGCCGCGGCCGACATGTCGGTAGCCGACCTGCGGGAATGGCTATGCCGCTGGGTCGCCGACGCGACCGGGCAGCCGATCGAGAACATCACCGTGGACCGGCCGATGGAGGAGTTCGGCCTGGCCTCGCGCGATGCCCTCGCACTCGGTGGCGATATCGAGGAGCTGACGGGGGTCGTGCTGAACGCGACCATCGTCTACCAGCACCCGACCATCGCGTCGCTGGCCGAGCGAATCATCAATGGGGAGCCCGACCTTCCGGCCGAGGCGGCCGACGACTCGTTCTACACCCAGGGTTTCCAGCCGGGCCAGGCGCACGATGTCGCCATCGTCGGCCTGTCCACCCGGCTGCCGGGTGCGGGCGATACGCCCGAGTCCACCTGGGAATTCCTGATCAATCGCGGTGACGCGATCCGCGACCTACCCGAGGGCCGCTGGGCGGAGTTCCTCGACGATCCGCGCCTGGTGGAGCAGATCGCCAAGTCCAACGTCAAGGGCGGCTACCTCGACCAGGACGTCCTCAAGAGCTTCGACGCCGAGTTCTTCGCCCACTCGCCGGTCGAGGTGGAGCGCATGGACCCGCAGCAGCGGATGGCGCTCGAGCTGACCTGGGAAGCACTGGAGCATGCCAGGATTCCCGCCAACACCCTCAAGGGTGAGCAGGTCGGCGTCTTCATCGGTTCGACCAGCACCGAGTTCATGATCATCGCGGGCATGGCGGTCGGGACCACCGATCCGGGCACGCCGCTCTCGGCCGAGGGCTACGGCATCATGGGCAGCGTTTCGGCCATCATCCCCAACCGTGTCTCGTACTTCTACGACTTCCGCGGCCCGTCGGTGGCGGTCGACACCGCGTGCTCGTCCTCGCTGGTAGCGGTGCACCAGGCCGTTCGGGCACTGCGCAACGGCGAGGCCGACCTGGCGCTGGCCGGTGGCACGAACGTGCTGCTGTCCCCGGCCGCGACGCTCGCCTTCGACGCCAATGGCGGTGTGTCGAAGGACGGTCACATCAAGGCGTTCTCGTCGGACGCCGACGGCATGGTCCGCTCCGAGGGCGGCGGTCTGGTGGTGCTCAAGCGCCTCGCCGACGCCGAGCGCGACGGCGACACCATCTACGCGGTCATCAAGGGGTCCGCGGTCAACAGCGACGGCCGGTCCAACGGCCTGCTCGCCCCGAACCCGGACGCGCAGGCCGCCGTGCTGCGCAGCGCCTACCGCGATGCCGGGATCCCGCCGTCCCAGGTCGACTACATCGAGGCGCACGGCACCGGCACACCCATCGGCGACCCGATCGAGGCGGACGCCCTCGGCCGCGTCATCGGCCGCGGCCGCGAGGACGACAAGCCCGCGCTGCTGGGTTCGGCCAAGACCAACTTCGGCCACCTGGAGGCCGCCGCCGGCGCTGCGGCCCTCGCGAAGGTCATCCTGGCGTTGCAGCACAACGTCATTCCGCCGCATCTCAACTACGCGGGTCCCAGCCCCTTCATCCCGTTCGACCAGGCGCACCTGAAGGTCACCGACCAGCCGACCGAATTCCCGCGCTACAGCGGCAAGGCCACCATCGGCGTCTCCGGCTTCGGCTTCGGTGGCACCAATGCGCACGTGGTCGTTCAGGAGTACGTGCCGCCCACTGTCGCAGCGGAGGTTCCCGAGACCACCGACCTCGACAACGAGACCACCGATGTGGTCGCCGAGGCCGAGGCCATCACCGAAGTCGTTGCGCCGGAACCGGAGTGGGGCAATCGCGAAGAGCCGATGCCGCTGATCCTCCCGGTGTCGGGCTACCTGCCCTCGCGGCGCAAGCGTGCCGCCAAGGACCTGGCCGACTGGCTGGAATCCGAAGCGGGACAAGCGACTCCGCTCGAGGATGTGGCCCGCACCCTGGCGAAGCGCAACCACGGCCGTTCGCGCGGCGTGGTCGTGGCCAAGACCCATGACGAGGCCATCGCGGGCCTGCGGGCCATCGCCGAGGGCAAGCCGGGCAATGGCGTCTGGACCGCCGATTCCCCCGCCGCCAAGGGCGCGCTGTGGGTGATGGCCGGTTTCGGCGCGCAGCACCGGAAGATGGGCAAGCAGCTCTATACCGAGAACTCGATCTTCCGTAAGGCCGTCGATCAGGTCGACGAGCTGGTCATCGACGAGGCCGGGTACTCGGTCAAGGAGATGATCCTCGACGACTCCATGGACTGGGACATCGGCACCGGCCAGGTCGGTACCTTCACCATCCAGGTGGGTCTGGCCTCGATTCTGCGCGCGCACGGCGCCGAGCCCGAGGGCGTGGTCGGCCACTCCCAGGGTGAGGTTGCGGGAGCGTACATTTCGGGCGGTCTGCCGCTCGAGGACGCGGTGCGGGTGATCTGCGCGCGCTCGCGGCTGATGGCCGAGGGCGAGGCCATGCTCACCGACGACCAGGTCCGCAATATGGCGCTGCTGGAGTACTCCGCCGAGGAGGTCGCCAAGCTCGTCGAGACCGAGTTCCCCGAGATCGAGGTCGCGGTGTACGCCGCGCCCAACAACACGGTGATCGGCGGCATGCCGGACCAGGTGCACGCGATCGTGGCGCGCGCCGAGGCCGAGGGCAAGTTCGCCCGCGTGCTGCAGACCCGCGGCGCGGGCCACACCTCGCAGATGGACATGCTGCTGGGCGAACTCGCCGCCGAGCTGGCCGGCATCGAGCCCACCAAGCTCAAGCGGGACCTGTACTCGACCGTCCACAAGGACACCGTCTACCGCGCCGGCCACGCGCCCGTGCACGACGTGGACTACTGGGTCATGAACATGCGCGGCTCGGTGTACTTCACCAACGCCATCCGGCAGGCCGTCGACACCGGTATCACCACCTTCCTGGAACTTGCACCGAATTCCGTTGCTCTCATGCAGGTCCTGGGCACCACCTTCGCGGCGGGCGTGCACAATGCGGCACTGATCCCGACCCTCAAGCGCAAGGAAGACGAGGCCGCGGGCGTCATCTCCGCACTGGCGCAGCTGTACGTGCAGGGCCACAAGGTGGACCTGCCCTCGTTGCTGCCCGCCGGTGACTACGCGGCGGCGCCGCGCACCGCGTTCCTGCGCAAGCAGTACTGGCCCAGGGTGACCGGTGGCTTCGGCGGCGGCGCGGGCAATGCTCGTGTCCCGGGTGCGCATGTGGCGCTGCCGGACGGCCGCCACGTCTGGGAGGTGCAGGCCCCGGCCGTCACCGACCTGGCCGCACTGGTGAATGCCGCTGCCGCGCAGGTACTCTCGGACGTGACCGTCGGCGCGTCGGTCGCGCACGGCGCGGTCCCCGCCGCGGGCACGCTCACGACCACGCTCACCCCGCACCCGGGCGGCGCGTCGGTCTCGGTGCACGCCAAGGAGGGCAATGCCTTCCGCCCGCTGTTCGACGCGGTCGTCGTCTCCGGCGCGCCGCTGCCGGAATCGGCTGTGGCACAGCCGGTCGCGGTCGTCCAGGCGGCGCCGGCGGTCGAGGTGGCCGCGGCGGCTCCCGGCGAGCGCTGGGATCCGAAGGGCACGCAGACCATCGAGCAGCGCCTGGCCATCATCGTGGCCGAGTCCATGGGCTACGCGGTCGAGGACCTCCCGATGGAGATTCCGCTGATGGAGCTGGGCCTGGATTCGCTCATGGCCATGCGCATCAAGAACCGTGTCGAATACGAATTCGACATTCCGCAGCTGCAGATCCAGGCCGTGCGCGACGCCAGCCTGCTCGAGGTCGGCAAGGTGCTGCGCTACGCCATCGAGCACCGCGATCAGCTCGACGACATCGCCGCGCGGCAGGCCGCCGGCGAGGACATCACCGTCGACGCCGACTTCATCTCCGCCGCGCGGGCCGCCATGGACGCGGGCGAGGACCCGGCCGCGCTGCTGCCCAAGGCCGAGACCACCGACGTGGTGGCCGAGGCCGAAGAGGTCGTCGCGGAGCACGATTCCGCCGCGCCGATCGCCGAGACCGACGCCGACAATGTGCCCCCGCGCAATGGCGAGGAGCGGCTCGCCTTTGCCACCTGGGCGCTGGTGACCGGCAAGACGGCGGGCGGCATCTTCAACCCGCTGCCCGAGATCGACGACGCCACGTTGGAGAAGCTGGCGGGCCGGCTGTCGGAGCGGGTCAAGGCGGAGGTCGATCCGGCCGAGGTGCGGGCCTGCAAGACCATCGAGCAGCTGTCCGAGGTCGTTGTCCGCTACCAGGGCAAGAGCTCCGATCTGGAGGGCTTCGTGCGCACGCTGCGCGCGAAGGAGGCTGGTTCGAATGCGGTGCCGGTCTTCGTGTTCCACGCCTCGGGCGGCAACACCCTGGTGTACGAGCCGCTGCTGAACCGACTCCCGGCCGGGACACCGATGTACGGCCTGGAGCGGGTCGAGGGCACCATCGAAGAGCGTGCGCGCCAGTACATTCCGGAGATCCGCAAGCGGCAGCCGGAGGGCCCGTACATTTTCTACGGCTGGTCGCTGGGCGCGGTGTTCGCGTTGAAGGTCGGCGAGATCATGCGCGCCGAGGGTGCGGACGTCCGGCACATCGGCCTGATCGACCTGGCCATTCCGGTCGAGCCTTTCAGCGACGCTCCCGACGAGCGGGTGGAGCGGATCCGCCGCTACCAGTCGTTCGCGCAGAAGACCTATGGCTTCAACGGCGAACTCGATCAGGAGCAGCTCGAGGAGCTGGCCGCGGCGTCCGACGCGGAACAGATCGACATCATCATGGAGTTGCTGAAGTTCGCCGGAGTCGACATCCCGGGCGGCGTGATCGAGCATCAGCGCACCTCGTGGATCGACAGCAAGGAGCTGCAGAAGATCGAGCCGTCGAAGTACGACGGCGCTGTTGCCCTCTATCTCGCCGATCGCTACCACGACGGAATGATCGAGCTGGAACCGCGTTTCGCGGACCGGCGGCCGAACGGCGGCTGGCAGGAACACATTCCGAATCTGGAGATCATCCACATTCCGGGCGATCACATCCAGATCATCGACGAGCCGCGGATCGCCACCATCGGCGCCGATCTCAGCAAGAAACTGTCGGAGGTCGACACCACAACGAAATAGCACCACCGCTACACGGATTCTGCGAAAGTAGGTTTTGCCGAAAGGAGTCCCAGTGCGCACCACCGCCGAGAAACTCGCCGACCTTCGACATAAGCTCGACATCGCGAGGGAACCGGCGGGAGATGCGGGAATCGCCAAGCGGGCCAGGAAGGGAATTCCCTCGGCACGCGACCGCATCAATATGCTGCTGGATCCCGGGACTTTCGTGGAAGTCGGTGCGCTGGTGCGCAATCCGGGCGACAAGAGCGCCCTCTTCGGGGATGGCGTGGTCACCGGCCACGGCCTGGTGGAGGGCCGCCCGGTGGCCGTCTTCTCGCACGACCAGACCGTCTACGGCGGTTCGGTCGGCGAGATGTTCGGCCGAAAGGTCGCGGGCATCATGGAATTCGCCGCCAAGGTGGGCTGCCCGGTGGTCGGTATCAACGACTCCGGCGGCGCCCGCGTGCAGGAGGCGGTGACCTCCCTGGCCTGGTACGCCGAGCTGGGCCGGCGTCAGGAACCGTTGTCCGGCTTGGTGCCTCAGATCTCCATGATCCTGGGCAGCTGCGCGGGCGGCGCGGTGTACGCGCCCATCAATACCGACGTGGTGGTGGCCACTCGGGCGGCCTACATGTTCGTCACCGGCCCCAAGGTGATTCGCGAGGTCACCGGCGAGGACGTCAGCCTGGAGGAGCTCGGCGGCGCGAATTCCCAAGCCCAGTACGGCAATATCCACCACGTGGCCGAGAACGAGGCCGCCGCCTTCGAGTGGGTGCGCGACTACCTCGGCTATCTGCCGTCGAGCTGCCAGGAGCTGCCGCCGGTGGTGAATCCCGGTCTGGAACCAGAGATCACCGACACCGATCTGGAACTCAACGGCATCGTGCCCGACGCCGACAATTCCGGCTACGACATGCACGAGATTCTGCTCCGCATTTTCGACGACGGCGCGTTCCACGAGTTCGGTGAGGCCGCGGGCAAGAACGTCATCTGTGGCTTCTCCCGGGTGGACGGCCGCACCGTCGGGGTGGTGGCCAATCAGCCCATGGTCTACGCGGGTGCGCTCGATGCCCGGGCGTCGGACAAGGCCGCCCATTTCGTACGGCTGTGCGACGCGTTCGAAATCCCGCTGGTCTTCGTCGTCGACACACCGGGCTTCCTACCCGGTGTCGAGCAGGAGAAGATCGGCGTCATCAAGCGCGGCGGCCGGTTCATCTTCTCCTTCGTCGAGGCCACGGTCCCGAAGGTCACCGTGGTCATCCGCAAATCCTACGGCGGCGGCTATGCCGTCATGGGGTCCAAGCAGCTGGGCGCGGATGTGAATCTGGCCTGGCCCACCGCCCGCATCGCGGTCATGGGTGCGGAGAGCGCGGTCTCGCTCATCGGTGCCAAGACCCTGGCGGCGGCGCCGGAGGAGCAGCGCCCGGCCATGCGCAAGCAGATGATCGACTTCTACAACGCCACGGTCGCGACCCCGTGGGTGGCGGCCGAGCGCGGTTATATCGACGCGGTCATCGAACCGGCGAGCACCCGGCTGGAAATTCGCCGGGCCCTGCACCTGCTGCGAGACAAGAGAATTCCCCAGAACCCCCGTAAACACCACCTGCTTCCGCTGTAATCGGCCGGAACCGTTGCAACCCGCCCCACCGTGTGAAACCATCTCATTTCAATTTAGCTCGGCAATGAGAGTTGGGGCGAAGCGCTTATGGCTACCCATCGAATTCGGAACACGCTCATCGGCGGCGCGGCGACCGCCGCCACCGCCCTGGCGGTCCTCTCGGCCGCGCCGGCCGCGGACGCACAGGTCACCGGGCTGTCGGCCGGGACCGGGCTGGCGCACATCAATACGACCTACACACTGACGGCGTCCGTCGGCGGCTCGAACGCGGGCAGCCAGGTGGGTTTCTGGATCGAAAGCCCGTCCGGCGGCGCAGCCGCGTACATGGGCGCCTCTCCGGTGGATTCCACCGGTCACGCGACCTACCAGTGGACCCCGACGACTGCGGGTACGTACACGCTCATCGCCAGTGACGACGGCAGCAGCACCAGCAGCAACGCCCAGACCATCGGCATCAGCGTCACCGCGGTTCCGGTCGGCGGCATGGGCACCGGCAGCGCCTCGAAGATTCCGATCATCGGTGGTGTGCTGAGCAGCCTGCTGAGCCAGTTCGGCCTCTTCTGATACCGATTCCTTCCGCCTGAGGCCGACCCGTGCCCGGTTCACGGGCGGCTTGTTCAGGCGGCTCGCCGATTGCGCTGAATCTATCGGGTGACCCGTATAGATGTGAGAGCCTTCAGCTATGAGTACCTCACCTTTGGCGCTACTCGAAGGCGGGCCGGATGGCCTCGAAACGCGGATCGTCCCGATCACGCCACCGGGCGTCGAGCTGCGAGTGGCGTTCGGGGGCGGGTACGAGCGCTACAGAGTGACCTCACGCTGGCAGGACACTCCGGAGGGGAGTCTGCCCGTCTACGAGTGGGTGGCGCACGTGGAAGCAAAAAAATAAGGTCCAGGACGCGGCAACTGATTTCACGCGGTTCCGGGTAACTCGTCGGGTACGACCAAAATCCGCTCGGCTCTCGACCTCCGGCACGGGTGCGAGACCGGTAACGGCTCTTGGCCGCCCGCTGAAGGCCCGGGGAGGCGGAACAGCGGTGGCCGCCCGCGAAGTCGCGGGCGGCCACCGGTTACGGCGTGTCCGGGGTTAAAAAACTCGCATCTTCCCCGGCGACCAGAACCCGGAGCGGGTCACCACGTGGGTGTCGACCTGCGCGGGCTTGGGGAACTTGGCCTTGGCCGGGTCGGACGGATCCGGATAGAACGGCTCGTACTGCTCCAGGGAGCCCCAGTCGCGGGCGTAGTTGTCCTTCAGATAGGTCGGCACCGTCTTGGAGGCCGACAGCATCTCCGCCCAGCCCAGCGGACCACCGAATTCCTCGGCCTGCCAGGTATTGGTGGAGCTGATGGCCAGCGGCCGGTCGGGCAGGATGCGGTACTCGGGCGCCGCGTCCACCACACCGTTGCGGTGATCGAACGGGTGCTGGCACGGGAACTGCAGGCCCACGGCCCAGTCCAGCAGGATGGGCTGGGTGGAGCCCAGATAGCTGTTGAGCGACACCAGCTTCGGCACCCGCGGCGGGGTGAAGGCCAGCCACTGGTCGCCGATCAGCACCCGGCGTTCGGCGTGGATGCGCACCACATTGGCGTCGCCGGGCAGCGCCGAGAACGGGATGCGCAGGTTCCGCCACGAGGGGGCCGGGCCGATGTCCAGCGGGCGGTACGACTGGATCTCACCGATGCTGCCGTCCGGACTCCGGTGGGCGTACTCGAGGAACAGATCCTGTCCGTAGGTCATATTGCCGGTGTCGTCGAACGACATGATGCGACCGGCCGCCGAGATGACGATCAGCGGTGTGTCATCCGATCGAGCCGGCAGCTCGTACCAATTCGAGGTGAGCGAGGCGGGCTGCTGCACACCGTCCTGGTAGGCGCCCTGCACCGGGGTGGTGGCCGGATCCAGGCCGAAGGGCAGCGCCACCGTGGAGCCGTTGACGCCCTCTGCGCCCTTGCCGCCTCCGGTACCCGCGTTCTGGCCCTTCTCGAAGGCCGGGCCGACGGTCTGGGTGGAGGTGTTGCCGGTGCCCGGCTTCACCTCGACACTGTCGGCATCCAGCTTGTCGGCGACGCCGTTGGGGGAGAAGCCCTTCGGGTTCTCGCCCGCCAGCGGATCGCCGTTCAGCGGCGGGTGGGCCGGATCGATGATCGGGGTCAGGTTGCCGCCGTTGACATTCCTCTCCACCAGCACGTCATTGGCCAGCCCGCAGGTCTTGCCGGTGAGCGCGTCGATGTTCGAGCGCGCCAGCGAGTACGCAGGGTACTGCTGTACCGCGCCCTTGAGCAGCGACATCACCTCGAAGGCCACCATGAGCGCGGCGACCACGGTGAGCGGGATGGCGGCGAACTTGCGGACCCGCCTGCCGCGCTTGGTCTTCCCGTTCTCCATCGGCTTGGCGTAGCCCTCGCGCAGCGACTGCCAGGCCACCACGGCCAGCGCCAGCCCGAACAGCACCAGCATCAGAGTGTTGGATTGGAAGCCGTGCAGGGAGACGGTCTTGTCGAACCATGGCACCCCGTAGCTGGAGACGTACCAGTAGCCGTTGATGCCGGAGAAGGCGACGGCGAGGGTGAAGAGCAGCCCGGCCAGGAACACCGACCGGTTCTTCCGGGAGCGAAGTGCGGTGGCGGACACGGCAACCGCCGTCACCGCTGCCAGCGAACCCGCGATGCCCGCGTACGAACCGAAGTGGTGGGTCCACTTGGTCGGGTTGAACATCATGAAGAAGATGGTTCCGAAGACCACGCCCATGAGCCGCCAGGTCGGCGCGCTCGCGATGCCCGGCACCTGCCGCCGGCGCAGCAGCACCAGCATGGTGGTGATCAGGCACAGGATCATGAGCAGGAATGCGAAGCGGCGCGCCAGCGAGCCGTCCACGGTCTCGACGAAGAGGTAGTAGTAGCGCAGGTAGTCCTCGTACCAGGCCAGATTCGGCCCGGTCACCTGCCGCACCCGGTTCGCCTCCATGATTCCGGCGAAGGTCTGGTCGGCGAAAACCACCACCAGCACCAGGAATCCGGCCGCCGCGATAGGGGCGAGCAGGGCCAGATCGCCGAACTGCTTGCGCCGCCGCACCACGATCCGCACCAGCGGCCGGATGCCCGCGAGCAGCGCCGCCACACACATCAGACCGGTCGGCGCCGCGGCCAGCGTGAACGCTGCCACCAGCACCGCGACCGCGGCGGGCAGCAGGCGCGAGGTGGCGATGGCGCGCTCGATCGAAACCCAGGTCAGCAGGGCGCCCAGGGCCACGATCGGCTCCGAGCGCAGGCCGTTGTCGTAGGGCAGCCAGAAGGCCAGGAACACCATGCCGCCGGTCCACAGCGCGACCTGGGACTTCGCCACCGCGTTGCCCAGTCGCAGTACCACCTCGCGGCTGATCACCAGCCAGCACAGGATTCCGCAGAGCAGCGCGGGAATTCGCACCCACGGGCTGGCGGTGGAGACCTCTGCGAAGGCCTGGATGACGTAGTAGTACCAGCCGAACGGCGCCTCGGGCACGCCGAACCAGCGGAAATAGTTGGCCAGGTAGCCCGCGTGCGGTGCCACCCGCACCATGGTCAGGATGTAGCCGTCGTCGGAGGTGTTGGCGCCCACGAAGTGCCACAGCAGCAGGGTGCCGATGATGCCGCCGTCCGCCCAGGTCGGCTTCAGCCAGTGCGCCGGCAGGATGCGCCGGTGCCCGCGGCCGTCACTGGTGTCCAGCCTCGCCAGCGCGCCCATGGCCAGCAGGGTTAGCAGGACCGCGGCGATGATGGCCACCAGCTTGATGACCGTCGGCGAGGAGGAGAATCGGGAGTCCACGGTCATGTGGAATGAAAGGCCCTCCGGCACGCCGCCTTTCATATCGGTGAACACGCCGACCACCTGGGGACGCAGATCGCCGAGCAGGCGGCCGTCGACGGGCACGGTGGCCAGTTCCCGTCCGCCGTCGGCGGTGGGCTTCTCGACGGTGCGGGTGACGCCCTCGAAATTGGCGTAGGTCTGGGTGCTGTCGGAGGTGATGACCAGCTGCGAGCACTGGTTCATCTCGGCGCGGGTGGCGCTGGCCACCACGGCATTGCGGTCCAGCACATCCACGCTCTCGCCGGAGACGCGGACGAACAGGGCCTCCAGGTCCGCGCTCCTGCCCTGCGGCGGCGCTGTTGCCAGCAGGATGCCGCCGCGCGGATCCAATTGCTGGACGGCGGAACACGGGATGGTGGCCTTCGCGTCGATGGGCACCTGCGACATCAGCGCCGCCTGCACCGGATCGAGCGAGCCGCCCTGCGGCCAGCTCACCTCCGCCTGGGTCTGCTGCACCGGCAGGAACGGTGTCGCCAGCGCGAACAGCGCTCCGAGCACGCCCGCGACGATCGCTATGAGCTTCGCGACGCGGTAATCGCGCGGTGTCGCGGGGGCGGTCGCCGGGCTATTCGGCTTTGTCAGTACAGCAGATGCGTCTGGCACGGTTGCTGATGGTAGCCCCCCCGCCTCCCCGAGACTTGGCGCACGGCTTGGGCGCCGTTGCCAGTTTCGCACGCGCGCCGGCGGTTGGTGCCAACCCGATTTTGGCCGTACCCGACGAGTTACCCTCGCCTCACGAAATCAGTGGTCACCTTTCACTTCGTCCTGATGGGTGAATCCTTGGCCAGGCCGGAGCGGGACTGGACGGTCACGTCCAGGGTGGGCTTGGCATTCGCATCCGGGACATACGGGGTGAACTTCTCGAGCGAGCCCCAGTCTCGCGCCCAGTCGTGATTCAGGTACGACGGCCGGGTCTCCGACTTGAGCAGCAATCCCGTCCAGCCCAGTGGTCCGCCGCCGATGTCGTCCTGCCAGGCATTGGCGGCGTCCTGGCCGACGCGGTCCGGCAGAATGCGCCATTCGGGCACCTCGGCCACGCCGTCGTGGTGGTCGAAGGGACGCTGGCACGGGAAGGCGAGGCCGACGTGCCAGTCCTCCAGCACCGGAACACTGTCGCCGACAAGGGAATTCAGGTTCTGCAGCCGGGGCAGCCGGGGCGGGGTGACGGCCAGCCACTGGCGCGGGGTGATGTCGGCGTCGATGAGCACCAGGCGAATCGCGTTGGCGCCCGCGGGAATCTGATCCAGCGGCACGCGCAGGTTGCGCCAGGACGGGCTCGGGCCGATATCGATCGGCCGGATCTGCCCGGTGTTCGTGACGGTGCCCTGGGCATCGCGGGTGCCGTACTCGACGAACAGATCCTGCCCGTAGGTCTCCACGCCGTCCTTGTTGAAGGACCGGATGCGCCCCGCGGCCGTCACGACCAGCACCTTGTAGGCGGGATCATTGCGGACGCTGTTCAGCTTCTCCGCGTTGTACCACTGCGTGGTGAGCTTCGAAACCTGCTGCTCGCCATCGGTGTAACTGCCCTCGACCGGGGTCCTGGCCGGGTCCAGGCCGAAGGGCAGGGCGACGGAGCTGCCGTTGATGCCGGTCTCTTCGCTCTTGCCGCCGCCGGTGCCCGCGCCGGTGGTCTTGGACGTCTTGTTGCCGGACTTCTCGTTCACCGAGTTGGCCCCGCCGGTGACGGTTTCCTCCGCGTCCGCGGTGAGGTCGGAGGCGACACCATTCGGGGTGAACCCGGTGTTCTCGGCGGACAGGCCGTCGGCGTCGGATCCGGTCCACGGGTGCAGCAGTGAATCTGCGGTATCTGTCTCCACCAGTACCTCATTGGCCAGCGCGCACGAATCACCGCGCAGTGCACGCAGATTCGACTCCGCAATGGAGTAGGCCGGGTACTGGCCGACGGCCGCCTTGGCCAGCGACAGCACCTCGAACAGCACCAGCGCGGCCGCCGCGATGGTGAGCGGCATGCTGGCGAACCTGTCGAAGCCGCGCACCGGTTTCGGCTGCGTGTACGGCTCGCGGAAGTGCTGGTAGGCGGCGATGAGCAGGCACAGCACCGCCAGGCCCAGGAACAGCGTGGAGAAGCCCTTGCCGGCGATGAGCGGCGCCTTGTCGAACCACGGCACGCCGTAGCTGGACACGTACCACCAGCCGTTGGGCCCGGTGAAGGTCATGGCCAGCAGGAAGAACACCGCGGCGGTGAACAGCGTCCGGTTGCGCGGTGAGCGAATCCCGTTGACCCCCACCGCGACCGCGGCCAGCGCCGCCACCGATCCGGCCAGTCCGGCGTACACGCCGAAGTGGTGGGTCCACTTGGTGGGCGTGAACATCATCAGGAACAGCGACATGAAGATGATGCCCAGGATCCGCGCCGACGGCCCGCGCGAGGTCCCCGGGATGCGGCCGTTCTTGCGCAGCATCACCATCACGCACACACCCAGGCACAGCAGCATGGCCAGGATGCCGAAGCGGCGGGCCAGCGAGCCGTCGGGGGAGAGCATGAGCAGTGAGTCCCAGCGCGTGCGCTCGTCGAACCAGGCCACATTGGGGCCGATGAGCTTGCGCACCCGGGTCGCCTCCATGACCGAGGCGAGGGTCTGATCGCCGAAAACAACCACCAGCACCAGGGTTCCGGCGGCCACGCCGGGCGCCAGCAGCGCGCCGTAACGCAGCAGCCAGGACCCCTGGCCCTTGGCGCGCTTGATGACGACCATGAGCACCGGTCGCGCGCCCGCGATGAGCGCCGCGATGCAGATGAGCCCGGTCGGCCCGGCGGCCAGCGAGAAGGCCGCGATCAGCACGCCCACGGCGGCGGGCAGCAAACGCCCGGTGGCAACGGCCCTTTCGATGGAGCACCAGGTCAGCAGCGCGCCCGCGGCGATGAGCGGCTCCGGGCGCAGGCCGTTGTCGTAGGGCATCCAGGCGGCCAGGAACACCAGTCCCGCGGTCCAGATGGCGATGGTGTCGCGTCGCACTCGTGAACCCAGGCGCGGCAGCACTTCCCGGCTGATGACCAGCCAGCACACGATGCCGGCCAGCAGTGCGGGCAGGCGCATCCACGGGCTGGAATCGCTGATCCGGGTCATCCAGGCCAGCACCTCGTACGGCCAGCCGAAGGGCGCCTCGGCCACCCCGAACCAGCGGTAGTAGTTGGCCATGTAGCCCGAAACCTTCGAGGCCCGAGCCATATTCAGGATGTAGCCGTCATCGGAGGTGTTGGCGCCGATGAGGTGCCACACCACCAGCGTGCCCAGCACCGCGACGTCGGCGAGCCGCACCCGCCACCAGTGCGCGGGCAGGAACCGGCGCGGCTTGCGGCCGTCGGAGGTGTCCAGCAGGTGCAGCGCGTAGAGGGCGAGCAGGGTGAAGAGCACGGCGCCGAGCGTCGCGATGCGCTTGAGCCAGGTCGGGCTGGAGGTGAAGCGCGCGTCGATATCCACGGTGGCGGTGGCGTTCCCGAGCTGATCCCGCTTCAGATCGGTGAACAGGCCCACCACCTGCGGCCGGGTGTCCCCGCCGACCCGGCCGGCGAAGGACGTGCCGTCCTGGCGGTGCACCCCGGCGAATTCGACCCGGGTCTCGGCGGCGTCCGAGTGCACGGTGATCGCCGTGCAGTCCTGGATCTCCGCCGCCGGCGCGCTGAGCAGCGGAATCAGCCGCACCAGTACCGATACCGTGCGTCCCTTGCCGGGCTCGTCGGTGACCTTGACGACCAGGCCCTTCGACTCGGCCTGCCCCGAGGCCGCGGGCACCGTCGAGAACAGCGTGCCGGTCGGCAGTTCCCGCAGCGCCTGGCACGGCAGTGTCACGTACAGCTGCAACGGCACGTACGACACCAGCGGCGCCGCGACGTCGGCCGTATCCCCTTGCGGCCAATGCAGTGTCGGCCGGTCCTGGTTGACCGGCAGGATCGGCGTGATCACCGCCAGCAGGAATCCGAGTAACCCGGACGCCAGGGCGAGGATGCGGATGCGGTGGAACGCTCGGGAGTCTGCGCGCACGAGCACCGACTCTAACCATCGCGCCCGCGGTGGCTGCACATCTCCCGGCGTTCCGGCCGCCTCGAAGCGGCTGACCTGTAGCCGAATCGGCGGATGTCCGTCAGGATGGTTGTTATCCGAACTGGGCGTGGGGCCGGGCCGGAAGATGAAGAGGAAGCATGACCGAGCTGCGACCTGGCGAAATCATCGCCGGGTATGTGATCGCGCGGCGAATCGGGGCCGGGGGTTCGGGCGTCGTCTACGCGGCGCGGCATCCGCGGTTACCCCGGCTTACGGCCCTCAAGATCTTGAAACGTGACGACGTCGCCGACGACGACGAGGTCTGGCGGCGTTTCGAGCGCGAGGCCGATATCGCGGCCCACTTCGACCACCCCAATATCGTGCAGGTCTACGACCGCGGTGTCGCCGAGCACCAGTTCTGGATCTCCATGCAGTACATCGATGGCGTGGATGCCGCTGAACTGCACCATGTTTCGCCCGACCGGGCGCTGCGCATCGGCACCGAGATCGCGGCCGCCCTGGATTACGCGCACGGCAAGGGCGTCCTGCACCGGGATGTGAAGCCCTCCAACATCCTCATCGCCGATCCCGACAGCGGCCGCCCCGAGCGCGCCCTGCTCACCGACTTCGGCATCGCCCGGCTGCGCGACGAGACCACCAAACACACCCATACCGGAAATATCTCCGCCACTTTCGCTTTCGCATCACCGGAGCAGGTGAGCGGCCGGCCGGTGGGCCCGCGCTCGGACCAATACTCGCTGGCCTGCACGCTTTTCGTGCTGCTCACCGACCGCCGGCCGTTCCGCGCGGACAATCCGCTGGGCTGGGTGCACGCCCACACCCGGGAGCGGCCGCTGCGCCCGAGCGCGGTGAATCCCGAGCTGCCGGCGGCCATGGACGAGGTCTTCGACCGGGCCATGGCCAAGAATCCCGAGGACCGCTTCGACAGCTGCGCGGATTTCGCCTATGCCGCCACCCAGGCGTACTACTCCGATCCGGCCCTGGCGGTGACCGCGACGGCCGGTCTGCGGCCGCATCCAGCGCCCCGGCACATCCGGGGCTGGGGCCGGAAACCGCTGTGGCAGCGCGTCTTACACCGGCGCGTCCTGGTCCCGGTGGCGGTGGCCGCGGTGACGGCCGTCGGCGTGGGTTTCGCGCTGCGCCAAGTCGATTCGCCACCCGTCCGGTCCGCGCCGGGCCTGGTGCCGGACACGTTCGTGGGCACCTGGCTGGCCACCGAGGGGCAGACCAACTACCGGCTGACCGTGCAGCAGGCCAAGATCGGCGATCCGGTGCTGTCCAATCGCGTCGACGGCGTGCTGCCGGACGGTTCTCCGTTCCACTGCGAATTCTCCGCGCCACTGGACCGGGTGCCCCGCGAGGGCGACCGCCTCATCATCGGCACCTCCGAGATCGTGGCCCGGGAGCCGGCCAATGCCTGCCGCGCCAACGGTCCCACCACCCTCACCCTGCTGCCCGACGGGCGGATCAGCCGCAAAACCGATGTGAGCGGACTGATCACGTACAGCAGTGCGGACGCGGTGGTCTCGTCCTGGGGGCGCGACGACTCCGCCATCGCCCGCGCCTTCCCCAGCCTGGTCGGGCAGCTCGCCTCGACCGGCACCGCGGTGGGCTGGCAGGGCGGGTCCTGCCGGCCCCGGGATCCGGGTCCGGGCGAGGCGGCCCAGGGCGCGCATCGCGTGCTGTGCAATGGCGACGACGGCACCGGCCAGGTGCACTTCGACGTCTTCGACTTCGACACCCGGCCGGGCAGTTCCGTCGCCGCGGTCTTCTTCGACAACAAAGCCCGTGTCACCACCCGCACCCACGAGGATGTGGCGGGCGCATTGACCGTCACCACGGCTGCCGGCGTGGACCCGGCCGCCACCCAGGACACCGAGGCCCACCGGGCGCTCGCCGCCGTCTCCTTTCCCGACGGTGATCCGAGATCGCGCTTCGTCATGGTGCTGCGCTGGCCGGGGCACACGGTGAACAGCCTCCTGACCGACTGGCTCGAAAGGGCTCCCCTGAAGTAGGTAGGTGCGCGACCATGGCCGATCTGAAGCCGGGCGAGGATATCGCCGGATACGTCATCGAACGCTGGATCGGGGCCGGGGGTTCGGGCACCGTCTATGCGGCGCGGCATCCCCGGCTACCGCGCCTGGCCGCCCTCAAGGTCTTCAACCGGGACGAGGTGACCGCCGACGCCGAGGGCTGGCGGCGTTTCGAGCGGGAGGCCGACATCACCGCCCGCTTCGACCATCCGAACATTGTGTCGGTGTACGACCGCGGCCTCGACGACGGACGCCTGTGGATCGCCATGCAGTTCGTGGAAGGCCCTGATGCGGACAGTCTTTCGGGCCTGGCTCCCGAACGGGCGCTGGGCGTCGGCGGCGGCATCGCCTCCGCCCTGGACTACGCCCACGGCAAGGGCGTGCTGCACCGGGACGTGAAGCCGTCGAACATCATGCTCTCCCCCGCCGAGGACGGCCGCCCGGAACGTGCCCTGCTGACCGACTTCGGCATTGCCCGGCTGCGCGACGAGACCACCCATGTCACCAAGACCGGGGACATCTCCGCGACCTTCGCCTTCGCCTCGCCGGAGCAGGTGTCGGGCCGCTTCCTGGATCCGCGGACCGATCAATACTCGCTGGCCTGCACGCTTTTCGTGCTCCTCACCGGATCCCGGCCGTTCCTGGCCACCGATCTGGCGGGGCTGATCTACGCGCACACCAGCACTCCGCCCCTGCACGTCACGCAGGTGCGCCCCGATCTGTCGGCGGGCTTCGACGCCGTCTTCGACCGCGCGCTGGCCAAGCATCCGGACGAAAGGTTCTCCAGCTGTACGGATTTCGCCGACGCCGCCTGGGCGGCGTGGCGAGCGGCGACCACACCTACCGTGCTGAGCGCACCCCCGACCGTGCTGACCACGCCGCCGATCGGCTTCGTCACCGATCCGGCCGCGTTGCGCTCGGCCCGCACGGATCCGACGGTGCTGCGTTCCCCGCACACCGATCCGGCCCTGCTGCGCTCACCCCGTACGGATCCGACCGTGCTCGGTCCCGGGCGCTACTACACCGAGCCCGGCGCACCCGCGTACGGCGTGGCCTACGGTGCGAACAGCGGATCGTTCGAAGACGCTGCGCCGCACCTGCATCGGGTCCCGGAACCGGCGCTGACCGGGTCCGGGGTGGGCCGCGGCGTGCTCACCGGGCTGCTGGCGGTGCTGGCCGCGACCGTGATCGCGGGCGGCGCCATCCTGGTGACGGTGGATCTGGAGAGCCACGGAAGAACAAGTGGCGCACCGGTGTCCGCGTCGGTGCCGACCGTGGCGACCGCAATGTCCACCGGCGGGCAGACCCCGATCGCCGCCGTGCCGCCCTCGACTCTCGCGGGCCGGGTGCCGGGCGACTTCATCGGTGAATGGGCGGGCACCAGCGACGCCAATGCCGACGACTACCGCCTGGTCATTCGGCAGGGCAACCTGAACGACGATGTGGTGACCTCCACGGTGCTGCGCGACAACCGGCCGATCTGCGTCTTCGACTATCGCCTGCTGGGCGTTCCCGGCGCCGGCGACATCACGGTCGGCGCCGGCACCCTCGTCTCCGGCGGCTCCGGCTGTAACCCGCAGAGCACCCACGAACTGCTGTTGAGCAATGGCAGGATCACGCGCACGCTCTCGACCAGCGGCTACGTGACCTACACCCGGGTCGGCTGACTACGCCGGAGCGCTCGCGCCCACCAGATCGCGCACGTCCCAGAGCGATACGCCGTCGACGTATCTGGCCGGGAAGCCGATCAGCTGGTCGACGGTCAGGCGCAGGGTGTCGCTGTTGTCGGTGGGCGGCAGCACCACCACGTCGGCCCGCCAGTAGCGCAGATCGGCCAGCGCCTGGGCCCGGGTGGCGTCGTCCACCACCGGAATCGTGTTGGACTGCTGCGCCTTCATCAACAGGCTCGCGGTGGGCCGGTCGTCCGGGCCGTAGCGGCCCTTCTTGGAGGTGCCGGTCGGGCCGACGAAATAGCCTCCCGCGAGCGGGAACTCGAATCCCGATTCGGCCTGCCAGTGCAGCGCGCGGGCATCCGGCGGGGTCGGCGGCGGCGCGACCACCACCGAACCGTGCGAAACGTATTGGCGCACCGTGCCGTCCGCGAAGAAGTCGGGGGTGGGCGGGCGCTGCACCACGGGCAGGATGGTCGGGGTGAGCGGCAGCAGGGCGAAGGCCAGCGCGCCGAACAGGCCCAGCGGCCGCCAGTCGGTCGCCGAGACCTTCCAGTAGTCCAGGGCACGCTGGGTGGCCAGCGCCAGAATCAGGGCGATGGCCGGAATCGCGGCCATGGTGAAACGCGACTCCAGCACCGAATTCAACAGCGGCACATCCTCGAGCCGCTTCCACGGCAGGGTGATGCCGGTGTTGTGGTGGCCGATCATCAGGGTCGCGCCCAGCGACAGCACGGTGAACGCCACGATCACCGCGGCGGCCGCGCGCACCGCCCGCTCCCGCCACATGAGCACCACGGCCACCGTGACCACGATCCACAGCGGCCAGCCGAAGTACGAATTCTCCTCGGTGGGATTGATGGCCACGTTCTGCCCGTGCGAGAACATCCCGCCCAGTGACTCGGACGGGAACTGGAACAGCGCCTTGAGGTCGTTGTTCATCGGCCCGTGCTCGATGGATCGGTAGGACTGCGGGCCGAAGAACTGCCACCACAGCGGAATCTCGGTGAATGCCACCGTGATCAGCGCGGCCAGCAGCACCGTCGGGGTGATGGCGCGCAGCGCGCGCAACCCGGTGCGCGGGGTGTGCAGGTGGTAGACGAGCGCGAAAACGCCGAAGGACAGCGCGAAGATGAGCAGCGGCTCCTCGCCGAGCGCGATCTGCAGGGCCACCAGCAGGCCCAGCACAAAGCTCTGTCGAATTTGCCCTCCGCTTCGCTTCGGGCGGGTTCGCGGCGCTGGAAGTCTCGTTCTTCCCTCCTCCGCTCCTCCGCTTCGCTCCCCCGCTCCGTCAGTCCAGAACGAGACGCGCCGCGAACCACCGGTGTGTCTCGCCATGTGGATCAGCTGCAGCGCGGTCAGCGGAAGCAGCGCCAGCACCACGAAATTCGGGTGTGCGTTGGCGTGCGAGATCATGGCCGGGGCGAAGCCGCAGAACAGACCGCCCACGGCCGCCGCGAATTTCGACGCCACCAGTTCCCGCGAGAACAGCCAGTACCAGGCGAACGCGGTGCCGAACAGCCCCAGGGTGAGCACCAGCACGAAGGTGACGGTCGGCCCGAACGCCAGGGTGACCGGGGTGAGCGGCACGCCGACACCGAACATGGCGGTATTGGCCATCATGTTCACGCCGTCGGGATAGTTCTGCAGCATGGAACCCAGCGGGTTCTCCAGATGCGCGACATTGTGGGCGGTGACCGCGAAGAACCACTCCCACATGGTCTGGTCCTGGCCGCTCTTGATCAGGTAGCCGCGATCGGTGTGCAGCCACTGACCCGACAGCACCAGCATCGCCAGTGACAGATAGGCCGCGGCGATGATCAGATCGGCGCGGGCCAGCCGGATGCGGCGGGCGACGCGCTGTGGCCGAGAAAGCCTGGGGCGAGCCGTTTCCGGGGCGGCGCGGTCGAGCACCGCTACCGCCGAACCACCGTCATCCCCCGGGCTGGATGCCCACCCCTGTGTCACGCGCAAACTCCTCGCTGCCTTGCAACGCAAACGTTCGGGTGCCTTGCAATCAGCGGCCCACGCTACCGGGTTCGACTGAGATTGCACTGGCAAGTCGCGAAGTTATCCACAGAAGCTGGCGTTTATCCACAGAAACCGGAGGGTTTTTGGGGATAAGTGATCCGCGTCTCGCGCTGGTGCTCAGACACGCACCACCAGGGTGAACGGTCCGATATCGGTGATCCGGTAGTGCGCGTCGTCGAACAGCGCCTTGGGGAAGGACACTGTGAACCGCTTCACATTCGGGTCGTTCGGGTACACGTCCTGCGAGAGCCGCAGCGTGTAGTCGTCGCCCGAACGCCGGAACAGGAAGGCATCCGGCGCGCGCCAGCGGCAATGGTTCAGCGCGTCGGTCAGCTCCTGCGGCGTCTTCAGCGTGCTCCACCGCTGGATTTCGGCGGTGCGCGCCGCGAAGTCGGCCAGCGGGTTCGCGTAATGCGAAGTGAGAGCCTGAAATCCGTAGTACGGGTAGATGGCCAGGAAACTGGTGTCCGCGGTGAGCACCACGCTGGCGTCCCGCGGCCGGCCGGTCTGCTCAAGCAGTTTCGCGTCGACCTCCCGGTAGTTCGACACCGCCGACGGCGGCCGCGCGTCGGCACGGAAGCCATTGCCGTCGGTATCGGTGTAGGCGGTGGTGATCTCCGACGCCAGCACCGTCGGAATGCCCTGGCTGAATCCGATCGCACCGGCCATCGCGACCGCCGCCGCGGCGATCCGGAACCGCCCGGGCTCGTTCAGCACCTGGTAGATCGCCCGCGCGCCCTCGGCGAAGGCGAACACACCGGCGGCGGACAGCAGTGCCATGAGCGGGGCCTCGAGCCGGAACGAGAGCAGCGTGGTTCCGGCCGCTGTCGCGGCCATGGACAGCAGACACCACAGATAGATGGCGACGACGCCGATGCCGAGCGCCTGTGCGCGACGCGAACTCGCCGCGCGCAGCACCAGCCAGATGGTCCCGGCCAGACAGAAGACGCCGAGTAGATTGAATTCGGTCATCGGCAGCGGCAGCCGCGAGCCCGTCTCGGGCAGGTAGTGGAAGGCGGAGCCCGAGCCGAGAGATGCTTTGCCGGACAGGAACTTCAGCAGGAAGGGCGTCCACACGGTGAGCGCCAGCAGGCCCGCGACCGCACCGATTCCGATGAGCCGTACCAGGATCGGCATGATCGCCCGCCAGGTGTGCCGTGCCCGGATCGCAAGTCCCGCGGCGATCACCGCCATGAGGCACACCGCGAATACGGCGACACCGAAGTACAGGCTGTAGAAGGTGGCGGCGAGCCCGAGGAAGAGGCCGGTACCCAGCACCGCGCCCCACCCGCCCGCGGTCGGTTCCGACGCATCGCCGTCAACCTCGGCGGGCCGGTGCAGCGCACCCCAGGCCAGCACCAGCGCGGGTCCGAGCAGCAAGGTGAGCACCGCGCTGTACGCCTCGGGGGAGCCGTAGGCGAGGGTCACCGACGTGGTCGCGGCGGCGACAGCCACCGCCCAGTCCGCCCGGATCAGGTTGGACCACAGTACAAGAGCGACAGCCGCCGCCACTGCCAGGCCGATGATCGCGAAGGGCTTGAACGCCTCCCACCCGGCCATCCCGGTCAGACCGGCGAACCGGCCCCCGATCCAGAACCAGCCCGCTGGGTAGAACGGCGGCAGGTCGATGTAGTTCATGTCGTGCAGCGCCGCACTGTCGGTCAGCCGCGTCAGATACTGAGTCCGGAACTCCTGGTCCACGGACATCCCGAACAGGTACAGCTTCGTCGCGGCCAGCGGCATGCCCAGCGTCACTGTCACGAAGGCCGAAAGCCCGCCCCAGGACAGCACTTTCGCCAGCCGACGCCACTTGTGCAGCCGCAGCAGTACGACTGCGACCACCAGCACGGCCAGGGCGACCACCTGCCCCACGGTGGTGAGCGCGCGAGTCACATTGGAGGAGTTGAACGCCGGCCAGTGCACGGTCGCGAACGCCTCGAGCCCGACCCCGGCCACCACACCCGCCACCACCGCGGCGAGCACCGCCTCCCCGACAGCCGCACCGGCCTGGCGCGCCAGCACCCCCATCCGCCCGCTCGCCCGCTCGCTCATCCGCACCCTGCCTCCGCATTCGTGTCCATGGACCGCGCGTCAGCCTAGCCAGTGCGGTGCACTGGAATCCGACCGCCGGGCCCAACCTGCCCTGCAACCTCGTGGAACGACCGGCAATGGCAGGGCCGGGTCTTTCTCCGCTCGCCGATCCGCCGCCGTCCATCCACGGAGGTCCGGGGTCTGCGGGCCGGAACGGCGCATGCCGCGCCCGGGTGTCGGACGCGGCATGCGTATCGGTGCGAGAACGTCTCGCCTAGATGGGGAGGCGGCGGAAGATCGGGCGCGGCACGTGGCGCAGGATCATCATGACGTAGCGGAAAACGCCGGGGGCCCAGACGATTTCCTTGCCCTTCTCGGAGGCGGAAACCGCGAGGAGGGCGACATCCTCCTTGTTCACGGTGAGCCCGTTCTCCTTGGCGTGCGCGGAGAGCCGGGTGCGCACCATGCCGGGGCGGATGACCGTGACGCGCGGACCGAACTTCGCGACCGCCTCGCCGAGACCCAGGTAGAAGCCGTCCAGGCCGGCCTTGGTGGAGCCGTAGACGAAGTTGAACCGGCGCACGCGCTCACCGGCGACCGAGGACATGGCCAGGATGCGGCCGAAGCCCTGCGCCTTCATCTTCTCGCCGAGCAGCACGCCGACGGAAACCGCCGCGGTGTAGTTGATCTCGGCCATCATGACGGCCTTGCGCTGGTCCTGCCAGAAGATCTCGCCGTCGCCGTCGATGCCGAACGCGACGATGGCCACGTCGACGTCACCGTCCGCCCACGCCGCGTCGATCACGGCCGGGTGGCTCTCGGTGTCGAGCGCGTCGAAGTCGATGACCTGCACCTCGGAGGCGCCGGCTGCCTTCATCTGCGACACGGCGTCCTCGCGCAGCGGATCGCCGGGCAGGGCGGCCAGGATGATGCGCGCGGGACCCTTCTTCAGGTACTCGGCGCAGATCGCCAAGCCGATCTCCGAGGTGCCGCCCAGCAGCAGAATGGATTGCGGGTTCCCTACCGCATTGATCACTGAAGCTCCAGCCTTCTCGCCATATCGGACATGAAAACGCCTGTGGGATCCACACTTCGGCGGATCTTGATCCACTCGTCGATTCGCGGGTACATCTTGTGGAAGGTCTCCGCGTCGGTCCGTGAATCCTTGGCAGTGTAGAGGCGACCGCCGAATTCCAGCACGCGCCGGTCCAGTTCGCGCACGAAGTGATTGAGACCGGGGCGGACCGGGAAGTCGACGCAGATGTTCCAGCCCTCCATGGGGAAGCTCAGCGGCGCCGGGTTACCCGGGCCGAAGAACTTCAGCACATTGAGCGCCGAATGGTGACCGGAGCGCTGGATATCGACGATGATCTTGGTGAATTCGTCGAGCGCCTCGGGCGGCAGCACGAACTGGTACTGGATGAATCCCTTGGACCCGTAGGCCCGATTCCACTCCGAGACCACGTCCAGCATGTGGTAGAACTGCGTCAAGTTCATGACCTTGCCGGTGTAATCGCCGCCGAGCGCGTAATACGCCTCGCCGACCATCCCCAGCGTGAGCTTGTTGGCCGCGAAACTCGGGAAGATATCCGGCACCGTCAGCAGATTCGGAGCATCGAACTTCAACGGATTCCTGCGCAGCTTCTTCGGCAGCTCATCGAGCTTCGCCAGCCGGCCGCGAGACACATTGGCGCGGCCCAGTTTCGGCGGCGCGCTGATGGCGTCGAACCAGGTGGAGGAGTAGGTGTAGTTCTCCTCGGACCCGTCCTTGTGGACGGCGATGGTCTCTTCCAGGCCGGTGGTCTTGATGCCGTCGGAGATGAAATACGCCGTCTCGGTGGGCGTCATCTCGATGGTGGCACGCAGGATGATGCCGGTCAGACCGTTCCCGCCGACGGTGGCCCAGAACAGCTTGGCGTTCTTCTTCGGCCCGATGGTCTGCACCTTGCCGTCGGCGGTGAGCAGATCGATGGACCGCACGTGATTGCCGAAGCTGCCCGCGCTGTGGTGGTTCTTGCCGTGGATGTCGGAGCCGATGGCGCCGCCCACGGTCACCTGCCGGGTGCCCGGCAGCACCGGAACCCACAGGCCGAACGGCAGCGCCGCCTTCATCAGCTGGTCGAGGCTGACGCCCGCGTCCACGTCCACCAGCCGGGAGTCCCGGTCGATGCGGTGGATGCGGTTGAGTGCGGTCATGTCGACGACCAGGCCACCGGCGTTCTGCGCGTGATCGCCGTACGAACGGCCGAGGCCGCGGGCGATGACACCGCGACGCAGGTGCGCGGGCTTGGAGTCGTTGTCCTCCGCGACCATGGCGACCGCCTTGGCGATCAGCTCCGGGTCAGCGGTGGAGAGCACTTCCGAGGTGGTGGCTGCGGTGCGACCCCAACCGGTCAGGCGCCGGGTCTGCGTCGGCAGGTCGAACGAACCCGGTGACGCCGTGCCCGCTGTGTCTTTGCCTACGACGGGGCCCTCGCCTGCCGAGCTGGGCTCGGTGGCGGCCGCGGTGGTGGTCTGAGCTTTCGTGGACATCGGCATAGAGGCTACAGGCATAACCGTCTCGAGGCTTGTGTCCTTTGTCCCGGGCATTACTCTTCTGCGTTGTGACCGCGGAACCCCATCTGCCCCTGCCGCCCGAGCTGCCCCTCGTCGATGAACCGGGTGGTACGGACGTCGATCTCAAGACGCAGATCATCCGGTTCGCAGTCACCGGTGGCCTGTCCGCCATCGTGGACTTCGGCCTGTACACCCTGCTGTTCAAGCTGGTCGGACTGCCGCTGCCGGTGGCCAAGTCCATCAGCTTCATCGCGGGCACGACCACGGCCTATCTGATCAACCGGCGCTGGACCTTCCAGGCCGAGCCGAGCCGCAAGCGCTTCATCGCCGTGGTGCTGCTGTACGCGGTGACCTTCGCGCTGCAGGTCGGCATCAACCAGCTCTGCTATTACGCGCTGCCCGATGCGTGGTGGCGGATCTGGCTCGCCTTCTGCGTCGCGCAGGGCACCGCCACCGTGATCAACTTCATTGTCCAGCGCGCGGTGATCTTCAAGATCAGCTAGGACTCGACCAGGGCGTTGGTCTCTTCCTTCGCCCGGAAGTAGTCGCCGCCCTTGGCGCGCACATTGTCGGTACCCCACTGGCGCTGTTCGCGCTGGGCCGGGACCAGGTGCGGAATGTGCTTGCGGCAGTGGATGTAGGCCTCCTCCACATCCACCACCACCCAGCGCTCCGGAATTCGGCCCCGGGTCTCGGCCGGCAGGTCGGGGACGCAGCGGCGCATGAGCGCGTCGTCCACGATGCGGGCGGTGCCATTGAGGTGCAGGCCGATCAGGTCGTGCACGAAATCGATCATGAGAATGCCGACGTGGGGGTTCTCGAGAATATTGCCGAGGCTTGCCATGACGCCGTTGCCGCGGTATTCGGGATAGGCGACGGTGCGATTGTCGATCACGTGCAGGAAGCCCGGTTTGCCGGCGCGGAAGCTGGAATCGCATTCACCGTGCTTGTCGGAGGTGGCGATGAAGGCCATGTCCATGCGCCGAATGAAATCGATCATGTGGGTATTGAGCCGATCTCGCACCTGATCGGCGTAGAAGCGTTGCGCCCGCTCCTCGGTACCGTATCGCTCCTGTAGTTCCCGTTCGCCGTCGCTTCCGTTTCTGATACCGGGCATCGTGCGCCCCCTTTGGTAGCTGAATACCGGATGGAAGAGGCTCGGCCACGAACTTCGGCCACCCGAAATCCTATACGGTTTAACTATTTTCGTGTGGCGAATGCGTGAACCGGCGCATCTGCCCCGGTGGGGTTTCCTCGACTGCTGCTGGACAAACCTTCCCGGGGGAGGATCCTCCCGGATGAAAGGACCCACAAGGGACCTTCGGCCCTCGGCTGCGGGGATGCTGCTCGTTGTTCCGGGCGGTAGGTGTGCGAGATCCCCAGGGGGCGCGGGGATTTCGCACTTCTGATTTGCCTGCTTCAGAGAGTTTCGGGGATGTGGTGCGGCCGTCATCCCCCTAGGTGGCGCCGATCTTCGGTACTCGAGACACAAATACCGAAAGGTCTTTTAAGGCACATCGATTCCGGCCGCAACGCACGGTGTGGTCCGGCTCCGCCTCACGCCCGGGTGAGCGTCACCGGCACGCCATTGAACACGGCGTTCCCGGACGGGGCGTCCACCAGCGAATCATCGGTCAGCGTATTGGCATTCACTCCGGCGTGCTCGCGCGCGACGGTCTGCGTGCTGTCCCCGTGTCCCCAGCCGTGTGGCAGGCTGACCACGCCGGGCATGATGTCCTCGGTCGGCTCGATGTCCACGGTCAGCGTGCCCGCCGCGGACTTCACCACGGCCTGCCCGTTCAACCCCAGCCGCGCCGCGTCCTCCGGATGAATGTGCAGCGTGCACCGATTCGACCCGCCCACCAGCGGCGGCACATTGTGCAGCCAGCTGTTGTTGGATCGCAGCTGCCGCCGCCCCACCAGCACCATCTCCGGCCGCTCGACACCCAGCCGGGCCCGGAGCCGCTCCAGGTCGGCCAGCAGTTCGGCGGGCGCCAGCTCGACCCGGCGGGAGGCCGTCCGCAGTACACCGGGCAGCCGGGGCTCCAGCGGCCCCAGGTCGACGCCGTGCGGATTATCCAGCAGCACTTGCAGATTCAGCTTGCCACGCCATTCGTTCTCGCCGTCCGGCGCGGTGGCCCATTCGCCGAAGGGGCCCAGCCGCAGCATCAGGTCCAGCCGCTGTTCGGTGGTGTTGGCGCCGAGCAGTTCGCCGCGGCGGTCGGCCAGGCCGGCCTTGTGCAGGGTCCCGGCGATGACGATCTCGTCGACCGCGCCGAGCGGATCCAGCCCGGGCTGGGCTTCCTGGCCCGACACGGCCAGGGCCAGTCGGGCCAGCACCTCGGCCTCGGACAGCTCGTTCTCGCCGAGCGGCACCAGCGGCCGCGAGTAGCGGGCGTAGTTGTGGACCGCGAAATTGAGCAGCGCGAAGTCGTAGTGCGGCGACTGCAGGATGCGCGGGGGCGGCAGGATGACGTCCGCGTGGCGGGTGGTCTCGTTGAGGTAGCGGTCCACGCTCACCATGAATTCCAGTCCGGCGAAGGCGGTGTCGAGGCGCGCGCCACTGGGTGCGGACAGCACCGGATTGCCCGCCACCGTCACCATGGCCCGGATCTGCCCGTCGCCGGGCGTGCGGATCTCGTCCGCCAGCGTGGCCATCGGCAGTTCGCCCATGGCCTCGGGCAATTCGCGCACCCGGCTGGTCCAGCGCGCGAGGCGGAATGGCCGCGACCGCACGATGCCCAGCGCCGCCCCCGTCGCGAACATGGCCCCGCCGGGCGAGTCGAAATTGCCGGTGAGCACATTGACGACATCCACCAGCCATTGCGTGAGCGTGCCGAATTCGGCCGTGCAGGTGCCGATCCGCGCGTAGACGGCGGCCGTCGGCGCGGCGGCCAGCTCGCGCGCGATCCGCACGATGGTCTCGGCGGGCACCCCGGTGCGCCCGGACACCAGCTCCGGCGTGAATTCGGCTGCCGCTGCCCGCACCTCGTCCAGTCCGTTCACCTCGACCCGGACGTCGGTCAGGCCCTCCGCGAACAACGTGTGGACGATCCCGAACAGCAGGTAGGCGTCGCTGCCCGGCCGCACGAACACGTGCTCGTCGGCCAGCTTGGCAGTGCGCGTACGCCGCGGATCCACCACCACCAGCCGCCCGCCGCGCTGCCGCAGCGCCTTCAGCCGGCCCGGGAAATCCGGTGCGGTGCACAGCGATCCATTGGACTCCAGCGGATTCGCGCCCAGCATCAGCAGATAGTCGGTGCGGTCCAGGTCGGGCACCGCCACGGTCAGCGGATCACCGAACATGAGTCCGCTCGACACCTGCTTGGGCATCTGGTCGGCGGTGCTGGCGGAGAACAGATTCCGGGTGCCCAGCGCCCGGATCAGCAGCGGCACGTACAGCGCCCCGGCCACGGTGTGGGCATTCGGATTGCCCAGGTAAAGTCCCACCGCCTGATTGCCGTGCGCGGCCGTCACCCGCGGCAGCCGCTCCCGGATCACCCCGAAGGCCTCGTCCCAGCTCGCCTCCCGCCAGGTGTCGGTGGCGCGGTCGCGAATCATGGGCGCGGTCAGCCGATCCGGATCGGCGTCGAGATGTCCGAGGGTGGCGCCCTTGGGGCAGATGAAGCCCCGGCTGAAGGGATCGGCGTGGTCACCGCGGACCGACACGATGTGATCGATGCTGTCCAGGGTGAGCTCGAGGCCGCACACCGCTTCGCAGAGCGGGCAGGTGCGTAGCAATGTCCGGGGGCTGTCCGTGACGTGGGTCATACCCTCATGATCGCCCGGAAACGTACCGGGCGGAACACCTCTGGCCGCCGGGAATGCCAGACACGGACTCGTGGCGGCCGCCAATGCCGGAGCCTCGGATTATGTTCGCTATCTCTTAATTTGCAACGTTTGGACCGGGATGCGGCGAAACCCGCGAGCGCCGGGGTGCACTCGCGGGTTTCGTGTCGTTGTGAGAGCTGGTGGTGTCAGGAGGCGATACGGGCCGCCTGCGGCGCTCCTTTGGCGGCGGCGCGGACGCCGGCGGCAATGGCGACCACCGGCGGGATCCAGCGGGCCTCGTGCGGGGCGACGCCCCAGCAGGCCGCACCGGCGGACAGCTTGCTCGGCGGCAGCGGGATGCCCGCGCCGTCGGCGTAGACCACCACGCCGGACTCGCGCAGTGCCTCGATGGCCCGTTCGGCCTTGCGCAGGCCGGTGACGAGATGGATCTCGCGGCGCTCGGCACCCGGGATCTCGATGACCGGGCCGGTCAGGTCGTTGGCCCGCAGGTAGCGGCGCACGAAGGCGGCGGTGTCGCCGGTGACCTCGATGCCCGCGATGTTCTCGTCGGTGACCAGGCACACGCCATTGGCGGTTTCGGCGACCGTCCAGCCGCGCCGGATGTAGTCCTGCGCAGATTCCGCAACGGCTGACGAAAACGTCGTACGCACTGGATTCTCCATTCCCCGGTAGATCTCGTTCCTGCTCTGTGCGTCGTATCGGAGCGGGGGGTTCGGGGTGTTACACACTCTTTTTGACCTTGGGTCCGTTTGTGTCCCGGAATGTCATGCGTCGGGTCCGATTCGACCCAATGGTGACCATGTCCCAGCTGCGACACGACCTCGATGTAGTGGCCCTGCCAGCGACAACACCGTCAAGGAGTCTGTCGTCGGATCCGGAGCCCAGCGCCCGCCCGTGAGCGTGACGTGTTCTACACCACACTGTCTCGTCCTGCGGCATCCCGGTGTTACCGGAGACACTGAGTCGGCCGAAAAGGTCTGCGGGAGAGGAGATCGTCGGCATGACCGATCAATCGGGCGGGAACACAGCCGAACTCGAGGAATTCGACGAGTTCGACGAGATCATCACCGAAGGGCGCTGGGCCGCCTTCAAGGAGTCCGCCACCCGCCGCATGTCCCGGCGGCTGGCCGCGGACGAGGAGGCCGAGGAGCCGGTCGAACCCTTCGCCAGCCCAGGCGCTTTCGGCTCATGGAGCGTGGACGCCGCCCGCGCCCTGCTGGACCTGCAGTTCCAGCGCGCCGCCACCCGCACGCTGCTGCCCCTGGCGTATCTGCTGGGCCTGGCGAGCGCCGTCGCCATCCCGATCGTGGGAACCATAGGGCTGTGGCGAATTTCGGCCTGGCTGGGCATCGTGTTCGCCGTGGTGTTCGCGGTCCCGCTGGGCCTGGTGATCGCCGCGGTGGTGCGCCTGCTGCTGGAGTTCGTGCTCAATGCCTCCCGGCTGGCGGCGCGGGTCGCGCACATCTCCGATATGGCCGACGATCTGTTCCAGGCCCTCTCGGATGTGGCCGAACCGGTCAATCAGCTGTCCAAAGATGTTCAAGCAGTGCAGTTCTGGCGCTTCCGTCGGCGCTCGTCCCGGAAGTAGGCTGGACAGCGGCCGCTATCCCGGCCACCGGGCGGTGCGAAATCTGCCCCCGGCCCGTGTCCCGCGTCCATGGATCGCTGAGTTCTCCTGTGCAACAATGCGATCGCAACACTGGTTTAGGGGGACGAATGGCTCTACCGCAGGGGATTACCGGATCGACCGTGCCGCGCCGCCAGCTCGGCCGACACCTGCGCGACCTGCGCAATCGCGCGCGCATGACGACCCGGGTGGCCGCGCAGCGATTGGAATGGTCCGAGGCCAAGATCTGGCGAATAGAAACCGGTCAGACGTCTTTGCGCAGTCTGGATGTCGAGGCCATGTGCCGCATCTACGGCGCTCCGGAGGACGCCATCGAACCGCTCACCACGCTGGCCCGGGAAACCAAGGCCCGCGGCTGGTGGACCGAGTTCGGTGACGTGATCGACGAGGGTTACGAGGTCTACATCGGCCTCGAGGAGGCGGCGAGCCGGCTCACCAGCTATGAGAACGAGCTGGTACCAGGGCTTTTGCAGACCGAGCCGTACTACCGGGCGGTGCTGGCCGGGGCCTACCCGGGCATCTCCGCCGAGCAGCTGGACCGCCGGGTCCGGGTACGCACCGCGCGCCAGTCGCTGCTCACCCGCGCGGAATCGCCGCTGCAACTGGATGTGGTGATCGCTGAGGCCGTGCTCTGGCATCGCATCGGCGGCGACGACGTGACCCGCGGCCAGCTGGACCGGCTGCGCAAACTCGCCGAACTGCCCAATGTCCGGCTGCGGCTGCTGCCGGCCGAGTGCGGCTACCACCACGGCATGGACGCGGGCCGCTTCGTACTGCTCGAATTCCCCACCGCCGCAGGCGAACCCACCGAACCGCCGGTGGTGTACGTGGAAGCCCTCACCGGCTCCTCGTATCTGGACAAGGAGCACGAGGTCGAGCGCTACCGTGAGGCGTTCGGCGGCGTGAGTTCCCTTGCCGTGGACGCGCTTCCGGTGATCGACACGCTCCGCGCCGCGGTCTGATCAGGCCTGCGGAGACCGGAGGGTCTCCTCGAGTACTTCCCGGTGTGTGGGCGCGGCCTGTTTGTGCAGTTCGCGCCCCTTGTCGGTGAGGCACACGAAGATCGCCCGGCGATCCTCGGTGCACAGCGTGCGATCCACGAGCCCATCACGCTCGAGCCTGGCCACCGTGCGCGAGAGCGCGCTCTGGCTCAGATAGATGTCATTGGCGAGATCGCTCATCTTGCAGCTGTCGCTGCCCGCTTCGACGAGGCGGTCCAGGGTTTCGAATTCGCTGAGCCCGATGTGGTGGCGGCCTTGCAGTTCCTTTTCCAGAGCGCACGAGGTCGTCGCGTGCCGGGCCAGCAGATCGCGCCACTCACCCACCAGCCCGGACGTCTCGAACGACGTCGACACAGGCCGGTCGACAGGCGCTGTCGGCTTCGGCATGCGGCCATCCTAGTCTGCTCGCTGAACCCATGCAACTGCATTAGTTGCTTGTGCATTTGATGCATGCGCATGTACTGTCGCTTCTCGTGACTTCCACCGACATCCGCCCCGCAGTGAGCACCGCGGCCGACACCACGCAGTGGACCGCCCGGCTCTGGGGCATGCTCATCACCCTGTGCATCGTGCTGTTCCTGGACGGCCTCGACGTGTCGATGATCGGCGTCGCGCTGCCGTCGATCGGCACCGAACTCGACATTCAGACCTCCACCCTGCAGTGGCTGGTCAGCGGATACGTGCTGGGCTACGGCGGCCTGCTGCTGCTGGGCGGCCGCACCGCCGACCTGCTGGGCCGCCGCAAGGTCTTCCTGATCGCCCTGGCCGTCTTCGCATTGGCCTCGCTCGCGGGCGCTCTGGTCAGCTCGCCGGGGCTGCTCATCCTGACCCGCTTCGTGAAGGGCCTGGCCGCCGCGTTCACCGCGCCGACCGGTCTTTCCATCATCACCACGAACTTCCAAGAGGGCCCCGCCCGTAACAAGGCGCTGTCCATCTACACCGTCTTCGGCGCCGGCGGCTACTCCATGGGCCTGCTGTTCGGCGGCCTGATGACCGGCCTCGGCTGGCGCTGGACCTTCCTGCTCCCGGTTCCGGTGGCCCTCGCCGCGCTGGTCTCCGCGTATTTCCTCGTCCCCAAGGACAAGCCCGCCGAGGAGGGCGGACACGACCTGATCGGCGCGCTGCTGTCCACCGCCACCATGCTGCTGCTCGTCTACACCGTGGTCTCCGCGCCGCAGGCGGGTTGGGGCTCGGCCCGCACCATCGGATCGTTCGTCGCGGTGGCCGTGCTGGGTGCGGCGTTCGTCTACGCCGAGAGCAAGGTGCGCTACCCGCTGGTGCGCCTCGGCATCCTGCGCAAGCCCACCCTGGTCCGGGCCAGCCTGGCCATCATCGCGGTCGCCGGTTCGTACTTCAGCTGGCAGTTCATCACCACGCTGTATCTGCAGGACACTCTCGGCTGGTCGCCGCTGAAGCTGTCGATGGCGCTGCTGCCGGTCGGTCTGCTGGTGGTCGCCTCGGCCTTCGTCTCCGACAAGCTGGTCGATCGCTTCGGCACCGGCCCGATCATCGCGATCACCATGGTGATCATGGCCGTGGGCTACCTGCTGTACCTGCGCATCGACACCGCGCCGTCCTACCTGACCGTGCTGCTGCCCGCGGTGCTGCTGGTCGGCATCGGCTGGGTCGGGTTCCCGGCCATCAATATTCAGGCCACCAGCGGCATCGACGATGACGAGCAGGGCCTGGCGGCCGGTGTGCTGCAGACCGCCATGCAGGTCGGCGCGGCCATCGTGCTCGCGGTGACCACCGCCATCGTCACCTCGAGCGTGCCGAGCCACCCGACCCCCGCGGCCATGCTCGACACCTACCGTCCCGGCCTGGAATTCGCCGCCGGTGTGTCGATCGTCGGCGCCCTGGTCGCCCTGACCGTGTTCCTCCCCAGGCTGCGGGCTCGCCGCCAGGAGACCCGTGACCTGGAGGTCGAACTGGTCGGTTGACACAGATGGTTCCGCCCGCAGCTCACACGGGCGTAGCCTTCGAAAAATACCGGGGCGCACCGCATTACGCGGTGCGCCCCGGTGACGTAACAACTGATTTCGTAAGGATCCGGGTAACCCGCCGGGGACGTCCAGAGTCGGGTTGGCACCGACCGCCTGGCACGGGTGTGGGACGGGCGACGGCTCTCAGCCGTCCGTTGAAGTTCCGGGGAGGCGGGACAGCAGTTTCAAATCCGCCAGGCGGGGGGCGGCCGCGTCCTTGTCCGAGCGGACGAAGGTGAGCGGTTCGCCGTTGCGGCCCACGGCCGGCCACTCGATGGCCAGGTCCGGGTCGAAAGCGTCCAGGTCCCGGTCGAATTCGGGCGAGTACTCCAGTGAGCACAGGTAGTTGACGGTGGAGTCGTCCTCCAGCGACAGCAGCGCATGCCCCAGGCCCTCGGCCAGGAACACCGACTTGCGCTCCACATCGTCGATGACAACCGCGTCCCAGCTGCCGAAGGTGGGGGAGTCGCGGCGCAGGTCCACCACCACGTCCAGGAACGCCCCGCGCACACAGGTCACGTATTTGGCCTGCCCGGGCGGATTCTCGGTGTAGTGGATGCCGCGCAGCACACCCGCTGCGGAGGTGGAGATATTGACCTGCAGCAGGTCGAAGGGCCGTCCCACCGCCTTCTCGAATTCCGAGGCCTTGAACGACTCGTAGAAGACGCCGCGCTCGTCTCCGTGCAGCCGGGGCGCGAACTCCCACGCGCCCGGCACCGACAGTTCCCGAATCCGCATGCCTACCTACTCCCAGCTTCGCCCGTGGTCCAGCAGGCCCAGCAGGTACTTTCCATAGCCCGAGCGCACCAGGGGTTCGGCCAGCCCGGTGAGCTCATCGTCGCTGATGAAGCCGAGCCGCCAGGCCACCTCCTCCGGCACGCCGATCTTGAGGCCCTGCCGCTCCTCGATGGTGCGCACGTAATTGGCGGCGTCCAGCAGGGAGTCGAAGGTACCGGTGTCGAGCCAGGCGGTGCCGCGGGCCAGCACCTGCACGTGCAGCCGGCCCTGCTCCAGATAGGCGCGGTTGATATCGGTGATCTCGTATTCGCCGCGGTCCGACGGCTTCAGATCGCGCGCGATGGCGAGCACGTCGTTGTCGTAGAAATACAGCCCCGGAATCGCGTAGTTGGAGCGCGGCGCCTTGGGCTTCTCCTCGATGGAAATGGCCCGGCCCTCGGCGAATTCGACCACGCCGTAGGCGGTGGGATCGGAGACCCGGTAGGCGAAGACCGCGCCGCCGTCCAGGTCGTGGAAGGTCTGCAGCTGGGTGCCCAGGCCCGGGCCGTGGAAGATGTTGTCGCCCAGCACCAGCGCGGCGCTCTCGGCGCCGATGTGATCGGCGCCCAGCACGAAGGCGCGGGCCAGCCCGTCCGGTTCCGGCTGCACCACATATGAGATGGACACGCCGAACCGGCTGCCGTCGCCGAGCAGGCGGGTGAAGGCGTCGGCGTCCTCGGGAGTGGTGATCACCAGGATGTCCCGGATCCCCGCCAGCATGAGGGTGGACAGGGGGTAGTACACCATCGGTTTGTCGTACACCGGGACCAGCTGTTTGCTCACCCCGCGCGTGATCGGGTGCAACCGCGATCCGGTGCCCCCGGCCAGGATGATTCCGCGCATGTCTCGACAGTCTGCCAGTTCCATGGCTGAGCGCGGCGGTCAGGTTCCGACTGGACTTCGAATCGATCACGGGCGTTTACGGTGACGCCAATACGGCGATAACTGTTGCGTAGGTCACGTTCTCATGGTGTTCTGAAACAACGCTATGTGAGATGTCAGCGCCGACTCTCGCGCGCCGGGTGCCGAGCCAACGTATCGGTCGCTCCGGACGAACGGCTCGGCGCGCCAACAACGAGGTAGGTGCGCGATGGCTCACGAACGGCCCGCGATGGCTCACGAACGGCCTGTCAACGAAACGGCCCACGAGGACGTCCCCGTCCAGAACCCGAACCGGACCAGTGCCGCCGCCCGTGCCCTGACAGTGGTGGCTCGCACCATGATCCGTCCGGCCGGCGAGCTGGTGCCGGTCACCGTGGCATCCATGCCGGTGGCCAGCACCGTCATCAACAGCCTGGCCAAGCTGCGCCCGGCTCCGCGGGGAGTGGAGCGGGAACAGGTGCGGCTCAATGGCTTCCGCATGGAGATCGTGCGGCCGGCCGGGGCCCGCAAGGCGCTGCGCGACGGCGCGGTCCTGTACATGCACGGCGGCGGTTTCTTTCTGTGCGGGCTCGACACCCACCGCCCCGTGGTCGCGGCTATCGCCCGGCGCACCGGGCTGCCGGTGGTGAGCGTGGAGTACCGGCAGCTGCCCGAGACCGATATCGCCGGATCCGTCGCCGACTGCCTGACGGCCTACAAATGGTTGCTGGCGCACGGCGTCCCGGCCTCGAAGGTGGTGTTCGCCGGCGACTCCGCGGGCGGCTACATGACCTTCGCGACCGCCCTGCGGGCCCGCGACGCCGGGCTGCCCGTCCCCGCCGGACTGGTCGGGATGTGCCCCGCACTGGATCTGGACTGCACCGAGAAGCGCGCCCACCCCAACTACCGCCGCGACGCGCTGATTCCGCTGTCCACACTGGAATCGGTGATCAAGCTGGGCGCCGAGGTGAACGGCCGCCTGGATCCGCGGCTGTCGCCGGTCAACAATGTGCTGGCGGGCCTGCCGCCCGCGCTGCTCATCGTCGCCGAGGACGAGGTGCTGCGCCGCGACAGCGAGATCATGGCCCAGCGCCTGGCCCAGGCCGGCGTGCCCGCCACGCTCGAGATCTGGCGCGGCCAGGTACACGCCTTCATGGCCATCTTCCCCGCCATGCCGGAGAGCCGGGCCGCCCTGGCCCACGTGGCCCGCTTCGTCCGCGACCGCATCGAGGCCGGGCAGGTCGCCCGCACGGCGTGATCGGACGGGTGCGGCCCGATCGATTCGGGTGGGGTGCAGCCTGATTGATGATGTGGGGCTCGGGGCGCCGATCTCGGGCCCCACATCTGTTTCGCCGCAGTGGTTCCAGGAGAACGGCGAAACCCCCGCCCGGATGATCCGGGCGGGGGTTTCGTGATGCAGCGGGCCGCTTACTTGGACTGGATGTGCGGCTCGTTGATGGTGGAGAAGTACTGGATCGCGGCGGCGATCGCGACCGGCGCGGTCACGAACACCTGGCCGGCCAGGGTGCCCAGAAAGCCGACGGTCGAGGCGCCGATGAGGCAGCCGGCCAGCGGGCCGGCACCGAACATGGTGGCCAGCGGGGCGGTGGCGGTGGCGAACACGACGCCGCCGATGACGCAACCCAGGGCAGCACCACCGATACCACCGACCACGGTGCCGATGGTGGCGCCGGTGGAGATGGTGTCCTTCAAGCGGTTCCAGGCAGCCTGTTCACGGTCGTAGTCCGACTTCCAGGGAGCCTGGTCCTCGTAGGGGAGGGCGACGTCCTTGGGCGCGTAGGTCGCGTGGTCCAGGTCGAACTGCGGCGTGACGGTCGCGGTGTGGTCGTCGCTAATCTGCGCGGCGATCGGGAACGAGAAGTTGTCGACCCGGAACGAGAGCGGCATGCCGGCAACAACGGTGCCGTTGGCGGCCTTGAGCTCCAGGTTGCCGTTCTCGATGACCAGCGAGCCACCGTCGGTGTGCAGGGTGCTGGTGCTGCCATCCTGCGTCACGGCGTAGTTGATCGCGTTGTTGTCATCGGCGGCCGGAGCAGCGTTCACGGTACCGGCGGTGATGCCAAGGGCAGCGACGGCCAGCGCTGCGGTGGCGGCGAATTTCCTCATCAGCATTTGTAGAAACCTCATCGAAGAGCTCGGGGGGACACGACGAATCGAAATGGAGAACAGCTAACGAGCGGTGAACCCATCGTGTCCGTCCGTTCAAATTTTGTTCACCAAGTCGATCGTGCGGTCTGCAAGGTAGTGGAAACGCGCTGCAAGGGAAAGGTTTTGACGCAGATATACGATCCGCCCGATCGTTACCCGGAGCAGTCTGTGTGAGGAAGGTCACACACGTCGTGTGGATAGTCGTGACGCTGGTCGCACGAATGTCGCGGAAGGACCGTGGAATTGCGAGATTTCGACCGAGCGGCCGCCTTTCAATTACGTGCGTTTGTTTCAACCGGATGTCCGATTCCGCGCACAACGACCGCCCGGCTGGTGTAAAGAAGGCAACTTCCCGTACCCATCGCGGGCGGACGCCCCGGCCGACGTAGTGTTTCCTTGTGCGACTGCTCGTAACCGGCGGCGCCGGGTTCATCGGCGCGAACTTCGTTCACCAGACCGTGACTGCACGTCCCGGCGTGCATGTCACCGTGCTGGACAAACTCACCTATGCGGGCAACCGCGCCTCACTCGACCCGGTCGCGGACCGAATCGAGTTCGTGCACGGCGACATCGCCGACACCGCGCTGGTGGACCGCCTGGTGGGTGGTGTGGACGCGGTGGTGCATTTCGCCGCCGAATCACACAACGACAATTCGCTGGCCGACCCGTGGCCGTTTGTCCAGACCAATATTGTCGGCACCTATTCGCTGCTCCAGGCGGTGCGTCGCCATCAGGTGCGCTACCACCACATCTCCACCGACGAGGTGTACGGCGATCTGGAACTCGACGACCCCTCGGCATTCGGCGAGAACACCCCCTACAACCCGTCGAGTCCGTACTCGGCCAGCAAGGCCTCGAGCGACATGCTGGTCCGCGCCTGGGTGCGGTCGTTCGGGGTGCGGGCCACGATCTCCAACTGCTCCAACAACTATGGGCCATACCAGCATGTGGAGAAGTTCATCCCGCGGCAGATCACCAATCTCATCGACGGTGTCCGCCCCCGCCTGTACGGCGCTGGTCACCAGGTGCGCGACTGGATCCACGTGGACGACCACAACAGCGCGGTCTGGGAAATCCTGGAACGCGGGCGCATCGGTCAGACCTATCTGATCGGCGCGGACGGCGAGCGCGACAACAAGTCCGTGGTGGAGCTGATCCTGGAGGCATTCGGCCGTGCCCCAGACGATTTCGATCATGTCACCGACCGTCCCGGCCACGATCTGCGCTACGCCATCGACGCCTCCCTGCTGCGCACCGAACTCGGCTGGGAGCCGCGGTACCGTGATTTCCGCCAGGGCCTCGCGGCCACCATCGACTGGTACCGCGACAACGAATCCTGGTGGCGTCCACAGAAAGCCGAGACCGAATCCGCCTACATCGCCGCGGGCGAAAAGGTCATCTAGCCGCTGCGGCCGGACCGCGAACTAGGCCCAGTCCTGCCGGTAATCCGCCCAATCCTGTTGAGTGGCCGCGAAATCCACATAGAGCGCGACCCCGAATGCCCCGCGGTCCCGCGCGGTGCGGCCCAGCCCCAGGCGCACGCCGCGCAGCGCGGCGGCGACGGTCTCGGCCGCACCGTGATGGGCCGGGTTCTCGGCCCGGAAGGCGGGCAGCCCCATGAGCAGATCCGTGCCGGGCGGCGTGACCTGCAGGGCCAGACCGGTCTGCTGGGCGACATATCCGCCGTACAGTGCGCGGGTCGGCATGGCGGTGTCATAGGACATGACGGCGATTTGATCCACCCGCCGGGCAACCTCCGCGAAATAGGCTTGTGACCACCATTTCCCGTGATCGAACAAGGCCACGCCGAGCGAATGCAATCCGGGTAGCGGATCGATAACCGGAGCGGAGACCGACAGCAGTGCGTGCCGGGCCGAAGTGACGGCGCGGACCTCATCCAGGATGGTGGTATAGCCGCCCGATCCCGAGCGCACCGGTTCGAAATCGAAGTGAATACCGTCGAATCCGAGATCGAGTACCTGCGACGATGTCGTGACGACATGATCGCGAGTCCTCGGATCATCGGCATTCAGACCGTCGAATTCGGGAGTGAGCACATCTCCGAGCCACGCCTGTACGCGAATTCCGGGCAGTGTCCGATGCACGGCCCCGAGGAACCAGCGGGCCTGTGGATAGAGCCCGGGGGACAGCGTGCCGTCATTGTCGAGCGGCCCGGTGTGCACGTAGAGATCCTTGATTCCGGTCTCCGCCAGCAGAATTCCCAGCTGGGCGATATCGGCGTCGGATTTACGGCCGTCGACCCAGGCGTGCCCCAGCCAGACGGCGTCGTGGCCGCGGGTGCGGGTATCGTCCCGCAGGGTGCCGGCGTCCTGCAGGCGCAGGAACACTGCGGCCGCCGCGACGGGAGTCAGCAGGATGGCGACAATGATCAGCAACACCACGGCAATTCGCCGCGTCCGTGACCATCGATGCCATCGGACTCCCCAGCGGGTCATCCCCAGACGATAGTCGAATACTTGATCACCGCTGCGATGAGCGCGACCGAGGTGGCCGTCACCACCGTGATCGCCGCGCCGCGCACCGGGACCCGGCCCGCGGCGTCGGTGAGCCGCAGCGGCATCCAGCGCAGCACCACCGCCAGGCCCAGCACCGCCAGCGGCACGAAGTAGCGGCCCTGCACCCCGTCGATGATGAAGTAACCGACCGGCGTGAAGGACATGTACAGCGTCACGTAGATCATGGCCACGCTGGCCGCGACGGTCAGCAGCACCAGCCAGGTGCGCGCGCGGTCCGCACCGCGCGCCGGGAAGCGCTCGGCCGCACCGATGCTCATGGTGAAGGCCAGCAGGCTCGCCAGGATGGTGAGCGCGGGCACCTCGACATAGGAGAAGCCGAGCGCGCCGAAGAACTGGGTGAACCAGAGCTGGTCGCGGCGGGCGATGCTGTCGCCGAATATCTGCAGGAAGTGCACCGGGTCGGTGAGGATGCCGTGCAGCTGGTCGCCCGGACGCACCGTGCCCCACTGCTTCTCGGGCCGCATCAGGCTCATGCCGTCACCGGTCGGGGCGGCGATCTTCATCCACACCGCGAACGAGATCGCGCCGACGCCCGCGGCCACCCACGGCAGCACCCGCTGCCACACGGCGATTCGCTCGGTGCCGCCGAAGCCGAAGCGGCGCACCGGGATGAGCACGGTGAGCATGGCGATCAGGACATAGGTCGGCTTGCACACCGGCAGTAGCACGGTGGTGGCCAGCGCGGCCACCGTCTCCGGCCGGGTGAGCCGCTCGCCGAGGAACAGGCCCTTCACCACCAGCGCCGACACCAGCAGGGCCAGCGCATTGGTGACGGTGTCCGCGGTGACGGTCCCGGCCTGAAACAGCGCGATGGGCAGCACCGCGACGGTGAAGGCCAGCCACTGCACCCGGTGCCCGCGCAGCACGCGCAGCGCGAAACCGACGATCACCAGGTAGGCGATCAGCCCGGCCCAGCGAGTGGCCAGCACCATGCCGCCGACACTGAGGTCCAAGGTCTCGGCGATGCGGATGCCCGCGGCGGGCGGCAGGTACGGAACGGGGGAATAGGCAGCGGTATTGGTGAACCACACCTGCTTGGTCTGATCGGAGACCGCGGCCCCGCCGAGCTGGTCGTAGGCGTGCGGATCCGCGACCATGGGCTCCGGCTCATCCGGATTGTCCTGATAGTCGTTGAAGGCGTAGTTCATCAGCGCGTCGATGCTGACCGGCACGTCGCCGCCCCACGCCGGGCCGCGATCGTCGTGGATCTTCTCGGGCAGAAAGCCGCCGTGCGCGACCTGGTAGGCCCGGCCGAACTGGGTGATCTCGTCGTGGCCCCAGAACGGGGGCGTCAGCACCGACCACACCGCGCCGAAGATGCCGGCGATCAGCACGAAAACCACGGCGGCCGAACCGAACCGCCGCTCGACGCCGATCACCGCGCGCCGCAGCCCCGCCGTCTTCGGCGCGGGAGCGGCCGGTTCCGGTGTCGTGATGGTCGTGCTGTCGTCAACTTCGGTAACCACGGTGTCCGATTCTGCTTTGCCGTCGGGATTCTGCCCGGCAAGCCGCACCGTCATCGCGGCGAACCGCCCGGCCGGGCATCGGGGCCGGTCTCGCCGACCGCCGAATAACGCAGGTACATCAGGCGGGCGGCCTCGTGCCGGGAGCGACGGATGCCGTCCAGGATCAGGCCGGCGGTCCAGGCCAGGCTGCCGAGCAGCAGCAGCGTGAAGCCGAGGAACAGCGTCGGGAACCGCGGGACCTGGTGAATCTCATAGAACTCGATCACGATCGGCGTGATGAGGATGACCGAGACGATCCAGGCCAGCGTGCCGAACAGCCCGTAGAAGGCGACCGGTCGCTCGTGCCGGGCCAGGCCGATGATCAGGCGCAGGATCTTGAAGCCGTCGCTGTAGGTGCGCAGCTTGGATTCGCTGCCGGCGGGCCGATCACGAAAACCGACCGGAACCGCCGTCTGGGGGACCCCCAGGTGCTGCGAGTGCACGGTCAGCTCGGTCTCGATCTCGAACTCCCGCGACACCGCCGGGAAGGACTTCACGAATCGGCGGGAGAAGACCCGGTAGCCGCTGAGCATGTCCTCGACGTTCTCACCGAAGACCTTGCCCACCACGCCATTGAGGATCTTGTTGCCGGTCTCGTGCCCGGCCCGGTACGCCGAGCCCGCCTCGACCTCACGGCGCACGCCCAGCACGTGGTCGTACGGACCCGCCAGCAGGGTGCGGATCATCTCGGGGGCCGCGGCGGCGTCGTAGGTGTCATCGCCGTCGACCATCAGGTAGACATCGGCCTCGATGTCGGCGAAGGCGCGCCGCACCACATTGCCCTTGCCCTTGCGGTTCTCGGTCCGCACGATCGCCCCGGCCGTGCGCGCCTTCTCGGCGGTCGCATCCGTGCTCAGGTTGTCGTAGACGTAGACGACTATGCCCGGGACGGCGGCCTTGAGGTCGGTGACGACCTTTGCGACGGCGGCCTCTTCGTTGTGGCACGGCACAATGGCGGCAATACGAAGCTCGGTGGAGTCCACCCGGTCAATCCTCTGATCGGAGGCGAATATGAACACCGGGAGGGTACCCGACCTTCACAGGTATAGGGGTGCGGCGGGTTACGGTACCGTCGGCCGGTGCCTGCGAACGAGTCCACGGCGGTGGATGAACCCACCCCGAATGCCTCTCTGACCGGCAAGGTCCGTGCCCTGCTGCAGCGGGGCGGGGCATTTCTGGTGGTCGGCGCGATCGGCTTCGTGGTCGATGCGGGCACCTACAACCTGCTGGTCTTCCTCGGCGGCGAGGGCCCTCTGTTCCACGCCCCGCTGGTCGCCAAGATCATCTCCATCGGGGTGGCCACGGTGGTCACCTATTTCGGCAACAAGTGGTGGACCTACTCCGATCACCGGGGCGATACCGGGGCGCGGCACATCCTCGTCTACGCGCTGCTGAATGTGCTGGCCATCGGCCTGCAGCTGGGGTGTCTCGGATTTTCACGCTACGTTCTCGGGCAGGACAGTCCGTTGGCGGACAACGTTTCCGGGACACTCATCGGCCAGGCGGTGGCCATGGGCTTCCGATTCTGGGCCTACGGGAAATTCGTCTTCACCAATCCATCCTCTGGAACGAATGACGCTTGATCACCGAAGGTTCGCGGCCCGGCTCGATTCTGGACTGCGCTCCGCCTCCCCGCGCTCGGAGCGGGGGAGCGAACGGCTCCATAGACCTGCGCCTTGGAGGAGCGGAGGAGGGAAGAATCGAGCTTGCAGGGCCGCGAACCCGCCGGAGCGAAGCGGAGGCCAATAGGCACTGATATTCTCGCCCCGCCGAGCAAGACAGTGACAGTGGCGGTGCGACCACGTCGGATGAGCCGGTGTCTTAAGTATTCAAAGGATGTCGAGGGATTCATGGATGCGTCGGCTGGGCAGGCCGTGACCGAAACCGAGGACCGCGAGAACGTCGAGGAGGCTCCCGCCACGCTGATCGCGGAACTCACCACGCCGGAGCGGCTGGTGCTGGCCCGCGGCATCTTCTGCGGACCCGCGCCGAAGATCAGCGACGACCTGTACGCGGTCGCCAAGGGCAAGGTCACCCGTGAGCGGCAGACGCTACGCCTGGAAAAGGGTGCGTCGGTCAACACCAATACCTACTTCGGGCGCTTCGCCGCCGCCTACTGGCAGCGCTGGACCACGGTGACCGAGGTCGAGGTGGGGATGACCCTCGAGGCGACCGGCAAGGTGCGGATCCGGCTGGCCGCGTCCGATATCGCCGGACACCGCCGGGTGGTCGACACCGCCGTGGTCAAGGAGACCGGCCGGGTGGTGCTGCGCGCACCGCTGGACATGTACATCGACGGCGGCGCGCTGTGGCTGGAGATCGAGGCCCTCGGCGGCGAGGCCGTGATCACCGATCTGGAGTGGAGCGCGGCCGCGCCCGAACAGGTGCGCCCGGTGGCCATCGCCATCTGCACCTTCAACCGCGCCCAGGACTGCGCCAATACCGTTGCGGCCCTGGCCTCCGACACCACCGTGCTGTCGCTCATCGACGCCGTCTACGTGGTCGACCAGGGCACCGACCTGGTGCAGGACCAGACGCTGTTCACCGAGACCCGGCCGAAGTTCGGCGACAGGCTGCGCTACATCCGGCAGCCGAATCTCGGTGGCGCGGGCGGATTCACGCGTGGCCTCTACGAGGTGTCGGGCGCCAACGAGCACGCCGACGTCATCCTCATGGACGACGACATCCTGTGCGAGCCGGAAACGGTGCTGCGGCTCAACGCCTTCGCCAATCTGACCGTGGAACCCACCCTGGTGGGCGCGCAGATGCTGTTCCTGTTCAACCCCGACTACCTGAATGTCGGTGCGGAGGAGACGAATCTGGGCAAGCTGCGCCACGGCCAGAAGGTGGCCAAGGCGCTGCGCAACACCTCCATGCTCAAGAAGCACCAGGAACGCCGCGTGGACGCCGGCTACCAGGCCTGGTGGACCTGCCTCATCCCGGCCGAGGTGGTCAAGAAGATCGGGCTGCCGGTGCCGATCTTCTTCCAGTGGGACGACGTGGAATACGGCCTGCGCGCGCGGGAGAACGGTTTCGTCACCGTCACCCTGCCCAACGCCGCGGTGTGGCACGCCGACTTCTACTGGAAGGACTTCGACGACTGGGCGCGCTACTTCTCCTCGCGCAACTCGCTCATCGTCTCCTCGCTGCACCACGACCTGGACGGGAAATCCATTACCCGCCAGCTACTCCGGGAGATCGGCGAGTACCTGGTCGGCATGCAGTACGGCCTGGCGCACACCACCCTGCAGGGCATCGAGGACTACCTGCGGGGTCCGGAGATCCTGCGCGACGGCGGTATCGAGGCGCTGGCCAAGGCCCGCGGCTCACGCTCGGACTACCCGGAGACCGTCAAGCATCCGGCCGCCACCTCCTCGGTCCCGAACGCGCACCTGCACGTTCGCCGCGCCGGCGGCGAGCCGAGCCACCCGCTGCTGGTGCTCTACAAGCGCGCCCTCAACCAGTGGACCGGCCGCGTCATCCCCGGCCCGGTCGCGGTCACCCGCGAGGACGCCCACTGGTGGCACGTCGGCCTGTTCAACCACGTGGTCGTCACCGACGCCTCCCAGTCCGGCGTCCGGGTCCGCGTGCGCGACAGGGAAACCGCCCGCCGCCTGCTGCTCCGCACCGTCCGCGTGCTCCGTCAGCTCCGCAAGGACCTCCCCGACCTGCAGCGCCGCTGGCGAGCCGCCATGCCGGAACTCACCAGTCGCGAGAACTGGGAACGCCTCTACGGAATCGACTAGAGGCCAAGATATTCGAGGGACCACGGCCCGGGACCCCGTGTCCCGGGCCGTGTTTCGTCTCAGTGGCGCGGGCTGCTCCGGACCGCCACCCTCGGTGGCCGTCCAGCCGATCACGACCCGATGCTGGACGAACTCCCCGCCTCGCGGGCCAACGGCCTCGGCTGAGCGAGCTCAGCCGAGGCAGCCGCGCGGGGTCAGAGGAACAGGTCCGTGGTGAGCGGGCCGTCGCCGGGCACCACGCGATACTTGTCGAGATCGGTGATGCCGTGTGCGGCAAGGACTTCGTCGTCGATGAAGAAGTTGCCGGTGGTGTCCTTGGCGGGCGAGGTGAGCACCAGGTAGGCGGCGTCGGCGTAGATGTCCGGCGTGCGTGAGGTGGCGACCATCTCCTCGCCGCCGAGCAGGTTCTTCACCGCCGCGGTGGCGATGGTGGTGCGCGGCCACAGCGAGTTCACGCCGATCCCGTACTTGCGCAGTTCCTCGCTCAAACCCAGTGTGGTGAGCGACATTCCGTACTTGGCGATGGTGTAGCCCAGTGCCGTGCCCGCCCACTTCGGATCCAGGTTCAGCGGCGGCGACAGGGTGAGGATGTGCGGATTGCGACCGGCCTCGGCGGATTCCCGCAGCGCCGGGATGCTGAGCTTGGACAGCAGGAAACTGCCCCGGCAGTTGATGTCCTGCATGAGGTCGTACTTCTTCATCGGCAGGGACTCGGTGGGGGACAGATCGATGGCCGAGGCATTGTTCACCACCATGTCGATGCCGCCGAAGCGCTCGACGGTCTGCCGGACCGCGTCCGCCACCGCCTCGTCGTCGCGCACATCGCCCAGGTACTTCAGCACGGTGCCGCCCGCCTGCTCCAGTTCGGCAGCCGCGGTATGAATGGTGCCGGGCAATTTCGGATGTGGCGCATCGGTTTTCGCGATGATGGTGATGTTCGCGCCGTCGGCCGCCGCCCGCTTGGCGATCTCCAGCCCGATGCCGCGACTCCCGCCCGACATGATCATGGTCCGGCCCGCCAGCTGCTTCGATGCTTCGGTCATGGATCCGCTCCTGTCCGCTGTTGTGTCGCCCCGTGTCCGATCATCCGCGCCCGGGTGACCCGGCGGGGCGGAACTCTCGCATCTCGGACATTAAGCCAGATATCGGCTCTATGCAACAAGGTGCATATAGCTGGCTGTGCGTCCAGGCAGCGCCCAGGGTGGTCATACCGCCACCCCGGGCGCCGCGCCGGTCAGTGCTGCTTGCCGCCGCGCTCCTTGTACATGCGCCGCTGGCTCTTGTTGATGTCCTTCCACACCTTCTTGCGCTCGGCCTGGAGGCGGGCGTTGGTGCGGGAGGCCAGCCAGTCGTTCTCGCGGCCGAGCTTGCGGTAGCTGTCGAGGCGACGCCGGGGCAGGGCTCCCGCATCGATGGCCGCCAGCACCGCGCAACCCGGTTCGGTCTCGTGCGCGCAGTCGGCGAAACGGCAGTCCGCGGACAGGGATTCGATATCGCTGAAGGTCCGCGCGAGCCCCTCGGCGGCATTCCAGAGCCCGACCGACCGCAGCCCCGGGGTGTCGATGAGGGTGCCGCCGCCGGGCAGTGGGCGTAGTTCACGGTGCACGGTGGTGTGCCGCCCCCGCTTGTCGCCCGCCCGCACCGCGTCGGTGGCGAAGACCTTCGCGCCGAGCAGCGCATTGGCGAGCGTGGACTTGCCCGCACCCGACGGTCCGATCAGCGCGACCGTGCCGAACAGCAGCGGCATCAGCACGTCCATCCCGGCCCCGGAGGCGGCACTGACCGCCAGCACCGTCACACCGGGCGCGGCGGAGCGTACGGCGTCGATCGGAATATCGTGCGCCAGATCGGCTTTGGTGAGCACCACGGTCGGCCGGGCGCCGGATTCCCAGGCCAGCGCGAGCAGCCGCTCGATGCGCCCGAGATCGACATCCCCGTCGCCGGCGGTGCACACCAGCACGGTGTCCACGTTCGCGGCCAGCACCTGATCGGCCGATTTGGCGCGGGCATCGGGCTGCCCGGACACGGCGGCCCGGACGATGGCGGTGCGGCGGGGCAGCAGGGCGCGTACGGTACGCCCGGCGTCGATGGCCACCCAGTCGCCGGTGCACAGCCCGCTGACCTCGGAGTCCGAGCGGGGGAGCCGGGCCCGCACCACCGCGGCCGTCAGGCGGCTCTGGTAGTCGGCGGTGGGGAGCGGTGCCGCGATATCACATTCACTGCGATCCATGCGGATCACGCGGGCCGGAATCAGATCGTCACCCGGCAGCGGCAGGTAGTCGGCGGCGAGGGTGGCGTTCCAGCCATAGGGAACGAGCAGGTCGAAATCGACCGAAGACATGTGTGGAGTCCTTTGACGGGCCGAGCCCGAATCACGGACTCAGCGAGAGGAATTCGAGGTGGATGCGCGTGGGGCGGACACTCGCCCGGGCACGGCAATCCGCACTGCCGTCGTCACGTAACTCCACCTCCCATCTCTCCTCATGCCGTCACCGTGGTGACCGCGCCGAACAAGAACGGGGACAACCTTGTCAGGCTGTCCCCGTCGGTGCAACGTATTTTCCGGGTCAGGATTTCGGCTTGTCGAACTGCTCGCGGCGGCCCATCCGCTGCAGGCGCAGCCACTCCATGAGCCCGGCCGGATCCTTCTGCTGCACCAGGAAGAACCATCCGAAACGGGCGACCTCCTGCGGCAACAGTTTTCGCATGCCCGGCTGCGCCATCAGGTAGCCGCGGTTGCGGTAGGTGAAGTGCCGCTTGATCGGATCGTCCGGGTACTGGGTGTGCATGCGGCCGCCCAGAATCGGCTTGAACTCGGCCGATCCGTTCGGGTGCAGGTACGCGGTCTGCAGGCAGGTGCCGAACGGCAGCCCCGAACGCACCAGCCGCCGGTGCACCTCCACCTCGTCGCCACGCACGAACAGCCGCAGATCCGGCACACCGATCTTGTCCACGGCCTCGGCCGAGATCAGCGCCCCGTTGAACAGCGAGGCGATCCCGGGCAGGAAGTCCTCGTCACCCAGCTCCGACCGCAGCCGCCGCCACACCACGCCCCGGCGCAGCGGGAAGGCCAGCCGATCCGGGTCGTCGATATCGGCCACCACCGGCGACACCTCGACCAGCCCGTGCCGCTTGGCACAATCGAACAGTGTGGCGAGCACGTCCGGCCCGTCGGGACGGCCGTCGTCATCGGCCAGCCACACCCAGTCCGCGCCCATGGTGAGCGCGTGCAGCATGCCGAGTGCGAACCCGCCCGCGCCGCCCAGATTGTGTTCCGAACCGACATAGGTGGTTTCCATGGGCTGCTGCTTCACCAGCTCGCCGACCTCGGCTTCATTGCCGTTGTCCACCACGATCAAGTGGTCGATCTGCCGGGTCTGGCTGCCCAGCACCTTCAGTGACTCGGCCAGCTGCTCCCGGCGTTTGTGCGTGACCACGATGGCGACGATGTGCGCATCATCGCCGTAGACGGGGGCGGACTGTTCACTCATGCGGGATTCCGTTCCGGTTCACGTTCACGTTCCAGATCCCGCAGCACCTGCGCCACGTGATCACCCGCCTCCGGGCCCTCGTAGGCTCGCACGACATCCTCGATGCCGCCCTGCATGCGAATCTGCCCGTGATCGATCCACATCGCGGAATCGCACAGCTGCGCCAGGAATTCATTGGAGTGGCTGGCGAAGACGAGAATGCCCGAGCGCGAGACCAATTCCTGCAGCCGGACCCGGGCCTTCTTCATGAACTCCGCGTCGACCGCGCCGATGCCCTCGTCGAGCAGCAGGATCTCCGGATCGATCGAGGTGACCACGCCCATGGCCAGGCGGACGCGCATACCTGTCGAGTAGGTGCGCAACGGCATCGCCAGATAGTCGCCCAATTCGGTGAACTCGGCGATCTCGTCGATCTTGGCCAGCATCTGCTTGCGGCTCTGCCCGAGGAAGAGCCCGCGAATGATGATGTTGTCGTAGCCGGAGATCTCCGGGTCCATGCCCACGCCGAGATCGAAGACCGGAGCCACCCGCCCGCGGATGCGCGCGCTGCCGCGGGTCGGTTCGTAGATGCCCGAAAGCAGCCGCAGCAGTGTGGATTTGCCCGCGCCATTGTGGCCGACCAGGCCCACTCGATCGCCTTCCTTCAGCGACAGCGTGATATCCCGCAGCGCCTCGACGACCACCACATCGGATTGATTGCGCCCGATGGCGCCGCCGGCCGAACCGAGCACCGCCTTCTTCAGCGATCGGGATTTGGCGTCGAAGATCGGGAATTCCACCCACGCGTTCTGGGTCTCGATACTCACATGGTCGGTCATTGAGCCTTCACACCCAGTAGGGGACTCGGGAACGGAACTTCTTCATAGCCAGTATCGCGACTATCCAGCCGACGATGGTGATCGACAGCACCACCACCCAGCTGCGCAGGTGGATCGGGTCGCCCAGCAGGGGCGCGCGCACGATCTCCAGATAGTGGAAGGTGGGGACGAGCTCGGCCAGCTTGGCGCGATCGCTCGCGGTGCCCGAGAGCGACGAGGTCTTCCACATGACCGGAGTGAGGACGAACAGCATGAGCGTGGTGCTGCCCAGGATCGGCGCCAGATCGCGGTAGCGGGTGCTGAAGATGCCGAACACGATCGTCACCCAGATGGCATTGAGGAACAGCAGCAGCAGACCCGGAATCGCGAGCAGGGCCGACCAGTGCAGGTGCCGCCAGATGCTGAAGGCGGCCACCATCACCACGTAGATGATCAGGTTGTGCGCGAAGAACAGGAACTGCCGCCACACCAGGCGGTACACGTGCACGCTCAGTGCCGACGGCAGCTGTTTGATGAGGCCCTCATTGGCGATGAAGACATCCGAGCCCTCGAGAATGCTGGCATTGATCACATTCCAGACGATCAGGCCGACAGTCACATAGGGCAGATAGGAACTCAGCGACTGCCCGAAGAGGGTGGCGTAGAGGACACCCATCGCGGCCGCCTGCAAACCGGTGGCGATGGTGATCCAGAACGGACCCAGCACCGAGCGCCGGTATCGCTGCTTGATGTCCTGCCAGCCGAGCGCCAGCCACAGCTCACGCTGGGAGAATCCGTCGCGGAAATCCTTGAATGCGCGACCGAAGGACTGGGAGTCCGACACGAGCGGTACCGGTTCATTGTCCGGGCGCACGTCGGTCATCGCCGAGTCGGGGGGAGCAGCAGCAGGCACAGCACCCGACCTTAGCCGAATTATTTTGCCCTCCGCTTCGCTACGGGCGGGTTCGCGGCGCTGGAGGTCTCGTTCTTCCCTTCTCCACTCCTCCGCTTCGTTCCCCCGCTCCCAAGGCGGAGGTCTGTTCCAGCCGGAGACCAGAACGAGCGCTCCGCCTCCCCGCGCTTGTGCCGCGAACTCACGGCGTACGCGTCCGAACAGTTGATTCAGAGGTACTGGCCGCCGCCGGGATTCTGCTGGCCGCGCGAGTCGCCGTGGCTCATGCCCGGGGGCAGCGCCTGGCGCATCTGCTCGAGCTGGGCGCGCGCGGCCATCTGCTGAGCGAACAGCGCGGTCTGGATGCCGTGGAACAGACCCTCCAGCCAGCCCACCAGCTGGGCTTGGGCGATGCGAAGTTCCGCGTCGGAGGGGACGGTGTCGTCGGTGAAGGGCAGCGCCAGCCGCTCGAGCTCCTCGCGGAGTTCCGGGGCCAGGCCGGTTTCCAGCTCGCGGATGGAGGTGCGGTGGATTTCGCGCAGCCGGGTGCGGGAGGCGTCGTCCAGCGGTGCGTGCCGGACCTCTTCGAGCAGCTGCTTGATCATGGTGCCGATGCGCATGACCTTCGCTGGTTGCTCCACCATGTCGGCGAGCGACTCCTCTTTGTCGTGCGCGTCGCCCGACTCGCCCGAAAGATCCTCACCGACAACCTGTCCGGTGATCTCCACCGGGTCCCCGCCGATCTGCGCCGCCGCCGGGATGAACAGCGGCTTTCCCTCGGGGCCGATCACGACGATGGATTCCGGAACCCCATCCGATTGCGTCATGCCCCCCATCCTGCCGAACTTCCCCCGAACCCGCTAAGCGCCGCCCCAAGTTCGTAACACGCCGAAGATGCGACACGAAGGGACAAGTCGAGGTGGTTCGCGGCCAAGCGCGGGGAGGCGGAGCGCTCGATTCTGGACTGCGGCTGGAACAGACCTCCGCCTTGGAGCGGGAGAGCGAAGCGGAGGAGCGGAGGAGGGAAGAATCGAGACCTCGGGGGCCGCGAACCCGCCCCGGAGCGAAGCGGAGGGGCAAATCAAATACAGCCCCGTCCAGTTTGTACGGTAGACGCAGGTCGTCCTGGTCCTCGAAGGTTGCTTCCCTCCCTACCGTTACCTTGTTGTGCCCTCTCCCTTTAGAGTGGCCACCATGACTTACGACGTCGCAAGGGTGCGGGGCCTCATACCGTCCCTGGGCGACGGCTGGATCCACCTCGACCCGCAAGCGGGCATGCTGGTCCCGGATTCGGTATCCCGGGCCGTCTCAACAGGTTTCCGGACCTCCGCCTTCTCGCACAGCAATCGGCACGGCGCGGCCAAGCGCAGCGCCGCGATCCTGGAGGCCGCGCGCGAGGCCGTTGCCGACCTCGTCGGCGGCGATCCGGCGGGCGTGGTGCTCGGACCCGATCGCGCGGTGCTGCTGGCCTGGCTGGCCGAATCGCTGAGCTCCCGGCTGGGTCTGGGCACCGGGATCGTGCTGTCGCGTCTGGATGACGAGGCGAATGTCGCGCCGTGGCTGCGGATAGCGAATCGCTATGGCGCGCACGTGCGCTGGGCGGAAGTGGAGATCGAGACCTGCGAGATGCCGGCCTGGCAGTTCGAGGAGCTGATCGGACCCACTGCCCGGCTGGTAGCGCTGACCGCCGCTTCACCCATCGTCGGCTCCGCGCCCGCGGTGCGGGTGGCCGCGGACCGCGTGCACGAGGTCGGCGGCCTGCTGGTCGCCGACTGTTTCGGCGCCGCGCCCTACGCGCTTCTCGACATCGACGAACTCAATGCCGACGTGATCGCGCTGAGCGCGCCCGCCTGGGGCGGTCCGCAGATCGGCGCGCTGGTCTTCCGCGATCCCGCGTTCCTGGACCGCATCCCGTCCATGTCGCTGAACCCATATGCCAAGGGCGCGGAACGGCTCGAGGTGGGCGGCCACCAGTACGCCCTGCTGGCCGGCCTCACCACCTCCATCGACTACCTGGCCTCGCTCGACGAGCGCGCCGAGGGCACCCGGCGCGAGCGCCTGGAACTGTCGATCACGTCCCTGCAGGACTATCACGACCATCTCTTCGAGCACCTGATGTCCGTGCTCGACACCATCCCCAACCTGACCGTCATCGGCCGCGCCTCCACCCGCATCCCGACGGTGAGCTTCACCATCTCGGGCACGCAGGCCGAGAAGGTCTCGGCCAAGCTGGCCGACGCCCGCATCGGCACGCTGAGCGGCTCCCACGGCGGCAGCCGCCTGCTCGACGCGCTGGGCGTCAATGATGAAGGCGGCGCCGTGACCGTCGGACTCGCGCCCTACACAACGAAATTCGAGATCGACCAGCTGGGCCGCGCGCTGGCGGCGCTGGACACCTAGAGCTCGCGGATCTGCAGGATCACCTTGCCGACCGTCTCGGCGGAATCCAGCAGGCGATGGGCCTCGGCGGCGTCGGTGACCGGCACCTCCGCCGACACCACCGGCACGACGGTCCCGTCGGAGATGAGCGGCCACAGGTGGCGGCGCAGCTCGGTGATGATCTCCGACTTCGATCCGCGCCCGGTCTCGGGGCGGCGCCGCAGATTGGTGGCGTGAATCGATCCTCGCTTGCCCAGCAACGCGCCCAGATTCAATTCCGCGGTGACCCCGCCCTGCAGGCCGATCACCACCAGGTGCCCGTCCTCGGCGAGCGCCTGGACATTCCGCTCCAGATACGCCGCGCCCATATTGTCGAGAATGATGTCCGCGCCCGGATATTCACTGTGCAGCGTGGTCACGAAATCGTGCTCGCGGTAATTGATCAGCACCGTCGCACCCAATTCGGCGCACCGGTCCAGCTTGTACTGGGAACCCGCCGTGACCGCGACCCGCGCGCCCAGCGCTCGCGCCACCTGGATGGCGTGGGTGCCGATTCCGCTGCCGCCCCCGTGAATCAGCAGCAACTGCCCGCTGTGCAGGCCCGCGGTCATCACCAGGTTGGACCACACCGTGGCCGCAACCTCGGGCAGCGCCGCCGCCGCGGCCACATCCAGTCCCTCCGGCACGGGCAGCAGCTGGGTCGCGGGCGCGACCACCCGCTCGGCGTAGCCGCCGCCGGACAGCAGCACGCACACCGGATCCCCGGCCCGCCAATCCCGCACGCCCGGACCGACTTCCGCGACCACCCCGGACACTTCGAGGCCCAGAATCTCGCTGGCTCCCGGCGGCGGCGGATAGAAACCCTGGCGCTGCAGCAGGTCCGCGCGATTCACCCCCGCGGCCACCACATCGATCGCAACCTCGCCCGGTCCGGGCGCGGGCAGGTCGTCCACCTGCGCCCATTTCATGACCTCGGGCCCACCGAATCCGTCGAGCGTCACCGCATACATGAAAACGAGCGTACGGCCGGAGCTCACCGATTACTGTCAGGCCGTCCTCGGCGTGGGCCCAGCATCCTCTCAGCATCGGCCGTCACCGTGGAGCGGAGGGATTCGAAAGGAGACTCCATGATCACCACCCTGGCCGTCCTCGGCGGCATGGTCATCCTGGCGGCTATGGCGATGTCCGGATTCATCGCGACCGATGCGCCGCGGGCTCTGGTCCGTGTCCGCAAGCGCTGAACCGGGCCGCTGCGTAAACCCCGATAACGCCGCACGTCCGGGCTGGAGAGGTTACGCCCGCAGAAAGTAACTTCGACCCCCGTCCGCACAGGGGTGGAAGGTACTAGCGTTCCGGGGCATGAGCAGTTTCGTCGATTTCCAGAACGAGATCTATCTCTCCGGCCTCGCGGGCATCGTCCCGGCGCTACCCATGACGGCGGCAGGCCTGGAGGAGAAAGCTCGGGAGGTACTGGATCCGGCGGCTTTCGCTTATGTGGCGGGTAGCGCGTCCACCGAACGCACCGCACACGCCAATCTCGCCGCCTTCGAGCGGTACCGGCTGCTGCCGCGCATACTGCGCGGCGCCAGCGGGCCCGGGGCGCGCGACCTGTCGGTGGATGTGCTCGGAACCCGTTTGGCCGCACCGATTCTCACCGCGCCGATCGGCGTGCTGGGGTTGCTGCAGGAGCGCGGCGAGACCCTGGTCGCCGAGGTCACCCGGGAACTGGGCATCGGCATGTGCCTGTCCACCGCCGCCTCCTCCACCATCGAGGAGGTCGGCGCGCGGGCCGGCGACTGGTGGTACCAGCTGTACTGGCCCAATGACATGGAGCTGGCCCGCTCCTTCGTCGAGCGCGCCGAGAAGTCCGGCGCCAAGGCCATCGTCGTCACCGCCGACACCCCCAGCCTGGGCTGGCGGCCGCGCGACCTGCAGCTCGGTCACCTGCCGTTCCTGCAGGGCAAGGGCATTGCCAACTATCTGTCCGATCCGGTCTTCCGCGCCAAGCTCAGCGCCCCGCCGGAGGAGAGCGAGGAGGCGATGCGGGCCGCGGTGCTCACCTGGATCGGGCTGTTCGGCAATCACGGTCTGCGCCCGGCCGACATCGCCCGGCTGCGGGACTGGACCGAACTGCCCATCGCGGTGAAGGGCGTGCTGCACCCCGACGACGCCCGCCAGGTGGTGGACGCGGGCGCGGACGCGGTGGTGGTGAGCAATCACGGCGGCCGCCAGGTGGACGGGGCGGTCGGTGCGCTGGACGCGCTGCCGACCATCGTGGCCACCGTCGGCGATCGCGCGGATGTGCTGTTCGACTCCGGCATACGCACCGGCTCCGATGTCATGATCGCGCTCTCGCTGGGCGCCAAGGCCGTCCTCTACGGCCGCCCCTGGGTGTACGGCCTGGGCCTGGCCGGCGCCGACGGCGTACGGCACGCGCTGCGCTGCCTGCTCGCGGATTTCGATGCGGCCATGGGACTTTCGGGCTGCACCAGCCTGCACGACCTGAGCCGGACCATGATCTCCACCTATCGCGTTTAGGCCGTCCCGGCGGAAGGAATCCTGCTGTGGGAACGCGTTCGTCCGGGCCGCGAGCTGAGGAGGAGCGATCAAACGCCGTCACAACAACGAGCCGGTGGCCGGGGGCCGGGCCGGGGCCGAACCGCGGTGGCTCACCCCGGAGCAGCAGCGCGCCTGGCGGGCCTACATGGACGGCAGCCAGCGGCTCATGGCCGACCTCAACCGGCAGCTACAACGCGACTGCGACCTGTCCTTCGCCGACTACCGCATCCTGGTGAAGCTGTCCGAGGCGCCCGGGCGCTCGCTGCGCATGAGTGATCTCGCCGACGGCGTGCTCTCCTCCCGTAGCCGGCTCACCCACCAGATCCGCCGCATGGAGGCCCAGCAGATGGTCCGCCGCATCGCCTGCGAGGACGACGGCCGCGGCGTGCTGGCCCAGCTCACCGAGGAGGGCATGCGGCGCCTGCGCGCCGCCGCACCCGGCCATGTCGCCGCGGTGCGCCGCTTCTTCGTGGATCTGCTCACCCCCCAGCAGCTGGTCGCCGTGGCCGCCGCCCTGGACCTGGTGAACCTGGCCGCCGACCACCGCGCCGGCGCCCCCGCGACAGCCGATCTCGACTGACGGGTCCACCCGAACCGGAAGTGGGAGGCAGACCGCACACGCCATCGGTTAGGATCGATCGCCTGGAAGCGTGGCAGAGCGGCCGAATGCACTCGCCTTGAAAGCGAGCGTCGTGAAAGCGACCGGGGGTTCAAATCCCTCCGCTTCCGCTGAGAACGTGCAGGTCAGACCCTGTTTTCGAGGGTCTGACCTCGCGGTCGGCAGTTGCGGTCGACATGGCGGACATTGAGGGATGCCGACGGACCTGACCGACACCCCGACACATGGGGTTACGACATGTCGACAGTCCGCGTTCGCACACGCGCCGACAGGTCCACCTACACGCAAATCTGCCTCCGCCACAACGGGGTACAGACGTCCGAGTCCTTCGTGGCCCAACGCGACCGGTCTTCGCTGGAAGAAGCTGCTCGACGAAGTCGGCCTCGATGAATCGCGCCGAGTTCTCGCGGCACAGGTCGGAGCCGCCGCCGATCAGACGGTACTGCTTGGTGATTGGCTTCCTACCAATATTCCAACCGAGGCCCTTCTGGGTCGTCGTGCGGCGGACGGCCATGGACGGTCCTCCTCGAATGGTCGAGGCGCGGACCGGCAGCGCCGCCCGCCTGCCTGTCAATCGATGCTCTGCACTCGCAGGCGGATCGGTTCGTCATCGATTGTGGTTTCGACGATGTCGCCGAGCAGCTGCCCCAAGAGGGCCTGGCTCGCGGGCAGGCTTTCCGAGTACCGGTCCGAGATTGCATCAGCTTCGCAGTCGGGCACGATCGTGTAGCGGAACTGCATTGCCATCGTGCCGTCATAGTGGCGGGCGGTGGTGCCGTCCTCATTGACCTTGGTCAGGATGAGGCGCGATCCGACTAGCACGATCTTGGTCTTGGGGAGGAGGTTCACTCTCCACCTTTCCGTAGCTGGGCAAGGCTGGGATTAGCTTGCCCGCCTTGGTATCTCGCAGTTTGCGGATGCCGTTTCAGGGTGGCGTGAACCGTCTGTCGTTGGCGGTGACGGTCAGTGGTGCGTAATAGCCGGCCCGGCTGTGGCACCGCAAGCGCTCGCCGCTGCGTAGCTTCCTCGGGCATCGCCGACCAGGCGGGCGACCGCATCGCGATTCGCGGCGACGATGAGCACGCGGCGGCTGGCGCGCATGTCCACGTGCGCCGCGTCCAGAGCGGCGGACATCAGCGGTGCGCGCCGTAGGCGAGTGTGGCCAGGATGGCCGCCGACCAGTCGTCGCCTGGCTGGGCCTTGTGCGTGCCGTGCGCCGATCGGGCGGTTCCCGGCAAATGCGGACTGAGGGTCTCTGCTGAACGCCGACCGGCGGTTTCTGGTAAATGTGGCTGGGTGGCCAGCCGTCGCGTCGCGAGTCGATTGTTCGGTGCCTTCGCGAGCGCTGCCCTTCTCGCCGGTGCGGCGACCATCGAAGCCCCACTCGCCGTGACCGATCCACCCGTGGAGACCGGCTCCAATGAGGAGTCCGCGCCGGGCCTCGATCCGGTCCACCCCGCCCAGGCGCGCATCGAACGGGTCGAGACCGTGGCCGGGAACCTGCTCGCCGTCTTCGTCGCCTCCCCGGCCATGGACCGCACCGTCGAGGTCCAGGTACTGCTACCCGCGCACCGTGACAGCCCCCGTCCGACCGTCTACATGCTCGACGGCCGCAGTGCCGCACCCGATGTCAACAACTGGACCGCCCGCGGCGGCGCGCTGCCCTTCTTCGCAGACAAGAACGTGAATGTGGTCTTCACCCTCGGCGGCCCCGCCAGCTACTACACCGACTGGCGGCGCAGCGATCCCAAGCTCGGCACCAATCGGTGGGAGACCTTCCTGACCCGCGAGCTGCCGCCGCTCATCGATGCCCGCTTCGGCGGGGACGGCATGAACGGCCTGGAGGGCGTCTCCATGGGCGCGGAGGCGGCCATGATGCTGGCCACCCGCAATCCGGGCCTGTATCGCGCGGTGGCGGCGCACAGCGGCTGCTACGCAATGAGTTCCGACTTCGGGCAGGCGCAGGCCCGGGCCGTGGTCGGGACGTTCGGCGGGGATCCGGACAATATGTTCGGCCCGTCCGACGATCCCCAGTGGGCCGACCACGACGTGCTGGCCCGGGCGGAAGCCTTGCGCGGCAAGGCGATCTACCTGTCGTCCGGCACCGGATTGCCCGGGGAACACGACACTCCGGGCAATCCGGACCTGCGCAACGCCGTGCTGTTCGGCGGGCCGATCGAGGCGGGCGCCGACATGTGCACCCGCCAATTGGCCGACCGGCTGGCGCAATTGGCGATCCCGGCCACGGTCCACCGCCGGCCCACCGGAACGCACTCCTGGCCCTACTGGGCCGACGAACTGCCCCGCTCCTGGCCGACCATGGCCGCCGGACTGGGTATCGGGTAGCGGGCCGTTCAGCCGACGAAACGGGCGACGATCTCCGGATCCGTGGCGAAGCGCAGGAAGGCGTCGTTCTCGTGCGGGTCGCCCGCGGTGACGCGTACGCCGTCGGTGCCGTAGGGCCGGATGATGACGCCCGCCTCGGTGCTCGCCGCACCGTATTCGGCGCTGCGCTCGCCCAGTGGCAGCCAGACGAAGTTGGAGTGGCTCACCGGCACCCGGTAGCCCGCCGCGAGCAGCGCCTCCCGCATGCGATCGCGTTCGGCCACAACGGTATCGGTGCGCTCCAGCAGTTCGTGCCGCGCCTCCAGCGAGGCGATGGCCGCCGCCTGCGCTACCCGGCTCACGCTGAACGGGATGTGCACCTTCATGAGCGCGGTGATCACCTCGGGTGCGCCGACCGCGTACCCGACCCGCAGGCCGGCCAGGCCGTACGCCTTCGAAAACGTCCGCAGCACCAGCACATTCGGCCGGGTGCGGCCCAGCTCGACGCCGTCGGGGAAGTCCTCGGCGGGCATGCGCAGGTATTCGAAGTACGCCTCGTCCAGCACCACCAGCACGTCGGAGGGCACCCGGTCGAGGAACTCGACGATCTCCGCCCTGCCGCGGGCGGTGCCGGTCGGGTTGTTGGGGTTGCAGACGAAGACCACCCGGGTGTTCGGGGTGATGGCCGCCGCCAAAGCGTCCAGATCATGGGTGAATTCGCCGTCCAGCGGCACCTGCACCGCCCGGGCGCCCGCCACCTGGGTGACGATCGGGTACGCCTCGAACGAGCGCCACGCGAACAGCACCTCATCCTCGGGATTGCGGCAGGTGATCTGCACCAGCTCCTGGCACAGCGCCACGCTGCCGCAGCCGGCCGCCACGTTCCCGAGCTCCACACCCAGGAAATCCGCGAGGGCGCCACGCAATTCGATGGCATGGTTGTCCGGGTACCGGTTCGACAGCTCGACGGCCTCGGCAATGGCCTTGGTCACCGACGGCAGCGGCGGGAAGGTGGTCTCGTTGCTGGCCAGCTTCACCGCGCCGGGGTGCGTCTTGCCGGCGACGTACGCCGGGATGGCATCGAGGTCCGGGCGAATGTGCGCGCTCACCCCTCCACCCTATGTCCCGGCCGCCCGCGGTCGCTCCGGGGTGTCGCCTGGTCTGCCGATCGGGAGTTGCGTGGGATCGAATGGGACTCGGCCGGAATATCTCCGGGATATCGGACCCTGAGAAAGATTTATCCCGTTTTTACCTAGCGCAACTACAGTGGCCGTATGTCGGGCATCTATCGAGATCTCGCCCCTGTGCACGACACGACCACGGTTCCGCTCACTGTGCTAGAACCCGAGGGGCATGCGCGCGGCGGCATCGTGGTGTTGCACGAATCACGTGAATTCACCGAGCCATTACTCGAACTCATGCGTGCGCTCGCCGACGACGGGTGGACCGTCCTGGCCCCCGACCTCTTCCACCGCCCCGCCAACGGCAGCACCCACCCGATCTTCGGCGAGGACCTGTTCGCCGACTTCGACGCCTGCTTCGAATGGCTCACCGGCCACGGCGTCTACCGCGACTGCATCGGCGTGCTCGGCTTCGACTCGGCCGGCACGGCCGCAGCCCTGGTCGCCACCAATCGCCGTATCGGCGCGGCCGTGAGCGTCGCGGCCCCCGGCATCGAAACCCCGCTCACCCCGCAGGCCGTCGCTCTGCTCGCCGCCGCCCCCGCCTTCCAGGCGCCCTGGCTCGGCCTCTTCGGCGAGGACGACCCGCTGACCCCGCCCGACCAGGTCGACCGCCTGCGCGAGGCCGCCGCCCACGCCGACGTTGCCACCCTCGTGGTCACCTACCCCGGTCTTCACCACCGCCCCGACCACCCCGGCTTCGACCCCGCCGCCCTCGACGACGTCTCGGTCCTCGACGCCCAGACCAGAATCTACGAATGGTTCGACTCGCACCTACGCTGACCAGCCGATTTGGCCTATTGGTCACCCGCTGTGTAATCTTCTGTCCCGGCGGTTCGAAAGGAACCGGCGCCCTCGAAGAGGGGCACCAGGAGGCGTGCCAGAGCGGCCGAATGGGACTCACTGCTAATGAGTTGTCCCTTCACGGGGACCGGAGGTTCAAATCCTCTCGCCTCCGCCACCGCCCGGTACGCCGGGTGCACATTTGAATAGCCATGCGCCCGTAGCTCAACGGATAGAGCATCTGACTACGGATCAGAAGGTTGGGAGTTCGAGTCTCTCCGGGCGCGCTTCAGGTCGGAGGCCCTTTCGCTCAATGCGGAGGGGCCTCCGTCGTTCCATTGACGACATCATTTGACGATAATCCCGGTCTACCGGAACTCGTCACGGTAGGCGAACTCCGCGGGAATGATCGGGCGCGGGCGATAGCGCTGGCGATCCGGTCGCAGTCTTAGTGGGTTACCTCGTACACGCGGGTGCGGCGGAACCAGGCCGGCCGTCTTCCCGCACGTGGCAGACACCCGGGTGGTGAACGGAATCTCATCGCACAGCGAGCCGCGATCCTTGGCGCCGTGACCGTGGATCATGGTGACCTGAGTCGGTTCGGCCATCTGCAGCCCGATCCAGTAGGGCAGCAACTGTCGTTGCGGCGCATTCTCTTTCGACGGGTCGACCACGGTCTCGACGACCGGGAACCGCGGGGCGCGGCGTGCGAGAGCAGCAGCCCGTGAGCGTGCTTGAACTTGACCATCAGACGTGCTTTCAGGCCCACACGTGCAGTCGTGCCGAGCCCGGACCGGCAGTGGTCAGCGGGTTCGGGTTTTGCGTGCCACCGCGGCGTGCAGCATGACGTCGCGGTCGCGCTCGGCGAGAGCCTGCTCCGAGAGGTTGATGCGAGCCGGGTCCGGTCGCCACCGGTGCGGTGTGGTCAAGCCGGGGGCGAGGAAGTCGAGCTCGTCGAAGAACCGCAGCACCTGTTCCCGGTCACGCAACACCAAGGCCACGCCGTTGGCGTTGCACACCGCGGCGAGACGCGCGGATCCCTCGGGGTTCAGATCGGCGGCGGCGTGGGACCCGATCAGATACGAGCCCGCCGGCAGCGCGTCGACGAGCATGCGCACCGCGGGGTAGGCGTATTCGTCGGATACGAAGTGCAGCAACGCGATCAGGCTCAACGCGATCGGCTCGGTGAAGTCGAGGGTGGCACGGACTTCCTCGGCGCCGAGGATCGACTGCGGGTCGGCGACATCGGCGAGAACGTACGCGATGCGGCCCTCGTCGGTGCCGAACATCAACGCCCGCGAATGCGCCAGCACCAGCGGGTCGTTGTCGGTGTAGATCACTCGGGCGTCCGGTGTGACGGCCTGGGCGACCTGATGCAGGTTCGGCGCGGTCGGCAGGCCGGTGCCGATGTCGAGGAACTGTCTGATCCCCGCCCGGGCGACGTGGCGGATCGCGCGGTGCATGAAATGCCGGTTCGCCAATGCCGCGATCCGCACGTTCGGGTACACCCTCTCCACCTCGGCGGCCGCTTGCCGGTCGGCCTCGTAGTTGTTCTTTCCACCGATGAACCAGTCGTACATTCTGGCGCAGTGGGGGCGGTCGAAGTGCAGATTCACCGCCGAAAAGTGAGCATCACCGTGAGCGGATATCGCAGGTCGTCCCTTCTACTCCGAAAACTCTTGCTACCAAGGTGATTCGAGTGCGAACAAACGATGCGACGAACGCATTTTACCGTCGGTGGTCCGCGCACAGGGCCCGAACGGCAATACCGGAGCCGGCCGCTGGGTAGCGTCGCCGGCGCCCTGGACGCCTGGAACACCGGATCGGTCAGCGCAGCCACCGCCCGCGGCTTTCCCGGGGGCTCCTGTCGATGGGTTCACGGCGGGCCGGAAGGGAGTGCTCGGGGGACATCCCGTTCGGGATGTAGAGATGGGCGTGGAGTCCCCGGTAGATGGGTTCTCGACACAGGATCGCGTCCCGGAGGGATTCCACGTGATCGCCTATCCTGCGGTGCTCGACGTTCCCCCGGGGGAGTTCGGGTACGTGTCGCGGCTGCTGGACGCCGAACGGCGGGCGCGAGGCGCCCGCCGTTATGAGTCGGACCACAATATCTCTCGCCGACCAAGTCGCGCCACAATGGTGTGGCATATCAAACCAGCCTCAGCGCGGCGCAGGGCATTCGCTCGGTGCCGGTGCGCCACCCAGCCGTTCGTTGATCCACTCGTCGAGTCCGGGATACCCGGTGACGTAACCGATCAGGTGCTCGCCGGGCACGACGCGAAATACGGCCGGAACACCGCGGCTGCATTGTTCGCCGTACATACGCTGAGCGTCCTGGATGGGAATCCAGGGATCCCACGCACCGTGGTAAATGTACAGCGGTACACCCGACGTCCGATTGGTCAGATCCAGCTGGCCGTACAGCTCTTCGGCAATCGGGCTGTCGAGCGAGTTGCCGATATTCGCCGCGACGTCCATCGGGATACCGACCGCGCCCAGCGGCCCATCGGCGTCACCACACATATCTCGCATCGGAGAAGTCGCCACCAACTGCCCGAGATGGTTCATGTACTGGAGCATCTCCGGATGTTCGCGTGCTATCGCCAGCGACACCGACATGAGGATGCCGGACGCGATCCAGCCGTTGAAGCGGTGGGCCATGTCCGAGTAGTCGGTGACCAGTCCACCCGAGGCGACGCCAGTCAGGACATTCGACAGGTCTGGCGCGTACTCGCTTTGCAGCATTGCAGTCGCGTAGGAGGCGATCGCTCCACCCGAGTAGCCGATGGCCACATAGCGGCTGTCACCGAACTCGGCCGACAGGGCGTTGCGGACGGCGCGAATAGAATCGAGCATCACGTGCCCGGCCACATTCGGCTCGCCATATGCCATCAGTGGGCCCTCATGGTCGGGCACGAGAACCGCGTGCCCCTGGCCGAGGGCCCACCACATGGCCGGCATAAACCAGGCGAGATCGGTGTTGGGTTTGTCGAGTATGCCGTGTGACAGCTGATAGCCCGGGGTGCAGTGAGCCCCGAGTGCGTTGATCGGCAAGGCATTCACCTCTACCGGGCGGGGCCCCGGACCGTTCCATCCGGCCGCCGGGATGATCAATGTCGCGGTGCCGAAGGAGGGTGCGCCCGTCGCCGAGGTGGAGCGGAACTTCAACAACAGCGCACGCCCGATCGGTGTTGCCATGTGCTGGCCTGCCGTCGCTGTCACGTCACGTGATTCGATGATCTGCCCGGGATTCAGGTCGGCGAGATTCGCGGGCCATTCGTCGAAGGTCGGATCCCCTGTCGGTGGTGACAACACCGCACGCCACAATGCCGACTGATCGCCGGCGGGTTGTCGCGGATCTACAGGCAAAAATGGCGCCGGTATGTTGTCGTTGATCCAGTTCTGTAGTGGCGAGGATAGGGGATTCCCCGGTGGCGTCGCCGGCCCGCCGGGCGGGTCCTCGTCCGCCCGAGCGGGCTGATTGCCCAACAGGGAACAACCGACAAGAACGGAAACCACAACTGTCAGGAACGCTCTCACAAGCCCACATCCTTTTCTTGGACGAAGCTGCCGGGAGTATCGCCTATTGTGGACGATGCGAAACGACTTTATCAAAGGGGCTGTGGTCGCTCTCTCGCTATCTGGGTAGTGTCTATCGCATCGGGGTCGACGACACGTTCGAGAGCAATGAGACGGGGCACATCTACTCGCTGATGACGGTTCACTGTTGTCGTCACCGGAACCAGTGCGGCTCTCCAATGACTGGAAATTGAATACCTCAACGCCCGGGAAACGTACACGAATGTCATAGCGAGTTCATCGAGGAACTCGATCATCCCGAGACCTGGACGCAGCAACCCTTACCGAGCGAAACGCCCCCCGCCAGTGCGCTTTCTGTGCAATGTGTCCCGCGCGGCGCGCCAGCACGCGGTAGAAGTCCAGGAGACGATCGGATCATGCCCCCATTCGATCCCCGACGTCTTCGACACCGAAAGATTCACGCGCACACCATCGCCTGTCATTGAAACTGGTTGTGGACCCAGTCATGCGGTGGCGGCCTCGCCCCGGTTTGCCAGGATTGTGTTGCGCTTTCGGGGCTGGATATTGGCGCGGGTGATGTCGCCGTTGTAGTGGGCCAGGACCCGGGGATCCATCACACGCCGCCACAACGGAGGTACGGCCGCGAGCAGGATCATGGTGGCGTAGCCGGCTGGAAGCTGCGGTGCCTCACCGGAACTGCGCAATGTCTGGTACCGGCGTCCCGGATTGGCGTGATGGTCGCTGTGTCGCTGCAAATGGAACAAAAAGATATTGGTGACCATCCGGTCGGAGTTCCAGCTGTCGGCCGGAGAACATCGGGCCCAGCGGCCGTTGGGCAGCTGCCGCCGCAACAGCCCGTAGTGCTCGACGTAATTGACCGTTTCCAGTAGTCCGGCCCCGATCACTGCCTGCAGCAGCAGGTAGGGCAGCATTTTCGGGCCGAACGCAAGCAGCAGGGTCGCATACAGTACCAGTGTCATCGACCAGGCTTGCAGGATGTTGTTGTGGATGGTCCACCACCGTAACCCCTTGCGCTGCAAGCGCCCCTGCTCCAGCCGGAGCGCCGAACCGAATCCGCCGATCACGCTGCGCGGCAAGAATTCCCACAGCGACTCGCCCAGCCGGGCGCTGGCGGGGTCTTCGGGGGTGGCCACTCGGGCATGGTGGCCCTTGTTGTGCTCGACGTAGAAGTGCCCGTAACCCGACTGGGCGAGGGCGAATTTCGCCAGCCACCGCTCCAGGTGTTCGACGCGATGACCGAGTTCGTGCGCGGCATTGATCCCGATCGCGCCGGCGACACCGACGGTGGTGGACAGACCGAGTTTGTCTACGACGCTGAGTTCGTCGCGAGACCACATATGAGCCGCGATCGCCAGGCCGATCAGTTGAACTGGCAGGAACAGATATATGCACCACCGGTAATACCGGTCGTTGGACAGCAACTCGTAGTCCTCGTCACGTGGATTTGTGCCGTCCTCACCCACCAGCCAATCCAACGCTGGTACCAGGATCAGCGCGATGATCGGCCCGATCCACCACAGCACCTCCCACCCGGTCCGCGCAACCAACTGGGAAGGCAACAGCGCACAGGTAGGAGCGATCGACCCCAGCACCCATAGGTACCGCTTGGCATCCGGTGAAGCCGAGTGTTTGCCGGCCCAACGCGCTTTTCTCGAGGCTGGCTTCATCAGTATGTCCTTCCCAGTAGCAGCGGTCGCAGCCGTCGGCCGGTATCGAATTGTTCTTCAGCTGTCGCGGGGCCTGAGCGAAAGCTTGTGAGCCGCACGCAAACTGGCCGGATCGTGCCTATTCCGATCCGCCACGGCCCAATTCATGATGATCTTGGTTCCCCGGTTGGCGCTGACCCTGAACCATCGGGCTCGCCATGGACTACGAAGCATAGCGGGTGCGTGTCCCCACCCGGGGACGACGTCGACGCTCGCGAACCTATTCGGGCAAAAGGAGAATTTTGCCCGGACTGGGGGTTCTGAAATGTGATGACTTTCGTTCTGTTTTCACGTCCGTCACCGACCGCCTGTGAATGTTCGAAGTCACGTACAGCGCTGGCGTGCGGATTCGGTGCTGTCTGAAGAGGTCTTCGATCATCGGCGTGTCTCGCACTCGGGTTCAGTGCAGTGCTTTCTGCACGTACTCGTCCTCAGCGGGAGTGTGGCGGATGATTCTTCGGTGCAGATGGCGGATCTGCCGTGGATGAGGCGCGCTGGCGGTGCGGAGGGCGGAGGCGCTCGGCAGTCTTGCGCAGCCGAAGTCGGATCTCGCGAATCTCATGGCCCCTGATGTGGCTACTGTCGAGTTGGGGCGTGATGCGGCGGCAGGTGTATGCGCGGCCCTAGGTGGCGGACCGGCGAGCGGGCGTCGAATCTGTTGCTGGGCAGTCTGTCCGGTGGTCGAAATGTGAACGTTCCACCACCACACCGGTGCTGCCGCAGGCGCTGCATCCCGTATGTTCCGCTAAATCGAGGTCGGCATCTCTCAACGGCCACGGGCACGCCGAACTGCAGTGATCCGGGCACATGTCGGTGACGAATGCATGTCATGACCGACTTGATCTCCATCGATGCCGGCCCGGTGACAGGCAACCTCGACGATCTCAACGCGGAAAGGCACCAGCAATTGCTGGACACGGCTGCACAGTTTCGTGCCGCGGCCTGCAGAACGATCGGCCGGCTGGTCGACCTCGATTCCGAACCGGATCTGCAGACGGTGCTGTTCGACGAGCTGGGCCTACCGCAGAGTCCCGACCGTGCCACCGACACGGCTGCGCTGTATGCCCTGCGGGACGAGCACCCGCATCTGTTCCTGACCCACCTGCTCGCCTACCGCGCCATCCGCGCAGTCAGCGCCGCAACCACCTGGTAACGACACACACCCCGATCCGACTCCGTGCTCCGGTTGATCGCGACCCGGCCGAGCCGCCGGCGGGCAATGGCCCACCGACGGTCCAGCCGCATTCGCTCTCAGACGTAGGTGTAGGCGACACCGTTGCTGGTTCCGCCTGACGCGGTGACGGTCACCAGTACCGTCCCGGCCGCCTCCGCCGGGGCGACGGCGGTGATCTGGGTGGCGGAGTTGATGGTGAATGTCGTTGCGGTCGCGCCGAATCGGACGGTCAACGGGCCGGTGAATCCGGTGCCGGTGATCGTCACGTTGTTGCCGCCCGTGGTGGGTCCGGAGGCCGGGGACAGGGAGGTGATGGCCGGAACGACGACGTAGACGTAGGTGACCGGATTGCTGGTGCCACCCGGTCCGGTGACGGTGACCGACACGATCCCGGTGCCCGCGGGGGCGACGGCGGTGATCTGGGTATCGGAGTTGACGGTGAACGAGGTCGCGGGTGTGCCACCGAAATTCACCGCGGTGACGCCGGTCAGACCCGACCCGGTCAGTGTCACCGTCGTTCCGCCCGCGGTCGTGCCTTGGCTGGGACTGATGCTGCTCAGCGCGGGTACCGCGAGGTAGGTGTAGGGCACCCCGTTGCTGGTGCCCGCCGAGGTGGTGACGGTGACCTGCACGGTACCGACCGAGCCGGCGGGGGCGATCGCGGTGATCTGCGTCGCGGAGTCCAGGGTGAAAGTCGTTGCGGTAGTGCCGAACAGCACGGTGGTCGGCCCGGTGAACCCGGTACCGGTGATGGTGACGCTGGTTCCCCCGGTCGTGGGCCCGGAGGTCGGCGACAGGGACGTGATGGTAGGCATGATGCTTGCCTCCTTACTGCTTGTGGTAATTCCTCGGTCGCAGCCGTGTGGTTGCCCGAGTTCTCATGGCGGCCCGCTACTTCCATTAACAACCCTGAAACACGCCGCTGACCAGCCCGGGGCGTTCGCTTTTGTTCGTTATCGGATTCGCACAGCGGGTCGGTGTCTGAAGGATTCCGGTCGGTCGTCAAGCACTACCGGTCCTGCATCCGAGCGCCGTGATCACGAACGCCATCGCAGTCGTTGAATCCAGTGGACTGCGCGTAATCCAAAGTCAAGCGCCGCAACATGTTTCGTCATCGACGGGGCCAACCATCGGCCGTGCTCCGAACTGATCGCCGCACAGGTATGGTCTCCGACTCGAAGGATTTCGCGTGCACCAGTCCGACGGCGTCCAGTAGCGCATCAGGAGCCCAGGGCGGAGCGGTCATCGGGAAGCGCGGCATCCCCGCGCTGGACGGTCCGAATGCCGGCACCCCGGCTTCCGGATGGTCGGGTTCGTTCCGACCTGAGAACCGGTCGATCAAGTACGGCATGGGCCGTGGCCCGTTGAGCGGGCCGATCGTCGCGGCGGGCGGACCGCAGGTGCGCATCGAGATGCGCGCGTTCTTTTCTGACGAAGACCCGCATGCCCAGCCGCCACCAGATTTTGATCGGTGCCGACGGCACCGTGGCCGACCCGCGATCCCAACCGGCTATGACCGAAGGTGCACGCGACCCCACACGAAATCCCTGAGCCGGTGACCAGTAGTAGAGATGGTCGTGACCTCGACCGGGCAAACAATGCGAACACGGACAAAAGCGGATCGGAGATGCATTGCCCTGCAACGGTGTAGGGGGCTTAATGGAAAGAGCGAGCCATCAATCGAGTTGGGCAACCATCCAGTGCAGTAGGGGAAACCATCGCGGCAAAGGAGATAGTGCCATGCCTACCATCACCTCTCTCTCCCCCATCTCGGCTCCCACGACGGGAGGTGCGAACGATATGTCGGGTATTGACTCCGCTGGTCCTTTGATCGTGCGGTTCGGCATTACCGTGGCCACCTCCACCGTCAGCTCGGATACGTAGTTCAAGGCGATCGCCTCCGCCGATACTGTGTATGTCCGGTACCGCCACGGAGGGAACCGGTAACAGGGTCTGTTGCGTTGGCGTACCTGCCTTGAACAACATCAGGCCCAGCCAAGGGGCCGGTGCATGCGGCGCTATCGCGCAGCCTCACCGGGGCTGGCCTGTCGATCGCCAAGAGGAGTACTGCGTCCGGGTGGTCTCCGGACATCGTTGATGGCCCAGCCGAGTTACGGTTGTCGGTCGAGTCGCCGCCACCATTGTGGTTGCCGGGGTTAGGGGGTTTCATTGGCTACCGTCCTGAAAATGCTGCTGGCGGATCTGCACCTCAAGAGCCACGCGGAATTTCTGTCTGCATACGATCGGTGTGCCGCACAGCTCGATCCTCCGGTCCCTCCGGGGTACGGGCCGGCGAAGACACAGTTCTATCGATGGCTTTCGGGCAGGATGGTCGGGCTTCCCCGCGACTACCATTGCCGGGTGTTGGCCAAGATGTTCCCCGGCTGGACAGTTGAGAGACTGTTTCAGACGGCAGAGGCCGCACCAATAGTCGCTCGAGCGCACGAATCGGGTCTTCTCGGAGCAGACATCGAACTCGGGGAATTCCTCGGGGCTGAGATGATCAGCAGTGGGATTACTCTCGTGTACCCGACCTTCGAGCTACCGCTGCGGCCCGTGCAAGCATGCCGGACGGCCGAGGTTCCCTATCGATGCACATTCGGGGGGAAGGTCCGAGCGTGTGCCGCTGAACATCGCTCGGATATTTTGGTTGCCTTGCCGCAGAAGGAAGTTCGCGGACTGCTGTACGTATTCTCCGTCCTGCAGCGCCACACCGCTATATCGATTGAGATCCGCAGCGACCGCGACATCGTTGCGGATAGCGACCGCCCTTACATCAGCTTCGGACTGACCTGCAACGACTGCACGCGTATGTACCTCGAAACCGTCGAGCGTCCGCTGTTCACTCTCAATGGCAGTGGTGCTGAGGGTGGATCCCATTTCGAGCAACTGGAATTGAGGGACGGTAGCCGGTATGACTCGAGCGCAGATCACAACGTCGGCGTCATCGCGCGGGTGCGGCCTAGTCCCCAGCTGCATCCCGGCCGATACTGGATATTTTGTGCCGGCTTGGGCCCGCGTGGTACCACCGGGGCGAGCTGGTATCTCGCCAACTCCTGGAGTCTCCTGCAGCGACATGCCGGTGATCGCGAGTTCGTCGCAGTGGTCGGCGTCGGTGAGAACTCTGACGGTGCGGTCCACTTGGAGCATATTCTGATCGAATCGCTACCCTGATACAGACCCCTATTCCGTTGTATTCCAGGAGGTTTCCGCAGCAATAGCGATTCTGACGATACCGCGGCCGCCCCGGCGCTGACATCTTGCGAATAGACATACCGCTCAGACGCTGTCTCAGGTCGTTTTCGGTATGCCGTAATCGGATGGGCGGCATGATGTTCGGCCGTGACCGACGAGTTGTCGGAGCGGCTGGCTGGATGAGTTGTCGGAGCTGGTCGAGCCGTTGCCGCCGAAGTTCGAGCGGCGCCGCCAGGGCGGTGGGACCGGACCGGTCGGCGAGCGGGCGGTGTTCATCGCGGTGGTGTACGTGCTGACCAGCGGTCGTGTATGGCGGCTGCCGCTCTCACCGAGTCCGGTCGATCGCGGCGAATCCGGCTCCAAGATCCACGTCCCCGATCGTGCGGAAACCCTGTGCCGGTGGGGATTTCGGCGGCCAACACCGACGCCCGCACCGGGCCCGCTGGTGAAAGCCATCCCGGCGGTACGGTCGCGGCGCGGGCCACGTCGGTGCAGATCGGCGAAGCTGCATGCGGACAAGGCATACGCCGTCGCGCAGCTATGCCGATGGTTGCGTGAGCGCGGTATCGGTGTCCGGATTGCCCGCAAGGGCGTCGAATCCAGCGAGCGTCTGGGTCGACACCGCCTCAGCGGTGCGATCCGCTGGACATACAAACGAACGGAGGCCCACACGTGCTCAATTCGGAGACAATTTTGATAGTTGATTGCTGTCCAACAACCCGATTATCAGGGCCTTGGTTGGTTTCGACTCGGTTGTGGAGCGTGCGCAAACTGGCAAGGATCGCCCTCCTGGCGAAATTCGCAGACTCGTTGTCGCCCTTGCTGGTACTGCGATCGTCAGAGCGTGTACTGTGTCGCAGGAAATTACTGCCCACGTGCTGTATTCGAATGTCGTCGGTGTCGGCGAAGTCCGTAGCCCATTGCTGGAGAGTGGATTTCGTGCCACCGCGCGAGTCGTACAGCCGATTCCACAACTCGATCGGGGAGCATTGCATTGGACTTCACCGTGAATGAGAGTCAAGATGCTGTTGCTGAGCTTGTCGTGAGTTTGCTGGAACGTGATAGCGCGCGCGATATCGCACTATGGCCCAAGCTTGTGGACAGAGGGCTGCTTTCGGTAGCGCTGCCGCAACGCTATGGCGGAGACGGCCTCGGGCTACTCGAGGTCTCCGCCATGCTGACCGAGCTGGCCACTGACGCTGTCCAAGTGCCGGCGCTGACAACCTTGGGCTTCGGGGTACTGCCGTTGCTGCGCTCTGCACCGGAATCCGTGGCAGAGAAAGTCTTTCCCGCTGTCGCTGACGGCGCAGTGCTCACCGCTGCGCTCAATGAACCCGGTGCGCCGTTCGCGATGAAGCCCGAGACCACCGCGGCTGTCGACGGCAACACTGTCCGTATCCGAGGGCGCAAGGTCGGCGTGCCGTACGTTGACCGGGCTCGGTGGATCCTGGTCCCGACCGATTCGGGCCTTGCCGTCGTGGATGCGGAGGCGTCGGGTCTCGAACGTGCCCAGAGCCCGTCCGGGACCGGAGCGCCGGAATTTTCGCTGTCTTTCAACGACGTGGAGATTCCCGCTGAACAACTACTGCCCAGCGGCATCCCCGAGCTGTACCGATATGCGCTGGCGACGATAGGTTCTGTGGCCGATGGACTGCTGAAGGGCATCCTGACGCTGGCCGCAGAACACCTCCGGATCCAGGATCGCACGGTCTTGCGTGGAAATACGACGTCCGCATCTCGGACGATTGCCGATATCTATGTCGCATCCCGTGCGCTGCACGCAATTGCGCTGTCGGCGAATTGGGCGCTCGCGCAGGACGATGACAGCGCAGAGCATCACGAACGAGTCGACAACGGCCTCGATGTGCTGGCCTACTACGTCGCCTCCGAGCTACGCGCGATCATTCGGATGGGTCATCATCTACACATAGCCAACCTTGTTTCCTCGCATCCGCTGCACCGCTACTATTCCCAAGCTGCGGACGTTGCCCGCTGGCTCGGCGGCACATCTTCCGGCTTGGTCAGTCTGAGGAATAGGTTTTCATCGGTAGGTAAGGCTTCGGACCGGTCAAGTGAGAGAATCTCGGCTTAGACGAGCGATTCCTGATCCGACTGGGGTGTGAGGGGCACGAGTTCTGTCGTGGCGGAGGGTATCGAGGTCGATTCGTGACGAAAGACCTCGATACCCTCCCATCCGCACTCCATGTCCACGTCGATGACCGGTGGCGAAGACCCGCACGCGGCCGGGCCGGTCCAAGAGCCTGACCGACGCCGAGCCGGTCTGTCCGGCTGTTGTCCAAACCCTCGGTCTCACAATGTCTCCGGTACGTCTCCAGTTTCGTATCGGCGTGAATGGTTGTGGGCCCGTGAATGGTTGTGGGCCAAGGACAAGAATCTTCTGGCGATGGTGGTCGGCGGATGCGGCCGGGGCAGGCAGTTCAGAAGCTGATGCCGAGTGGTTGGGTTCCGTCGGGGCACGTCGCATAGAGCCTGCGACTACTGAGTGGCTCGAGCAGGGCGCTGACCGGCAGTGAGATCCCGGTCGCGCATACCGCCGTTCCATTGATAATTTGCGGCGCAGTGGTGGTGTTTGCACAAGTCATCCCGGCGCACAGCACGCCGGCCGGCGGAATCGCAGCCGTCGACGGACCGGCGCCGAACACGGCAGCAGAAATCGCACCCGCCACCGCAGCGACGGTGAATGCGACATGCTTCATTTCTCTGTTCCTTTCGTCGTGCGAAGCAATTCGACAGCAACCCACTGCCGCGGCAGCGTACCCGCGGCTATGCGTTCGACTCACCAGGCGCGCCGCACATGAGGTGCGCCCAGCTCTCGCGCACCCGGGAGTTGCCGCACTCCTGGCTATTCCACCGACTCGATGTGAGCGGGCCGAGCACGGCCGGCCGAAGAGGTCGACCGAGGATGAACTTCTTTGTCCGGCACGGGTACCAACCGCAACGGTAGAGACTTCTTCGTTCGGTGCTGTGGATTTGCCGGAAAGCTGTGCGAAATTTGTGCGCGTGGCCTTTCGTGGGCAGACGGGTCTGCCCGGGCCCGGTCGTCGTAGGCCCTTCAGGACGCTTTTTCGTCCGTGTGTCACCTCGAGAGGGGCAGTGTCCCATCAGAGTTGGTCAGGATTGTTCGAGATGTCAAGGGAGGGGATGGAATAGAGTTTCTTCTGTTCAGGTGGTGTGATTCGATTCAGGTACGGTTGGCATCGTCGCAGTCGGCGGTAGTGTAACGAGCATTCGTAGTCGACGGAATTCATGGCAGTAAGCCGGATATTTATAACTCCTAGTGGAGTGACTATCCGTCATGGCCTATTCCGTCGGCAAGCGTGAATGACGTTCTCGGATATAGGCATCGCATCCGCTGGTTGATAGGATTCGTCCCGCATTCAGTGTTGTGCCAGCAATCGATGATAGATCCGGATTGCTGTGTGGCATCGACTATGAGGCAAGGTCCAGATCGGCCGTCAGGACATCGTCGATGAATGGATTATCGATATCCAGCCCGTTCGGTCGCGGCAGATGCGTTGTCGCGGGGCTCGGGTGGCGCGGACTTCGCCATGCCGACCACCGTGCGCCACCCGACGGCGTACTCACGTTCGATGGCGGGCTCGGAGAATGACCTCCATGCAGTCCACTCCGATAGCTGGGGACTGCTGCACGATCGGGTGACAGGTTCGACCTGGCCTGTCGTTTGGGTTCCAGTCGTGGCGGCCAACTGACAGCGCGGATGTCGCCGTTCTCGAACCTGGCGGCGCAGCTGCCCGGGGGTGGCCCGGTTCGTTGGCGGGCAGCACGTAGCTCGGTCGACGACTTGCCTGGTCGCGGGCCGTGGTCAATCTCGTCCTGGCGCAACCACTTCGACAGTGTCACCGGATAAATCCCCAGTTCGATTGCCGTGTGCTCGGACGGTTCACCAGCGCGCACGAGCGCGATCGCTCGCGCACGGAACCCAGCAGGACGGAGACGTGGCATGTCGATCAGCCTTGGTGAAGACCGTCGGTTGGCCACCGAAACTGGAACCTGAGAGTGGGGCAGGTCAGGTTGTCACCTATCCGTACAGCAATCCCTTCTGGTGCAACCGGTATGAGGAGGGGACGTGGGTCTGTGAACCCGGTGGGCAGGACCTGGTTGTCCAGGTGGTGACTGCCGGGGCGCAGCTCCGACAACATTCCACCGTCCGCTTCGGCGCCATGTGTGGACGCTCGGAGGGGTGGGAGACGCGCGTCGAGTGTGACGGCTGTCGCGAGAAAGGTTGACGCCCGAGTGTTCAGCTTCGAGCCGCAGAACCATGCGTTGCTATTTCCCGGTCCGGATCTTGCCATGTTATGCTCGTCGCCACCTGATGTTGGATCTCGCGCTGCCGAATCACTCTGAATAGCAGCGCACTTCGTGCGTCTGATTGCTGCCTGACCCTTTCGTGGTGAGTGAACGCATTGCAGCATGACGTTTGGCGGGCCGAAACGCTGTATGCCGGGTGGGCCGAGGGGCTGTGTTGTGGCCTACCCGTCCTGTGCGAGCCGTGAGATAGCTGCTTGCATGTGAGCCTGCTTTGTACGCCAGATGTTCGAAATGTCCGATCTTTCAGATTTCGAGATACCGGGAGACGTCGATAAATGGACGTTGTGGGAGTTATCGCACTACAACGTGGCATCCGAGCTGGATTCTGGTGTCCGACAAGGTGAGTCATATGCTCTTCTGATTAGCGTGTTCCGGCGCAGGGGATTGGGTGCCGCTTCGACGTGGATGAAACGCTTATATAGGCAATTTCGGGCACTAGCGAGGGGGTTGCTCCGCTGTGTTCTGGTGCCTCCGAGTCTGAGCGAGGGGATTAGATGAAGTTGAAGTCTGCCGAACCTGTCGACCACCAGTCGGACCTGATTCCGCTGTCGAGGGCGCAGTACGGCATGTGGCTTGCGGACAATCTGCCCGGCGGGCAGGCGATGAATATCGCGCACTACGTGGAGATCTCGGGACCAATCGACATCGATGCATTCGTCAAGGCAGTGAACGACGCCGGCCGCGAAACCGAGTCTCTCGTCGTCCGGGTGGTCGAGTCCGATGGCGTCCCCTATCAATTCGTCGACCGCAGCATTACGTACGACGAGTCTGTACTGGACGTCAGCAGCGAGAGCGATCCGTTCGCGGCGGCAATGGAATGGATGCGGCGTGATTACAACACCAAAGCTGTTGATTTGAGCCGTGACCGGCTCACCGCGACACGGTTGATCCGCCTCGCCGAAGATCGGTATCTGTGGTACGGGCGTGCCCATCATCTCATCGTCGATGGCTACGGTGCGTTCAACGTCTTGAAGCGGATGGCCGAGCACTACAACGCATTGCTCGAGGGCAGGCCGCCCACGCCTTTGGATGCGGTCGGGTTGCGCGACATCATCGAAGCGGAGCATGCGTATCGCGCGAGTTCTCGGTTCGGGAACGACCGGGCGTACTGGCTCGGCAAGGTCGCCGACCTGCCAACACCGACGAGTCTGTCGGGTCGCACCGCACGGCAGAGCAAGGTCGATCGTGTCTCCGGCCTGGAGCTTCCGTCGCAGTTGTCCGACATGCTCGACCGTTTCTCCGGCAATCTGCAGGCATCACCCGCGCAGGTGGTCGTGGCGGCCTTCGCTGCGTTCCTCGCGCGGATGACCGGTGGCGATGATGTGGTGTTGTCGATGCCAGTGAGCGGGCGTGTGACCAAGCGCCTGCGCAATGCCGCCGCGATGTTGGCGAACATGGTGCCGATCCGGTTCACCGTGGATGCGACGACCACCGTGGGGCAACTGGTCCGTGCGTCGGTGTCCGAACTCGTCCTCGCGATGCGGCACCAGCTCTATCGGTTCGAGGATCTGCGCCGCGACTCGAGTGCGCTGGATGCGGCTGCGAACTCGTTCGGTCCGATTGTCAATATCCTCTTCTTCGACTCGGAAATCCGCCTCGGGTCGGCTGTCGGCCGCTACCGCGCCTTGACCTCGGGTGCGTTGGACGATCTGCAGCTGAATCTGTACCGTTCCGGGGCCGACGCGCCGCTGTTGATAGAACTGCATGGCAACGCGAATCTCTACAGCCAGGATGAACTCGACGCACATGCCAGCCGGTTCATAGCCTTCCTGCAACGCGTCATGGACTCGCCCGTCGAAACAGCTCTGAGCGCTATTCCGCTCGTCGACGCCGTTGAAGAGGCGCGGATCGTTGGGGTGCTGGCCGGCCGCGACGGTGCGACGAATACGGCTACGCTCGTGGATTTGCTGACGCGGCAGGCTGTTTCGACGCCGTCAGCGATCGCGGTCACGTCGGGTGGGACCGCCCTCACCTATCGGGAGCTGGACGAGCGTTCCAATCGGTTCGCCCGCACCCTGATCGCACTCGGGGCGGGCCCGGATTCGCTGGTAGCGATCGCGATGCCACGCGATGCCGATCTCATCGTCGTCACGCTGGCCGTGCTGAAAACCGGCGCGGGGTACTTGCCGTTGGATATCGCGCATCCGGCCGATCGGCTGGAATACGTGCTGGACGACTCCAATCCGATCGCCGTTGTGACGACTCGTGCCATGCATGAGCACGTGCCGGGCGACCCGGGTCGCGTAGTGCTGTTCGACGACCTTGTCGGCGCGGTCGGTGATGAGGTCGCGGCACCGATCACCGACGCTGACCGGATACGCCCGCTGTGCCTCGACAACATCGCCTATGTCATCTATACGTCGGGGTCGACGGGACGACCCAAAGGCGTGGCCATCGCCCATCGCGCGGTGGCGACGTACCTGGTGAACGCGTGCGCCGAGATCGGCGTCCGGACCGAAGATGTGTGGACGTTGTTCCATTCGTTCGCGTTCGACTACTCGGTGTGGGAGATCTTCGGCGCGTTGGTCAGTGGTGGCCGCTTGGTTGTCGTGGACAGCCTCACTACCCGCTCACCGGATGATGTCGTGCGCTTGGCGGCACGTGAGAAGGTGACCGTCTTCAACCAGACGCCGTCCGCGTTCCAGCAGTTCGGTGCGGCGCGCCAGCGGTACGAGGATGCCGGTGAGCCTGAAGGGGAGCTTTCGCTGCGACTGGTCATACTCTCCGGCGAACGTCTCGACCCGGCGGGATTGGCGGACTGGTACGAGCACAACCCGACGCTCCCTGTGTTGGCGAACAGCTACGGTATTACCGAAACTACCGTTTTCGTGACGTATCTCGGCCTGACACCGAGCATTGCGACGCCGGGCGCGCCGAGCGCGATCGGTTCGGCACTGCCGGGTCTGCGCACGTATGTTCTCGATGAACGACTGCGGCCGTCACCGTTGGGCGCCTGGGGCGAGATCTACGTTGCCGGAACTCAACTCGCCCGCGGTTATCTCAACCGCCCTTCGCTGACCGCTACCCGTTTTGTTGCCAACCCGTTCGGTCGGCCGGGCGAGCGGCTCTATCGCAGCGGCGATGTCGCACGATGGAACCACAAGGGCGAGCTGGAATACCGCGGCCGTGCCGATCAGCAGGTTCAGTTGCGTGGGTTCCGCATAGAATTGGACGAAATTCGCAATGTGCTGCTGGCCCATAGCGCGGTTTCAGCGGCAGTTGTGACCGTGCATCTCCCCGGCACCGAGGCGGCCAGGCTCGTCGCTTATGTCGTGCCCGCTGGTGACGAAGCGTGTGCGGCTGACACCTTGCGCACGCATGTCGCGACATTGCTGCCGGAGTACATGGTGCCGGCCGCCGTCGTGGTGTTGCACGAGCTGCCGCTGACGGTCAACGGCAAGGTGAACCTTCGAGCGCTGCCGGAGCCGATCTTCGATTCCGTCGCGGCCTATGTGGCGCCGAGTTCGCCCGTCGAGGAGATGATCGCGGACATCTTCGCCGAGGTGCTGGATCTCGACCGAGTCGGCGTGCTGGACAGCTTCTTCGACCTGGGCGGCAATTCGCTTACCGCGACCAGCGTCGCCGCACGAATCGCAGAGGTGACCCGATCCGATGTGTCGGTCCGCGATCTGTTCGGCAAGCCGACCGTCGCCGAACTCGCCGCACATATCGACGCCGAGTACCGCCCCGGGAGGCCCGCGCTGCGCGCACAATCGCGCGTCGAGCCAATTCCGTTGTCGCCGGCACAGAACAGGATGTGGCTGATCAATCAGGTCGACCCGGCCTCCCCGGCGTACAACATTCCGCTGGTGGTGCAGCTGAGCGGCCGACTCGATGTCACTGCGCTGCGCGCCGCTCTGATTGATGTGATCGGTCGGCACGAGTCCCTGCGCACTGTCTATCCCGACGTGAAAGGAGAAGGGACACAGGTTGTTCTGGCTGCCGAGCACGTTGTTGCCGGTCTCGATCTGATATCGGAGACGATCGACCTTGCCGACATCACGCAGCGGATCGGTGAGCTCACGTCGATCGGCTTCGACGTGCGTACAAGTCCACCGATCCGGGTCTCGCTGCTCGCGTCCGGGGACCGGTCCAGGCACGTCCTGGTAATGGTCCTGCACCATATTTGCTGTGACGGCTCGTCTCTTCCGCCGCTCGCGGCCGATGTCGCGGCCGCCTACGAAGCCAGGTCGCAGGAAAAGACCCCGGATTGGCAGCCCCTGACCGTGCAGTATGCCGATTACAGCATCTGGCACCGCAGCATGCTCGGCGACGAGAACGACCCCGAGTCATTGGCGGCACGTCAGTTGCGTTACTGGGTAACACAATTGGCGGGGATGCCGCCGGTGCTGGAGTTGCCTACGGACCATCCGCGTCCTGCTCGCCGATCCATGCATGGCGATATCACCGACAGCGTGATCCCAGCCGAAACATTCGCTGCGATCGAGCGCCTGGCCCGCACGGCCAGCGTCACTACCTTCATGGTCGTCCATGCCGCGTTGGCGGTTCTGCTGGCCCGGCTGTCGGGTTCGAGGGATGTCACCATCGGAACGCCGGTCGCGGGCCGAGGCGAGCGTGCGCTCGAGCCGCTCATCGGCATGTTCGTCAATACGGTGGCGCTGCGCACCGAGGTGCGTTCCGATGAATCTTTCCTTGCGCTTCTGGCGCGGGTCAAGGACATCGATGTCGATGCCTTTGCCAACAGTGATCTTCCATACGAACGGGTTGTCGACGAAGTAGATCCCAAGCGGTCGGCCGCGCATGCACAGCTGTGCCAGGTCTACCTCGCCTTCGAAAACATGGACCGCCCGACCGTGGAGCTGTCGGAACTTTCGGTCGAGATCCTGGACCCGGGGCCGCAACCGGCAAAGGTGGACCTCATTGTCACCATCGCCGAAAATGCTTCCGCGGGAGGCGATGTCGCCCTGCGGATCAATTACGCCACAGAACTGTTCGATCGAGAGACGGTCGAAGAGTTGGCCGGGCGGCTGAATCGGATCCTCGATGCAGTCGTGTCGAATCCACACCTGCGGGTGGGCAGGCTGAACGTGCTGTCGGGGGTCGAGCGGGCAGGATTGGTGCCCGCGTCGGGGGGCCATGCCGAGGCTCCACGGGTATTGGCGGAGTTGTTGTCGGTCGCGGATCCCGATGCGGTGGCGGTGGTTGCCGGTGACCACACGGTGACGTACGGCGAGTTGGATGCTTGGTCGAATCGTCTTGCGCGGCAATTGATCGCGTGGGGTGTGGGCCCGGGCGATCGAGTCGCGGTGGCGATGGCGCGGTCGGTGGAGTTCGTGGTCGGGATGTGGGCGGTGACCAAGGTGGGCGCGGCGTTCGTGCCGGTGGATCCGCGCAATCCGGCCGAGCGGGTCGCCCTCATGGTGGCCGATGCCGGCGTGCGGGTGGGGATCACCGTCGAGGCGTTGCAGGATCTGCTTCCTGACTCGGTCCGGCGGTTGGTGCTCGATGCTCCGCACGCAACGGCCCACATCGCAGCTCAGTCCTCGGCTGCGGTGACGGATGCGGATCGGGTGCGTTCCTGCTGTATCTCCGACACGGCCTACGTGCTGTACACCTCGGGGTCGACGGGGACGCCGAAGGGTGTCGAGGTCACGCATGAGGGGCTGGCGAATTTCGCAGCCGAGCAGCGGGACCGCTATCGGGTCGACAGCTCTTCGCGAGTGTTGCAGTTGGCAGCACCGGGTTTCGACGCGGTGGTGCTGGAGTTGCTGATGGCTCATGCAAACGGAGCGGCGCTGGTGGTATCGCCTCCGGATGTGTTCGCGGGTCATGAGCTGGCGGAATTGATTGAGACGCAGCGGGTGTCGCATGCGTTCGTGACACCGAGTGTGCTGGCGACGATGTCACCGTCCGGTCTGGATTCGCTGCAGGTGCTGGTGGCCGGGGGAGAGGCGGTGTCGGCGGAAACGGTCGCGGTGTGGGCACCGGGCCGTCAGCTGTTCAATGGCTACGGGCCCACCGAGACCACGATCATGGTCGCGATCAGCGAGCCGTTGTGTGTCGAGGACCGCGTCACTATTGGCGGTCCGATTCGTGGTGTCGAGGCCGTGGTACTGGATGCGGGCCTGCAGCCGGTGCCGGTCGGGGTAGCGGGACAGCTATATGTCTCCGGAGTGCAGCTGGCCCGCGGATACCTCAACCGGCCGGTCGCGACGGCCGGCACCTTTGTGGCCAATCCGTACGGCCTCCCGGGGGCCCGCATGTACCGCACTGGTGACCTGGTGCGGTGGACCTCCGAAGAAACACTCGAATATCTGGGCCGCGCCGACTTCCAGGTCAAGATTCGGGGGCAGCGCGTCGAACTCGGCGAAATCGAGGCCGTTCTCGCGGCGCACCCCGCCGTGGCGGTAGCGGTGACGGTGGGCGCCGCAATCGACGGCGTGTCGCGATTGGTGGCCTACGTCGTGCCGACCGATGACACCGTCGACACCGAGGATTTGCTGGACTACGCAGCGCAACGCCTGCCGTCGCACATGGTCCCGGACACCGTGATGGTGCTCGAGACCTTGCCGCTGTCGGCAGTGGGCAAGATCGACCGTGCGGCATTGCCCGAACCGGTTTTTGCCGCCACTACGACCGAATACGTCGCACCGCGCGACGCGGCCGAGCAGATGGTCGCCGATGTGTGTGCTGCCGTGCTGGGGATCGAGCGTGTCGGCATCTACGACAGCTTCTTCGATTTGGGCGGCAACTCGCTGTCAGCCACCAGGGCAGCAGCGCAACTGAGTGCCGCCTTCGGCGTCGATGTTTCGTTGCGCGCACTCTTCGAGGCGCCGACCGTCGCCGCGTTGGCAGAAGGCATTCGGACCAGCGACGCGGACGGTCGAGAGCCGTTGGGCCCGCAGGAGCGCCCGGGCCGAATCCCGCTGTCGTCCGCGCAGACACGGATGTGGTTCCTGAACCAGTTCGACACCACGTCGCCGATATACAACATTCCGATGGTCGTCCACATGTCGGGCAACCTCGACGTGGCCGCGATGCACGCGGCGATCGCGGATGTGATCGAGCGGCACGAAACACTGCGAACCGTCTATCCGGACAGCGACAGCGGACCGCACCAGGTGGTCGTGCCGGTGGAGACGGTACGGCCTGCACTGGTGCCGGTCGAGGAAAGCGCCATCGAGGCGTACATCGCCGCGGAGGTGGCCGCCGGGTTCGATGTCACATCCGAGGTTCCGTTCCGGACCACTCTGCTGCGCAGCGCACCCGACGATCACACCCTGGTTCTGGTCGCCCATCACATCAGCTTCGATGGGTCGTCGCTCGCACCGCTGGCCGCAGACTTGACGACCGCGTACAAAGCCCGCGTCGGGCAACAGGCACCGCAGTGGTCTCCGTTGACGGTGCAGTACGCGGATTACACGCTGTGGCAACGGAAATTGCTCGGTACCGAGAACGATCCGCACAGTCTGACCGCCGCTCAGATCGAGTATTGGCGCGCGGCTCTCGCCGACTTGCCCGAGGTGCTCGACCTGCCGGCCGATCGTCCTCGGCCGGCCAAACAGTCCTTCCGAGGTGCGACGGTGTCGGCGATGGTGCCCGCAAGCCTGTATCGCGAGGCGATAGCGTTGGCCCGCCGCCACGATGCGACGGTCTTCATGGTGATGCACGCGGCTTACGCGGCGCTGCTGGCGCGGCTTTCGGGAAGCGGCGACATCGCGGTCGGCACACCGATCGCCGGCCGTGGCGAGCCCGGACTGGATGGTCTGATCGGAATGTTCGTCAATACGCTGGTATTGCGGACCCGCGTCGAGCCTGCGGTGTCCTTCTTGCAGATACTCGATCAAGCCCGGGCCACCGATCTGGCCGCATTCGAGAACGCCGACATCCCATTCGAACGGCTCGTCGAGGTGCTGAATCCGCCTCGCTCAACGGCACACGCGCCGTTGACGCAAGTCGGATTCTCGTTCCAGAACATCGAGATCCCGACTGTGGAGTTCGAGGGCCTGACGGTTTCGGCCCGGATGGCTGATCCGAGCGTGGCCAAGTACGACCTGCATCTGAACCTCGTCGACACGCTGGGGCCGGACGGTGAACCCGGCGACATGACAGTCGAATTCGGTTACGCGACCGATCTTTTCGATGAGGCGACGATCACCTCGATGATCGACCGCTACCTGCTGCTGTTGCGGGCGATCGTGGCCGATCCCGCCCGCGCTGTCGGTGATATCGACCTGCTGACCGCCGATGAGGCGCGCGCGCTGGCGGCGCGGTCGAGCGGGGAGTCGGCGCGTGTTTCGTCCGCGACGATCGCGTCCCTGTTCGCGGCGCAGGCAGCGGCGAACCCGAACAGCACGGCGGTCGTCGATGCCGAAGATGGTGGCCGGCTCAGTTATCAAGAATTCGCGGCGCGGGTGAATTCGCTGGCCCGGGTGCTGATCGGACGCGGGGTCGGCCCGGGAGCCGTCGTTGCCGTCGCGATGCGTCGCAGCGTTGATCTGCTGACCACGTTGTACGCAATCCACGCGGCAGGCGCCGCCTATCTGCCTCTGGATCCAGATCATCCGGTCGATCGGGTGCGTGCGGTGGTCACCGACGCGAGGCCGAGTGCCGTGATCACCCGGCAGGCCGACGAGGCGAAGTTGCCCGATGACGTACCGGTGTGGGCGTTCGAGCAGTTCGGCGCCGAGCACGCGGATGCATCGATGGTGACGGACGCCGATCGGACCCGGGCCTTGTGCCCGGATGATCTGGCGTACGTCATCTACACCTCCGGCTCCACGGGCGTGCCGAAGGGCGTGGCGGTACCGCATGCCGCGGTGGTGAATCAACTGCGGTGGCTGCGGGATCACTACGAGCTCGGCGGCGACGACGTCATGCTGTTGCGGACGCCGGTCACCTTCGATCTGTCGGTCTGGGAGCTGTTCTCCGCATCGACCTGCGGCGCGGCGTTGGTTGTCGCAGGTCCCGACGCGCACGGCGACCCAGGTGCCGTGGCCAGGCTGATGGTCGAACATCGCATAACCAGCGTGGATTTCGTGCCCTCATTGCTGTCGGCATTTCTCGATGCCGCCGGCGCGCGCGAATTCCCCGACCTGCGGCGGGTGCTGTGCATCGGTGAGGCACTGCCGGCCGACACCGTCCGCCGCTTCCGGGAACTCAGCGCCGCGCGCATCGACAACCTGTACGGGCCGACGGAGGCCGCGGTCAGCGTCACCGCTCACCGCATCGATACGCTCGACGCCGTTGCGGTGCCCATCGGCATCCCAGAAGCGAATATCGTTGTGCGAGTACTGGACTCGCGGCTGCACTCGGTTCCCGCCGGGGTGACCGGAGAGCTGTATCTGGGTGGCGTCCAGCTGGCTCGCGGTTATCACGAACGTCCCGGTCTGACGGCAGCGACGTTCGTCGCCGATCCCTTCGATGGTGCCGGCGGTTCTCGGCTGTACCGGACGGGCGACCTGGTTCGCTGGGACGCGGAGGGCAGCCTGCGCTATGTCGGCCGTGCCGACACCCAGGTGAAGGTCCGCGGTCTGCGGATCGAACTCGGTGACATCGAAGCCGCTTTGGTCGCGCACGAGCAGGTGACCGCGGCCGTCGTGCAGGTGCGCGCCGACCGCGGCGAGCAGTTCTTGATCGCCTACGTGGTGGCCGCGGAGGTGTTGGACGTCAAGCAGGTCCGGAAGTTCCTGCTGGAACGGCTGCCGGCGTATATGGTGCCGTCGTCTGTGATGCGGATCGACGCGATTCCGCTCACGGCCAACGGCAAGGTCGACTACCGCGCCTTGCCGGTGCCGGACCCGAGAAGCCGGGAATCCGAATACCGCGCACCGCAGGGTTTCATCGAGCAGGCGGTGGCCGGAATCTTCGGCGACCTGCTCGATCTTCCGGAGGTCGGCGCGGATGACAACTTCTTCGACCTGGGCGGAAATTCGCTGGTCGCGACGCGCGCGCTGAGCCGGATCGGCGATATCGCCGGCGTGGGTGTACCGGTGCAGGTGATCTTCGAAGCACCCACCGTGGCCGAGCTCGCCGAACGCATCGTGCAGCTGCGTGCGATACCGAACCTGCCCGCGCCGGCTCGGAAGCCGCGCCCGGATCGCCTTCCGCTGTCGCTGGCACAGGCACGGATGTGGTTCCTCAACCAGTTCGACCCGGATTTGCCCGGATACGTTGTGCCACTGGCGATGAGGCTGGAAGGCGTCCTCGACATAGATGCGCTCGCAGCGGCCGTCGGTGATGTCGTCGAACGGCATGAGAGCCTGCGCACCATGTATCCGGCCGTCGACGGCATGGCCTCACAGGTCGTACTCGATGCAGCCGACGTCGTCGGGACCTGGGACCTCACACCGCAACCGGTCGGTGAGCGCGAGCTGCCGGCCCGATTGTCCGAGTTTTTCGGCGCCGGATTCGACGTGTCGAAGGGTGTGCCGCTGCGCTTTGCGCTGTATCAGCTGTCCGACCAGTCATGGGTGGCCGCGTTGGCCGTCCACCACATCAGTTGCGACGGGTTTTCGGTCGCGCCGCTGGCCGCCGACATAGTCACGGCCTATCGTGCGCGGTCGAGTGGCGACGCACCGGACTGGGCGCCGCTGGCCGTACAGTTCGCTGATTACGCTCTGTGGCAGCGTGAAGTGCTCGGCTCGGCGGACGACCCGGACTCCTACGTGGCCCGCGATATCGGTTACTGGCGAACGCAACTCGCGGGCGTCCCCGATGTGATCGAAGTGCCGACCGACCGGCCGCGCCCGCTGGTGCAGACGCAGCGGGGCGCGGTCGTCTACGCCGTGATCCCGGGTGAGCTGCAGGGCCGGGTGGAGGCGCTGGCACGGCGCGCCGGAGCGACGACGTTCATGGTCGTGCACACAGCGCTGGCGGTATTGCTGTCGAGGCTTTCGGGCAGCGACGACATCGTCATCGGCGTGCCTCATGCCGGCCGCGGCCACCGATCGCTCGACAACCTCGTCGGGATGTTCGTCAACACCTTGGTGATGCGCAGCAAGGTCGAGGTCGACCAATCGTTTTCGAGCCTGCTGAACCAGGTACGACGCACAGCCATCGAGGCTTTCGACCATGCCGCGGTCCCGTTCGAGCAACTGGTGGAAGCACTGAATCCCGCCCGGTCGACGGCATATACGCCGTTGTTCCAGGTCATGCTCGCCTATCAGAACATGGCGCAGGCTCGGGTCGAACTTCCGGGGCTCTCGGTCGAGAACGTGGATCCCGGCGACAGTGCCGCGATCTACGACCTGCTGCTGATGATGACGGAGGGGCACGGCACCCATAACGAACCGACCGGCATGACGCTGCGCCTCACGTATGCCACCGACCTGTTCGACGAGGACTCCGTACGGCGTTTCGCCGAACAATTCGTGCGGGTGCTCGACGCCGCCGTGACCGATGCCGATACGGCTGTCGGCGGCATCGAGCTGCTGGATGCCGCGGAGCGGTACCTGGTGCTCGAGCGGTGGAACGACACCGGCGGCCCCGCCGCGGTCGGCCGAACGCTCGTCGACGCCTTCGACGAACAGGTCGCCCGCACCCCGGATGCACGAGCGATCTGCCTTCCTGACGTCACCGTGCTGAGCTACCGGGATTTCGACACCCACGTCAACCGTCTGGCCCGATGGCTCATCGCCCGTGGCGCAGGCCCGGAAACCGTTGTTGCGGTGGCCATCCGGCGATCGGTCGAACTCATCACGACGCTGTACGCGGTGATCAAGTCGGGCGCCGCGTTCCTGCCGATCGATCCGGATCATCCGAGCGCACGGGTCGCTGGTGTGCTGGACGCGGCGCAGCCGCTGCTGGTGCTCACCACATCCGGGGACGGCGACGCACTTCCGGGCGGATTCGAGACCGCACGCATCGATCGAGTCGATGTGGCTGATCTTCCCGGCACTCCGATCACGGATGCGGAGCGACGTGCGCCGCTGCGACCGGACAATGCGGCCTACGTCCTGTTCACCTCCGGCTCCACCGGAGTACCGAAGGGCGTCGCCCTGACCCATGCCGCGACGGTGAGTCAGTTGGCATGGGCACAGCGGCAGTGGCCGCACGACGCGTCCGATACCGTCTTGCACAAGACCCCGATCACCTTCGATATCGCGGTATGGGAGTTGTTCTGGCCGTTGCAGGTTGGGGCGCAGATCGTGGTCGCCGAACCCGACGGACATCGCGACCCCGCGTATATCGCAGGCGTCATCGCGAATCATCGGGTCAGTACCGTGCATTTCGTACCGTCGATGCTCGATGTCCTTCTCGAGACCACCACTACCCAGCTGCCGTCGATCCGGCGGGTATTCGTCGCCGGTGAGGCGCTGGCGCAGCGTACCGTCGACGGCTCGGCGCGTGTGTTCCCGCACGCCGAGGTGGCGAACTGGTACGGCCCGGCCGAGGCGGAAGTCGTCACGGCTGCACGTTGCCTGCCGGGTGCGGCAACCCTCTCGACGGTCACGATCGGTACGCCGGTGGCCGGCATGCAGGTCTACGTGCTGGATTCACGGCTGCGACCGGTGCCTGTCGGTGTCGTCGGTGACCTCTATGTCTCGGGTGTCCAGGTGGCGCGCGGTTATCACGCCCGCGTCGACCTCACCTGCGGCGCCTTCGTCGCGGATCCGTTCGGTGCGTCGGGTGAGCGAATGTATCGCACCGGTGACCTCGGGCGGTGGACGAAGGCCGGCGAGCTGGAATACATGGGCCGCAGTGATTTCCAGGTGAAGGTTCGCGGCCAGCGGGTCGAGCCCGGTGACATCGAAGCGGCGTTGTCCGCGCTCCCGGACGTCGCACGGGCTGTCGCCGTCGCCACCGCCGAACGAATCGTCGGATACGTGACGCTGGTACCGAATACGGCGACCGATGGGCGCGCGATTCGTGCCCAGCTCACCCGTTCACTGCCGTCCTACCTGGTTCCGGCCGTTGTACAAGTGCTCGAGGCGATGCCGCTGACACCGAACGGCAAGCTCGATCGAGGCGCCTTGCCGCAGCCGGTGTTCGACGACGGCGAGGAGGTCGTGCCGCCTCGCACCGAATGCGAAGCAGTCCTTGCATCGATCGTCGCTGAGATGATCACCGATAGCGATCGGGTGAGCGTGACGGCGAACCTGTTCGAGATCGGGATCAACTCGCTCTCGGCCGCTCGCATCGCGGCCCGGGCCGCCACAGCGCTCGGTGTCGAGGTCGGCATCCGCGACATCTTCGACGAACCGACGATCGCCGGATTGGCCGAACGTCTGGGCGGGCGAACCGGCTCCATGGTGGTCCCGCTCGTAGCCCGGCCGCGGCCGGCAGCGGTCCCATTGGCGACGGCGCAACGGCGGATGTGGTTCCTGAATCAGTTCGATACCGCCTCGGCGGCATACAACATCTGCTTCGCGGCTCGGTTGACCGGCCGGCTGAATGTCGATGCGCTACAGGCCGCATTACTCGATGTGGTGGAACGGCACGAGCCGCTGCGCACGGTGTATCCCGCCGTCGACGGCGAACCGTGCCAGGTGGTGCGGGATGTGGCCGCCGTGGCCGGGGAGCTGGTGCTGGCCCCGGAGCCGGTCGCCGAGCAGGCGGAACTGGCCGACCGGATCCGGCAGGCCGTCGGAACAGGTTTCGATGTCGCGCAATCGGTGCCGGTACGGGCACGGGTGTATCGCACCGGCGCCGAGGAGCACGTGATCGTGCTCGTGGTCCATCACATCGCGGCCGACGGCTCGTCGATGGCACCGCTGGCCGGCGATATCTTCACTGCCTACGCAGCGCGAGTGAACGACGAAGCACCGCAATGGCAACCGCTGGAAGTCCAGTACGCCGACTACGCCCTGTGGCATCGCGAAATGCTCGGTGCGGAGGACGATCCGTCGTCGCCGATCGCCCGGCAGATCGCGTACTGGAACGACGTTCTCGGTGATGCTCCGGAACTGCTCGACCTGCCGACGGATCGGTCTCGGCCCGCCACCATGTCGATGGCCGGTGGCAGTGTCGGCTTCGCGTTGCCGGCGCGGCTGCACGACGATGTCGTACGGCTGGCACACCGTGAGGGCGTCACGGTGTTCGTCGTGCTGCATGCCGCACTGGCGATTCTGTTGTCGCGCACCGCGCACAGCGAGGACATCTCGATCGGCTCTCCGATTGCCGGTCGAGGCAGCCAGGCGCTGGACGATCTGGTCGGCATGTTCGTCAATACCGTGGTGTTGCGTACGCGGGTTCGGGACGACGTGTCCTTCCGCGAACTCTTGGCGGAGGTACGCGCCGTCGACATTGATGCGCTCGCCCACGCCGACGTGCCCTACGAACGGCTGGTCGACGTCCTCGACCGCGCCCGATCCACGGCGTATACGCCGCTGTATCAGGTGATGTTCGGGTTGCAGAACATGCGTGCGGCGCGATTCGAGCTGCCCGGTATCGATGTCGAACTGCTCGACCCTGGTATCGCGCAGGCGAAAACCGATCTCACCGTGCTGATGACCGAATGCGTCGACGGTGAACAGCTGGCCGGTATCGACGGCGAGATCATCTATGCCACCGACCTTTTCGCGGCATCCACGGCGGAATCGCTCGCCCAGAGGTTCATTCGGGTCATCGAAGCGGTCACCGACGATCCGGGCCGCGTGGTGGGCGACATCGATCTGCTCGACGCCGAGGAGTCCGAACGGCTCCTCCCGGTGCGCGGCGGTGAGACCACGTCGCCGCGTCTGCTGCCCGACCTCCTGGCCGAGGCCGTGGCAGCAGACCCTGCCGCGATCGCCCTGATCGGGGACACCGAGACCCTCACCTACATCGAGCTCGATCAGCGGTCCAACCAGCTCGCCGCGCACCTGCTCACCCTGGGAGCCGGGCCGGGGACGTTCACCGCGCTGGCCGTGCCACGATCGGTCGACTACCACGTCGCCATGTGGGCGATCGCGAAGACCGGTGCCACGTTTGTACCGGTGGATCTGCGATATCCCGCGGAGCGGATTGCGCACATGGTGAACGATTCCGGTGTCACCGTAGGGATCACGGTCGCGTCCGCGCGCATGTCACTTCCGGGCGATGTCCGATGGGTGGTGCTCGACGAACCGGATTCAGCCACCGAGATCGCCGCGCACTCCGGCCGGGCCGTCACAGATGCGGCTCGCGCCCGGGCACTTCAGCTTCGGGATGCCGCATACGTGATCTACACGTCTGGATCGACCGGAACACCGAAAGGTGTCGTGGTCAGCCACGAGGGATTGGCCGGCTTCGCCGCCGAGCAGCGGGTCCGCTATCGCGTGGACGCCACGTCGCGTGTGCTGCAGGTGGCGGCGCCCGCCTTCGACGCGGTGCTACTCGAGGCATTGATGGCGTGCGCGGCCGGCGGTTGCTTGGTCGTGTCGCCGCCGGAAGTCTTCGGCGGCCCGGACCTTGCCGCACTGATCCGCGAGCATCAGGTGACGCATGCGTTCCTGACGCCCAGTGTGCTGGCAACGATGTCGCCGGCGGACTTCGCATCGGTGCAGGTGCTGGCGGTCGGCGGTGAGATGGTCTCCGCGGACCTGATCGCTTCCTGGGCGCCCGGGCGGCAATTGCACAACATCTACGGTCCGACCGAGACGACGATCGTGGTCACGATCAGCGATCCGGTACAGCCGTCCGACACGATAACCATCGGTGGTCCGATCCGTGGTGTCGATGCTGTGGTGCTCGACGCCCGGTTGCGTCCGGTGCCGGTCGGTGTGAGCGGGGAGTTGTACTTTTCCGGTGGTGCACTGGCGCGTGGCTATCTGAACCGCCCTGCAACGACTGCGGGTGCGTTCGTAGCGAACCCATACGGTGGGCGCGGGTCGCGGATGTATCGCACCGGCGATATCGTCCGCTGGACCGCGCAAGGTGCGCTGGAATACATCGGCCGCACCGACTTCCAGGTCAAGATCCGTGGCCAGCGCATCGAACTCGGCGAGATCGACGCCGCGCTGTTGGCACACCCACAGGTTGCTTCTGCTGTCACCGTGAGCCGCTCGGGACCCGGTGGACAACCCTTGCTCGCCGCGTACATCGTGGCGGAGCACGCAGCGAGCATCGAACCCAGTGCCGTGGTCGATCATGTCGCTGCTGTCCTGCCCGCCCACATGGTGCCGTCGACGATCACCGTGCTCGACCACATGCCGCTGACTTCGACGGGCAAGGTGGATCGAAAAGCACTGCCGGAACCCGTTTTCGATACTCGCGACGCCGCTGCCGCCGCTGCGGCGACCGACCTCGAGCGCACCATCGCGGCTGCTTTCGCGGACGTGCTCGGCGTTGCGTCGGTCGGCGTGACGATGTCGTTCTTCGCGCTCGGTGGTGACTCCATCATGTCGATCCAGTTGGCCTCGCGGCTGAAGACGGCAGGCGTCGTCGTGACGGCGCGGGACATCTTCGAGCGCAAGACCGTGCGCGGGCTGGCGCAGGTGGCTGCGGCGGCGGGCCGGGCATCTCTCGCGGAGCTGCCCGGTGGTGGCGTGGGAGACATCCCCTTCACGCCGATCGTGTCCTGGTTCGTCGAGCGGCTCGGGAGAGCTGATCGGTTCGCGCAGTCGATGCTGGTTCGCTTGCCAGGGGACGCGCGAGTCGACGATGTGACCGCGACCGTGCTGGCAGTGCTCGAACAGCACGACATGCTGCGGTCGCGAATGCGCGAACGGTACATGGACGTGCTGCCTCCCCACGCCGCCGATGCCGTCGGCGCGGTGTTCGTGCGACGCTTCCGAGCGCACGAGGCGCCGGGCAGCGACGGTTTCACCGCCGTAGTGGAAGCGGCGTTGACCGAGGCAGCCGGTCGTCTCGACCCCGCCGAGGGCCGGATGTTGCAGGTCGCGTGCCTGCTTCCGGAATCGGGCGTCGAGGCCGATGCCCGTGCCCTCATCGTGATTCATCACCTGGCCGTCGATGGTGTGTCGTGGCGGATACTGCTGCCCGACCTTGTCACCGCTTGGCAGCAGATCGGTCAGGGACACACGGTCGAGTTGCCGGCACAGGGCACATCAATGCGGCGATGGGCGCACGCGTTGACCGCGGCCGCCATCGACCGTGGCAGCGAACTCGAGCTGTGGCAGCGGATGAGTACCGCAGCCGATCCGCTCCTCGGGACCGCGGAATTGGATCCTGTAGTCGACACCCACGCTACGGTGCGGAACCTGACGGTCTCCGTTCCCGCCGCGGTGACCTCGGCGTTGCTGGACTCGGTGCCGCGGTCTGTGCGCGGCAGTGTCGATGATGCGTTGCTGGCCGGGCTGGCCGTCGCACTGACCCGTTGGCGCAGACGGCGCGGCATTCTGTGCCCGGGCATGAAAGTCCTCCTGGAAGGACACGGCCGCGAAGAGCAGATCGCTCCGGGAGCAGATGTTTCACGCACCGTGGGCTGGTTCACGAGTGCGTACCCCGTCAGCCTGGACCTGGCCGGAATCGATGACGCGGACCTGCGTACGGCAGTGAAGTCCGTCAAGGATCAGCTGCGCGAGATCCCCGACAAGGGCATCGGGTATGGCTTGCTGCGCTATCTGAACCCAGACACGGTCGACCGGCTGTCGGCGGCGCCCCAGCCGCAGATCAGTTTCAATAATCTCGGCCGCGCCGGTGTGGACCTCACGTCGCTGTCGGATCTTGCATGGGTCCCGACCGATGAGCAGTTCGACCGGCGATCCGCCTTCGATCCGGATATGCCTGCCGCAGCGGTGATCACGATCGACGTCAATATCGTGGACACCGAGATCGGACCGGAGCTGTCGGCACATATCGGCTACGCCTCGCGATTGCTCGAACACGATGATGTGGCCGAACTCGTCGCCGGATGGGTCGACGCCGTGACCGAGATCGCCACCATTGCCGGTGCCGGCGACGAGTGGGGATTGTCCCGGGCAGATGTTCCGCTGGTCGACCTCACACAGCGCGATCTGGACGACTTCGCAGACCGGTACGGTCCGCTGAGCGACGTGTGGTCGTTGGCGCCGCTGCAGGAGGGTCTGCTGTTCCACGCCGAATTCGCCGCGGGCGAACTCGACGTCTACACCGCGCAGTCGGTCCTCACCCTCGCGGGCGCGGTCGACGAGAATCGGCTCGAGCGTGCCGCGCAAGCTCTGCTCGAGCGGCATCCCAACCTGCGGGCCGCCTTCACGCGAACGGTCGATGGCGTTCCCGCACAGGTCATTCCGGTCGACGCTACGGTGTCCTGGCACAGCGTCGATCTCTCCGGCGACACAAGGGAAGTAGATGAGCTGATCGAAGCCGAGCGGGCGGTCGTGTTCGATCCCGCCGACCCGCCGCTGCTGCGGTTCCTGCTCATTGCCGTCGGGCAGAGCGAGTTCCGGCTGGTGTTGACGGCGCACCATCTGCTGCTGGACGGTTGGTCGTTGCCGCTGCTGTGGCGTGAGCTGATCGGTTTGTATGCCGTTGCCGCACAGCCGGAGTTGCTTGCACCCGCGGCCTCGTATCGGCAATACCTGGAATGGCTGGACCGACGCGATCGCGACGCCAGCATCGAGGTGTGGCGGGACGCGCTGCGGGAGATCAGCGAGCCTACGCTCGTCGCCGATCCGCGAACGGTGACGACGGCAGACATTCCGATCGATCTGCCAATCGTTGTCGATCGAGCCACCACAGCAGACCTGGTGACATTCGCGCGGGCATGTGGCGTGACAATGGCGACGATCATGCAGTTCGCCTGGGCAGTGGTGCTGGGCAACCTGATCGGCGCCGAACGTGTGGCCTTCGGCAGCACGGTATCCGGCCGGCCCCCGGAACTGCCGGGCGTCGAGTCGATGATCGGCCTGTTCATCAATACGATTCCGGTCGTCGCCGATGTGCGGCGGGACCTGACCATCGAGGACGGGCTGCGCCTGCTGCAAGCCGGCAACACCCGTCTGCTCGACCACCACTACCTCGAACTGTCGCAGATCATGGCGGCCGCAGGCAGCAGCCATTTGTTCGACACCCTGGTCGTGTTCGAGTCGTATCCGGTCGACAGCAGTGGCCTGGGCGATGCCGACATCGACGGTATGCGTGTGGTCTCAGCGGACGGCTCCGACGCGGCGCATTACCCGATCACCGTGCAGGCACACCACACCGACAAGCTGTATATCCGAGTCCGCTACCAACGAGCCCGCGTCGACGAGGTGATGGCGGCCGGTCTCGCGGCCCGTCTGGAAACCGTGCTGCGGAACCTGACCAGCGATCCGGCTACAAGTCTCGGCGCGATCGATCTGCTGACCGCGGACGAGCGGCGCGAGCTCGTGCCCGCGTCGGGCGGCAGCGCCGTATCACCATGCCTCACAGCGGAATTGCTGGCTGCGGGCGTGGTGGCGAATCCCGACGCGGTGGCGGTGGTGTCCGGTCCGCGTATGGTGTCCTACGCGGAGCTGGATGCCAGGTCCAACCAGGTGGCGCGGCAGCTGATCGCGTGGGGTGTGGGACCGGGTGATCAGGTCGCCCTGGCGATGCCGCGGTCGATGGAATTCGTGGTCGGCCTGTGGGCGGTGACCAAAGCGGGCGCGACGTTCGTGCCCATCGATACCCGAAATCCGGCCGAGCGCATCGCACTCATGGTGGCGGATGCCGAGATCCGGGTGGCGGTAACGGTCGAGGGGGCGCGAGATCTGCTGCCCGGCACAGTGCGCCCGCTGGTCCTCGACGATCCAGACGCACAGCTGTCGATCGCCGCGCGACCGACAGCCGGCGTCACGGACCCGGAGCTCGTGCGTACACCGCACGTTCAGGATGTGGCATATGTTCTCTACACCTCCGGCTCGACCGGAACGCCGAAGGGTGTCGCGGTCACCCACGAGGGTCTTGCGAATTTCGCTGCCGTGCAACGGGACCGGTTCGGTGCCGACACAGAATCACGAGTGCTGCTTGCCGCCGCTCCCGGGTTCGATGCGATGGTCCTCGAGGTGCTGCTGGCCCACACCAGCGGCGGCGTGCTGGTGGCAGCGCCGCCAGCGGTGTTCGCTGGTCACGAGCTGTCGGAACTGATTCGTACACAGCAGGTCTCGCATGCATTCGTCACCCCCAGTGTCCTGGCGACGATGTCGCCGGCCGGTATGGATTCGCTGCGGGTACTGATAGCCGGGGGCGAGGCGGTGTCGCCGGAAACGGTCGAGGTGTGGGCGCCGGGCCGAACCCTGCTGAACGGGTACGGCCCGACCGAGACCACGATTCTCGCCGTGATCAGTGCTGCGTTGCAGCCAGGTGGTGCGGTGACGATCGGCGGGCCGAACCGTGGTGTCGAGGCCGTCGTGCTGGATGCGTGGTTGCGGCCGGTGCCGATCGGGGTGGTGGGTGAGTTGTATCTCGCGGGAGCGCAACTGGCGCGCGGCTACGTGAACCGGGCATCGGCTACAGCGGGCGCATTCGTGGCAAATCCGTTCGGTGCGGCAGGTTCGCGCATGTACCGCACCGGCGACCTGGTCCGCTGGACACCCGAGCACACTCTGGAATACCTCGGCCGCAGCGATTTCCAGGTCAAGATCCGCGGCCAGCGCATCGAACTCGGTGAAATCGAAACTGTTCTGGCCGGATATCCCGGCATCGAACAAGCGGTCGTCCTGCGACGGAAAGACCAACGTGGCGTCGACCGGCTCGTCGGCTATCTCGTCACCGACGATGACCTGGATCCGGGCGACCTTCGGGCCGCTGCGCGGTTGCGACTGCCCGCCCACATGGTGCCCGAGGTATTCATGGTGCTCGACGAACTTCCTTTCACCAGGACCGGCAAACTCGACCGCTTGGCGCTTCCCGTCCCGGAATTCGCGGACGGCCGCGAATGGGTCGCTCCACGCACCGACGCCGAACGACGTGTCGCCGCGGTGTTCGGAAGCGTCCTGGGCGTCGACCGCGTAGGGGCGACGGACAGCTTCTTCGACCTGGGCGGCGATTCGCTGTCCGCCACCCGCGTCACTGCGCAGTTGAGCACGGCATCGGGAGTGCGTCTCGGGGTCCGAGACCTGTTCGAGGCGCCCATGGTCGACGAACTCGCTGCCCGCCTGGCAACCTTCGACCACGACTCCCGGGTGGCATTGACGACGCGGCCTCGGCCCGCGCGCGTACCGCTGTCACCAGCGCAGCAGCGGATGTGGTTCCTCAACCAGTTCGACACCGCCGGCGGCGGGTACAACATCCCGCTGGTGATCCGTCTGCGCGGAGAACTCGACGTCGATGCGCTGCGGCACGCGTGTGAACTGGTCATCGACCGGCACGAGTCGCTGCGGACCAAGTTCCCGATGGTGAACGGACAGCCCTGTCAGGTTGCCGTCGCCACCGACGAGGTCGCTCCCGCGCTGAGTCCGGTCCACATCGACCAAAACCAGGTCATGGACCGGGCGATCACCATGGTCTCGACCGGTTTCGATGTGACACAGGCACCCCCGTTGCGTTTCGAATTGTTCGCTCTCGACGATCGGGACCACGTTCTGGTCATCTGTGTGCACCACATCTGCGCCGACGGCCAGTCGATGATCCCGCTCGCGCGGGACGTGGCGATGGCATACGAGGCGAGCAGGCAAGGCACAGAGCCGATATGGCCGGTACTTCCGGTCCAGTACGCCGACTATGCACTGTGGCAGCACGAGATGCTCGGATCGGCGGATGACCCGGACTCTGTCATGTCCCAGCAGTTGCGATTCTGGAAGGACACCCTCGACGGGCTGCCCGAGCTGCTCGAGCTGCCGACCGACCTTCCCCGGCCGGCGGTCGCGTCGATGCGTGGGCGCGTGGTCGAGTTCGAGGTTCCTGTCGAACTGCACGAGCGGATCGTCGCCCTCGCACGCGCGAGAAACGCGACAGTCTTCATGGTCCTGCACGCCGCGCTGGCCGTGCTGCTGTCCAAACTCGCCGGCGTCGACGATATTGCGATCGGCACCCCGGTAGCCGGACGTGGAGAGCGTGATCTCGACGATCTGATCGGCATGTTCGTCAATACCCTTGTGCTGCGGTCACGGGTGTCGACGCGGCAGCCGTTCGCCGAACTGCTCGCCTCGACCCGTGAGATGGAATTGGCAGCATTCGCGCACGCGGATGTGCCTTTCGAGCAAGTCGTGGAAGCGCTGAATCCGCCCCGGTCGACCGCGCATCTTCCGCTGTACCAGATAACGCTCGATGTCCAGAACCTGAGCAAGGCCGCGTTGGAGCTGTCGGAGCTGAGCATCGAGCCGCTGGAAAACGGTTTCGAGCAAGCCCAGGCCGACTTGAATGTGAAGCTGGTCGAGCAATTCGGTCAGGGAGGCCGTCCCGGTGGCATGGCGGGACGACTCACCTTCGCCACCGATCTCTTCGTGGACGAGACGATGACTCGGTTCGCCCACGCTTACGTGCGGATTCTGGAGCACGTCACTGCTGATCCGGCGGTGCCGGTCGGCGATGTCGATATCGTCGATCCGATACAGCGGCGCGAATTGCTGGACTCGGCAGGAGAAGAAGGCGCTGTGGTCGCAGATGCGACGCTCGCGCACTTGTTCGCTGCCCGAGCCCTGGCCCAGCCGGACGCTGTCGCAGTCACCGACGGTGTCTCGCAGCTGACCTATGCGGAACTGGATCGGAGGTCTGCCCAGGTCGCGGCTCGGCTGGTCGAACAGGGAGTGGAGCCGGAGTCACTGGTGGCCGTGGCTTTGCCGCGTTCGATCGAACTGGTCGTAGGCCTGCTTGCGGTGATTCGGGCAGGCGCCGGTTATCTGCCGCTCGACGTGGCGTACCCCATCGACCGATTGCGCTTCGTGCTCGACGACGCGCGTCCAGTGGTGGTGCTCACATCCGTGAAGACGGCTTCGGACCTGCCGGAGTGCGCGGTACCGGTGGTGCACATCGACGATTGTGCCGACGCCGCGGTCGGCTCCGTTCCGGTGGTGCCGAACCTGCGGCTGGACAACGTCGCGTACGTGATCTACACCTCCGGGTCCACGGGCCGTCCCAAGGGAGTGACGGTCAGTCACCGCGAGGCAGTCACGTTGTTCGCCAATACGGCCGAACGTTTCGACCTCGGCCCGGACGATGTGTGGACGATGTTCCATTCGTACGCCTTCGATTTCGCGGTGTGGGAAATGTGGGGCGCCCTGCTGTCCGGTGGCAGGTTGGTCGTCGTCGACTACGACACATCCAGGTCGCCGGAGGCGTTCGTCGATCTTGTGGCGCGGGAACGCGTGACGGTGTTGAGCCAGACCCCGTCGGCGTTCTACGGTTTCGCCGAAGCAGAGCGCGAGTATCGCGAATCCGGTTGCACGGCTGGTGGACTCGCCCTGCGTTACGTCATATTCGGCGGCGAGTCGCTGGATGTATCCCGGTTGGCCGATTGGTTTGCGGCTCACGATCTGCGATCACCGTGCTTGGTCAATATGTACGGAATCACCGAGACGACGGTGCATGTCACGTTCCGCGAGATAGACGGGACAAACGTAACCGGGATCGGATCACCGCTGCCGGGGATGCGGGTGTATGTGCTCGACGACCGGCTTCAGCCGGTGCCGATCGGCGTCGCGGGGGAGATCTATGTGGCCGGCGGGCAACTGTCGCGGGGCTACCTGCGCGCCCCGGCTTTGACCGCGGGCCGATTCGTGGCAAATCCTTTCGGCCCGCATGGTTCGCGGCTGTACCGATCCGGTGATCTCGGCCGGTGGAGCAAGTCCGCGCGCGGGCTCGAATTGACCTACGCCGGCCGAGCGGACGCGCAGGTGCAGCTGCGCGGCTATCGCATCGAACTGGGTGAGGTGGAGTCCGCATTGCTCCGGCATCCTGATGTGGTGCGTGCTGCTGCGGCGGTGCATCGCCATGCGCAGGGCGTCGATCAGCTGATCGGCTACGTTGTGGGCGTCGATGGCCGGCCGATCGATCCAGGCGAGGTCCGCGAGACCGCCGCCCAGGTACTGACCAGCTACATGGTGCCCTCGACGGTGATGGTGCTCCCCGATCTGCCGTTGACGGTCAACGGCAAGCTCAATCGAAAGGCTTTGCCCGTTCCCGATTTCGACATATCGTCGACCGAGTTCGTCCCACCGCGAACCCATTCCGAGAAAATGATCGCTGACGTCTATGCGCAGGTCTTGGGCATCCAGCGGGTCGGGGCTTCGGATAGGTTCTTCGACCTGGGCGGCAATTCGCTGCTGGCCACGATGGTGGTGAACGAGCTGCGCGCTCGTGGTGTAACGATCGCGTTGCCATGGATGTTCGACGACGCGACACCGAAGGCACTGGCGCGCAGGGCCGACGAAGCTACGGGCGGCTCCGGTCTGGCGGTGCTGCTTCCGCTTCGTGCGAGCGGATCGAAGCCTGCGATATTCGGTGTGCACCCCGCCGGAGGGTTGGCATGGTTCTACGGCGGCCTGGTCGAGCATTTGGACAAGGATCGACCGCTGTACGGCCTGCAGGATCCGCACGTCGTCGGGGGCGAACCGGGTGCAGAATCAGTGGATGAATTGGCCGAACGTTATGTGGCCGAGATTCGCCGAGTGCAGCCGCATGGTCCATACCACTTGCTCGGATGGTCGTTGGGCGGGCAGATCGCGCACGCGATGGCGGTTAAGCTCCAGCGAGACGGCGAACTTGTCGGAACTCTGACCCTGTTGGATTCCGCCGCCGACGTATCGGATCTGCCTGCTGAGTCGACGATCAGCACTGCGGACGAGCCCGGGCCGGGAAGCCTGATGGCAGACCTCCTCGGCGGCTGGCGGGAACTGTTCGAACTCGGCGATACGGTTCAGGCGCACACCCACGAACAAGCATGGGCGGTCATCCGTAGCCAAGTGGTCGGGACCGGGCTGTTCACTGCCGAACAGACGGATCGGGTGATGGAGAGTTTCGAGACCGCGAGCGACATTGCCGGCGATTACCGGCCTGAGGTTTTCGAAGGAGACCTGCTCTTCTTCACCGCGGGCAAGGACCGCACGGATGTCGACGCTCTCGCCCAGGCGTGGCGCCCGTACATCACAGGCAAGATTCACAACACGGTCGTCGACGCACGTCACCTCGAACTCAGTCATCCGCATGCGATGGCCGTCGTCGGCTCGGTCATGGAAAGGTTCATGAACGAATGCTGATCATCTTCCGACCGGCGCCTACCCGACACCCTCGAAAAGGGTTGTTTCAACGAGAAGCGCCGGCATAGCAGCTGATCTGATCTCGGTCCCTTCCTACCGGCCTGGCGAGCCGGCAGGAAGGGACCGACTCATGTCGGGGACATTCGAGTCCGCGGCGAACGAGGACGCGGCGGACATCAGGAAGCTGGGCCGGCAGTCGCCGGCCCAGCTCGAAGAGCGGGACGTCGATCCGATCGGCCCGCTGGTCGACCAGCCGGGCAGGACTGTGCATGAGACCGCCCTGGAAGGCGGAGATCACCGTGCGTGTCGGCTACGACAGGACATGACCATGGTCGCGGAATGCGCAACTCCTGCAATGGATCTCGACCGGAGACGGTGATCACCGACATCGGGTCTGTCGAGATCGACGTGCCGCACGGTCACCGGAGTCGCGCGCGAGTCTGGTGTGGTGAAAGTAGACATTGCCGGGCAGCTCACGGCGACATCGCCCACATCCGCACGTGGGAGGCAAGCTGGATCGGGCGATCAGCTTCGTGGCGCAGTTGCGGATCAGCCGATGGGCTGGTGGCCGCGGACGCGTGGCCCGGTGTGCACGGGAAGGCGCTCGTAACCGTGCAGGGTGAACAGCGGCCGCCAGGTGGGCGGATCAGTCAATCGCAGGTCCGGAAACCTCTCGAACAGTGCGCGCAGGGCGTGCGCTGCTTCCATACGGGCCAGACCGGCACCCAGGCACACATGGATGCCGTTGCTGAATGACAGATGATTTTTGGCGTTGTCCCTGGTGATGTCGAAACGGGCCGGGTCGGTGAACACGGCGGGGTCACGGTTCGCGCCGGCCAGTGACAACACCACGGTCGACCCCTTGCGCAACCGAACACCGCCGATCTCGAGCGCTGTGCGGGTGGTGCGCGCGGTAGTCTGCACCGGCGGATCGATCCGGAGAATCTCCTCCACCGCATTGGGCCAGAGTTGCGGCTCGGCGCGCAACCGGTCCAGCTGATCGGGGTGGCCCAGCAGCCAGACGATGCCCTTGCCGATCAGATTGACCGTGGTCTCGAAGCCCGCGGCCATCAGCAGGGTCGCCGATGCGCACAGTTCGTAGGTGCTCAGATCGCCCGCAGTGACCAGGCTGCTGAGGATGTCGTCGCCGGGTTCGGCGCGCAGGCGCTCCACGTGCTCGATGAGATACCGGTGCACCCGCTCCGAAGATTCCATCGCCCGCTGGTGTGTCCTCCAGGAGATCCCGAGGTCGAACAACGGACTGATGTCGTCGCCCCAGCGCAGGAACATCTCGCGGTCGGAGTCCGGGAAGCCGAGCATTTCGGAAATGATCGCTATGGGCACCTGCGCCGCGTATTGCGCCACCAGATCGGTGGGCCCATCGTCGGGCAGCGCCGCGAGCAGTTCCTCGGTAACCGTCTCGATCCTGTCGCGCAGCCGGGTGATGGCGCGCGGGGTGAAGGCCGCGGTGACCGGTTTGCGCATCCGGGTGTGCTCGGGCTGGTCGATCACCAGCATCGACGGCGGATCGGCCGGGTTCGGTGGGACGGGCCGGCGGCGCAGCGCGCGCCGCACGAGCCGGGGCGTACCGAACACGGCCGGCACACCGACACCGAGACGGTTGTCGCGCAGTATCTCCCGGACCATATCGTGATCGAAGGTGATCCATACCGGAAGGGCCCGGTGCAACCCACCCTCCCCGCGCATCTCCTCGATCAGTGCGTATGGATTCTCGATACCCTCCGAGCTGCCGTTCAACCGTGCGAACAGGTCACCACGACGAAACGGTGCCTTCTTGAACAGGCGGATCAGCCCGTGATTGTTGACCCACCGATACACGTACTGCGGTTTCATCGATCCCCTCCATCGTCGAAGCTTCCCGTCCCTTCTCACCCATCCCGAACGCCGCCTACTCGCATAGAGGTCGGTGAGATCGCCTCGGTGGCAACGGAGTTCTCGGCGAACACCACACCCCCGGCAAGGAGGAATTCGCGGACGCCTTCACCAATCGGCGGACCGATGGAAGCCGGTGCCCACGCCTGCGTTGTGGCCCTCGTCGACCGGTCGGCCCGACTCCAGATCCCGCGACGGCAAATCGGGCCGACTACCGGTGGTTTCAGTCGTCGACCGTCCGCGGGGGTGCGCTGAGTGCTTGCACCGCACCGAGAGATGCGCCTATGCCGGCACCGATGGCCGCAAATGGAACCTCCATGAGGGCCATGCCGTAAGCGGCGCCTATGGGACCCGCTGCAAGGCCGATTGGCGCAAATGGCAGGCCGATCGCCGTACCCATCATGCCGCCGACGACCCCGCCGAACAGCCCGAAGGGGCTCACGACCGCTGCTCCCACCACCGCGCCGGTCACGGCGCCGCCAATCGTTTCTCCTGCGACGCGGTCCGACCGGCTGCGCTCCATTCCGATCGAGTCGAGGAACGTTGCTGTGCCGGCCTCGGCTTGGGCGGCGCCATCGTTCAGCTGGATTGCCAGCTCACGATTCAGCCACCCCGGTGAATCGACTTGCACGTCACCGAAACGCAATTTGCCCGGCGGGGGCGCAATTGGCGGCACCGGGGCTACCGACACGGGCCCGTGCAACGCTCCCAGGGGAGCGAGGTACTTGTTCTCCGGTATCGGCCGCGCCCACTGCAGCGAACTCAGCGTGTTATCTGGAATCCGAAACCCCTGGTACGGATGCACATTGGGTGCTTCAGCCGCGGGCCACTGCACCGGCTGGTCGCCTCCGGGCTGGTCGGGTTGAGTCTGCTCGGGTTGATTCTGGTCAGGCTGACTCTGGTCGGGTTGATTCTGGTCGGGCTGAGACGGGTCGGGCTGAGATTGTTTGGTGCGCTCGGTATGCGCGGCGTTCGCGGCCCCGGTTCCCGCCAGCCCGAATGTCAATGGAACTACTCCCGCGACGACCAACGACACCATTTTGTATCGGACCAACTGGGGAGCTCTATGTTTGCCTGTGCCCATGGATCGCCTTTCATGTGGAAAGAGATTTCAACTCCCACGTACGCGCTGATTCGGCCTCGGGGTCAAGCGTCGACGACCTGAGCTACCGAGGAATCGGCGGATATCGACTGCCTCAGGGTTTTCGGACGCATATCAGTCCAGTTCTTCTCGATGTATTCCATGCAGGCGTTTCGGCTGTCCTCGCCGAACGCTCGATGCCACCCGTTCGGGATCTCGGCAAAGCTTGGCCACAAGCAATACTGTTCTTCGTGATTGATCAGAACGGAGAACTGGCCGTCTTCGTCGTCGAATGGGTTCGTGCTCATTTCACCTCACTATATAATGGCATTGTGTGCGGATGTATGGCATCTGCCCTGCGTTGTAGAAGTTCGGACAGAATCAGCTGGACCCGCCGAAGTTCCGAACAATTGCAGCACTAATTGTGTAGTGGGGGGAGCAGGACAATAATCCCGGGTGCGTACATGCCTTGTACGCACCCGGGATGACTAGATCAGCACCATCTGTTCTCCGTCCGTGCGAGTCGACATCTCCGCAGATCATGCCTGCGAACCGCACAGTATTCGGTACCGGACGGCGCACGGATGGGAACTGGCCGGAAATCTATCCACCGTGGACCGGGACGTCAAGCACTGCCGCACAGCGGGCGTGTCATATGGCTTGTTCGTGCAAAACGGGCAAAATGTGAACATTGGTCATCGGGTGCGGGCCACTGGCGGCGAGAATTGCCCCCATCTACGACGGCCGTAGCTTCGAACTGCACATAGTGTTCTCCGCGGACCGCAGCATGGAAAGGCAAACGTTACGTGCGGCATGCGACTTCGCAGCAGGACCCCTGATCCTGGATCGCCGCTGCCCGTCGCTAACTGGGCATGTGACCGAAAGGTGCATATATCGGCACGCGGGAAGATCGAATGTTGCTTGCTCTCATCGGGGCAGGGATTTCAGGGCTACTCAACGCCCCCACTGCCGGTCGCGGAAATCCACGGGTTTCCAGTACCGGCGATCGGGTCGCTCCTGCGGTATCGGAACAACTATGCCGGCCGTTGTTCCGGGGCAGTGAGCTGACCATTGGTTGCGCACTATTCGCCACAGCATGTGGTGAGTTCATTCTGGAGGATTCGTCCATTGATGCCCCAAACGCAGGCGTGGTCGACAAGCGCGAGGTTGTTAGTCGCCGCGACGCTCGTATTCATTACCTCCACTATGGCGGTGGGGTCGGCAGTGGCCGAGCCTGCAGATGGCGCTACCTTGGATTTGCGCTCGTGTCCGAGCCTGTTTCTTCTCGGGGTGCAGGGAACGAGTGACTCGTCGCCCGACACGCCCGTTTCCGTCGATGGTGGCACATTATCGGCGGTCTTCGTTCCGGTAATGTCCGCCGTCGGTCAGGCGGTAGCGAGCCGTGCATATGTTCCTTACCAAGCATCTTTCGGCGGATTCATGCCCGGTAGCCGGGTGCCGTACGCGAAGTCCATGACCGGCGGCCTATCCCGTCTTCGGTCGATGGCCCGCGAAGTCGTCTACCACTGCCCGAATACAGAACTTGGGTTGGTCGGGTATTCGCAAGGTGCGCATGTTGTTTCGATATTCGCGCGCGAGATTGGCGCCGGAGAAAGCCTGGTGCCTGCGGACAAGGTAGCAGGGGTGGCGTTGTTCGGGGATCCGACCCGTAGCCCAGCCGCGCCGGTATTTCCCGGAGATCCAGGCAAGGATCATCCCGACCCGGCCCCCGGCACCGTCGGGACAGAAGTGGCTGCGCTGCCGAAGTTTTCGCTTCCAACGCCGTCGGGTGGAGGCATCGGGCCGGTGCGAGACATCGCCGAAGACTTCGGGCAGCTCACCGGGCGGGTTGCCTCGGTGTGCCTGCCCGGTGACCTCGCTTGCGACGCACCCACCAGGTCTCCGCTGCTGCATATGATCGTGACCATGGTCGGCCAGATTGAATTCACGCCGGCCAACCCCGTCGCGACGCTATCGTCCATCCACCGCGTAATCCAGGCGACAATCGCGAAGACTCTGACGGCAGTGGTGGACGAGGACCTACACGGCTACTCGCTCGGAACGCTGTCGTTGACTCCGGAAAAGCCTCTCAGCATCCGTCTGGCCGAAGCCGCCGATCTGCGCGTCCAGGCCGACCTGCAGTCTCGCGAGGCGCTGCTGAAGCTGGCCACCGCTGCGTTCAACACACTCCTTTCGATCACCGGGGCCGTGCTGTCCAGCTCGGAATATGCCGACATCGCCAGCATTGCGACGCTCGACCCTCTTGCCGCCATCGCCCGGCTGGAAAGGGCTATCGGGTCCGCGTCGACCAGCCGGCCGCCACAGCAGGATGTGTTCGGCCTGCTCATTCAGATCTTCGATGCTCTCGGACAGATCGGTGCCGACAACGCGGAACTTCTCGACCCGCAAACCTGGCTTCGCTTTGCTGACACCGCTCGCCGCCACGTCGGTTATACCCGCGCCGATGGCGGCGGCCGCCCCAGCACCGCAGTGCTCAGCGACTGGTTCACCGCATTGGCTCGTGACTTGGCTGGTCGCAACCTCCCGTCACACGGCAGCGAGGCGGTCGGGTCGGCCCCATCCCAAGGTCCGGCAGGAACCGAGCACGACTCTCCGATCGCGCCTCCTTTCACTACATCTGCACCGCGAATCGGCACCACTGCCCCGACCGCGGCGCCACCGATCAAGACCAACTCCGACGATGCTCTCGGCTTGCTCGACCGCGTGTCGAGTCGACTAGCGGTGTTGGTCCTGCTCGGTCTCACCGTCGCCCTGGTAGTGGGTCGACGTGCTTCCAATCTCCGCCGCGCAAATCGCTCGCCTGCACGCGACCCGAGTGAAACGGCAGAGGACATGGATCGGACGTGACCGACGCCGGCAGTGGTGACCTGCCACCTGCCCGGAGTGGCTACCCGTCGTCTGGGGAAGCTCTCGTATCTCTCGGCATCACAAGCCTTTCCAGGTTGGAAGTCTCGATGATCGCGTACGGCGTGAACGTTCGTCGAAGCGTTGCGCACCAGGCCACTCGATCAAGCGTCTTACGCGTTCGTCGGCCCCGGCCCCGCTGATACCGAGGTGCGCGAGAACGAGCGCCTGGTCGAGCTGGCAGCACTGTCGCACACAGTGAACTTGATGGCGGTCTGTCCGATGAGCTCATGGTTGCTGCGCCTCTGCCTGTTGTCGGCCTTTCTGATGGAGCGTCGAAACTCTTTGGATATCAGGCTCTCTGGCGAATTGAGCGCGGTAGCGGTTGGCGGTGGTGGCGAGTGAACCGGTCGCGGTGGCCCGAAATGCCCGACGCTGAAACGCCGCCGGGAAGCGTGTGGGAGAGCGCCCCGTGTGGCTACACTCATCGACGCTGCTGAAGGATGGCTGATGGACGGATTTCTCAGCGAATGTTCGTCGGCTGCGACCTTTCCGATCGTAAGATGCTGGGAGGTATCGCAACGTGGGGCTGGGAGGAATCGTCGCACGTCGGTGCCGAGCCACATCCCGGTGAGTGACGCGCTGAGCTGATAGTTGTCTCGCGAAAACGCCTTGGGTAACTGACGTGGTGACGCCGCTCCGATGTCGATGAAGTTGCCGTGCAAGTGATCTCGAGGATCAGCAGGAGCCAGGTTCACTGTGCGGCGATGCCGCCGAGTGTGAGCGAGAGAAGAAGCGAATGCGAACTCAGCTGGAAAGTGTTCGTGTTCGATGGAAATACGGTATGGATCCACTGCTTACGCACACGCGTAGCGCCTTTGTCACCGGCCATGACCGGCACCAACATGGTCGTCGGCGCGCAAGTCTGCCCAGAGCTGAGAAACCCCGGACACTCTGGCCGTCGTCGGCCCCGACTGAAAGGTTCACCAACGTATGTTGACCACCCTCCAGCCGTTGCGACTCGACGATGACAGGATGGTGACCTGCACGAGTCCGGCCGAGGCGCGCATGCTGTGGCGCGAGGCGATGGCGACGAACGGTTTCTACCGACACGCCGCTGGGCACCTGCGGCCCGGAGAGATCGTCCTGGATATCGGCGCGAACATCGGACTCACCGCGATGATGTTCGCCGAATCCTGCCCCGGAATTCGGGTCATCGCAGCCGAGCCCGTACCGGCGATTTTCCACTGTCTGCAGCGCAACATGGCCACTCATGTGCCTCAGGGGGTGTCGCTGCAGGTTGCGGTCGGCGCCGTGCCCGGGATTATGCCGTTCACCTGGTACCCACGAGCGTCGGCCAATTCCGGTCTGTATGCCGACCGCGAAGGAGACGACGAAACGACCAAGATCTTTCTGCGCAACAGCGGCCTGGATGACGAATCGATCGGACACATCACTGCCGGCCTGCACGACGGCCAGCAGATCGACGTGGAGGTCACCACGGTATCGGCGCTACTGGCCGAACATGCCCGCGACGCCGAGATCGGATTGCTCAAAGTGGATGTGGAGCGGGCGGAATTGGACGTTTTACACGGCATTTCCGAAATGGACTGGCCCCGTATTCGCGCCGTGGTGGCCGAGGTTCACGACACCGATGGCCGCCTGGCCCAATTCTGCGAGTTGTTGAGCCGACACGGACTGTCCCCGCACAGCAGGCAAGACCCCTGCTTGGCCGGAACCGAACTGCACGAGATCTACGCGGCCCGGTCGTCGGCCAACTGACCCGATTGGAAGAGGGACTTTCGAAATAACGGCGGATCTTGACCTTGGTCCGACTGGCCGAACCTGACGGTTCGGCCAGGAAGGATCGAGCGGTGTCGGAGATGCTCGACACCGTCGCGAAGAAGGGCGCGGCAGATCCTGCGAAGACCGCGAAAGGCCTTGCTACCGGGGAGATCTCGGCCTACTTCGCCGAGATCTACGGGCGCCGGTGTCCAAGTGCACCGTCTCGGCGATCATACGGGCGAATGTCGCGACCATGGCCTCGAGGCACTGCGGCTCGCGGTCGATTCTGCTGACGATGCTGGGTCGCCGGTGACGTCGAAGTCGAAGTCGCCACTGCTGCAAGCTCATTCAAAGTTTCCAGGACTCGTCGGTCACGGCGATCGGCAGTCTCGCCGCCGTCGTCGGCCGAATTCGAATGATTCGACGACAAACCGTGCTGTCCCGTGTGAGACAGGGACCGGCCCCCGGATCCGATCCGCACATTTGAGCTTCCGGAACAGGCCGCTCGTCCGTACTCGGTTTGGCGTTGTCAGCGGCGACACGGAACGTCGCACCCATGGACGAATGGTGCGGGGTTGCTGGCTTTCGGGACCGGCGGCCCGAATCGCCTCGGCCCCCGGGGCCGCCGCTTACTTCCAGGCGGCGAGGTCGGGGAGATTGCCGGTGAGGTCGGTGCCGGGGGAGCGGCCGATGAGCCAGGCGGCCAGTGCGGTGGCAGGGCCGGTGACAGTGGTGGTCGGGGTGCCGACCGTGCCGGTGTAGCCGGTGTCGGTGGCGGTCACCGTGAAGCCGGTGCCATCCACGGGTTTGACCTCGCTGATGGATTGGGTCAGGAGCCGGGTGGTGAAGTCCTCGGACCAGTCGGCGGGGGTGTAGCCGACGGCGAGGTCTACATGGTGGATTTCCACTTCGAGCAGGCGCATCCAGGGGATGCGGGTGGCAGGGATTTCGCCGCCCTGGCGGTTGCGGACGAGGGTGGGCCAGCGGTCGGCGGGCATGACCCGGGCCAGGTCCAGCCAGCGTTCGGCGGAGGCGGTGAAGTCCTCGAGCTGGTCGCGCAGGGGGCGGTTCGCGCCGGCCTCGATGTCGGCCTCGCGGAGGAATTGGCTTGCGTACTGCGGGGTTTCGATGCCGGTGCGGGCCCACAGCAGCAGATTGACCAGGCTGTCGGCATTGCGGGAGAGGTGGGCGAGCACGTGGCCGCGGGTCCAGCCGGGCAACAGTGAGGGTTCCACCAGGTCGGCGTCGCCGAGGGCGGCGATCGCGGGGAGCAGGCGCTCGGTCGCGGCGGCGACGGTGTCGAGCAGGGCTGCGGTGTCGGCGAGTTGCGCATCGCTGGTCACGAGTCCGACCCTACCCAGTCGGAGCGGTCGGTGACCGGATCAGCGCGCGGTGTGCCGATGCCGGGTCGGGATTCCGGAATCCCGTTCGGCCACAACGATTTGCACCGCCAGCGCCACCAGCCACATCGACATGGCCCCGACCTGGATGCGTTGTGCGATGCCCAGGCCGTAGTTGCCGGGCAGATTGTCGGCGATCAGCATCCACGCCGTCACCGCCGAACCGACGATCAGAATCCACAGTCCGGTGTGCCGCAGAATCGGCCAGCGCCGGTATTTGAAGGCCGCCACGGTGAACGCGATCATCGCGATGTAGATGGAGAACACCGCCAGCGTGCTGGTCAGCGCATGGATCTGGTGCAACTGCGGGAACAGGCCGGTGTCCACATACCGTTTGGGCCCGTTCGGATCGTCCGGCACGATGGGCCATTGCGCGTCCGCGATGGTGGACGCGCCGAAGCAGACCAGCGCGGCCCAGCCGATGGTCGAGTACCGCCGTCGCGAGAACAGCAGCAGTCCGCCAAGTCCCGCCACCACCAGCAGCATGCCGGACACGGTGTCGCCGGTGGTGAACACCCAGTGGAACGGCGCGCCCTTCTCGGCCAGCTGGCTCAGGAAGGTGTTGGTGGGGTTGCTCTTGATCGGGAGGATGAATTCCAGGACCCAGGAGGAATAGCCGAGTCCGGCGACCGCGATCAAGATCGCGATGAACCAGCGCAGCACCCGTCGCCATCGCGGCTGGAGAGTGTCCTCCACAGGAACCGCCTCGGCTAGTTTCTGCTCGGTTGGCATCACCGCGCTCGCTTTCGCTGGCCTCGCTTACTCGTACTGCCCTGCCCGCAGCTTCTGATCTGTCCGGACTGGTCCGCTGGTCCGGTCGTAGGACCATTGTCTCCCATGCGCCGGCGAGGACGTCAGACGCCGCGCGCCAAAGCCCGCATCACCAGGTCGGCCGCCGACTCCGCGGCCTCGTGTTCCCACACCCGCACCACGGTCCAGCCCGCCGCGGCCAGCCGGGCATCGGTATCGCGATCGCGTGCCACATTGCCCGCCAGTTTGTCGGCCCACCACTGGGCATTGTTCTTCGGGCGTGTCGCATGCTGCGGGCAGCTGTGCCAGAAGCATCCGTCCACATAGACCGCCACCTTCCGCCGCGGGAACACGAGATCGGCCCGCCGCCGCAGTCCCGGCAGCGGAGCCCGGTCCACGAAGAAGCGTTTTCCGCGCCGATGCAATTCCCGCCGCAGGGCCAGCTCCGGCTTCGTCCCCACACGCCGCTGCCTGGCCATGCGCGCGCTGGTCGCCGCATCGGTGCCCGGTCGCCGCGCATCCGCCATCGGGCCATCCTCGCCGCGCCCGGCGCCGCCGGCAAGGTGCCCCGAAGGTGTCATGCGGCCTCGCGCGGTGCGCCCCCCATGCGCTCGAGATGGTTCTCCACATCGTCGAGGAACCCCTCGGGGAAACGCAGCGAACCCATCCGGGTGCGACGCAGGAAACCCGCGGTCGCCCGCGCGGACAGCAGCCGGGAGTCGTCGAGGAACCAGCGCAGATCCTCGTACGGCGCGTGAACGGGCCAGGTGGACACCGGAACCCGATGCACCTCCCCGCGATGCCCCCAAGCCGCCGTCGGCCAGCTGCGGCGGGTCAGCGATTCGCCGTCCGGGATCGGATCGTCGGACGGGTTGGTGACGCGCTCGGCGATCCAGGACGCCATGCGCACACTCACCGCATTGCCGACCAGTTTCCAGCGATGCCCCGGCCGCACCCCGGGCACGGCGAGAGCGGCTGTGGTCCAATCCCGGTCGAAGCCCTGCAGCCGCTCGGCGTCGGTGATGCCGGGCGTGACCAGTTCACCCGATGGGAGCCGCACCGCGGGCGGGCTCGCAATGCCCAGGGCCGAACCGCCTTTCAGGGTGGGCACGGCATTCACCGCCCAGCCCAGGCCGCGGGTGCCCTCGGTCCAGTAGAAGCCGCACGGATCGTGCGCCGGGTCGCCCATCTCGCGGGGCCCGGCGTCCGTGCCGAACAGGATCGGCCGCGGGTCCTCGGTGCGGGAGGCCAGCATCAGCACCCGTTCCCGCCGCTGCGGCAGCCCGAACGCGCGGGCGTCCACCACCCGGTAGGCCCAGGTGTAGCCGAGGTCGGTGAGCGCGGCGGTGATGTGCCGCATCGCCGCGCCGCCGCCGAGCTGCAGCATGAACGGCACATTCTCGATGAGCAGCCAGCGCGGGCCCTTCTTGCGCTTGACCAGCCGGAACACCTCGTCCACCAAACCCGAACGGGCCCCGGTGATTCCGGCCGTCCGCCCGGCCTGCGACAGATCCTGGCAGGGGAAGCCCGCCGCCACCAGCTCCGTCCCCGACGGCAGTGCGCGCAGCTTCGTCACATCGGAATGCAGTGGCACGTCCGGGAAATGCGCGGCCAGCACCGCCTGCGCTCCGGAGTCGATCTCGCACAGCAGTTCACTTCGCCATCCGTGCGCCGCGAGCCCGAACTCCAGCCCGCCGATGCCGGCGAACAGGCCGACCATCCGCGCGCCCGTCACAACAGTCCTTTCACCCCGGAGTCCCCGTGCCCCAGAGCACGTTACTCGAGTCCCCGCACCCCCACCGTGACCAACACCCCTGCCCACCCCCGGTCCAGAGCCCCTCGCTATGACTCGGGTGGGTGATCGGTACTCGATGTCGTGCGCAAACACCGGGAACCGGTCGGCACCATTGCATGTTGATCACGATGTGCCGCCGGGGGAGTGATACCGGCCGGGGATCGCGGGTGCGCGGGCGCGGGGAACTACGGTTATAGGCGTGACGGATATCGGGAGTGAGGACGCCAACCCGGTTGCGCCGCGGTGGCCGGCCATTCTCACCTGGCGGGCGCACAACGCGTCGCGCATGGAGTCGGTGCGGGTGGTGCTGAGCGGCAACCGGATTCGCGCCGCGGGCCGCATCATCGCCGGCGACTGTGAGGACCACCCTGCCTTCAGCGCGTCCTACGACCTGGTCACCGACGAATCCGGGGTGACCAAGCGGCTGTCGCTGCGCAGCACCCTCGCCTCGGGCGAACGCCACGCCTCGATCGCCCGCGACGAGGAGAACTACTGGCTCATCGACGCCGGAAACACCCACGTGCGCTCCACCTTCGGCGGCGCGCTGGATGTGGACGTGGTGCTGAGCCCGTTCTTCAACACCCTGCCCATCCGTCGCTACGGGCTGGCCCACGCCAGCGAGGACGTGCAGGTTCCGGTCGTCTACGTGCGCCTGCCCGATCTCCTCGTGCAGGAAGCGGGCCTCACCTACAGCAGCGGCCCCGACGGCATCCACGTGCTCTCGCCCGTCTCCAGCGCGACCGTCACCGTCGACGAGGACGGCTTCCTGCTCGACTACCCGGGCCTGGCCGAACGGATCTAGCCGAGGCCGGGCGTGCCTAGTCCAGGGTGGTCAGGACGCCGCCGGAGCGGCCCGCGTCGATGAGCTTGGTGAGCCAGTTGTGGTCGCCGGGGCGGACATCGGTGATGACCCAGCGCTCGTTGTCCTCGTAGTCGTTGCGGGCGTCGTGCCCGGCTTCGGTGAGTTCGGTGATGGTGCCGTTGGCACGCAGGCTGTCCCGGGCCTGGGTGAGGACCTCGAGGGTGTCGTCGAGCACGTCCAGCAGCGCCGCGGCGTTCGGTTCGCAGATGGCGCGGACCAGGTCGGGGGCGGTGGCGGCGACGCGGGTGCCGTCGCGGAAGGAGCCGGCCGCGAGTCCGAGGGCCAGCGGGCCACCGTTGGAACCCTCGATGGCGAGGGCCTCGGCGAGAACGTGGGGCAGGTGCGAGATGCGGGCGACCGCGCGATCGTGTTCCACCGCCAGTACCGGCACCACCACCGCGCCGCAGTCCAGTGCGAGCTGCGCGACTCGCCGGAAGGGGTCGGCATGTACGCCCGGATCGACGCTCACCGCCCACGCCGCGTTCTTGAACAGCTCGGGAGAGGATGCGGCCCAACCGGATTCACTGGTCCCGGCCATGGGGTGGCCGCCGACGTAACGGGCGCCCAGTTCGTGACGCTGCACGGCCGCCGCGACCGGCGCCTTCACGCTGACCACATCGGTCAGTACGCAGCCGGGAGCGAAGGTCTTCACATCCGAGAGCACGGCGTCGATGGCGGGCATGGGCACGCCGATCACCACCAGCGCATCGCGCTCGGCCGCCCGGGTGAGCACCGCCTCCGCATCGCTGATCACGTCGTATCCGTCCAAGCGGGCCGCCTTCGCGCCGACCTCGGACCGGTTGTAGCCGAACGCCTCGTACCCGGCGACGGTAGCGGCGCGCAGCACCGAACCGCCGATCAAACCGGTACCCAGGACGCAGACAGCTGGTTTCGGAGTGCCCGTCATGCGATCAGATTCGCATACGACTTCAACATTTCCCCCGAAGCGGACTACCGTTGCGGCCATGGCAGCACAGCGCTCGAGCACGAACAGGGCGGCGTCGGATGAATTCGACGACGTGGAAGGGTTCGCAGTGGCGGTTGTCCGCGAGGAAGCCAACTGGAAAGTGACGCCCCTGAGCGACGCCTCACTGTCCAGTCTGTCCGCGGCCGAGCACGAGCTGCGGGCATTGCGAAGTTCCGGCGCGGTGTTCGGCCTGCTCGATGTCGACGACGAATTCTTCATCATCCTGCGCCCGGGCCCCACCGGCAGCCGCATCCTGCTGTCCGACGCCACGGCCGCCATCGACTACGACATCGCGGCCGATGTGCTCGAGGAACTCAATATCGAGATTCCCGACATCGACCCGGACGAGATCGACGATGTCGAGCCCTGGGAGGAAGGCGACCTCGGCGTCCTCGCCGATCTCGGCCTGCCCGAGCCGGTGCTGTCGGTCATCCTCGCGGAGACCGACCTGTACCCGGACGAGCAGCTCGGCATGATCGCCCAGCGCCTCGGCTTCGCCAACGAATTCTCCGCGGTCCTGGACAAGCTCCCGCGTTGATCGGCTCGCTCGCCTCGGACGAGGCGATGATGCGGGCCGCCATCGCTGCGGCGGCTGCCGCCGACCCGCGCGATGTCCCCGTCGGCGCGGTCGTTTTCGATGCCCAGGGCCGGGAGCTGGCGCGTGCCGCCAATGCCCGTGAAGCCCTGGGCGATCCGACCGCCCACGCCGAGGTCCTGGCCCTGCGCGCCGCCGCCCGGGTGCTGGGCGACGGCTGGCGCCTCGAGGGCGCGACCCTGGCCGTCACCCTCGAACCGTGCACCATGTGCGCCGGCGCCCTGGTCCTCTCCCGCATCGGCCGCCTGGTCTTCGGCGCCTGGGAACCCAAGACCGGCGCCGTCGGCTCCCTGTGGGACGTGGTCCGTGACCGACGTCTCAATCACCGCCCCCAGGTTCGCGCCGGCGTCCTCGAACCCGAATGCGCCGCTCTCCTCGCCGATTTCTTCGATTCCCACCGCCCCTAGCCCTCTCTCCAGGCGATTTCAGGATCCGGCGGGTGCTCGGGTAGAGTCACCAGCGGTGGCGTGTCCGAGCGGCCTAAGGAGCACGCCTCGAAAGCGTGTGAGGGGTAACCCCCCTCCGAGGGTTCAAATCCCTCCGCCACCGCCACAGCCCCTGGTCTGCGAAAGCAGGTCAGGGGCTACTTTTTTGATCGGGCAAGGCGCCGAATCCCTGATCGGGCGCCGGATCAGTCCATCAGTGCGCTCAGCGGTGGCTGGTTCCAGCGCTGGGTCTCGAGGTCGTACGGAGCGAAGGCAGGGGCGAAAGACCAGCAGCCCCAGGAGAATCCGTACTCCTCGGCCAGCCGCCGGTTGAAGTCGGTCCACCGGGCACGGCTCGCGGTGTCGGCGTTGGTGCTGGTACCGAACTCGCCGACGAAGATCGGGCGGTCGTTGGCCGCGGCCCAGGCGGCGCGCGCAGGGTGTCGTTCCACAGCGGGTCGAGGGCGTCGCGGGGTTCGGTGAACGGCTCCGGCACCAGCGACCGCGGGCGGTCGGCGAGGAACAGGTCGAGGACGCGGTTGATCGCGGTGGGGTAGGGCTCGGTGAGGGCGGCCGGGGCGCGGGCATCCCGGTCCGCAATGCCGTCACCCGCTTCGGGCGGTGAAACGAGCAGTGACGCAAAAGAACTCGGCCCCCACCCGGGGAATCGGGTGGGGGCCGAGCGGCTTTCGTGCGGGGGTCAGCCGACCGTGGCGGGCTGCTTGTCCTCGACCGGGGCTGCGGACTGCTTCAGCTCGGCGAGCTTGGCGCCTTCCACGTCGATGTCGGGGAGGATGCGGTCCAGCCACTTCGGGAGCCACCAGGCCCACTTGCCCAGCAGGGCGAGCAGGGACGGGATGAGGACCATGCGGACGATGAAGGCGTCGAAGAAGACGCCGGCCGCCATGGCGAAGCCCATGGACTTGGCCACCACGTTGTCGTCGAGCATGAAGGCGCTGAACACCGAGATCATGATGATGGCGGCGGAGGTCACCACGCGGGCGCCGTGGTGGTAGCCGCTGATCATGGCGTCCTTGGCGGACTTGCCGTGCACGTACTCCTCACGCATGCGCGTGACCAGGAAGACCTGGTAGTCCATGGCGAGACCGAAGACCAGGCCGATCAGCATGATCGGCAGGAAGCTCACCAGCGGATGCGCCTCCACCAGGCCGAAGTGGCCCTCCTGGAAGATCAGCACGGTCGCGCCGAAGGTGGCCGCCATGGAGAGCAGGAAGCCCAACGCGGCGGTCAGCGGCACCAGGATGGAGCGGAACACCAAGAGCAACAGGATGAATGCCGCGCCGGCCACGATCGCCAGGTACGGAATGATCTTGTTCAGCAGCGCCTGCGAGACGTCCGCGTAGATGGCGGTGGTGCCGGTGATGCCGTACTCCATGCCGTACCGGTCATGGAATTCGGACTCGGCATTGCGGGCGTTCTTGACCAGGTCCTTGGTCTCCTGGTTGTTCGGTCCGGACTTGGGCACGCCCATGAACATGGCGGCCTGCTTGTCCGCGCTGGGCCGGGCCAGGGTCAGGTAGTCCATGCCCGGGTAGGAGGCCAGCTTGGAGCGCAGCGCGTCGAGGGCCTCGGTGCGCTGGTTCTCGGGCGTCTTGCTGAGGTCGACGGCCACCAGCAGGGTGCCGTTGGCGCCCTCGCCGAAGCCCGCGGTCTGCAGGTCGTACGCCTTGCGGACGGTGGTGTGCTTGGGCATGGAGTCGCCGCCGGGCAGACCCAGTTGCAGGTTCACGGCGGGCGCGGCCAGCAGACCCAGTAGCACCACGGAAATGCCCAGCGTCAGCGCGGGCGCCTTGCCGATGAGGCGGGCGAAGCGCATGCCGTTGGTGACCGAGGTCTCGTCCTCGGGATCGTGCTTGGCGACCAGCGGCAGCTTCGGCTTGAACAGGAAGCGGCCGAACGCGCCCATCAGCGCCGGCATCAGGGTGACGGCGACCAGCACAGCCATGGCTGCGGAGACCGCGCCGAAGATGCCCATGTAGGTGAGGAAGCTGACACCGACGAAGCTCAGGCCCGCCAGCGCGATGATGACGGTCAGACCCGCGAAGATGACGGCCGAACCCGCGGTGCCGACCGCGGTGCCCGCGGCCTCTTCCGGCGAATTCGACACGGCCAGTTCGTGTTTGTAGCGCGAGACGATGAACATGGCGTAGTCGATGGACAGCGCCAGGCCGATCATGGAGGCCAGGATCGGGGTGAAGGTCGGCACGGTCAGGAAGTGGGTGCCGAACATGATGATGGAGATGGCGGTGCCCACACCGACGAGCGCGGTGAGGATCGGCACGAAGGCAGCCACGATCGCGCCGAACGCGATCACCATGACCACCAGCGCCACCGCGATGCCGATCAGCTCGGAGGAGCCGTTCGACCCGCCCGGATCCTGCGCGATCGAACCGGTGAGCTCGACCTGCAGCCCGGCCGCGCGCGCCTCGTCGCCCACTTTGTAGGCGGCGTCGCGGTCGGCCTGCTTGATGTCGGAGAACTTCGCGATGTCGAACTTGGTCTGGACCGTCGCCACCGAATCCGGGTTGGTCTTGTTCAGCACGTTCAGCGGCGCGCTGGAGCAGATCGCGGAGAAGTTCGGGTTGGAACGGTCGCCGCCGAGGCAGTCGATGCCCGCCTGCTCACCGATCTTCTTGGTGGCGTCGATGGGATTCATCAGCGGCGACGACTTGTCCACGATGGGCAGGTCACCGAGCTTGGTCAGGAACTGCGACAGCGCGGCCTGCGGCCCGGGATCGGTCAGCTTCTGACCCTCCGGCGCGGCGATCACATAGGTTCCGCTGACGGCATTGGGGTCGAACTCCTTGGATGCCCCCGGGAAATGCGCGTCGAGGATTTCCGTGGCCCGCTCCGAAGGCAGGTTCGGCATGGTGAAGGAGTCCTGGAACGGCTTGGCGAGAGCCCCGCCGAGTCCGCCGATGACGAGCAGCGCGGCGATCCACGCCGTGATGACTATCCATTTCCGGCGGAAGGCGAACTTTCCCCACCGATAGAGGTATACGGACACAGGGGTTCTCCTGGCGATGGTCTGTGCGGGCGAAAACTGGGGTGCTGGTGTGCGAGCGCGTAGACAGCACTGCCGCCGGGAGCTCTGCGGGCTCCCCGCCTCCACGAAACTAAATCTGCCTACCGTGCGGTAGGTAGACTACCGAGCAAATAAGCGGAGGAACAACCTCGACTCTAGGTGGCGTTGATCGCACACCGAGCGCGGGTGAGAGGATGAGAATATGGGTGGCCAGGTCGGTTCCGGAACAGTTGTCGCAGGTAGAAGTACCAAGAACGCAATCCGGGATGCCGCTCTACAGTTGTTTTCGACCAAAGGGTTCGATCACAGCAGCCTGCGCGAGGTCGCCGATGCGGTGGGAATCACAAAAGCCTCGCTCTACTATCACTATGCTTCGAAGGTCGATCTTCTGGTCGCGATCATCGAGCCGATGTTCGAGGAAGTGCGTGATCAGGTCGAGGGTCTCGATGACATTCCGCACACCCCCGAGAACGTGCGCGAGGTCATCCGCCGGCGCCTGCAGTCGACACTGGCCAACCGTCAGGTGGGCGTGCTCTGCATGCGCGACACCGTCGCGATCGTGAATGCCCTCGGCAACCGCTATCCCGACATGATCGAATTGCATCACCGTATGTGCCGCTGGATGGCCGGGCCCGATGCCGACAGTGACACCCTGCTGCGCGCCGCCGCGGCCATGCAGGTGCTCAGCACCGCGATGATGTCCCAGGAGATCGTGCCCGACGCCGATGCCGATCACGTCGAGACGACATTGTTGAATGCCGCACTCGGCGTGCTGAATCCGGCGCGATAGGGTTCTCCCTCACCACCGATCTGTTTCAGGAGTTCTCGTGCACATCACCGCGAAGGTCGATTACGCGGTGCGCACCCTTGTAGAAGTCGCGAAGGCGCAACCGGATTCGGTGAAGGCCGACGCCATTGTGGCCGCCCAGGACATTCCGCCCAAGGTGCTGGAATCGGTGGTGGCGGATCTGCGCAAGGGCGAGCTGGTCGTCAGCCGCCGCGGTCCCGACGGAGGTTATCGCCTGGCCCGCCCGGCCGCCGAGATCAGCATCGCGGATGTGATTCGCGCGGTGGAGGGTCCGCTGGCCTCGGTGCGCGGGCAGCGGCCGGAGGATGTCAGCTACCCGGGTGCGGCCGAACCGCTGCAGCGGGTGTGGATCGGGCTTCGGGTGAATATCCGCTCGGTGCTGGAGCGGGTCACCGTCGCCGATATCGCCCACGATCTGCTGCCGTCCTTCCTGGACGAGCTGCTGCACGATCCCGATGCCTGGACCCGCCGTGCCCGCCCCGCGAGCGGACCGGTCGCGGCAGGATCGGCGTCCGATGGGGGATCGCCGGGTGTGCCCGCGGCGGGCGGGTGGCGAGATCTGGATCAGCCCGACATCTGAGCGAACGTGCCGAGAGCGGCCGATCCGCGCCGTTGTCCGACGGTGCCGGAAAACGTCGCGGCGAGCTCCGGAGGATGACGGTAGCCTGCCACCATCATGTTGATCCGACTTCTACGCACCTTCCTCTGGCCCTACCGCAAGCAGTTGGCGGGGGTCGTCGTGCTCCAGCTGATCTCGGTCATCGCCATGCTGTACCTGCCCACGCTGAACGCCGACATCATCGACAACGGCGTCACCAAGGGCGATATCGGCTATATCTGGTCCACCGGCGGGTGGATGCTGCTGGTGACGGGCATCCAGATCGTCGCGCAGGCCGTCTCGGTGTATCTGGGCGCGCAAGCGGCCATGGGCGCGGGCCGCGATATGCGCGCGGCGCTGCTGCACCGCGTCGGCACCTTCTCAGCGCGGGAGGTCGGCGTGTTCGGCGCGCCGTCGCTGATCACCCGCAATACCAATGACGTCGGCCAGGTGCAGCTGCTCGTGCTGATGAGCGCCACCATCCTGGTGATGGCGCCGATCATGTGCATCGGCGGCATCTTCATGGCGTTGCGTGAGAGCTTGCAGCTGTCGTGGCTGCTGCTGATCGCGGTGCCGGCGCTGGGCCTGTCGATGGCCTTCATCATCAGCCGCATGGTGCCGGGCTTCCGGCGCATGCAGGAGCGCATCGATGCGGTGAACCGCGTACTGCGCGAACAGATCACGGGCATTCGCGTGGTGCGGGCCTTCGTGCGGGAGCGGCAGGAGACCTGGCGTTTCGGGGTCGCCAATACCGAGCTGACCGAGCAGTCGCTCTATGTCGGCAAGTACATGGCCCTCATGTTCCCGGCCGTCATGCTCATCTCGAACGTCACCACGGTCGGCGTCATCTGGTTCGGCGGACACGCGATCGACAACGGGGAGATGCAGATCGGCTCGCTCACCGCGATGCTGGCCTACATCATGCAGATCCTGATGGCCGTCATGATGGCGTCCTTCCTGGCCATGATGGCCCCGCGCGCCGCCGTCTCGGCCGAGCGCATCGGCGGGGTGCTGGACACCGAGTCCTCGGTGTCGGAGCCGCGGCTGCCGCAGCCGTTCAAGGGTGATCCGGGCACGGTGGATCTGGCCTTCGCGGAGTTCAAGTTCCCGGGCGCCGAGAAGCCGGTGCTGCGGGCCATCCGCTTCGAGACCCGGCCGGGCACCACCACCGCCATCGTGGGCGCGACCGGTGCGGGAAAGACCACGCTGATCAACCTGATCCCGCGGCTGATCGATGTCACCGACGGCGCGGTCTACGTGGGCGGCACCGACGTCCGGCACCTGCCCCTGGAGACATTGCGCTCCGAGATCGGCCTGGTACCGCAGAAGGCGTACCTGTTCTCCGGCACCGTGGCCTCCAACCTGCGCTACGGCAAACCGGATGCCACCGATGAGGAGCTCTGGCACGCGCTCGAGATCGCGCAGGCCGCCGACTTCGTGCGCGAGATGCCGCAGGGCCTGGAAACGCCTGTGGCACAGGGAGGTACGACCGTCTCCGGTGGTCAGCGCCAGCGGTTGGCCATCGCCCGCGCGCTGGTGCGCCGCCCGCGCATCTACCTGTTCGACGACTGCTTCTCCGCCCTCGACGTCGCCACCGACATGCGGGTGCGCGAGGCGCTGCGGCCGGAGACCTCGGACGCGTCGGTCATCATTGTGGCGCAACGGATCTCGACGATCCGCGATGCCGATCAGATCGTGGTGCTGGAGGACGGCGCGATGGCCGGCATCGGCACCCACGAGCAATTGCTGCGGGACTGTCCCGAATACCGCGAGATCGTGGAGTCGCAGTTCAGCGTCGAGGAGGTGCGGTGAGACACGATCGCGAAGCGCTCATCGCGCCGACAGGGTGCGGGATCTCCCGCATGGCACAGCTGGAGGTGCGATGAGGCCCGGAGCCGTCAATCCCGGTGCGCCGGATGCCAAGGCGAAGTCCTTCGGCCCGTCGCTGAAGCGCCTGCTGCGCATGCTCGCCCCCGACCGGTTCTATCTGGTCGTGGTCTTCCTGCTGGCCGTCGGTTCGGTGGTGCTCAACACCCTGGGCCCGCAGATCCTCGGCAAGGCCACCAACCTCATCTTCGACGGTGTGGTCGGCAAGCAGCTGCCCGCCGGGCAGAGCAAGGACCAGCTGGTCGAGGGGCTGCGCGCGAACGGCAACAACACCTTCGCGGACATGCTGGCCAGCATGAACGTGATTCCCGGCACAGGAATCGATTTCACCGCGGTCGGGCATGTGCTGGCCTGGGTGCTGGCGCTCTACATCGGCGCCTCGGTGTTCGGCTGGCTCGAAGCCCAACTGCTGATCATCGTGATCAACCGGACCGTGAAGCGGTTGCGCGCGCAGATCGAGGAGAAGATCCACCGGCTGCCGCTGCGCTACTTCGACTCGATGCCGCGCGGCGATGTGCTCTCCCGCGTCACCAATGACGTCGACAATGTCGCGCAGACGCTGCAGCAGACCATGTCCCAGCTGATCATCAATGTGCTGTCGGTGATCGGCATCCTGATCATGATGTTCTGGATCTCATGGCTGCTGGCCCTGATCGCACTGCTGACGGTGCCGCTGGCGGTCATCGTGACCGCGCAGATCGCCAAGCGCTCCAAGCCGCACTTCGTGGATCAGTGGAAGCTCACCGGCGAGGTCAACGCTCAGGTCGAGGAGGCGTTCACCGGGCACGAGGTGGTCAGTGCCTTCGGGCGGGTGCGCGAGGTCGGCGAGAAGTTCGACGAGACCAACCACAAGCTCTACAACTCCTCGTTCAAGTCGCAGTTCATCTCCGGCCTGATCATGCCCGCCATCATGTTCCTCGGGAACCTGAACTACGTGCTGATCGCCGTGGTCGGCGGCCTGCGGGTGGCGTCGGGCAATCTGTCGCTGGGTGAGGTGCAGGCGTTCATCCAGTACTCGCGCGGGTTCACCCAGCCGCTCACCCAGATCGGCTCGATGATGAACCTGCTGCAGTCGGGTGTGGCCTCGGCGGAACGGATCTTCGAGATCCTCGACGCCGAGGAGCAGTCGGCGGATCCGGATCCGGAGGATTCGCGGCCGGTGGATCGCGGGCGGGTGGCGTTCGAGGACGTGTCCTTCCGCTACGAACCGGAGACGCCGATCATCGAGGATCTCTCGCTGGTGGCCGAGCCCGGGCACGTGGTGGCCATCGTCGGCCCGACCGGCGCGGGCAAGACCACCCTGGTCAATCTGCTCATGCGGTTCTACGAGGTGGATTCCGGCGCCATCACCATCGACGGCGTCGACATCACCCGCATCACCCGCGACCACCTGCGGTCGCGCATGGGCATGGTGCTGCAGGACACCTGGCTGTTCGGCGGCACCATCCGGGAGAACATCGCCTACGGCAATCCCAGTGCCTCCGAGGAGGAGATCCTCGAGGCCGCCCGGGCCGCCTATGTGGATCGGTTCGTGCACGCGCTGCCGCATGGGTACGACACCGTCATCGACGAGGAGGGCTCCGGCGTCAGTGCCGGCGAGAAGCAGCTCATCACCATTGCCCGCGCCTTCCTGGCCAAGCCGTCCATCCTGATCCTGGACGAGGCCACCAGCTCGGTCGACACCCGCACCGAGCTGCTGGTGCAGCACGCCATGGCGGCGCTGCGCCGGGATCGCACGAGTTTCGTGATCGCGCACCGGCTTTCGACGATCCGCGATGCCGACACCATCGTGGTGATGGAGAAGGGCAAGATCGTCGAGCAGGGAACGCACGAGACGCTGCTGGGGTCCCGGGGCGCGTACTACCGGCTCTACAACGCGCAGTTCGCCGCCGCCATCACCGACGGCGAGGGCAACAATGTGGACGATCCGGAACCGGATGCCGTCGGAGCGGCCGCGAACTGACCCCTCGGCAATCCACATCGGCCGCGGCCCACACCTTGCGGGCCCTGCCCTGATCGACCCGAACCGGCCTGGCCCGCACCCTCCGGTGCGGGCCAGGCCACTTTTCACGAAGTGAGAAGATGGCTCGGTGTCTGCTGCTTCGGAGTTCTCGTTCAAGGTCGGTGCGCGCCTGGAAGGGCGGCACGGTCGAACCGGTGTGATCAGCACTCCGCACGGTGACATCGCGACTCCCGCCTTCATCCCGGTCGGTACCAAGGCCACGGTCAAGGCGGTGCTGCCCGAGACCATGAAGGAGCTCGGTTCGCAGGCACTACTGGCGAACGCCTATCACCTGTACCTCCAGCCCGGTCCCGACATCGTGGACGAAGCCGGGGGTGTGGCCGAGTTCATGAACTGGCACGGCCCGACCTTCACCGACTCCGGCGGCTTTCAGGTCATGTCGCTGGGTGTCGGCTTCAAGAAGGTGCTGGCCATGGAGTCGGTCGGCGTGCAGAACGACGATGTGATCGCCAAGGGCAAGGAGCGGCTGGCTCACGTCGACGACGACGGCGTCACCTTCCGCTCGCACCTGGACGGCTCCACGCACCGCTTCACTCCAGAGGTGTCCATGGGCATCCAGCATCAGCTGGGCGCGGACATCATGATGGCCTTCGACGAGCTCACCACGCTCATGAACACCCGTGGCTACCAGGAGGAATCGCTGGAACGCACGCGGTTGTGGGCCAAGCGCTGCCTCGACGAGCACGAGCGGCTCACGGGGGCCCGCTCGCACCGGCCGTACCAGGCGCTGTTCGGCGTCATCCAGGGCGCGCAATATGAGGACCTGCGCCGCAAGGCATGTCGCGATCTGGAGGACCTGCGTGGCGCGGCCGGAACGGGATTCGACGGCTACGGCATCGGCGGGGCGCTGGAGAAGCACAATCTGGGCACCATCGTCGGCTGGTGCAGTGACGAGCTGCCCGAAGGCAAGCCGCGGCACCTGCTCGGCATCAGCGAGCCGGAGGACATCTTCACCGCGGTGGAGAACGGCGCGGACACCTTCGACTGCGTGAATCCCTCACGTGTGGCCCGCAATGCGGCGCTGTACACCGCCGAGGGCCGCTTCAACATCAATACGGCCCGGTTCAAGCGGGACTTCACGCCCATCGACGAGACCTGCGACTGCTACGCCTGCGCCAACTACACCCGCGCCTACATCCATCACCTGTTCAAGGCGAAGGAGATGCTCGCGTCGACGCTGTGCACCATCCACAACGAGCGCTTCACGGTGCGGCTGGTGGATCGGGTGCGGGAGAGCATCGACGGCGGCTATTTCGACGACTACCAGGCCGAGTTCCTCGGCCGCTGGCGCGGTCGCATCAAAGCCCCTGGGCTGTAAGGGAATTCGATACGACCGCGCCGCGTGTTCCGGGCCGTGGCCCCGGGGCTCACACTCACTCGTAGATGGCGGACCGTTCGCGCGGCCGGTACGAGGGCTCGCGGTGCTTCAGAAAGGCGATGCAGCGGTAGCTGATAGGCAGCACCATCATCTCGACGAGGGTCTTCCAGATGAAGCCCACCAGGGTGTAGTTGAAGTAGTCGCCCCAGGTGTGGATGCCGATGGCGGTGGCAGCGATGGAGCAGAACACGAAGGTGTCTCCGAATTCGCCCGCCACGGTGGAGCCCAGCAGCCGCGCCCACAGGTGCTTCTCCTTGGTGCGCTCCTTGATGAGCACCAGGGTGATGGAGTTGAGGAACTGGCCCACGAAATAGCCCGCGATGCCGGCGAACGCCAGCTGCGGAGTGTGGCCGAGCACGTCCCCGAACGCCGAACCGTTCTGATCCAGGTCTCCGGTGGGCAGCTTGATGACGATCTGGAAGCAGGCGATCATCAGCAGCAGCGCGCCGAACCCGTAGTAGACGATGCGGCGGGTCGCGCGGAACCCGTAGACCTCGCTGAGGACGTCGCCGATGACGTAGGCGAGCGGGAAGAGGAAGAATGCGCCGTCCATGGTGAGCGGCAGCACGGTGATGGGGCCGAAGGACACATGGTGTCCGGTGAAGAATTGGACGCCTTTGGCGACACAGACGTTCGAGATCAGCAGGACAGCGGTGAAGGCCACCGCCACCGGCGTGAAGTATCCCCCCGCCGCGTCCGCGAATGCCGCGTGTTCGGGCGTGGGGTGCCCAGATCGGTCGGTGTCGACCTTTTCGATTTCACTCACGCCGAAAAGTATCCCTGCCTCGACCGATGGGCACGGGACCGATGGGTTGCCCTAGTCTGAGCAAATGACGAGTCCCGGCGATTCCGACGAGTGGTGGAAGCAGTACGGAGGTGAGGGCGTGACGCCCGAGACCCCGCCCGCCGCGCCACAGCAGCCGGCTCCGCCCCCGGCCGGCTACACCTCCGCTCCGCAGTACCAGTACCCGCCGATGACCCCGCCGCCGCAGCCGGTGTATCCGAATTATCCGCCGCCGCAGGCGAATCCGACGCCGTCCTATCCGGCCGCCGGGCAGCAGCCCCCGGCCTACGGGTATCCGGGCTATCAGCCCTACGGCTACGGTCCGCCGGTGCAGCAGACCAATTCGCTGGCCATCGCCTCGCTGGTGGTGTCGATCATCGGCGTGCCGGCCATGTTCTTCTGTGCCTTCCTGCCGGTCGTCTCGATCGTCGGCCTGGTGCTCGGCATCGTGGCGCTGAACCAGCTCAAGAACACGCATCAGCAGGGCCGCGGGCTGGCGCTGGGCGGCGTCTGGGTGGGCGGCATCAGCATCGTGGTCGGGCTCGCGCTGTTCCTGATCCTGATCATCGCGGGATCGACGGGGTCATCCTGACGGAAGGCTTTGCGCAGCAATGAGAAAAGGCCGTGCGCAGCAATGAGAAAATGCCGTGCGCAGCAATGAGAAAAGGCCGTGCGCAGCAATGAAAATGGGGACGCATCCGGAAGGATGCGTCCCCATTTCGTGCTCAGCGGAGCCGGGCTCAGCCCTTCAGCACCTGGGTGCCACCCGCGAACTTGTCGTGCCAGCCCTGCTTGTTCGGGTCCTGCTCGATGGTGATGGCGATGTAGATCGCCATACCGAGACCGATCAGCCAGCCCAGGCACGGGATCAGCTGGACGATCACGTACAGGTTGCGCTTGGCCGAGGTGGCCGGGTCGAGCGGGCCGCCGCCGGGGCCGACCACGCGCAGACCCAGCAGCTTCTTGCCGAGCGTCTGGCCGCCCTGCTGGGTCTCCATCAGGATGAAGTAGCCGAACAGGATGATCGGCAGCAGCACGTCCCAGGCCCAGGCGATGCTGTTGGGCAGCAGCGCCGCGATGATGCCGCCCGGGATACCGATGATCAGGCCGTCGATGACGCGGGCGGCGAACCGGATCCACAGGCCACCCGGCTGCGCGCCACCGAAACCGCCGGCGCCGAAACCGGGCTGGCCGCCGCCCGGGTAGGGCTGGTACGGCTGCTGGCCGTAGGGCTGCTGCTGGCCGTAGGCGTCGGACTGACCGAACGACTGCGGCTGCTGCCCGTACGGGTCGGGCTGCTGTCCGTAGGGCTGCTGCGGCTGCTGGCCGTAGGGGTCGGACTGCTGGCCGTACGGCTGCTGCGGCTGCTGGCCGTACGGCTGCTGCGGCTGCTGGCCGTAGGGATCGGACTGCTGCCCGTACGGCTGCTGGGGCTGTTGCGGCTGCCCGTACGGCTGGCCACCCTGCGGATACTGGTTGGGGTCGTACCCACCGCTCGTCATTGTTTCGCCGTCCTCGTCGAATTCGTTCGGGATCTGGTCGAGTGCGTACGTTACGGATACGAACTGGGTTGCAACAACCCGTCGGGGTCGAGTGTCCACGGTTCGCGTGGCAGGCTTTCCGGATCGAATTGTGTCAGCAAGGCGGACGGCGTAGTTGCGCCCGAGTAGCCCAATGACGCCGCCAGTAGTCCCAGCACGTGTTGCGGGGATTCGCCGAGGGCCATCCGGTCGCGCAGGGTGACCGCGCCGTCGCGTTTCGCGAGCCGTTGCCCGGAGCTGTTGAGTACCAAGGGGACATGGGCGTATTCGGGCACGGGCAGCCCGAGCAGGGTCGCCAGATACGCCTGCCGCGGAGTGGAGGGCAGCAGGTCGTCGCCGCGAACCACCTGGTCGATGCCCTGCTCGGCGTCGTCGACCACGACCGCGAGGTTGTAGGCGGGGGTGCCGTCGCCGCGCCGCAGCACGAGATCGTCTACCGCGCCGCGGTATTCGCCGAGCAGACGGTCGATGACGGTGAATTCGCCGACCTGGGCGCGCAGCCGCAGCGCGGCGGGCCGGCCCGCGTCGCGCCGGCGCTGCTTCTCGTGCTCGGTGAGGTCGCGGCAGGTCCCCGGGTAGGCGCCCATCGGGCCGTGCGGGGCGGTGACCGCCTGCTGGATCTCCTTGCGGGTGCAGAAGCATTCATAGGTGTGGCCGACGGCGGTCAGGCGATCGATGGCGGCGTCGTAGAGCGGTAGCCGCTGCGACTGCCACACCACCGGCGGATCCCAGTCCAGCCCGATGGCCGCCAGATCCTCCAGCTGTCGCCGTGCCGCACCCTTTCTCACCCGATCCAGGTCCTCCACCCGCATGAGGAATCCGCGGCCGGTGGAGCGGGCGAACAGCCAGGCCAGCAGTCCGGTGCGGAGGTTGCCCAGGTGCAGGTCGCCGGACGGGCTGGGCGCGAAGCGGCCCACGCCGCGCGTGGTCGGACCGTGGCCGGGGCGGGGATCCCGACGGCCGGTTGTTGCTGTGGCGGGGTCGGTGAGCACGATTGTCGATGGTAGTTCGCACCCTTCGCAAGGCAGCTGGTCCTTCGCGTTCGTGCGGGCGCACACACCGGGTGCGCTGTGACAGCGGGATTGCGAATTCAGTGTGGGATTGTGAGCCGGGGCCGAAGATCGTTGTCGGAGATGGGTTTTCCCTGGTCGAGCGCGGTGACCAGGGCGTGGGCGCGGGCCTCCAGGCCGGGTGTGTCGATGTCGTAGGGGGCGGGTCCGTAGGCGGCGAGGCGCTGCGCCGCGCGCTTGAGCAGGGTGCGCGCCCCCTTCGGATTCCCGCGCTGAATGTGGGTGAGTCCAACGGCAAATTGCGCGAGGCCCTGCCACAGCGATTTCTCGGCGAACGGACCGCTCTTCCAGGCGGCCTCGAGGACCTCGTGTGCGTTGAAGGCCAGGCCGTCGTCGAGCAGGCGCTGGGCGTAGTCGAGGGTTTCGAGGGGCGGTAGGTCGAGATCATCGGGTATGCGGGGGACACCGGCGCTGCCGAATGGGAGAGGTCGCCCAAAACGGTCACGAGGCCGGGCATTCCGGGCGCGTCCGTTCTCGTCGCGGTCCCGTCCGGTGTCGTCCTGGGTCGGCTGGGGCATGCCCTCCATGATTCCCCATGGCCGACGCCGGAGACGCGCGTGGAGTATGCCCGCGGGTGTGCGAATGGCCGGGCAACGGAATTCGGACTTCTGAAATCCAAAAGCCTCAAATTCGGGCTATTTCTGTGCAAATAATTAGCTGGCTAACCTTGCTGCAAATTTGCTGGTTGAAAACGAAAGAATGCGATCTCCCTATGACGAACCCTGCTAGGGTTTAGCGCGGGAACGGCCACCGGGGGTGCATTCCCATCGCGAAGTGCAGAGAACAGGTTGCACGGAGCGTTTGCGTGCGACCCGTAGCACACCTGGGATTCGTGATTATGGATGGATCCCGAGGTCGCCAAGATCGATGCCAGCAAGATTCCAAGCTTGACGCAGAAAAGGAGCTAGTACCGTGAAGGTGGATTTCACCGGCGCCGTGTGGCGCAAGAGCAAACACAGCGGGCCCAACGGCAACTGCGTGGAGGTCGCTTTCCTCGGAGACGGCAATGTCGCGGTCCGCGACAGCAAGGACCACGGCGGCGGGCCGATCCTGGCCTTCACCCCCGGCGAATGGGATGCCTTTGTGGCGGGCGTCTCCGATGGCGAGTTCAAGCGGGCCTGACCGCTGCACCACCGGGAAGAAATTGAAGCCCCCGAGTCCCGGAGACTCGGGGGCTTCTGTTTTTTTTGGCCCTCCGCTTCGCTCCGGGCGGGGTTCGCGGCCCTGAGGTCTCGATTCTTCCCTCCTCCGCTCCTCCGCTTCGCTCCCCCGCTCCGTCAGTCCAGAATCGAGACGGCCGCGAACCTTTGGGTGCTGTTTCAGCGGGAGCGGTCCTGTTGCCCTCCGCTTCGCTCCGGGCGGGTTCGCGGCCACGGCGCAGGTCTATGGAGCCGTTCGCTCCCCGCTCCGTCAGTCCAGAATCGAGACGGCCGCGAACCATTTGGTGCGGTCTCAGCGGGCGCGGTCCTGGGCGTTGCGCAGCACCGTCAGCTGCGCGTGCTCGGCCGCGTGATCGTTGGCGGCATTGAGCTCGCGCTCCTCGGGCGGATCGGCCCAGAAGAACGCGCCGGTGCCGGGGTGGCCGGCGATCCCGAGTTCGTTCATCTTCCGGGGTACGCGGGCACCCTGATACGCCAGGGGAATTGGATGGCCGTGCTCGTCCACCGGCCCCAGCGGCTGGTGCACCTCGATGTACTCGCCGTGCGGAAGCCGCCGCACCACACCGGTTTCGATGCCGTGCTCGAGTACGCTGCGGTCGCCGCGCTGCAGACCCACGCACAGCCGGTAGGCGATGGTGTAGGCCAGCGGGGGGACGGTCAGTAGCGCGATGCGGAAGGCCCAGGTGGTGGCATTGAGCGAGATGTCGAACTTGAAGGCGATGATGTCGTTGACGCAGGCCAGGGTGAGGATCAGGTAGAAGCTCAGCGACATGGCCCCGATGGCGGTGCGCACCGGCACGTCGCGCGGCCGCTGTAGCAGGTTGTGCCGGGCTCGATCGCCGGTGAGCCGCTTCTCGATCCATGGGTAGGTGATGATCAGCGTGAAGATGAGCGGCATGAACAGCGCCACCGAGAACGCGCCCGGGACGGTGTGCCCGAAGGGATAGGCCTCCCAGGCCGGGAACAGGCGCAGGAAGCCGTCGGTCCACATCATGTAGAAGTCGGGCTGGGTGCCGGCGGATACCTGGGAGGGGTTGTAGGGCCCCAGGTTCCAGATCGGATTGATTTGCAGCAGCCCGCCCATGAGCGCCAGCACGCCGAGGGTGAAGGCGAAGTACGCGCCCTGGTCCAGCGAGAAGACCGGCACGATGCGGGTGCCGATGACGTTCTTCTCGGTCCGGCCCGGGCCCGGATACTGGGTGTGCTTCTGGTACCAGACCAGCGCGATGTGAACTCCGATGAGCGCCAGCATGATTCCGGGTAGGAGCAGCACGTGCGCGATGTAGAGCCGCGGGATGATGATGTTGCCGGGGAAGTCCCCGCCGAACATGAGCCAGTGCAGCCAGGTGCCGATCACCGGGCTGCCCAGGGTGATTCCGGCGAAGGCGGCGCGCAGGCCGGTGCCCGAGAGCAGGTCGTCGGGCAGCGAGTAGCCGAAGAAACCCTCGAACATGGCCATGATGAACAGCAGTGCGCCGATCACCCAGTTGGCCTCGCGGGGCTTGCGGAAGGCGCCGGTGAAGAAGACCCGGCACATGTGGATGATCATGGCCGCGGTGAACAGCAGTGCGGCCCAGTGGTGCACCTGCCGGATGAAGAGTCCGCCGCGGATGTCGAAGGAGATGTCGAGCGCGCTCTGGTAGGCGCGTGACATGGTGACCCCGCGCAGCGGCTGATAGGCGCCGTTGTAGGTGACGTCCTGCATGGACGGGTCGAAATACAAGGTCAGATAGACGCCGGACAGCAGCAGGATGATGAAGCTGTACAGCGCTATTTCACCGAGCAGGAACGACCAGTGGGTCGGAAATACCTTGTTGATTGATCTTTTGAGGAATGCGGCGCCTTTGTAGCGCTCGTCCATGCCATCGGCTTGTTGCGCAAGTCGACCGGCGAGCCTGTTGGTGGTTGCCATCGCGGTCACCCCGCCCCCGGGAGAATGGTAAGGCTTCTACTACAAACGGTAGCACCCAGAGCCGCTGTGTCGTCCGGGGTTTCGTTATGGTCATCGGGTGAAATCCCTGGCCGCCCGGGACGCCACCATGTACTGGCTGTCCGCGCGTACCCGCAACGACTTGTTCCTGCTCTACTGCTTCGCCGACACCGGACGCGAGGCCGGCGAGCTGCGGGCGGCCGTCGCGAACCGGGTAGTCGACATTCCGGATTTGCTGATACGCGTGCTGGATACTCCTGCAAACATTGCGTATCCAGTTTGGGTGACTTGCGAATTCACGAACGAGCAGTTCGTCGACCATCACCACGTGGAGGCCACGTGGGCGAATGTCACTGCCGCCGTGGGTGACCTGCTCGGCACGGGGCTGAATGCGAACGACCGCCCCTGGCGACTGCACGTGTTCCGAAATATCCGGGACGTCCCGGGATTCGCTACCGGTGAGTCCGCCCTCGTGGCTGTGCTCCAGCTATCCCACGCCCTGGCGGACGGCCGCCGCGCTGCCGCCATCGCGCGAGCGTTGTTCTGCGGCAGTGAATTTCCGGCATCTACCATCTCGAACCGCTCGGGCCGGCTCGTCGATCGGTTCCTCCCGCGCAACCTTCGTGATGCGGTGACGAGCGCCCTCGCCGCTACTGTTGCGCTGCCCGGCATACCGATCGGCATGGCGCGCACCGTCGTTCGCGGTCTGGCCGCCGCCCGGGCGCAGCGCGGGCTGGCCGAGCTCACGGCCGCCGGGGAGCTGCCGCCACCCGCACCCGATACCGAACCGACGGCCCTGAACGGCACCGGCGCACCCCCTGCCGGGCATATCGTGCGAATGCTGGTGTGCGACAAGAACCGGCTGCGGGTATCGGATCACTCGATAACGGTCGTGGCGCTCACCGCCATTTCATTCGCGCTGGAGACCTATCTCTCGGGGCGCGGCGCCGCGGTTGCCGACCTCCGCGCCCAGGTCCCCATGGCGATGGTCATCGCAGCAGGCGGCCGCAACGGCTACCGCGACCTGTCGGTGGATCTGGCCGTCGCCGCGCCCTTGCCTCGTGCCCGCGCCGACCGCATCGCCGCCGACCTCGCCGCGCGCCGAACTCGCGCCGCGCATCCGCTCCAGGCCGCGCAGGACTCGGTGACCGCGGTCCTGCCCGCCCCGCTGCTGCACCATGACGTGACACACGCCGCGATCGATATACTCCCCGAACGAGTTTCGGGTCATACCGTCGTCTCCAGCGTCGACCGCGGTCCGGCGGACCTCCGGTTCGGCGGCGGCACAGCCCGATTCACGGCCGGCTTCCCAGCCCTCGGCACGGTCATGCACCTGACCCACGGCATCCACGGACTCGGCGACACAGTCACCGTCTCCATCCACGCCGATCCCGCCGTTCTCCCCGACATCGACCACTACGCCGACCTGCTGGAGTCCGCACTCGATGAGGTCGCCCGCGCATTGCGGGAATCCGGCGCCGCGGGGTGACCGGGTCGCCGGCGCTGGATATATCGCCGGGTTGGATATGCGGAAGGCTCCGGCCGGACCGAGTCCGGCCGGAGCCTTCGAAGCGAAGGACAGGGGACGGCTCCCCTGATCATTTGCGGGCCCAGCAATGCTGCCTGTTTGCCCAGATTACGTCTGATGCTTTCGATCAAGCGAATGGATGGTCGAGTTCAACGGCGGGTCAAACCATTCCGTTGACCAGCGGATGGTCCGACACGCCCTCGGGGAGGCCCCATTGGCTATGTGCGAGTGCTTCGAAAACACAGATCAACAATAATTTTCGGGCGCGTTGCCCGGAATTGCCTTCGGATTCGATGCCTGCTTCCTGGCTGCGCATACCGACCACTGGGCCGCGCCGCAGTCCGGGCTCGGACAACATCCAGAACAGTTCCGGCCCCATCAGTGTCGAGCGTCCGCCCGTCTCGCTGAACCACCGGCCGGAGTATTCGATCATCAGATCGGTGAATGCTTCGACGTTGCTGACTGCGTCGGTGAACTGTGTCATCGCACCCGATCGATCCAGACTGTTTTGGATGATCGAAGCCAGCCGGCTTGCGATTTCTCGAAACTGATCTACTCCTTGGTCTTGCCACATGGTCATCGCCATTTTTCGCTCCAGAGAGGGTTTCAAAGGGGACTGAGGGTCGATCGAGCTGTATCGGCCATTACATTTGCGCGGCGGTCGTCGAGACCTGGGGTCGTTCGACGCCGTCCGGCGAAGCTGACCTGTGCTGTGAGCCGACGCCGGCGGTCTGCCCTCGGGAATGCCCGGGCCCCATGGATTCGAGTGGGTAGAGCCGGGGCTGACGCACTGCAAAGGGTTCCGTGGAGCGCTCCAGATCCTGTGAGGCGGACGAGTCGGCTTCGAGCCGGGTGGCCTCGAGGTCGGCCTCGGGCTGGGTGGCCTCGAGGTCGGCCGCAAGCTCGGTGGCCTCGAGGTCGGCCGCAAGCTCGGCCGCGACCTGCTTGCCGCGTTGCCAGAGCATCAACGTGAGGTGCACCGCGAACAGCATTGTCAGCGGCATGCCTGCGTAAATGATCATGGCCACAGCGCCGCCACCGATCTCGTAGGCATACTGGACATTCCCGGCAATCGAGAGCAGGGTTGAAAGAACGAACAGCACGGTCGAATACCACCAGCCCGCGCTCCATTGCCGGAACGAAGCGGTGGCGATGATCGAACCGACCACCAGGCCGTCGATAGCGACCGGCACGTTCGAGGCAAGGTCGGGTGGCACCAGATTGCGTATCGAGAGCTGGTGCAGGGCGGCGAAAGACATTTGAAATGACTTGACTGCCACTACGCCCGCGACGATTAGCGAAGCATGCGCTAGCCGGGGTCTGAACGAACTCAGTCGTCCCATGAGTGCCGCTGCTCTGCGTAGCGGGGGCGCTTGCGCGTCGCCATCTGTGGGTCTCGCGGATGTGATCTCCATCATGGCGGCGAGGGTACTGTGCGCCCGGTCTCGGATGGCGCACCGCCTGATTTTCAGATTCGAGGCCATGTGCACGCGCGCAATAGAGTTCTTCGCAGTTAGCTAGTTGTTAACTCAAATCCCATGTGCTGCAACGCATCACGCCTGTCCGCACCGATCGAGGGGCGCAAGTACTCAACCGATAGGTGTTTCATGTCAATAATCCGTTTTGGTCGGTCATCTCGTTGTGCCCCAGGGCGTTTCCGGTAGCGAATCATGAATTGACTCGCGGCAAATGAAACCTCAGGTGGCCTGATCGGTGGCGACTGTGCGGGTGGTGGGCGTGGTCTCCGTTCTCCGCACGCTGCGTGTCCGGGGTGCCCGTGTGACCGTGAACGTGATGGCCCAGGCTGTGATCGCGACTACCGCCAATCCGGTGCCGCCGAGGATCAACCCTCGTGCGGGTGCCGGTGCGATCAGCGCCGGTTGCGACCATCGGTGCGCCGGCGGTCGCCCAGGCCGGACAGAACTGCGACAGGAACGCCGCCGGCCGGATCCCGCTGTTGCGCAGAGGCCTGTGGCCAAGGCCCGCGCCGACGCGCCTGCCACGCCGGCGGCTGCCGGATACAGCAGTGCCACCATCGACACGGGATATGCGGAAGGCCCCGGCCGGACTGGGTCCGGCCGGGGCCTTCGAAGCGGAGGATAGGGGATTTGAACCCCTGAGGGCTGTTAACCCAACCCGCGTTCCAGGCGAGCGCCATAGGCCACTAGGCGAATCCTCCGCCGAGCAATATACCGGGTGCCCCCCTGGTGGAAGCAAATGCCGTGGTCGGCGGCTACTTCTTCTTCAGATTGCCGAGGGCCTTCTGGGCCTGGTCCTTGCAGACCTGGGCGATCTCGTCCTTGCTGACGTCCTGGCCCTTGGCCATGCGCAGCCGGATGTTGACCTTGACCGAGGCGTTGTCGTCCTTGACCGCGACCGTGTAGTCGGTGGTGGTCCAGTAGGTCCAGTCGTCGACCTTGGCCGACCAGTAGCCCGCCTCACCGATGCCGTTCACGTCGCCGGCGGTGCGGCCGCTGCCGGTGGTGCCCGTGTCGGACGTCTTCCAGGTGTCGTATTCGGGCCGGTTGTAGGCGGTCGATGAGCCGCTCAGGAAGGACACGTCGAGGGTGAGGTCGGCGGTGTTGGTGGTGTACTTGTCGGTCTTGCTGGCCTCTTCATTGCCGGCGCGGCATTCGAAGCGCCCGCCCGAGTAGTCGGTGGGCTTGGTCTCGGAGTGCTCGGGGGCGCCCTTGGAGGTGGGCACCCACTTGCTGAGCACCGAGGTGTCGATCACATTGCAGCCGTTGGTGACACCGTCCATCGTGTACTTGCCGGCGTTCTTCTTCTTGTCGTCGCTCAGCGGCGAGGGGCCGTCGCCGCCGGAGAGGGCGACCGCGCCGATGATGACGCCGACGATCACCACCAGGCCGATGACACCGCCGACGATCCAGCCGGTCTTGTTGCCGCCCGAGCGGGGCGGCTGTGCCGGGTAGCCGTAGGCGGGCGCGATCGGCGGGGTCGGAGGCGGCGGGGTGTACTGCTGCTGCGGGAAGCCGCTGGACATCGGCTGCTGCGCATAGCCCCCGGAGGCCGCCTGCGGCGGGTAGCCGCCCGACACGGCCTGCTGCGGGTAGCCGCCCGACAACGGCTGCTGCGAGAATCCACCCGACACCGCCGGGTAGCCGCCGGAGGGCTGGCCGGTCGAAAGCGGCTGGGCGGGCGGCGTGTACGGCGGCATGCCGGCGGCGTTGTAGTTGAGCATGGTCGGGTCCGCGCCCTGGACCGGTTGGCCGGCGTCGGTTCCGGTGGGCGGGGTGGCCCACCACTGCGCGGTCTCCTGGGCTTTCGCCGGGTCGTGCGGCCCACCCGATCCTGGATCGGAACTCGTCATCTCGTCTTTCCCCTCCGGAATTTCGCGGGGGACCCCGCTTATCGCAGGCATCGTATCGACCCCGTGCCGCACGGGGCGCGGTGAGCCGCTACACTGGCCGACGGATCCAGCGCGGCGCGCATCCTGTGAACTCCCCCAGGGCCGGAAGGCAGCAAGGGTCAACGGGCTCTGCCGGGTGCGCTGGGTCCCCTTTCATTTTCGGGGCCCGGTCGCCTGGCGGCGGAACTGTATATATCCCTGCCGAATCGGAGCGGCTTCCTAGTAACGTGGTCGGTTGGGTTCGCGGTGCGCGCAACCCTGGACAAACATCCCACGCCATTGGAAAGGCTGTCAGATGCCTCGGCAGACGCAATTCGGTTTGATGAGCCATGCGGAACTCGTGACGGAACACGAGACGCAGACCGCGAACTACGCGAAGCTCAAGACCGAGAAGCTGACGCTGGACATTACGAGGGGAAAGCCCTCGCCCGAGCAGCTGGACCTTTCGCAGGAACTCCTCGAGCTGCCGGGCACCGCCGACTACCGCGACGCCAACGGCACCGATGTGCGCAATTACGGTGGCCTGCACGGCCTGCCGGAGCTGCGCGCCATCTTCGCTGAGCTGCTCGGCATTCCGGTGTCGAACCTGCTCGCCGGCAACAACGCCAGCCTGGAGATCATGCACGACCTGCTGGTGTTCTCGATGCTGCACGGCACCGCGGATTCGGTGCGCCGCTGGGCGGACGAGCCGGTGCTCAAGTTCCTGTGCCCGGTGCCGGGTTACGACCGGCACTTCGCCATCACCGAGTCGCTGGGCTTCGAGATGATCCCGATCCCGATGAAGGGTGACGGCCCGGACACCCACCTGATCGCGGAGCTGGCGGCGTCGGACCCCAGCATCAAGGGTCTGTGGGCGGTGCCGAACTACTCCAACCCGACCGGCGTCACCTTCTCCGAAGCCGTTACCCGCGAACTGGTTTCGATGCCGACGGCCGCGCCGGACTTCCGCCTGTTCTGGGACAACGCCTACGCGGTGCACCCGCTCACCGACACCGCGGAGCCGGTGCTGGACGTGCTGGGCCTGGCCGAGGCGGCAGGGCACCCGAACCGCCCGTTCGTGCTGGCCTCCACCTCGAAGATCACCTTCGCGGGTGCGGGCGTGAGCTTCTTCGGCTCGTCGACCGCCAACCTGGAGTGGTACCTGAAGCACCTGGGCAAGAAGACCATCGGCCCGGACAAGGTGAACCAGCTGCGGCACCTGCGCTTCTTCGGGGACGCCGAGGGCGTGCGGGCGCACATGCAGAAGCACCGCGCCATCCTGGAGCCGAAATTCAAGCTGGTGCTGCGGATCCTGGAGGACCGGCTGGGCGCCTCGAAGGTGGCGTCCTGGACCGAGCCCAAGGGCGGCTACTTCATCAGCCTGGACGTGCTGGAGGGCACCGCGAGCAAGGTGGTGGCGCTGGCCAAGGACGCGGGCATCGCGCTGACCCCCGCCGGATCGTCCTATCCGTACGGAAAGGACCCGGAGGACAAGAACATTCGCATCGCGCCCAGCTTCCCGTCCGAGGGTGAGCTGGAGAAGGCGATGGACGGCCTGGCCACGTGTGTACTGCTGGCCGCGTCCGACAAACTCATGAACTCCCCCGCCTCCCCGAGCCTTTAGCGGGCGGCTCGGGTGCCGTGATCGGTTGGCAACCCGTGCCGGCGGTTGGGCGCCACTACCATTTCGGGGGTCCCCGGCGAGTTACCCTCGCGCCCCGAAATCAGTTGTTGCGAAGCATTTTCTCGCCTTGGGCGCGCACCGAATCGGTGCGCGCCCAAGAGGTTTCTCAGTGCGGCTTGTGGGCCAGCACCGCGAAGATGGTCACCGACAGGTGGATGTCGCCGCTGGCGGCACCGGCCTCGAGGTCGGCGAGCAGCTGGTCGCGCTGGCGCTCTGTAATCGCGCTGCGTGCGACGGCCCGGTCCGCCACACGGGCCACGAGCGCGCCCGCGCCGATGCGGCCGTCCTGCACCAACGCGTGCGAGCCGATGTCGTCGACGACCAGCCCGGCCTTGGTGAGCTGACCCGCCAGCCGGCGGCCCGCGTAGGGATTGGTGGTGCCCGCGATCATGGTCTCGATGACCTCGTGCACGACGTGCCGGTCGCCGGGATGCACGATGGCTGTGCCCCAGTCGCTGTCCATGACCACCACGCGCCCGCCGGGGCGCAGCACCCGGGCGATCTCCCCGGCGGCCCGGGCGGGTGAGGTGAGGTGCTGGAAGACGCGCTCGCACAGTGCCACGTCGAAGCTCTCGCTGCCGACGGGCAGACCGTAGGCGTCACCGCTGATGAATTTGGCGGCGGATCCGGCCTGGGCGGCGCGGCGTTCGGCGGCGCTCAGCAGGTGCGGGTCGGGTTCGACGCCGAGCGCGGTGCCGGTGGGGCCGACCAGGTCGGCGAAGGTCAGTACCTCCGACCCGGAACCGGACCCGATGTCGACGGCGCTCTCGCCGGTCCGGGGGGCCAGGGCCTCGTGGGCCCAGGCGCGCAGGCTCCGGATGCCCGGCAGCGCTGCCTGTAGATCGTGAACGTCGACGAGCTGGTCTTGTCCATCGCGGTCGAAACGGTCCGGTCGCAGTCCGGACTCAGCGGCAGGGTGCGCCGCGGCTCGCACTGAAGAATTAGCCATGGTGTCGGGCATGGCCGAAGCCTAGTCCTTCGGCGGGCGCAGCGTGACCCGCGTCACCGCGACCCGGAATGAATGGGATGATCGATGCATGGTGAGCCGCACGCTGTGTATTGCGCAGGAATCCGATGCCGACGAGCTGCTTTCGACCGATGATTTCGCCCTGTTGGTCGGAATGATGCTGGATCAGCAGTTTCCGATGGAGCACGCATTCCGCGGCCCGTGGAAACTCGCCGATCGCATGGGCGGGTTCGATGTCCACAAGATCGCCGCCGCCGATCCCGAGGAATTCGAGGAGCTGGCCGCGACCCCGCCGGCCATCCACCGCTACGGCCGGTCCATGGGCCGGCGCGTGCAGGAGCTGGCTCGATTCATTGTGGAGAACTATGACGGCACGACCGCGGCGCTGTGGACCGAGGGTGATCCGGATGGCAAGGAAATCCTGAAGCGGCTGAAGAAGCTGCCGGGTTTCGGAGATCAGAAGGCCCGGATCTTCCTGGCGCTCCTGGGTAAACAGGGCGGTCTGACCGCCAAGGGTTGGCGCGAGGCCGCGGGCGCGTACGGTGAGGACGGTTCCCGCCGCTCGGTCGCCGATGTCACCGACGCCGAATCCCTCACGCAGGTACGGGAATTCAAGAAACAGGCGAAGGCAGCCGCCAAGGCAAAGTAACTCGGTCCGGTTCACTCGGATCGAATCAAGCTGGTTTTTAACCTCCAGAAAGCTTGGAGGTTGCTTGATGCTTGCCGCCGACAGTTCAGTTCGCGGCAGTGGGAAGCAGTACCAGAATGAAGATGAGGAAATTCGCCGGGATCGCGGCATTGACGATCGCAGCGACGGGCGTGACGGCCGGAACCGCGTACGCCGGTCCTGCCTCGGCCGACGCCGATGTCATCAATTACACCAACCAGGCCACCGACACCGGTGCGATCATCCGGACCGACGCTGGTTCGCTGGTGATCGAGGACGGCGCGCTGAAGATCAAAGCGGCCGATGGAACCACCGTAGCGGGCACGGAATTGAAGTTCCGTGTCGACGAATTCGAGTTCCCGATCGCGGCCGAGATCAAGGACCGCAGTGCCACGCTGACCCCGCAGTTCGACGAGGCGCACGCGGCGTACAAGCCGGTCGCGCTTCCGTACGAGGATCAGGCCCCGTGGAAGACTCAGTACGACCGTGAGCAGGCCGCGTGGAACCGGCTGCGCGACACCATCAGCCTCGGCGCAGCCGTCGGCACACTGGTCGGTGGTCTGGGCGGCGCCGCGCTCGGCTGCGTCATCGGTGGCGTCGTCTTCGCCGCGGCGACGGCTCCGCTGGCCACCATGTTCGGTGTCGGCCCGGTGGCGGGTTGCCTCGTCGGTGCTTCCACCGTCGGCTTCCTGGGCACCATCGCCGGTCAGGTGTTCGTGACCGCTCCGGTCGCGATTGCCGCTGCGGTGCAATACTTCACGACTATCAATCAGCCTTTCACGCCTGCCAAGTAGGCAGTTTCAGCAACCGCTGGGCAAAGGTTCATCGTCTTGGAACCGCCATGCCACATTGCGTTCGACCAGGCTGGATTCGATCACTGCGTCCCGGGGGTACACCTGACACTGTCCCCTGGGGCGCATCTGATCGTCTGAAGAGGAATTCCCGAATACATGCGTCTCAAGAAATTCGCAGCGAGCTCCGCACTGGTTATCGCTGCCCTGGGCATCACCGTCGGTACCGTCAACGCCGCCCCGGCCGCGTCCGACAACGGCGCGATCAACTACACCGCCACCACCTCCGAGACCAACAGCGTCATCCGCACCGACGCCGGCTCCCTTGTTGTCGAGAACGGCATCTTCGAGATCAAGGCCGCCAACGGCACCGTCGTGGCGGGTATGCCGTTGTCGTTCCGGGTGGATGACTTCGAGTTCCCGATCGCCGCGGAGATCTCGGACCGCACCGCGACCCTGACCCCGCAGTACGACATGGACCATGCGGTCTACAAGCCGGTCGCTCTGCCCTACGAGGACCAGGCCCCGTGGAAGTCGGACTACGACCGTGAGCTGGCTGCCTGGAACCGTATGAAGGACACCATCTCCCTCGGCGCTACCGTCGCGGCCGTGGTCGGTGGTATCGGTGCCGCCGCGGTCGGTTGCGCCATCGGTGGTGTCGTCTTCGCCGCTGCGACGGCTCCGCTGGCCACCATGTTCGGTGCCGGCCCGCTGGCCGGCTGCCTGATCGGCGCCAGCACCATCGGCTTCCTAGGCACCATCGCGGGCCAGCTGTTCATCACCGCTCCGGTGGCCATCGCCGCGGCGATTCAGTACTTCACCACCATCAACCAGCCGCACATCGCTACCCCGGCGAAGTAAGAGCGAGGGACTCTATAGGCATCAGCAACCACCTCATCAGGACAGCCCGTTCGGCCATATGGCCGAACGGGCTGTCCATTTCAACTGTTCACCGGCTCAGCACCACGGATACATACTTCGTTCGGGTCGGCCCGTTTCGATCATGCGGTCCATTCCTGCGGACTGCCCGATGAGGAAACGAAAAGAAATGTGCTTCAAGAATTTCGCCGCTACCGCGGCATTGGTGGCCGCCACCCTGGGCGTCACCGCCGGGACCGTGAACGCCGCTCCGGCTGCCGATGACAACGGCGCCATCAACTACGCCGTCACCCGGACCGACACCAGCAGCATCTTGCACACCGATGGCGGCTCGCTGGTCGTGGAGAACGGCAACCTGAAGCTCGAGGCAGCCAACGGCACCGTCGTGGCCGGTATGCCGCTGTCGTTCCGGGTGGACGACTTTGAGTTCCCGATCGCCGCGCAGATCAGTGACCCCCACACCGCCACCATTACCCCGCAGTACGACATGGATCACGCGGTCTACAAGCCGATCAACCTGCCCTACGAGGACCAGGCCCCGTGGAAGTCGGACTACGACCGTGAGCAGGCCGCCTGGAACCGCATGAAAGACACCATCGCCACCGGTGCCACCATCGGCACTGTGGTCGGTGGTATCGGTGGCGCGGCTCTCGGCTGCGTCATCGGTGGTGTCGTCTTCGCCGCTGCGACCGCTCCGCTGGCCACCATGTTCGGCGCCGGCCCGGTGGCCGGCTGCCTGATCGGCGCCAGCACCGTGGGCTTCCTGGGCACCCTGGCCGGCCAGGTCTTCGTGACCGCGCCGGTCGCCATTGCCGCCGCCTACAACTACTTCGTCACCATCAACCAGCCGCACATCGAGGCGCCGAAGTAACAATCGCGAGGATCTCGACCCCGTCCGGTGCCTGCCGGGCGGGGTTTCGCATTGTCCCGCAATAGGATCGCGGCCGCCGACTTGCAATCGAGGTGAATGCAATCCTGTCGCGGCGCGTGCGCCGGTGCTGGAGTGGGGTAATGGGCGAGCTGACCTCGATTCACGGCGCGGCCGACGCGCTCACTCCGGTCGACGGGACCGATCTGCGGCGGACCTTTTCGCACTTCCCCAGCGGGGTGGTGGCCGTGTGCGCACGCATTGGCGGGACACCGTATGGCCTGGTGGCGAGCACCTTCGTGCCGGTCTCCCTGGACCCGCCGCTGGTGTCGATCTGCATTCAGTATTCGTCGGAGACCTGGCCGCGGTTGCAGCAGGCGAGCCGTTTGGGCCTGAGCCTGCTCAGCAGCGAGCAGGAGCCGGCGGCGCGTGGGCTGAGCTCGCGGCGCGGGGACCGCTTCCGCAATGTCGACCTGCATGCCGGGAACGGGAACGCGGCGTTCGTCGCCGGGGCCACGGCGTGGCTGGAAACGTCGGTGCACGAGCAGGTTCCGGCCGGTGATCACGCGGTGGTATTGCTGCGGGTGCACCGGCTCGGCACCCACCCCGATTCCGAGCCGCTGGTCTTCCACCGCAGCGGTTTCCGCGCCCTCTACGACCCGGCCCCGGAGCGCGACGAGGCCGCGGGCTGATCTCCCCGTTTCCACCGGAATTCAGGAAAATGGCTGTCATGCAATTGAATTCACGTTGATCCTGATCGGCGACATACGCAGCCGGAATTCGTAGTGTCGTCTACACCATCCAGAGCGATCGAGAGACCCGGCTCGAAGACATCGCAGCAACCCCCGCGCACGTGGTGCGGGTGCTTCCGCCGGGACCGATGGAGGACGAATCCATGAGTACGCTGGCGGCGCCCACACAGACGGAGCCCGAAGCCGAACACCACGACGGGGATCTGCCGGTCGTCCGCGCCCGACACCCGTGGCGCTGGGTCACCGCGGCGATCGCACTGGTACTGGTCGCGCAGTTCGGGCACGGGCTGATCACCAATCCGGGCTGGGACTGGGGAACCTTCGCGCAATATGTCACCGCGAAGTCGGTGTTGTCGGCTTTGAAGGTGACGCTGGAGCTGACCTTCTGGGGCACCCTGCTGGGCTTCTTCCTCGGTGTCTGGCTGGCTGTGGGCCGGTTGTCGAAGAACCCGGTGCTGCAGGCGATCTCGTGGACCTATGTCTGGGCTTTCCGCTCGATCCCGCTGATCGTGCAGCTGCTGTTCTGGTTCAATCTGGCCTACCTGTACAAGTCGCTGTCGCTGGGCATTCCGTTCGGGCCGGAGTTCGCGCGGTTCCAGACCAATGGCGTGATCAGCGGATTCACCGCGGCCGTCATCGGTTTGGCGCTGCATCAGGCCGCGTATTCGGCGGAGATCATCCGGGCCGGGATCATCTCGGTGGACGAGGGTCAGTGGGAGGCGGCCCGGTCGCTGGGCCTGCCGTGGCGTCGGCAGTTCTTCACGATTGTCGCGCCCCAGGCTATGCGCGGAATTCTCCCGAACGCCGCCAATGAGGTGATCAGCCTTTTCAAGGGCACCTCGATCGTGTCGACCATGGCGATTGCCGAGCTGTTCTATCAGGTGCAGGTCATCTATGGCCGCAATGGCCGGGTGGTGCCGCTGCTCATGGTGGCCACGGTCTGGTACATCCTGCTGACCAGCGTGCTGAGCGTCATCCAGTTCTATATCGAGCGGCATTTCTCGAAGGGGCGTCGTTCGAAGGCCGGTGATCGTCGGTGACCGAGTTCGCGATCGAATTGCGCGGCATCCGAAAGTCATTCGGCCGCAATGAAGTGCTCTCCGGTATCGACTTGGCGGTACGTCCCGGCGAGGTGACGGTGATCCTGGGCCCGTCGGGTTCGGGCAAGTCGACGCTGCTGCGCACCATCAACCATCTCGAGCAGGTGGACGGCGGCACCGTGCGGGTCGGCGGCGAGCTGGTCGGCTACCGGCGCAGGGGCGGCAAGCTGCACGAGTTGCACGAGCGCGAGATTCTGCGGCAGCGGGCGCGCATCGGATTCGTGTTCCAGAACTTCAATCTCTTTCCGCATCTGACGGTTCGGGAGAATGTGGCGCTCGCGCCGGTGGCCGCGCAGCGCCGCGCCAAGGCCGAGGTGAACGCCGAGGCGCTGGAGCTGCTGGCGCGGGTCGGACTGGCGGACAAGGCGGACGAGTATCCGAGCCGGTTGTCGGGTGGGCAGCAGCAGCGCGTGGCCATTGCGCGGGCGCTGGCCCTGCGGCCGGAGGTGGTGCTGTTCGACGAGCCCACCTCCGCGCTGGATCCCGAGCTGGTCGGTGAAGTCCTCGATGTCATCAAGGATCTGGCGCGCGGCGGTTCGACCTTGGTGATCGTCACCCACGAGATCGGTTTCGCCCGCGAGGTCGCCGACACCGTGGTGCTGATGGACGCCGGCCGCATCGTCGAGCATGGTCCGCCCGCGCGGGTGCTGGACAACCCTTCGCACCCACGCACCAAAGCCTTTCTCGCGCACGTCCTCTGACGTGTTCTCACCAGGTAAGGAAAAGCCCATGTCTCTGGCGAGCCGTCGCAGACGGATCAGCGCCTTGATCGCCGTCACCCTGCTGAGTCTGTTGGTGGGCGGCTGTGGCAAGGGTGATGGCGGCGTCAGCGACACGCGCAGCGTGAACGGCCTGACGTACGACCTGTCACCGGAGCAGAAGGGGCGCATTCACGCCGACAAGGTGGATTCGATTGCCGCGCAGGTCCCGCAGGCCATTCGCGACCGCGGCACGCTGGTGGTGACCGGCACCATCGGCGCGACCCCGCCGCTGGGCTTCTACGCCACCGACGATCGCACCGTCATCGGTTCCGAAGTGGATGTCGCGGAGCTGATCGCCGACATTCTCGGTCTGAAGGTGGACCGCCGGAACGGGGACTGGGCGCAGAACTTCGTGAAGATCGACTCCGGCGAGGCCGACCTGTTCGTCAGCAATGCCACGGTCACCGAGGAGCGCAAGGAGAAGTACGACTTCGCCACCTACCGCAAGGACAATATCGCCCTGGAGGTGCCCAAGGATTCGACCTGGACCTATCAGGATCGGAAATCGCTGGCGGGCAAGAAGATCGGCGTCGCCTCCGGCACCAATCAGGAGCAGCTGCTGGTCGCCTGGAACGACCGGAACGTGGCCGAGGGCCTGCCCGGGCTGGAGCTCGCCTACTACCAGCAGCCCGCCGACTACTACCTGGCGCTGTCCTCCGGCCGCATCGACGGTTACGTGGGGCCCAACCCGTCGGCGCAGTACCACGCGTCGACGACCGGCAACAAGGTCCTAACCACCTGGTCCGGCGCGGGCGACGCGCTGCAGGCCGAGATCGCGGCGCTGACGCGCAAGGACAACGGGCTGGTCGGGCCCGTGCAGCAGGCCATCCAGTACGCCATCGACCACGGCACCTACAAGCAGGTACTGGACCGGTGGGGCCTGGGCGGCGAAGCCGTGTCGCAGGCGCGGATCAATCCGCCCGGACTACCCAAGAAGAAGGGATGAGCGTGTCGCGCACCGTATTCCACGTCGCACAGCACGATCCGCTGGCCGCGCCGCTGCTGGCGGAGCTGGCCATCGAATACAGCAGCCGCTACGGCCGCACCCCGGGTGAGGTGCACGCGGATCTGACCGGCTATTCGGCCAGTCATTTCGCGCCGCCGCACGGCGATCTGCTGATCGTGGTGGAGGACGGCGAACCGGTGGCGGGCGGCGCCTTCCAGCGCCTCGACGCGGAAACCGCGGAGCTGAAACGGATCTGGACGTCGAGCGCGCACCGCCGCCGGGGGCTGGGCCGGTTCGTGCTCGAGCAGCTGGAGGCCGAGATCGCCCGGCGCGGCTACCGGCGCATCTACCTGACCACCGGACCGCGTCAGCCGGAGGCCGTGGCGCTGTACACGGCCGCGGGCTACACCGCGCTGCCGCGCGACATCGTGAAGGAGGTCGGACACGTGCACCCGTTCGAGAAGTACGTCCCCGCCGGCGAGCGCTCCCGCGACACCGAGGCGGTCCCGGCATGAAATTCCTGCTCTTGACCCTGATTACACACACCCCGGACCCGGTGACCGGCACCGTCGAGACGCCCCGGCGGCGGTTGCGCCGCGTGATCGACAGCGCCCGGCTGGCCGAGGACCTCGGCTACGACGGTTTCGCGGTGGGGGAGCGGCACGAGGATCCGTTCATCTCCGCCGCCCCGCCGGTGGTGCTGAGCCATATCGCCGCGGTCACCTCGCGCCTGGCCCTGTTCACCGGTGTCACCACGCTGAGCCTGCTGGATCCGGTGCGTGCGTTCGAGGACTACTCCACCTTGGACAATCTCTCCGACGGGCGCCTGGAACTGATCATCGGCAAGGGCAATGGCGCGGCGCAGGCCAAGCTGTTCCACGTCACCACCGATGACCAGTGGGATCGCAATCGCGAGGGCTACGAGCTGTTCCGCAAGCTCTGGGACAGCGACAACGTCACCTGGTCCGGCCGCTTCCGGCCGGCACTGACCGAGGCCAAGGCGCTGCCCCGGCCACTGCAGCCGCGCCTGCGCATCTGGCACGGCAGCGCGACCAGCCGGGAATCTGCGGATTACGCGGCGCTCCACGGGGATCCGCTGTTCTCGGCGAATGTCACCTATCCGATCGAGCCGTATGCCGAACTGGTGGACCACTACCGGGAACGCTGGGCGGCCTATGGGCACGATCCGGCCGACGCGCTGGTGGGCGCGGGTACGGCGGGCTTTCTGGTGACCCGGACCTCGCAGCAGGCCGTGGACCTGTATCGCCCGGTCTTCGAGGCTCGTCAGGCCGTGGCCCGGAAGTTCGGCGTACCCATCGTCTTCGAGACGGCGGAGGATTTCGTCGAACGCTCCTCGGCGCTCATCGGCAGCCCGGAGCAGGTACTGGACAAGGTGAGCCGCTACCACGAGCGGTTCGGGCACGAGGTGATCCACCTGAGCGCCGACGCCGACGGCCGCACCGAGGCCCAGCATCGCGAGAGCCTCGAGCTGTTCCAGGCCGAGGTCGCATCCGAACTGCGCCAACGCATTCCGAGCCGCCCGCTGGGCGGCGATCGCTACCCGTCCGGAGACCCCGCATGAATCACCCCTTCACCGCCCGCGCGGTCCGTCCCCTGGCGCTCGCGGGCGCGCTGGCCGCCACTTTCGCGCTGACCGCGTGCGGTGGTAGCGGAACCACTGGCGGCAACGGCGAGCCGACGGGCCCGCCGCGGCCGGGCGGCACCCTGCGCTACGGTCTGTCGCTGGCTCCGACCTGCTCGGATCCCGCACAGTCCGCCACGAATCAGACCATCTACGTGACCCGCCAGATCGTGGACTCGCTGGTCGATCAGGACCCGGAATCCGGTGCACTGAAGCCGTGGCTGGCCGACACCTGGACTGTCTCATCGGACGCCAGGTCGTTCACCTTCCACCTGAAGGACGGCATCACCTTCAGCGACGGCACCCCGCTCACCGCGGACTCGGTGCGCAAGAACTTCGATTCGATCGTCGCGCTCGGCGGGGCCAAGGCGCCCCTGGCCGCGAGCTACCTGGCCGGATACACCGGCAGCACGGTGGTGGATCCGCGCACGGTGCGGGTGGACTTCGCGGCGCCGAATGCCCAGTTCCTGCAGGCGACGTCGACGCCGCAGCTGGGGATCCAGTCCGACGCCACGGTCGCCAGGCCTGCCGACGACCGTTGCCTGGGCGCGAATATCGGCAGCGGCCCGTTCACCTACGCGGAATGGAAGCAGAACGCCTCGGCCACGCTGGCCAAGCGCGCCGGATATGCCTGGGGTTCGGCGGTTTTCGCCACCGAGGGTGAGGCGTACCTGGACAAGATCGTGTTCACCGTGGTCCCGGAGTCAGGGGTCCGCACCGGCAGTCTCGCCTCCGGTCAGCTCGATGCCATCAGTGACGCGCTGCCGCAGGATGTTTCGCAGATCGAGGCGGGTGGCGGGCGGGTGCAATTCACCGCGAATCCGGGCGTGCCGTTCGGCCTCCAGGTGAATGTGACCCGCGGACCGCTGCGGGACCCGGCGGTGCGGGCGGCGCTGTTGCCCGCCCTCGACCGCAAGGAATTGGTGGACACCGTGCTGGGCCCGCAGTTCAAGCCGGCCACCAGCGTGCTCGCCTCGAAAACCCCGGGCTATGTGGATCTTTCATCACGCGTGAAGTACGACCCGGACGCGGCGAAGAAGCTCCTCGACCAGGCGGGCTGGGTGCCCGGCGCGGACGGGATCCGGGTCAAGGACGGGCAGCGGCTGGCCGCGGGTGTCATCTTCGCCCCGGTCTTCGCGGGTAACCAGGCCATCCTCGAACTGACCCAGCAGCAATTGAAGGCGGTCGGATTCGATCTCCGCCTGGAGCCGCTGTCGGTGGCGGAATCGAATGTGCGCCAGAACAACAAGGACTTCGACTTCGACTATTACAACTCGACCCGTGCCGACGGCGACATCCTGCGCACCACCTTCGCGGTGGACCAGCGCAACCTGAACGCCCGCGGCCCGGCCGAGCCGCTGGACTCCCTGCTCTCGCAGCAGCTGTCGGCCACCGACCCGGCCGCGCGGGCCCGCATCATCGGCGACGCCCAGTCGGCGGTGCTGGATCAGGGCCTGTGGATTCCGACCATCGAACTGTCCCAGGCCATCGGCGTGGGCAAGGGCGTGGCCGGGGTGAAGTTCGAGGCGTCGGCCCGGTTGCAGTTCCACGACACCTGGCTGCAGCGGTAATCCCATGGGCCGCTATGTGATCGGACGGGTTCTCCAGGCAACAGGCGTGCTGTGGGCGGCGTTCACGCTGTCGTTCGTGGTGCTCTATCTGCTGCCGGGAGATCCGGTGGACATGGCCGCCAACGCCGCCACCGGCACCCCCGTGGACGCGGCGGCCGTCGCCGAGATGCGGGCCAGATACGGCCTGGACCAGCCGCTCTGGACGCAGTACTGGACGGCGCTCATCCACGCGGTGCACGGCGATCTGGGGCATTCGATCTTCAGCGGCCAGACCGTCACCGGCGCGCTGGCCGACGCGCTGCCCCCGACGCTGGCCCTGGCCGCACTCGGCCTGCTGCTGGCGTTGCTCGGCGGCACCGGGCTCGCCCTGGCCGCCGCCTATACCGAGCGGCCGTGGCTGCGCGGCCTGCTCACCGCACTGCCGCCGATCGGGGCGTCCATGCCCGGATTCTGGGTGGGATTGCTGCTGCTGCAGCTGTTCTCGTTCCGGCTGCGGCTGGTGCCCGCGATCGGCGGGACCGGCTTCAGCGGCACCATTCTGCCCGCGGTCACCCTCGCCATTCCGGTGGGCGCGGTGATCGCCCAGGTGCTCTACGGCAGTCTGATCGCCACCTGGCGGCAGCCGTTCGTGGCCGTCGCCTTCGCCAAGGGCGCCTCCCGCTGGTGGGTGCAGTTGCGCCACGTGCTGCGGCCCGCCGCGACCCCCGCGCTCACGGTGGCGGGTCTGTGGGTCGGCCAAGTGCTGGCGGGCTCGGTCGTCACCGAGACCGTGTTCTCCCGGCCGGGACTGGGCCGGCTCACCCAGGAATCGGTGCTGAACCAGGACATTCCGGTGGTGCAGGGCATCGTCGTGTTCGCCGCGCTGGTCTTCGTCACGGTCAACCTCCTCATCGATCTCGCCTATCCACTGTTGGATCCCCGTGTGGCGCACCGGGATACCCGCAAGGAGCGCGCCCATGTCTGATCTCCTGCCCGCTCACCTGATCCGGAACCTGCGCGAACACCTGCGCGTCCCCTCCGGCCCGCGCTCCCGGCTGCGAGTCATCACGCTGACCCACCCGCTCCTGGACCCGGGCATCGCGTACTGGGTCGGAGAAGAGGAGGAGTCCGATGCGTGAGGACCTGGTGTTGCGGCCGGCACCCGCGGCATGGGTGCGGGGGAATCTCGGGCTCTTGGCGGCGAGTGCCGTGGTAATCCTGGTGCTGGCGTGGGCGGTCGCGCCGGCGGTATTCGCCGGAAGCGATCCCCTGCGCGGCGTCCCGGTGCAGAAGCTGCGCGGGCCCAGCGCGGAGCACTGGTTCGGGACCGACAATCTCGGACGGGACCTGTACGCACGCGTGGTGCACGGAACCGGACTCTCGGTGAGCGCAACCGTGTTCGCGGTGCTGCTCGGGCTGGTCGCGGGCTCGCTGCTGGGGTTGGTGGCGGGCGCGGCGGGCGGCGCGGTGGATACCGCGATCATGCGGGTGGTCGACGTGTTGCTGTCCATTCCGGATCTGCTGGTCGCGCTCGCCATGATCACCGTGCTGGGGCTGGGCACCCGCAATGTGGCCATCGCCGTGGGTGTTTCGCTTATCGCTCGGTTCGCGCGGGTGATGCGGGGCGAGGTGCTGCGGGTGCGGCGCGCCCCGTATGTGGAGGCGGCCTTCGCCTCCGGGGTGCGATGGCACACGGTGCTGTTCCGTCACGTGCTGCGCAATGCCTACGGTCCGGTGGCGGCGCTGGCGGCGGTCGACTTCGGGGTCGCGGTGCTGTTCGTGGCCTCGCTGAGCTTCCTCGGCTACGGCGCGGTGCCGCCGACGCCGGAATGGGGATCGCTGGTCTCCGACGGCCGCGGCTTCCTGGCCACCGCGTGGTGGCTGACGACCATGCCCGGGCTGGTGATCGTCGTGCTGGTGCTGTCCACCCAGCGCATTGCCCGCGCACTGCAGAAGGACGGTGCCCGATGACCGATCTGCTGTTGAGCATTGAGGGGCTGCAGGTCGAATATCGCGGCAGTACCGGGACGACGGCTGCCGTACGCGGTGTCTCGCTGGAGGTACGGCGCGGTGAGACGGTCGCGCTGGTGGGCGAATCCGGGTCGGGCAAGTCGACTCTCGCGCACGCGGTGATCGGGCTGTTGAACGGCGGCCGGATCACGGCGGGTGCGATCGGTTTCGCCGGGGAGCGCCTCGAACACGCCTCGCAGCGGGCGCTGCAACGGATCCGGGGTGCGCGCATCGGCCTGGTCCCGCAGGACCCGGGCACCTCGCTGAATCCGGTGCTGCGCATCGGCGATCAGGTGGGGGAGGTGCTGCGCATTCACGGCCGGGCGGATCGTCGCACCGCCCGGATCGAGGCTGTGCGAATTCTGGAGCAGGCCGGGCTGGATCGGCCGGACGTGCGGGCCGGGCAGTATCCCCAGGACCTGTCCGGTGGCCAGCGCCAGCGGGTGCTGATCGGCATCGCGCTGGCCTGCGGCCCGGACCTGGTGATCGCCGATGAGCCGACCAGCGCCCTCGACGTCACCGTGCAGCGCCGCATCCTCGACCACCTCGCGCAGCGCACTGCGGAATCCGGTACGGCGGTCCTGCTCATCACCCACGACCTCGCGGTGGCCGCCGAGCGCGCGGACCGCATCGCGGTCATGCAGAACGGACTGATCGTCGAAACGGGCACGGCGGCAGAGGTACTGGGCAATCCTCAGCACGAATACACGAAGCGGTTGATCGCCGCCGCCCCGACGCTCGACCGGGATCAGCATCCGCGCCCGGCCCGCGAGCACGGGGCGCCGTTGGTGTCGGCGACCGGGCTGCGCAAATCCTTTCGTGTCACCGGGGATTTCACGGTCACCGCGGTCGACGACGTCGCCTTGGAGATCAATCGTGGCGAAACCCTGGCGGTGGTCGGCGAATCCGGTTCGGGCAAGTCCACCACCGCCCGCATCATTGCCCGGCTGGCCGAACCGGACGCGGGCACCGTCACCTTCGACGGGCAGGACATCACCGCGTTGAAGGGGGCCGGGCTGCGTGCGCTCCGCCGCCGCGTCCAGGTCGTCTATCAGAACCCATACGTGTCCCTGAACCCCAAGCTGAGCATCGGCACGATCGTGTCGGAACCCTTGCAGGCGTTCGGAATCGGCGATCGCCGGTCCCGCCGCGCGACGGCCGCCGAACTCCTGGACCAGGTCGCGCTGCCTGGCGCCTACCTGGATCGCCGACCTGCCGAACTCTCCGGCGGCCAGCGGCAGCGCGTCGCCATCGCCCGCGCGCTGGCCCTGCGCCCGGACCTGCTCGTCCTCGACGAACCGGTATCGGCCCTGGACGTCTCGGTGCAGGCCCAGATCCTGGATCTGCTCGAACGGCTGCAAACCGACCTGGACCTGGCCTACCTGTTCATCTCCCATGACCTGGCCGTGGTCCGCCGCCTGGCCGACCGCGTGGCCGTCATGCGCCCGGGCCGTGTGGTCGAAACCGCCACCACGGCCGAGCTTTTCGGCAATCCGCAGCAGGACTACACCCGTGAGCTGCTCGCGGCCGTCCCCCGGGCGACCCCGCCCGATGTCCCCCTTCCGCTCGAAAGGACAGCCTGATGCCGCACCTCACTCCGCTGCTGCTGGGCCTGGAACTGTCCGGCACCGGCGTGCACCCGGCCTCCTGGCGGCGCGCCGACTCCCGCGCCGAGGACCTCTTCGATGCCCGCTACTGGGTGGGCGCGCTGCGGGCCGCCGAGGACGCGGGCTTCGATCTCGCGTTCCTGCCCGATGGATTCACCGTGCAACCGGCGGGTGCGATCGGTCGCCTGGACGCCGTGGCGGTGGCCGCGCGCGCCGCCGCGCAGACCCGGCGCATCGGCCTCGTCCCGCAGGCGTCGGTCACCCACACCGAGCCCTTCCACCTCTCCAAAGCCATTGCCAGCCTGGACTTCGCCACGAAGGGCCGGGCGGGCTGGGAGGTCACGGTCCCGGAGGGGGAGGCGGCCCTGTTCGGACGCAAGCCGGAGCAGGACGACCGCTCCCGCTGGCGGGAGGCGGACGAGGCCGTCGAGGTGGTGTCGCGGCTGTGGGACAGCTGGGAGGACGACGCCGAGATTCGCGACACGTCCACCGGCCGCTTCATCGACCGCGACAAACTGCACTACATCGACTTCGCCGGCGAGCACTTCTCGGTGAAGGGCCCGTCCATCACCCCGCGTCCGCCGCAGGGGCAGCCGCCGGTGGCGGTGCGCGCCGCCGATCCGCACAGCACCCGGGTGGCCGTGCACCGCGCCGACCTGATCCGCATTGCCGCACCGGATCTCGCGACCGCCGCCGCCACCCGCGCCGAACTGCGCTCCGCGGTCGCCGCCGCCGGGCGCGACCCCAACCGGGTCCGGGTGCTGCTCGATCTCGACATCCATCTGGCGGACACCGTGGACGCGGCCACCGCCGACGTCGCCCAGCTGGAGGAGTGGACCTCCACCCCCGCCCCGGCGACGGTGTTCCACATCGGCACCACCTCGGAACTCCGCGACCTGCTGCGCAGCGTCGAAAGCGACTGCGCGGCAGACGGTGTGGTGCTGCGCCCGCTGGCGCTGGCCGCCGCCGTGCCGCACCTGCCCACTCTCACCCCGTCCCTGCGCGAGCGACTGGGCCTGCCGCGTCCGGCCGGCCGCTACGCCGGTGGCGCACACGTCACCGCTCACGCCTGAGGAGTCACCATGCCGGATCGGCGGATACGCAAGCAGATTCACCTGGCCGCCCACTTCCCGGGCGTCAACCAGCACACCGTCTGGACCGACCCGGACTCGGGCAGCCAGATCGACTTCGACTCCTTCGTGCACCTGGCGCGCACCGCCGAGCACGGGCTGTTCGACTTCTTCTTCCTGGCCGAGGGCCTGCGCCTGCGCGAACACCGCGACCGCATCCACGACCTGGACGTGGTGGGCCGCCCCGACACCTTCACGGTGCTCAATGCGCTGGCAGCGGTCACCGACCGGCTCGGGCTGGCCGGGACCATCAACACCACGTTCAACGAACCCTTCGAGCTGGCAAAGCAATTCGGGACGCTGGACCACCTGTCCGGCGGCCGCGCCGCCTGGAACGCGGTGACCTCCTCGGATGCCTTCACCGGCGAGAACTTCCGGCGCGGCGGATATCTGGAGCACGTCAAGCGCTACACCCGCGCGCACGAGGTGGTCGACGCCACCCGCGCGCTGTGGGACAGCTGGCCCGCCGACGCCCTCGTGATCGACCGGGAGCGCGGGGTTTTCGCCCGGCCGGTGCCGGAGGTCCACTTCAGCAGCGATCAGTTCGAGATCGACGGCCGGTTCGTGCTGCCACGCAGTCCGCAGGGTCGTCCGGTGCAGATCCAGGCCGGCGACTCCGACGAGGGCCGCGAATTCGCCGCCGCCAAGGCCGATGTCATCTTCAGCGCGCACGGCGAGCTCGAGGACGGGCAGCGGTTCTACCGGGATGTGAAGGACCGGCTCGCCAAGTACGGTCGCGGTCGCGACGATCTGAAGATCCTGCCCGCGGCCGGGTTCGTGCTCGGCGACACCGCGGCCGAGGCGGCCGAACGGGCCAGCCATATCCGCCGGCAGCAGGTGACGCCGCAGACCGCCATCGCCTTCCTCGAACAGGTCTGGGGCCGTGACCTTTCCGCCTACGATCCGGACGGACCGCTGCCGGATGTCGATCCGGCCGAGGATGTGAACATCACCCGCGGCAGGCTCCGGCACGCCCGCGATCCGCGCGCCGTCGCCGAGGCGTGGCGGGCCAGGGCCGAGGCCGAGAAGCTCTCCATTCGCGAGCTCATCATCGCCACCACCGCCCGCCAGCAGTTCGTGGGCACGCCCCGGCAGGTGGCGGCCGAGATCGACCACTACGTCCAGTCCGATGCCGCCGACGGTTTCGTGCTGGTCCCGCATCTCACACCGACCGGTCTCGACGAGTTCGTCGAGAAGGTCGTCCCGGAACTGCAGTCCCTGGGCAGCTTCCGCACCGAGTACACCGGCGCGACCCTGCGTGACCACCTGGGCCTGCGCCACCCCCATCACGGCACCGAAGGAGTCCGCGCCTCATGACCGCCACCGCCACCGAATTCGACCAGCAGTGGGCCACGTTCCGCGCCGAACGCGCCGCCTGGGCCCGCCAACCGCTGGGCTGGCTCAGCCTGACCGGCCTGCACTGGCTCGGGGAACACTACGAGACCGTCGACGGCCTGCCCGGCCGCTGGCGCGCGGACGGCGAGAACGTCCATGTGACAGTCGAATCCGAGGAGGCCGGGCAGTTGCTGCTGAACGGCGCGGCACTCGCTGGTTCGGCGGTGCTCACCCCGGGCGAGGGCGCACCGGGCCTCGAGGTCCACACCGGTGACCGTGTCATCGAGGTGATCCGCCGGACCGGACAGTTCGCGCTGCGCGTCCACGATCCCGCGTCGCCGACCCTGGCGGCCTTCACCGAGATCCCGGTCTACCCGCCGGATCCGGCCTGGGTCGTGACCGGCCGTTTCGAACCCTTCGAGGTGGCCCGCGTGGTCACCACGGGCGCGGTGGTCGAGGGCCTCGAACACCACCACACCGCCACCGGAACCGTGACCGTCGAATTGGACGGCGAGCAGCGGCAGCTCATCGTCTTCGGCAACCAGACGGCCGGCCTGCACGTACTCTTCACCGACGCCACCAGCGGCGTCACCACCTACGGCGGCGCCCGGCGGCTGGACCTGTCCCGGCCCGCCGCCGACGGCACCGTGCTCCTCGACTTCAACCGCGCGGTCAATCTGCCCTGCGCGTTCACCGACTACGCCACCTGCCCGGTCGCCCCGGCCGGGAACCGGCTGCCGCTGGCCGTCGAAGCGGGCGAACAGGATCCGCGGAAGGAGCACACCGCATGACCATTCCGCTATCAGTCCTGGATCTGGCGCCGATCAGCGCGGGCTCCACACCGCAGCAGGCGGTGCGCAACAGCATCGACCTGGCCCGGCAGGCCGAGCGGCTCGGCTACCACCGGTTCTGGGTCGCCGAGCATCACTTCGTGAAGGTGGCCGGCGCCGCGCCGGCGACCCTCATCGGATTGATCGCCGCCGCAACCGAATCCATTCGCGTCGGGTCGGCGGCCGTGCAGCTCGGGCACCACACCTCGATCTCGGTGGTCGAGGCCTTCGGCACCATCGATGCCCTCTACCCGGGCCGCCTGGATCTGGGGCTGGGACGCTCCGGTCACCGTGGGGACCAGGTGCGGTCGGCGGGTGTGCCTCCGGTGCCCACGCCGGATCGCCCCACCGAGGTCCGCGACGGCGTGGTCATCCCGCCCCCGTTCTTCCCCGGCCAGCTGCTCGACTTCTCCAGGGTGCGAGCGGGTTTGGGCGCGCTGCATTTGCCGGGCGCGCGACCGCTGCCCTACACCGAACAGATCCCGGAGATTCTCGCGCTGCTCGATGGCACCTACGTCACGCCCGACGGCGTCGACCTGCACGCCGTCCCCGGTGAGGGCGCCGACGTGCAGCCCTGGCTGTTCGGCAGCAGCGGCGGTGAAAGTGCCCAGCTGGCAGGGCGATTGGGCCTGCCGTTCGCGGCGAACTATCACGTCTCGCCGGGCACCGTCGTGGAGACGGTCGAGGCCTACCGCGCGGCCTTCCGCCCGTCCGCCCGCTTCCCGCGCCCGTACCTGGTGGTCTCCGCCGATGTGGTGGTCGCCGCGGACGACGCCACCGCTCAGCACCTGGCCGCCACCTACGGCCACTGGGTCTACAGCATTCGCAGCGGTGCGGGCGCGGCGGAATACCTCGATCCCGACACCGCTCCGCCACTGTCCGATCAGCAGCGACGCCTCGTCGACGACCGGCTCACCACCCAGTTCGTCGGCTCCCCGGTTACCGTCGCCGAACGCCTGCGCGCATTGCAGCGGCTCACGGGCGCGGATGAAATCCTGGTCACCAGTGTCACTTTCGACTACGAGGACCGGGTGAACTCCCACCGCCTGCTGGCTCGCGAGTGGGGGCTGTCCCCACAGGTGCGCGCCGCCTGAGACCACCGCCGCCCGCCCGGAAGGGGACTCCGGGGCGGGCGGCGGGGAAACCCGCAGCGCGCGCAAGGGCCTCGCGTGCGTGCGGGACCGGGGGTCGGGCCGGACCGTGGACCGTCCGGTCCGACCCCCTTCGGCCACAAAGAAATCCCCGCCGGACGCACCGGCGGGGATTCCGTCGTATCGGGTTAGCGGGCCCGGGTGGCCCGGCGCATGGCCGACAACGGATCGGCGTAGAACACGCTCACCGAGGTCACCGCCGCCGCGAATTCCTGCACCCGACCGCCGAATCGGCTGATCCGCAGATCCGCCGCCGGCAGGGTGGTCGACTCCGCGAAGGCCTTGGCGACCCGCTCCATGCCGGGCCGCCAGCCGGTGAACGCCTGACCGCCCAGCACCACCCGGTCCGGATTGAACATGTCGCGGACCAGAGCCGCGGTGCGGCCCAGGATTTCGGCCCGCTCGATGAGCAGGTCGCGGGCGGCGGCATTGCCCGAGTCCGCGGCCCGGTACAGATCGGTGATCGCCGGGCGGCGCGGGGCCTCCGGCTTGGGCAGCACGCCCTTGCGTACCGCGCGCTCCAGCAGAGCGCGCTCACCGATGGCGGCCTCCAGGCAGCCGCGACGGCCGCAGGTGCAATCCACCTCCGACCCGGTCGGCAGGTGCGCGATCGAGCCCGGGCCGTTGGCGGGCGTGTGCACCCGATCGTGCAATGTCACTGCCACACCGGCGGTTTCGCGGGCGTAGACGAACAGGCTGCTGCCCGGTCGCGCCTCCTCGCCCGGCTCGCGCGGGGTGAGCAACAGCTCCGCCGCGGCCATCGCCTCGACGTGCGCGGATACCGAGACCGGCAGATCCAGTACGCTGCTGAAGACCGCCGCTACCGGCGCGGCCTGCCAGCCCAGGCGGGGATGGTCCACCACGCCCGCGGCAGGATCCACCCGCCCGGCCAGCGCCACGCCGGTCCACAGCGGCCGCCGCCGCGGCAGCCGGTCCAGGAACGCCTTGGCGCTGCGGGCCACTATGGTCAGCGCCGCGTCCTGACCCGTTTGGGGCGTGGCGATTTCGAGCCCGCCCAGAATGCGGCCGGACAGGTCCGCGGCCACGATGCGGGTGACGGTGAAGCCGATGTGCACACCCAGCGTCACGTACGTGTCGGTGTCGACCTCGAACGGCACCCGCGGACGGCCCACCGCGCCGGAGGCGGTCAGATCGGCGCGCTCCCGCAGCAGTCCGGCCGAAAGCAGCGCGGACACTTGGCGATTCACGGTGGCGATGCTCAGGCCCGTGGCCTGCGCGGCGATATCGCGAAAGATGGGTCCGCGGGTGGCGGCGCGCAGCACGGCGGCCGCCGGATTGTCGGTGATGCGCAGCTCCGGCGGCACCGCCGGGCGGGCCGGAGCCAGCCGTGCGGTCGCGGCGGAGACGGCGGTATGGGGACGTTCGAGCGTGGGGCTGGACATTTTTCGCAATCCTTGCTGCGGTCCCGCCTGCCGACAGGGGGACGAATGCCTACATGGAGGAATCAGCGGTGCAGCGAGGAACCCGGATCCGGGTGAGCGGTGACGTTCGAACGATCCGGGTCAGAACTCGGCTGCGCGACGGCAGGGACAACACAGTTCCCGTTGCCGCGGCAGCCGAACGCCCAGCGCGATGGTCACGTAGGTGACCCGCGGCGCGGAGAGAGGGCGACTGGCAGACATAGGATCAAAGTATCATTCCGATCACGACGAACGGAAGGCGTGCGTGTCCGTCCCGGCAGCCCGGGGCCTGTCGGGCCGCCTCGGCTGCAAACCCTCCGAACAACCTCCACTGTGGCCGAATCTTTTGTACCGGTTGATATTTCACGCCATCGGCCCGGCCGGGCACAGTCGCGTGAAAATGTGGTGCACGCCACGGCGCCGTCCCGCATCTCGAGAAAACGGGCCTGTCCCGACCCACTCCGGACCCGGGTCCGGTGCACACATTCCGCTCACCGTGATTCCAAGTCCCCTACCCCGGGTCACGGTGGCGCAATAGCTCGAATCACCGCCATTTCGGCAGGCCGCGCGCCCGGCCGGGCGGCGGAGAAACGCACCGCCCGCGCGGCCCTCCGGTGAGTGTCCCGGCGCCCTCCCGCATCGCCTCTACAGTTCTGAAACCACAGGTCAAAGGCGTTGAGAGGAGTCGAGGTGTCGCCGGAACCGGTACCGCTGCGCGCACCCCTGCGCCGGGCCGATCGTGCCCGTCAGGTCGCCGATGTGCTGCGTCAGCAGATTCACGCGGGCGCGTTCGAGGGGGCGCTGTCCCCGGAACACGAGCTGGCCGCCGAATTCTCGGTGTCGCGGAACACCATCCGCGACGCCCTCGCTCTGCTCAAGGACGAGGGCCTGATCGAACGCGCCCCGAAGATCGGCACCCATGTCGCCCAGCGCAAATACGACCACGGACTCGACGCCCTGCTCGGTCTGAAGGAGACGCTGCGCGGGCACGGCGAGGTCCGCAATGAGGTGCGCGCGGCCCGGCGGCTCCTGCCGCCGCCCGCGGTCGCCCGCAAGCTGCGGCTCGAACCCGGCGCACAGGCCGTCTATATCGAGCGCCTGCGGTACCTCGGCGACCTGCCGCTGAGCCTGGACCTCACCTATCTGGCCCCCGACATCGGCGACGAGGTCGTCACCCGCGATCTCGAGACCAATGACGTCTTCGCCCTCATCGAGCAGATCAGCGGCGGCCCACTCGGTTCCGCCGATCTCGCGCTCGAGGCCATCACCGCCGACGCCCATTCGGCCATGACCCTGCAGATGCCGGAGGGCGGCGCGCTGCTGCTGCTTGAGCGGCTCACCAAACTCGAGGACGGCCGCCCGGTCGACCTGGAATACATCCGCATGCGCGGGGACCGGATCACCATGCGCGGCAGCCTGATCCGGCCACCGGAGTTCTCACCGGGTGCCGAAGCGGGCATCGACTGGAGGTTGATCTAGATGGCTGTGGTCGAGCACCGGGCCGACGTGCCGGTGACCATCGACGAATCGCTGTGCATCCAGGGCTGCACGCTGTGCGTCGAGATCTGCCCGCTGGACTCGCTGGCGATCAACCCGGACAACGGCAAGGCGTACATGCACGTCGACGAGTGCTGGTACTGCGGTCCCTGCGCGGCCCGCTGTCCCACCGGCGCCGTCACCGTCAACATGCCCTACCTGCTGCGTTGAGGAAAACCCATGCTGTCGACCCTTCGTGAGAACCACCCCGCCCGCCTCGCCGCGGCCGCCCTGGCCGCCGCCCTCTCCCTGACCGCGTCCGGCTGCTCGCTCGAGAGCACCGGCGGCGGTGACACCGTCAAGGTTGTCATCGGCTACCAGTCCAAGACCATCAATACCGTCACCGCCGGAACCCTGTTGAAGGCCAAGGGCTTTCTGGAACAGCGCCTGAACGCCCTGAGCGGCCACAAGTATCAGGTCGAGTGGCAGGACTACGACACCGGCGCGCCCATCACCGCGCAGATGGTCGCGGAGAAGATCGACATCGGCTCCATGGGTGACTATCCGCTGCTGATCAACGGCTCCCGCACCCAGGCCAATGAGCGGTCGAGGACCGAGTTGGTCTCCATCACCGGCTACAACCCCAAGGGCGCGCTGAACATGGTGGTGGTCGGGCCCGACTCCAAGGCGCGGTCGATCAAGGACCTGGCCGGGCAGAAGGTTTCGGCCAGCGTCGGCTCGGCCGGCCACGGCACGCTGGTGCAGGCGCTGACCCGCGCGGGCATCGATCCCAAGAACGGGGTGGAGGTCCTCAACCAGCAGCCCCAGATCGGTTCCTCGGCACTGGAATCCGGTCAGGTTGCGGCGGTGTCGCAGTTCGTGGCCTGGCCCGGCCTGCTGGTCTTCCAGAACAAGGCCAAACTCCTCTACGACGGCGCGGAGCTGAACGTGCCCACCTTCCACGGCGTAGTGGCCCGCCGCGATTACGCCGCCCAGCACCCGGAGGTGCTCGATGCCTTCCTGCAGGCTCAGCTGGACGCGACCGATTTCATCCACCAGCACCCCTTGGAAGCGGCGAAGATCGTCGCCGACGACACCGGGCTGCCCCAGGAAGTCGTGTACCTCTACAACGGGCCGGGCGGAACCTCCTTCGACACCACGCTGAAACCCGCGCTGGTCAGTGCCTTCAAAGGCGATGTGCCGTACCTGAAGTCGATCGGCGACTTCGCCGACTTCGACATCGACAAGTTCGTCGATCCGACCGCCCTGAAGCAGGTCTACCAGGAACGTGGCCTGAACTACGAGACCGAACTGGCCAGCACCGCCAACCCGGCGCCCATTACCGGCACCGACCCGGTCGCCGGCCGTCCCGCCTCGAATCCCGCACTGGCGAGCGAGATCTGGTTCGCCCGCCAGGACACCACCCAGCCCGCGGCCGACCCCACCAGCCTGCTGCGCGCGGTGAAACAGGCGCGTGCACAGGGCAAGACGGTACGCGCCGCCTACGTCCCCGACGCCGAGCTCGGCACCCGCTGGTTCGCGGACAAGGCACTGTGGGTGCACGATGGCGACACCTACCTGCCGTTCTCCACGCCCGCGGCCGTGCTGCGCTACCTGGCGCAGCACCCGAGCGGTAAGGCCATCGGCTACGACGACGCGGTGAACGAGGTGCGGCAGTGAGCGCGTCGGGCACGCCAGGGGCGGTGCTGTCATGAGTGCCACAGCCGTCGCTCCCCTGGAAGCGTCACTCACCGTCCCCGGACCCGCGGCCGCGCCGGCCCGAGCGCATGCCGGACGGGCGGTGCGGTCCTCGCGGCTGATCCGCATCCTGTCGGTCGTCGGCGCGATCGGGGTCTGGCAGTTCCTGACCTCGCAGCACATCCGGCTCTGGGTGCGATTCGACACTTTGCCCACCGTCACCCAGATCGTGCACGCGCTCCGGCATCAGCTGGGTACCGACACCTACTACCTCGACCTCGGCCAGTCGCTCATCCGTATCCTCACCGGCTTCGGCCTGGCCGCCGTGCTCGGCGTGAGCAGCGGTGTGGCACTGGGCCGTTCGCGCTGGTTCGCCGACATCCTCGGTCCGCTCACCGAACTCGCGCGGCCCATCCCGGCCATCGCCATCGTGCCCGTCGCCATCCTGCTGTTCCCGGACGGCGAGGCCGGCATCGTGTTCATCACCTTCCTGGCCGCCTACTTCCCGGTCATGGTCGCCACCCGGCACGCGGTGTGGGCGCTGCCGACCATCTGGGAGGAATCGGTGCGCACCCAGGGCGGCACCCGGTGGGACGTGCTGTGGCGAGTGGTGCTGCCCGGCAGCCTTCCCGGCGTGTTCAGCGGCCTGTCGGTCGGCATCGGCGTGGCCTGGATCTGCGTGGTGTCGGCCGAGATGATTTCGGGCCGCCTGGGTGTCGGCTACCGGACGTGGCAGGCGTACACCATCGTCGACTACCCGGGCGTCTTCGTCGGCATCATCACCATCGGCGTGCTCGGCTACACCACCTCCGCCGCCGTGGAGCTGCTCGGGCGGCGCGTCACCCATTGGCTGCCGCGCGGACAGGAGACGGTGAAATGAGCACCGCTGGAATCGGTTTGACCATGGACCGGCTGCGCCTGTCCTACACCGGCGCCCCGGTCATCACCGACCTGTCGCTCCAGGTGCGCCCCGGCGAGATCCTGATCCTCACCGGCCCCTCCGGCTGCGGCAAGTCCACGGTGCTGCGCGCCCTGGCCGGCCTGCTGCGTCCGGATGCCGGCCGGGTGCTGGCCGACGACGTCGAGGTGACCGGCACCGACCGCGACCGCGCCGTCGTCTTCCAGGACAACGCCCTGCTGCCGTGGAAGAGTGTGCGCGCCAATATCGAACTGGCGCTGAAACTCCGGGGCGAGCCCCGCGCGGGCCGTCGCGCACTGGCCGACCGCTGGATCGAGGAGATCGGCCTCACCGACTTCGCCGGCTTCCTGCCCAAGTCGCTGTCCGGCGGCATGCGCCAGCGTGTGCAACTCGCCCGCGGCCTGGCCGGCGCGCCCCGCGCGGTCATGATGGACGAACCGTTCGGTGCCCTCGACACCCGGACGCGAAACACCATGCAGCGCCTGCTGATCGATACCTGGCGCACACATCCCACCACCATCGTCTTCGTCACCCACGACGTGGACGAGGCGCTGTCGCTCGGCGACCGGATCGCCGTCCTGGGCCGTGCCGGGGAACCACTGCGCGCCGTCCTCGACGTCCCGCGCCCACGCGAACTCGGTGTGGACCGCACCGGCCTGCGCGCCGAAATCATCACCGCCCTGGACCATTCGGGCGATCTCACGGAGGTACCCGCCTGATGGACATCCCCGATCTCGCCGACACCACCCGTCTCGACTGCGACGTGCTGGTGATCGGCGGCGGCACCGCCGGCACCATGGCCGCGCTCACCGCCGCCGAAGCGGGCGCGAACGTACTGCTGCTGGAGAAGGCGCACGTCCGCCACTCCGGCGCGCTGGCCATGGGCATGGACGGCGTCAACAATGCCGTCATTCCCGGCAAGGCCGAACCCGAGGACTACGTCGCCGAGATCACCCGCGCCAATGACGGCATCGTCAACCAGCGCACCATCTATCAGACCGCCACCCGCGGCTTCGCCATGGTGCAGCGGCTCGAACGCTATGGCGTGAAATTCGAGAAGGACGCCTACGGCGAATACGCCGTGCGCCGGGTGCACCGGTCCGGGTCGTACGTGCTGCCCATGCCGGAGGGCAAGGACGTGAAGAAGGCGCTGTACCGAGTGCTGCGGCAGCGGAAGATGCGCGAGCGCATCGGAATCGAGAACCGGCTGATGCCGGTGCGGGTGCTCACCGAGAACGGGCGTGCCGTCGGCGCGGCCGCCTTGAACACGCGCACCGGTGAATTCGTCGCGGTCGGCGCGAAGGCCGTCATTCTGGCCACCGGACCGTGCGGCCGCCTCGGGCTGCCCGCCTCCGGGTACCTCTACGGCACCTACGAGAACCCCACCAATGCCGGCGACGGCTACGCCATGGCCTACCACGCGGGCGCGGAGCTCTCGGGCATCGAATGCTTCCAGATCAACCCGCTCATCAAGGATTACAACGGCCCGGCCTGCGCGTATGTGGCCAACCCGTTCGGCGGGTACCAGGTCAATGCCCTCGGCGAGCGCTTCGTGGACTCCGACTATTGGTCCGGTCAGATGATGTCCGAGGTGAAGCGGGAGATCGAATCCGCGCGCGGCCCCATCTATCTCAAGGTCTCACACCTGCCCGAGGAGACCCTCGACGCCCTCGAGGGCATCCTGCACACCACCGAACGCCCCACCCGCGGCACCTTCCACGCCAATCGCGGCCATGACTACCGCACCCACGACATCGAGATGCACATCTCCGAAATCGGTTTGTGCAGCGGGCATTCCGCCTCCGGCGTCTGGGTCGACGAACACGCCCGCACCACCGTGCCCGGCCTCTACGCCGCCGGTGATCTGGCCTGCGTCCCGCACAACTACATGATCGGCGCGTTCGTCTACGGCGACCTGGCCGGTGCGCACGCCGCATCCACCCTGAGCGAGGTCACCGCTCCCGCCGAGCTGCCCACCGACCAGCTCGCCGCCGCCCACGAACTCGTCTACCGTCCGCTGCGCAATCCCGACGGGCCGCCACAGCAGCAGGTCGAATACAAACTGCGGCGGTTCGTGAACGACTATGTGGCCCCGCCCAAGACTGCCGCCAAACTCTCCCTGGCCATCGAGACCTTCGACCGCATGCTCGATGATCTCACCGCCATGGGCGCACGCACTCCGCACGAGCTCATGCGTTGCGCCGAGGTCACCTTCATTCGCGACTGCGCCGACATGGCCGCCCGTTCCTCGCTCACCCGCACCGAATCCCGCTGGGGTCTCTACCATGAGCGCGCCGACCTGCCGGAACGCGACGACGTCGAATGGCGGTACCACCTCAACCTGCGCAAGACCGCCGATGGCCGGATGGAATTCCTGAAGCGTCCGGTCGCACCATATTTCGTTCCGGTGCCCGGGTTGGACGACCTGCCCGGCACCGAGGACGCCGTCATCCCGGTGGATCAGCCCGCCCTCATCGGCACCCCGCCCAACCTCGGGGCGCAGGTGCGCTCCCACACCCCGGCCGCGGGCATCGTGACGAAAGACATTGTGGCACCGCGGATCGCGTCACTGCTGAGCCTCGACGCACCCGGTATCCCGGAGTTGCTGCCGTTCCTCTCCGACGCGGATCCCCGGGTCCGCGCCACCGCCCTGGCGGTGCTCACCGAGCACACGCCGGACGGATTCGCCGACCAACTGATCGCGGCGCTCGCGGACGAGGACTCCGAGGTGCGCTCGGCCGCCGTGTCCGGCCTGCGGGAACTAGCCGAAATCCTGCCCGCTGCAACCGGTCTCGCGCCGCACGCCGATTCCCCGGACCCGATCGTGCGTGCCGCGGTGGTGGATCTGCTGCGCGCCCTGCGGTCCGGCTCGGCGGCGCTCTTCGCCAAGTCCGCCGTCGACGCCGACCACCGCGTCCGCATCCAGGCCGTGCACGCCCTGGTCTCCCTGGACGACTGGACCGCCCTGACCACCGCCGCTCACGACGACAATCGCGAGGTCAGGATGGCCGCCGCGCGCGGCCTGGCCACCATCGGACGCGGTGGCGCAGACACTGTCCGAGCCCTCACCGCGGACCGCGACCCGCTGGTCCGGGCGGCCGCCTTCACCGCGCTGTCACGACTGGGCGCCGACTCCGACGCCACGGCACTGACCGCCGCACTGGGTGATTCGGCGTGGCAGATCCGGGAAGCCGCAGCCCGCGGCCTGGCCGCGGTCGGACCGGACCGAGCGGTCGAACCGCTGAGCCGGGCCCTCGCCGATATCCATCCCGACATCCGCAAGGCCGCGGTGCTGACCCTCAGCACCTGGCCGGAATCCGCCACCGCCCTGACCGCCCTCGAATCCGCCCGCACGGACAGCGATGCCGATGTGCGCGCCTACGCCCGACGCGCGCTGCAGGCCCTCCACCAGCGCATCGGTCGTTCCGAGCGGGTCAGCGCTGGTCGGCGGTCCTGAACAACCCTTCGACGGCCGTGATGAAGTACGGGAAGTGCGCGCCGAAACGCTGCAGCGCGCGGTCGCCCTCGAAGCCGCCGAACCAGTACAGGCCCGGGCTCCCGTCCGCCGTCGGATCCAGCTCGCGGAAGGTGCGCACCCACTGGTCCCCGCGGCGCGCGGCCACCAGGAACGGCAGCGCACGGGAGAACACCAGCTCCTGGTCGGCGGCCGGAATGCGGTGCGGCGCAATCGCGTCCAGTCCGCGCTGCATGGCCTGGACGCGACCGGTCAGCTCCCGGCCCGGCGCCGTGCGGGCGGGCAGATAACGCGGCAGCAGCAGCGCCGCCACCCCGCCGAGCGCGATGGCCGCCCCGACCAGGGCGTGCCGCTGTGGGCCGAAGGCCAGCGCCACGGTCGCGATGACCCCCAGCAGGATCAGCGCGACGCCGAGCCAGAACTCGAAACCCCGGCGGGTCCGGTCGATGAATACCCCGGCGGCCACCGCATCCCCGATCAGCGCCGCCCGCACCGCGCTGGCATCCACCCGGCCCTTGCGCTCGGACAGCAGCACCGACTCGACGCCCTCCGGAATCAGCGCCGCGTACACCGCGCGCTCGTAGCCGGTCAGCTGCTCGTCGGGCGGATTCACCCGGGAGAAACGCCAATCCGAATCGCCGACGGCGCTCACCCACAGATAGTTGCGGACCGCCAGATCCACCACGGTCGACGCCATATCGGGCACATCGGCGTGGCCATCGAGCAGCAGCCCGGCCGTGCTCGGCAGCATCCCGTCGGGCGAGGTGAACTGGACATGGGCGCCCGCGCGCACCAGCGGATCGAGCACCTCGGTGCCCGCCGGCGCTGACCGCCGCGACCACACCACGTACCCGGCCGCCGCCGCCAGCGCCGCCAGCAGCACGCCGAACGCGGCGAACACCGGACCGGTCAGCGAGAAGGCGCCGGGCGCATTGTCGTCGCGCACATCGGCATTCGCCTTGACCGTGCTCGGCGGCAGCTGCAAGGTCACATCCAGGATGTCGCCCTTGTGCAGGTCGGTCTTCTCCAGATGCGCGAACCCGTCCGGCTCCACGCGAATATCCGCGCAGTCCTGGGGATTTCCGGGCGGGCCCACCGTGCACCTGGTGATGCCCATGCGGAAGCTGGGGCTCGACACGGTCGCATTGATCGACGCCACATCGGTATTCAGCACCCCGGTCCACTGGAACACCTGCGCGCCCGAAGCGTCACTGACGGTGTTGTGCACCGTGTACTTGAAGGTCGCCGAACCCGGCCGGGCCTCGATGGTGAACTGGTCGTCGGCGACCTTGGCATCGCCGTCCCCGTCGGCGGACACGTCGGTCACCTGAAAATTGCGCTGCACGCCCGAGCCCACCTGCACCCGCAGCGGCAGCACCTGCCGAAACTCGCCGCCCTCGGGCACTTTCACGGTTTCGGTGACCCGCAGCAGACCGTCGTCGCCCAGATTCACCTCGGCGGTGATATCCACACCGGCCGGCTGCGCCACCGCGGCCGGCGCCGCCACACCCGCCACTGCGAGCAGCAGCGCGACCAGGGCGGCCCCCCGAAAAATCTGCATGACTGGCTACTCTAGCCAGCTTGCTATCCTTCCTCAGCGGCAAGTCACAGGTCTATGGAGCCGGCAGGTTATCTCTGAGGAACGAGGGGGTGCGGGGGAGATGACTCGCCCACCGTCCGAGCACGGACCGACACCCCCGGGCCAGCGTCCCGTGCCACCGCGCGGAACCCCGCCGCCGCAGGGCAATCCACCGCAGCCCGCCGTGCCGCCGGGCAATCCACCGCAGCCCGCCGTGCCGCAGGGCAATCCACCGCAGCCCGCCGTGCCGCAGGGCAATCCACCGCAGCCCGCCGTGCCGCAGGGCTTCCCCGCCGTCCCGCGGCAGCATCCGGCCGGTGGCCCGCCGCCGGGCGGCACACCCCCGCCGGCCGGGTCGCAGCAGCCGCCCGGATACCAACGGCCGCCGGGATATTCGCCGCAGCCGGGTCGGCCCACTCCGCCGCCGCCCGGGTATCCCGCCCAGCGCCCGGGATATCCGCCCCCGCCCGCTGCGGGTGCGCCCCGGCCGGGATATCCACCGCACCAAGGCTTTCCGCCGCCCGGCTACAGCCAGCCGTTCGGTTACCCGGCCCGGCCCGCCTACCGCGCACCCATGCCGCCGCCCACCGCCGCCCCGCCGACCGGCGCGATCACGATGACCCGGCCCGCGCCGCCGCGCCGCGGCCGGATCGGTGTGCTGGTGGTGATCCTGGTTCTGCTGGTGACCGGCGTGCTGCTGCGCACCGCCATCACCACCGGCCTGAATTCCATCAACGCCGGCTCGACCGTCAAGACCACCTACTCGGGGGATGCGGGCGAGAACCGCGGCGTCCCGGCCACGGCCGACAACCCGCTGCTCACCAATGCCGATTACACGCTGCTGCCCGCCAAGTGCGCCTATGCGCCGTGGGGCACTCAGGTCGAGGTGGCGCGCAAGTTCTTCGAAACCGCGGCGGACTGCCTGCACTCGACGTGGAAACCGTTGTTCGACAAGATCAATCTGCCGTTCGAGGCGCCCAAGCTGAACGTGTCCGCCGACACCAGCGGAATCACCACCCTGTGCACCGGGAACAGCACCAATTTCGCGGCCTTCTACTGCTCGGCGGACATGACCATCTACATGCCGATCAGCCAGCTGCAAACCGATCTCTTCGGCAACAACTGGGTCGTCTACCTGTCCGTGTTCGCCCATGAATACGGCCATCACGTCCAGGCCCAGGCCGGCATTCTCGGCAAGGTGCACCAGCAGCGGCGCGACGCCGGCTCCCGCAGCGACACCGGCCTGGAACTGTCCCGCCGGACCGAATTGCAGGCCCAGTGCTTCGACGGCATGTACCTGTCGTCCTCCAGCAATGGCGGCTCGCTGACCAGCGCCCAGATCGGCGTGGCCCGCAACGACGCCTACCACCGCGGCGACGGGCCCGGCGACATGCGCGACCACGGCACCGCCCAGAACATGGGCGGTTGGTTCGAGATCGGGTACGACAAGGACCGCACTCTCCAGTGCAATACCTTCAGCGTCCCCGCGAGCAAGGTGAACTGAACCGGACCGCAAAGCATTCGAGCCCCGCTGCGAGACGCAGCGGGGCTCGAAAGGTCTGACAGCTCAGTGCCCTATATGTCGCACAGCTCAGTGCCCTATATGTCGCACAGCTCAGTGCCCGAAATATCGCACAGCTCAGTGCCCGAACTATCGCACAGCTCAGTGCCCGTGCGGCTTGCCGATCCGGCTCGGCGCGTGCCCGTGCACGCCCTCGGCGTAGGCGGTCTCCGCGTGCAGCGCGAAGTCGATGCCGCCGATCTCGTCCTCCTTGGTGATCCGGAAGCCGATCAGCTTGTCCAGCACCTTGCCCAGCAGGAAGGTCACCCCGAAGGCGAAGGCCGCCACGGCCAGCACGCCCACAGCCTGCTTGCCCAGCTGACCCAGTCCGCCGCCGTAGAACAGGCCCTTCGGCCCACCGGTCATGACCGCCGAGGCCAGGAAGCCGATGAGCAGCGTGCCCACGATGCCGCCCACGAAGTGCACGCCCACCACGTCCAGCGAATCGTCATAGTTGCCCTTGAACTTCCAGCTCACCGCGAACGAACACACCACGCCCGCAACCAGACCCACGATCACCGCGCCGGTGGTGTTCACCTCGCCGCAGGACGGCGTGATCGCGACCAGACCGGCCACCGCACCCGAGGCCGCGCCGAACGTGGTCGGCTTGCCGTCGCGCCGTGCCTCGACCACCAGCCAGCCCAGCATGCCCAGACAGCCCGCCACCAGCGTGTTCAGGAACACCGCTGAGGCAATGCCATTGGCCGCCAGGGCCGAACCCGCATTGAAACCGAACCAGCCGAACCACAACAGGCCCGCGCCCAGCAGGACGAACGGCAGATTGTGCGGACGCATGGCATCGGTCTTGAAGCCCACCCGCGGTCCCAGCACCAGCGCCATGGCCAGTGCCGAAGCGCCCGAGGCGATCTCGACCACCAGACCCCCCGCGTAATCCAGCGCGCCCAGCTTGGCCAGCCAGCCGTCCGGCGTCCACACCCAGTGCGCGATCGGCGCGTACACGATCAGCGCCCAGGCCGGCACGAAGATCATCCACGCCGAGAACTTCGCGCGGTCGGCGATCGCGCCGCTGATCAGCGCCACGGTCAGGATCGCGAAGGTCAGCTGGAAGGTGACGAACAACAGTTCCGGCACCGCCGCACCGCTCTTGTCCACCACGTGCAGCGTGTTCGGATCGATTCCGGCCAGCCCGAAATGCCCGAGATTGCCGATGATCCCGTCGCCCGCGTCATCCCCGAAGGCCAGGCTGTACCCGAACAGCAGCCACGCCACCGCGACCAGCGGAATCGAGATGAAGCTCATCATCAGCATGTTGAGCACACCGCTGGACCGCACCATGCCGCCGTAGAAGATCGCCAGTCCGGGTGTCATCAGCAGCACCAGCGCCGTGGCGGCCAGCAGCCAGGCCGTCGCCGCTGGGTCGAGATGAGGTGGTGTCATGCGGTAACTCCTTCCACGCGGTGATCGCGTTTCGTGGAAGTTACCGAATCCTCACGTTAAGGCGCTGTTACAAAAATGAGGCTTTGGATACCTGCCGTTAACAGCCCTAGCTGCGATGATCCTTGACTTTTTTGGCCAGCGCGCGCAATCCGCGCGGGCCGGGGACCGGATTGCCGTCGTCGAGTGCCATCCAGTCGGCGGTCACGAGCCACTGCTGCTGGGTCCGGGCGTCGGCTGTGTCGTTGAACACGCGCCGCCCCCGGTCGTCGCGCAATTCATAGGCCAGTACCGACCAGCGTGGCGGGCGGCCGTGCTCGGCCAGCTGGTCCCGCAGATAGGCCGCCACCAGCGGGCCGATGGTGTTCACCGGTCGCAGCGACACCCGATTACCGTACCGGGCGGCATGGAAACGCCTTCCGGCACACAGGGATCGGGGCGTGGCGTTGTAGGCGATCCAGCCCGCGCGCTGGGCGCGCTCGATCAGCCACAGATGCTTGATGGCGGTCGGTGGGATATCGCCCACCCGCTCCCGGATCAGGGCGATCGCCGGTTCGGAGAGCAGAATGTCGCGTCGGGTCGGACCGGTGCCGTGCGCGATCCAATAGTCATCGGTGAGTTTCGCCAGCACCCGCCCGAAATCGTCGATGCTGCGCTGCGCCCGCCGGCCCAGTCGCTCGATGCGGTCGGCCTCGGCCCGCATGTCGTTCTGCACGATGAGGGTGTGTATCGCCGCCAGGGTCGGCACCTGGCCGCGCTGCAGCAGTTCCAGAATCGCGCCCGCGGTGGCCGGATCGGCGGCGGCGGACACGGGTAGGGAGTCGCGCTTGATGTCGTAATCGTGCGGACTGATGGCCCGGCTGAGCAGTCCGACCGCGGCGGAATCGCCGGCGAATTCGGTACTCGAGAGCCAGGCTGCGGCGATGACGTCATGCGACGGCACGAGGCATGTCCTCCGGGAGATTTGGTTGTGCCCCGGTCGGGATGAGGGACCGGCCGGGGCGACCAACCTGATGAAGGTTTGGCTACCGAAGTTGCCGTTGCCCACGGTAGCCAAGCGATTGCGATCTTGCCGCATCGTTTGACTGGATCGTTATGTCCGCTCTGTGGAGCTGAAACAGAACGTAAGTCTGTATCTGGTGAAGTAGCTGGTAGATGGTTTTGGACAACTGATTGTAAGAATGCGCTGAGAATTAGCTAATGGACTTGTCGAGACATCCGTCCGGGTCGGTCGGTTCTGGCCTAACTCTGGGATTGCATGTGATTTGCATCACAATTTGAATGGTTCACCGGACGGAACCGACATACCGGTCGACCGGCCCGGCGGCGCATGTCCACCTGTCGGACTGCCCCGGTAACCTCTCCACGTGGCTCTGTACCGGAAGTACCGACCGGCAACGTTCGCTGAAGTGGTGGGTCAGGAGCACGTCACCGATCCCCTGAGTATCGCGCTCGACACCGGGCGGATCAGTCATGCCTATCTCTTCTCCGGACCGCGCGGTTGTGGCAAGACCTCCTCCGCGCGCATCCTCGCGCGCTCCTTGAACTGCGTACAGGGCCCGACCTCCAAGCCGTGCGGCGTCTGCTCGTCCTGTGTGGCGCTCGGCCCGGGCGGATCCGGCAATCTCGATGTCATCGAGCTCGACGCCGCCAGTCACGGCGGTGTGGACGACACCCGAGAACTGCGCGACCGCGCCTTCTATGCGCCGGCCGAATCCCGGTACCGCGTCTTCATCGTCGACGAGGCGCACATGGTCACCACCGCGGGCTTCAACGCGCTGCTCAAGATCGTGGAGGAGCCGCCCGCCCATCTGATCTTCGTCTTCGCCACCACCGAGCCGGACAAGGTGCTGCCCACCATCCGCTCGCGCACCCACCACTACCCCTTCCGGCTGCTCCCGCCCGCCACCATGCGCGGACTGCTCGGCAAGATCTGCGACCAGGAGGGGGTGCAGGTCGAAGAGTCGGTGTACCCCTTGGTGATTCGCGCCGGCGGCGGCTCGCCGCGCGACAGCCTCAGCGTGCTGGACCAGCTGCTGGCGGGCGCGGGCCCCGACGGCGTCACCTATCAGCGCGCGGTCTCGCTGCTGGGCGTCACCGATGTCGCCCTGATCGACGACGCCATCGAGGCGCTGGCCGCCTCCGACGGCGCGGCCCTGTTCGGCACCATCGACCGCGTGGTGGAGGCGGGTCACGACCCCCGCCGCTTCGCCACCGACCTGCTCGAGCGGCTGCGCGACCTGATCCTGCTCCGTGCCGTCCCCGACGCCACCGACCGCAACCTGGTCACCGGCCCCGGCGACGTCATCGACCGCATGCGCTCCCAGGCCGAGCGCCTCGGCGCCGCCACCCTGGCCCGCCACGCCGAACTCCTGCACGAGGGCCTCGGCGACATGCGCGGCGCCACCAACCCCCGCCTGCTGCTCGAAGTCATCAGCGCCCGCATGCTCCTTCCGGCCGCCTCCGACGCCGAAACCGCCACCCTCCAGCGCCTCGAGCTGCTGGAGCGCCGAATGGCGAGCGGCGCAATCCCCGCTGCCCCGCAGCAGGCGCAGGCCGCCCCGGCTGTCGAGGCCGCGGCCTCGTCCGCCGCTCCCGCCGTGCCCCCGGCCGACGGCGACAACCGCCGGCGCGGAGCCGCGGCCCTGGCCGCGCTGCGCGCCGAAAAGTCCGGCACAACGGCAGCTACCGTCGCCGAGACGGCGTCCGCGCCGGCCGCTCCCGCACCGGCGCAGGCGGCTCCTGCCCCGGCCGCCGATCTCGCACCGCAGGCCGTCACCGGCGGCATCGCGGTCCGGCCGCCCGAACTGAGCCCGGTGGGCAGCGCCGCACCACAGGTTGCGGCGACCCTGGGAGCGGAAAGCCCTGTGCCGCAGCCAGTTCCGGCCGCCGCTGAACCAGTGCCCGCGTCGGTGGCACCCGAGCCGGAGCCGGTGGCGGTCGAATCCGTTGCGCCGGTTGCCGATCCGATCGCGGTCGCGCCGGTCGCGGAGCCGGTGGCCGAGGCCGAGCCGGTCGTTACTCCCGAGCCGGAGCCTGTCCCCGCGCCCGAGCCGGTCGCGGCACCGGCCGAGGTCGCTGCTCCGGCGGACACCGCGCCCGCGGGCGACGCCGTGCTGCAGGAGATCGAGGCGGCCTGGGCGGATATCCGTGCCAAGGTGCGCGATTTCGGCGCGGCGGTGCAGGCCCTGCTGACCGGGGCCAGCGTGGCTCGGGTCGAAGGGCAGACGATCGTTTTCGCGCATCTGCACGCGCCGCTGGCGCAGCGGTTGTCGCAGCCGCAGAACCTGGACGCGGTGCGGTCGGCGGTGCGGGCCGTGCTGGGGCGCGACCACGATGTGCGGTGGGAGGTCGGGGGACCGGCCGGTGGCGGATCGGCGGCCAAGGCGGCGGCGGGGCGGGCCCCGGCGGGCGGGCAGCCCGCGCCCAAGAAGGCCGCGCCGACGTTCTCGCGGCCGAGTCAGGCCAAGGCGGCCGCGGCCGCGCCGGTCGCCGAGCCCGCGGCGGCCGGTGGATGGGGGAGCACCGCCGCACCCGCGGCGCCGGCCGCTCCGGCACCGGCGGATCCGGGTCCGGGGGGCGGGGATCCGTTCGATGCGAACAGTGCCCGGTTCGCGCCGCCGGAGGACGATATTCCACTGCCTGACGGGCCGGATCTTCCAGATGATCCGGGCCCGGGTGACTACTCGCCGGTAGGTTATGACGGCGTCCCACCTGCTACTACGCCGGAAGAGGAGCGGGAGATGCTGGAGGAGTCGGCGAAGCCGGTGCCTCCGGAGGAGCGCCGCGACCCGGATGAGGTGGCGCTAGCGCTGCTGCGGTCGGAGTTGGGGGCCACACCTCTCGAGGGTTGACAGTTCCCCTGCGGGGCAACTTAAGTTAACCGGAGTTCGCATGGTTCGGTACTATGATCGGGTGGCCGTGAGTATCGGTTTCGCGAGGTTCTAAGGTATGCCCGGGCGTACGGGCTTCCGGAGCGTCGACAAGCCTGCTCGGGACGCTGTTTGTACAGCGTCTAGGCGATCGGTCGTGGGGCCGGTCGGCGAGGTTATAGCCATGGCACTGCCCGCACAACGCGGTGACGGCGCACCCAAGAGAGGAAAACTCCGATATGACCACAGAGGCCTACATTTACGAGGCCATCCGCACCCCGCGCGGCAAGAACCGGAAGGGCTCGCTGCACTCGGTCAAGCCGATCGACCTGACCACCGGTCTGGTCGAGGAGCTGCGGAACCGGTTCCCGAACCTGGACGAGGACCGCATCTCGGACATCATCCTGGGCGTCGTCTCGCCGGTCGGTGATCAGGGCGCCGATATCGCCCGCACCACCGTGCTCACCGCGAACCTGCCCGACACCGTCGGCGGCGTGCAGATCAACCGCTTCTGCGCCTCCGGCCTCGAGGCCGTCAACATGGCCGCCTCGAAGGTCCGCTCGGGCTTCGACGACCTGGTGCTGGCCGGTGGCGTGGAGTCCATGTCCCGCGTGCCGATGGGCTCCGACGGTGGCGCCATGTTCATGGACCCGTGGACCAGCTACAACGCTTACATTGTGCCGCAGGGCATTTCGGCCGATCTGATCGCCACCATCGAGGGCTTCTCCCGCGACGACGTGGACGCCTACGCGGTCCGCTCGCAGAACCTGGCCGAGCAGGCCTGGAAGAACGGCTACTTCTCGCGCTCCGTCGTCCCGGTCAAGGACATCAACGGCCTGACCGTCCTGGACAACGACGAGCACATGCGTCCCGGCACCACCGCCGCCGACCTGGGCAAGCTGAACCCGGCCTTCGCCGGCATCGGTGACATGGGCGGCTTCGACGCCGTCGCCATGCAGCGCTACACCTACGTCGAGAAGATCGAGCACGTCCACACCGGCGGTAACTCCTCCGGCATCGTCGACGGCGCCGCGCTGGTGCTGGTCGGCTCCGAAGAGGCCGGTGCCGCTTCGGGTCTGACCCCGCGCGCCCGCATCGTCGCCACCGGCACCTCCGGCGCCGACGCCACCATCATGCTGACCGGTCCGACCCCGGCCGCGCACAAGGCGCTGGCCAAGGCGGGCCTGACGGTCGATGACATCGACCTGTTCGAGATCAACGAGGCCTTCGCCTCCGTCGTCCTCAAGTTCCAGAAGGACCTGAACATCCCGGACGAGAAGCTGAACGTCAACGGTGGCGCGATCGCCATGGGCCACCCGCTGGGCGCCACCGGCGCCATGATCACCGGCACCATGGTCGACGAGCTGCACCGCCGCAACGCGCGCTACGCGCTGGTCACCCTCTGCATCGGCGGCGGTATGGGTGTCGCCACCATCATCGAGCGCGTCTGACGCCCACCGACTTTCATCTTCAGGAGAATCGAAAACAATGACCGAGAACATGATCGGCTGGGAAAAGGACGCCGACGGCATCGTCGTGCTGACCATGGACGACCCGAACCAGGGCGCCAATACCATGAACCAGCTCTACAAGGACTCCATGCGGGCCACGGTGGACCGCCTGGTCGCCGAGAAGGACGACATCACCGGTGTCGTCATCACCTCCGCGAAGAAGACCTTCTTCGCCGGCGGTGACCTCAAGAACATGATGCAGACCACCCCGGCGGACGCCGCGGCCATCATGGAGGAACTGACCTTCATCAAGGACGACCTGCGTCGTCTGGAAACCCTTGGCAAGCCGGTGGTTTCGGCCATCAACGGCGCTGCCCTGGGCGGCGGCCTGGAGATCACCCTGGCCACCCACCGCCGCATCGCGGCCGACATCAAGGCCGTGCAGCTGGGCCTGCCCGAGGTCTCCCTGGGCCTGCTCCCGGCCGGTGGCGGCGTCACCCGCATCACCCGCATGCTCGGCATCGCGAACGGCCTGATGGGCGTGCTGCTGCAGGGCCAGAAGTTCAACGCGCAGAAGGCCAAGGCCACCGGCCTGATTCACGAGACCGTCGCCTCCGTCGAGGAGCTGGTCCCGGCCGCCAAGGCGTGGATCAAGGCCAACCCCGAGGCGGGCGTGCAGCCCTGGGACGTCAAGGGCTACAAGATCCCGGGCGGCACCCCCTCCACCCCGTCGCTGGCCGCCAACCTGCCGGCGTTCCCGGCCAACCTGCGCAAGCAGCTCAAGGGCCAGAACATGCCCGCCCCCAAGGCGATCATGTCCGCCGCCATCGAGGGCGCGCAGGTCGACTTCGACTCCGCCTCGCTGATCGAGTCGCGCTACTTCGTGTCCCTGCTGACCGGTCCGGTCGCCAAGAACATGATCCAGGCGTTCTTCTTCGACCTGCAGCACATCAACAACGGCGGTTCGCGTCCGAAGGACGTGCCGAAGCGTGAGATCAAGAAGGTCGGCGTGATCGGCGCGGGCATGATGGGCGCGGGCATCGCGTACGTCACCGCCAAGGCGGGCATCGACGTGGTCCTCAAGGACGTCACCATCGAGGCCGCCAACAAGGGCAAGGACTACTCGGTCAAGCTCGAGGAGAAGGCGCTCTCGCGTGGCAAGACCACCGAGGAGAAGTCCAAGACCCTGCTCGACCGCATCAAGCCGACCGCCGACGCGGCCGACTTCGCGGGCGTCGACTTCGTCATCGAGGCCGTGTTCGAGAACCCCGATCTGAAGGCCAAGGTCTTCCAGGAGATCGAGGACGTCGTGGATGCCGACGCGCTGCTCGGCTCCAACACCTCGACCCTGCCGATCACCCTGCTGGCCAATGGAGTGAAGCGGGCCGAGGACTTCATCGGCATCCACTTCTTCTCGCCGGTCGACAAGATGCCGCTGGTCGAGATCATCAAGGGCGAGAAGACCTCCGACGAGGCGCTGGCCCGGGTGTACGACTACACCCTTGCCATCCGGAAGACCCCGATCGTGGTGAACGACTCGCGCGGCTTCTACACCTCGCGCGTGATCGGCAAGTTCATCAACGAGGCCATCATGATGCTCGGTGAGGGCATCGACCCGCAGACCATCGAGCAGGCCGGTCTGCAGGCGGGCTACCCGGCGGCGCCGCTGAAGCTGTCGGACGAGCTGAACTTCACCACCATGCAGAAGATCTACAAGGAGACCGCCGAGGCGATCACCGCCGCCGGCGGCGAGATCGACGCCGCCTCCGGCGCGACCGCGCAGATCCTCGACAAGCTGGTGGGCGAGTTCGACCGCAAGGGCAAGGCCGGCGGCGCGGGCTTCTACGACTACGCCGACGGCAAGGCCACCGGTCTGTGGTCGGAGCTGCGCTCCACCTTCAAGACCTCCACCGAGCTCCCCGAGGGTGTCACCCTGCAGGACCTCAAGGACCGCATGCTGTTCGCCGAGGCCATCGAGACCCAGAAGTGCTTCGACGAGAACGTGCTGACCTCGACCGCCGACGCCAACATCGGCTCCATCTTCGGCATCGGCTTCCCGGCCTGGACCGGCGGTACCCACCAGTTCATCGTGGGCTACCCGGGTGGACAGGAAGCCTTCGTTGCCCGCGCCGACGAGCTGGCCGCCAAGTTCGGCAGCCGCTTCGAGGTTCCGGCTTCGCTGCGCAAGTAATACGCAGGTAATAACGGCGCTCCTGCGCTGAAACACCCGGCCCGGGTCGCGAATACGCGACCCGGGCCGGGTGTTTTACAGGTGTGTGAAGAGGACCGGACGGGACACCCGGAGCTGAGTGAAAGGTCCACACGCCCGTCCGGTCCGCGCTACGTTGGAATATGCGCGGGAGAACACCGGAGGCAGGTCCAGATGAATCCACAGGCGCGCCCGGGCGGCTCGCGGAGTGAGCAGGCCCCTCCCGAGAACTCCACGCAGTCCTACCTTCCCATGACCCTCGACGACGAGCTCGAGGCCATGGGCCTGTTCGACGCGCAGGAGATCGGCCGGGGCGGTTTCGGGGTGGTATACCGCTGTGCCCAGCGCGCCCTGGACCGGGTGGTGGCGGTCAAGGTGCTGTCCACCGAGATCGACGACGAGAGCCGGGAGCGATTCCTGCGCGAGGAACACGCCATGGGCCGGCTGTCGGGGCATCCGAACATCGTCGACATCCTGCAGGTGGACGTGACGCCCAGCGGGCGGCCCTTCATCGTGATGCCCTATGCCACCCGCGGTTCCCTGGAACAGGTGGTGCGGGACAGCGGGCCGCTGTCCTGGACGGATTCGGTTCGGGTCGGGGTGAAGCTGGCGGGGGCCATCGAGACCGCGCACCGGGTCGAAGTGCTGCACCGGGATGTGAAGCCGGCGAATGTGCTGCTGAGCCGGTACGGGGAACCGCAGCTCACCGACTTCGGAATCGCCCGCATCCCAGGGGGTTTCCGCACCTCGACGAGTCTGATCACCGGTTCGCCCGCGTTCACCGCGCCCGAGGTGCTCAAGGGCGACGAGCCGACCGTGCGCTCGGATGTGTACGGGCTGGGATCCACCCTCTTCGCGCTGCTGACCGGTCACGCCGCCTTCGAACGGCAGGCCGGGGAGAAGATCGTGGCGCAGTTCCTGCGCATCACCAGTCAGCCGGTGCCGGATCTGCGGGAGCTCGAGATTCCGCCCGACGTGGCGGCGGCCATCGAGGCGGCCATGTCGCCGGATCCGCGTGATCGGCCCGGCAGCGCCGTGGAATTCGGGGAGCTGCTGCGGACCGTGCAGGGCGAGCACGGGCAGGTCCCGGACGAGATGGCGCTGCTCGAGGGTGAACAGCCCGGGGCGGACGGCGCGGATTCCGCTGCCACCCGGACATATTCGCACCGACGGACGCACACCGTGGTGACCGCCCCGCGCACCCGCTCGCTGACGCTGCGCCCGCAGGGCAATCCCAGCGCCGTGTTCGGGGCCGCCGGCACTACCGAGTTCGGGGCCGTCGGCAATACGCTGCCGCCCACGGCCACAACGAAATTCCTGCCCCCGATGCCGGCGCGCGAGCCGATACCGCGCCCGCGCCTGCTGGAACCGCTGCGCGCGGGCGGTCGCCGCCGGCTGGCGGTGATCCACGCCCCGGCCGGATTCGGCAAGAGCACCGTCGCCGCGCAGTGGTGTGCCGAGCTCACCGATCGCGGGGTTGCGGTGGCCTGGATCGGCATCGACCGTGACGACGACAACGAGGTGTGGCTGCTGGCCCACATCATCGCCGCCATCCGCAAGGTGCGGCCGGAGATCGGCGCGGGGCTCGAGCAGTTGCTGGAGGAGCGGCCCGCCGAGGCGGTGCCGTACGCGGTGTCGGCGTTGATCGACGAGGTGCAGGCGAGCGGGAGCCCGGTGGTCGTGGTGGTGGACGACTGGCATCGGATCACCGACGCGGGGGCGCAGCGGGTGATGGAGTCGCTGCTCGACAACTGTTCGCACGACCTGCGTTTCGTCATCACCAGCCGGGAGCGGGCCGGGCTGCCGCTGAGCCGCCTGCAGGTGGCCGACGAACTGGTGGAGATCGGCTCCCGTCAGCTGCGGCTGACCGAGGCGGAGACCCGGCAGATCCTGGTCGGGCGCATGGGGCTGAAGCTGAGCGAGCGGCAGGTGGAACAGATCCACACCGCCACCGACGGCTGGCCCGCCGCGATCCAGCTGGCGGGGCTGTCGCTGCGGTCGGCCGACCACGACGTGGACCGGTTGATCACTGGACTCTCCGGCGACAACAAGGCGATTCGCGAGTACCTCGCCGAGAACGTGCTCGACACCATCGAGCCGCGCATGCTCGAATTCCTCAGTGCCATAGCGGTTCCCGAACGTGTGAACGCCTCGCTGGCCGAGGCGCTGTCCGGCGCGAAGGACGCCGCCGATCTGCTGGATCAGGCCGAGCGGCGGGAACTGTTCGTGCACCGGCTTGCCGACGATCCGAGCTGGTACCGGATGCAGCCGGTGGTGGCCGAGCACCTGCGCACCCGCCTGGACCGCGCCCAGCCCGGGCAGCTGAAGAAGTTGCACGGCAAGGCCTCTCGCTGGTTCGCGGAACACAATTTGATCAAGCAGTCGGTGGATCACGCGCTGGCCGCCACCGATCTGAAGTACGCGCTGGACCTGGTCGAGAAGGGCGGCATGGACCTGATCGACAGCTCCCGGCTGGCGACCCTGTTCGGTACGGTGTCGAAACTGCCGGTGCAGCAGGTGACTTCGCGTTCCAAGCTGCTGATGGCGCTGGCCCGGGCCAATGTGAACCTGCAGCAGTCCGGTGCGGCCCGCACCGCGCTGGGGCGGTTGTCGAACATGCTGGCGCGCAGTGGCACCGACGACGCCGAGGCGGTGACCCAGCGCTGTCAGGCGGCGGTGCTGGCCGCCGCCGATCAGGTGGCCCGCGACCGCACCGAGGGCGTGCTCGACAAGATCACCGAATGCCTGAAGCTGGCCGACGACCTCCCGGCGTGGACGGTGTCGACGGCCGCGAATCTGGCCTCCTTCGTGCGCCTGTGCGACTTCGACTTCGAGGGCGCCCGGGACATGCAGGAGTGGGCCGCGCCCTATCACGTGCGGTCGGCCGATCCGCTGGGCGAGGTGTTCGGCCGCTGCGCGCAGGGCGCCGCCGCGTACGAGCAGCTCGATATCGACACCGCCACCCGGTGTTTCGAGCAGGCGTGGCAGACCGCCCGCGACCGCGCGGGGTCGCGCTCGAACTCGGCGCGGGTGGCGGCCGCGCTGCTGGGCGAGGTGGCCTACCGGCGTGGAGACCTCGACAGCGCCGAGCGGCTGCTGGATCAGAGCCACGAACTGACCGCCCGGGTCGGCCCGGTGGACTTCCTGGTCACCATCTTCGTGAGCGGGGCCCGGGTGAAGGCCGTCCGCGGTGACCTGGAGACCGCCGCGGCGCGGCTGGACGAAGGCGCGCGCATCGCGGCCGACCGCCGGCTCACCCGTCTGGCCGCCCAGGTCCGGGCCGAGCGCCTGCGGCTGGGCCTGCCCGCCGATTCCCTGACCGCGGGCCTGGTCACCGACCCGGCGGTCCGCCCGCTGCGGCACGCCACCGGTGCGGCGGCGCTGGCCGCCGAGGCGGAGGAGATCGCCACCATCCGCGCCCTGCTGGCCCGGCACTACCGCGGCGAGGACCGCGCCACCGACGACCTGGCCCCGCTCGGCACCGACGACACCGCGGTCAAGCGCGCCCGTGCCCTGTATTCGCGTATCCGCGAACAGCATCGGCCGCGCGCCGAACTCGACGCGGCGCTGCTGCTGGCCGAATGCCTGTCGGTCTCCGGTTGGCTCGGGGAGTCCATCGCGGTGCTCACCCCGGTGGTGGTCCGCTGTGCCGGGCTGGGCTGGTCCCGGCCGCTGCTCGATGCCGGGCCGGGCGTGGTGAACATCCTGCGCACCATGCGCCATGAGATGCCGCTGGACGCCGATACCGATGCGCCGGAGCTGCCGCGGCGATTTCTCGATTCGCTGCTCTGAGCAGCGGATTCGGCGGTACGGCCGGCGAATTCGGGCGAGCGCGCCCAGCATCCAGGCTTCGTGCAGCCTATTCACAGGGTTTCTCGAGGAACGGTGTCGAGAATCGCCGACGTGCCTGTGACGACGATGCTGCAGTCCCCGCCCGCTGTGCCTCCGGCGCCGCAGTTGCCCGCACAGACCCAGACCGGGTTCGGGGGCGGGTTCCACCACGGGGTTTCACTGCTGCACGGCTGGCTGCCCCAGGTGATCACCTTCGTCGCGGTCTTCCTGCTGGTGGTGGCGTTCGCACGGTTCACCCGCCGCTGGTGGCTGCTCTGGGTGCCCGTCTGTGTGGTGTTCGCGCTCGGGGTGGTGTGGGCCTCCTGGATGTACACCAACAACGAGGGGCTGGCGTCGGATCCGGCCCCGGTGCTGCTGTGGGTCGCGATCGGCCTGGCGGGGGCGGCGCTCGCCGCCGCGGTGGTCGGCATCCGGACCGGTGGCTGGTGGCAGCGGATCGTGGCCGTGCTGGCGGTGCCGGCGGCGCTGCTGAACGTGGGTGTCGTGCTGAATCAGTGGGTGGGGTACTACCCGACCGCGAATGCGGCGTGGGCCGCCGTGACGGCGGAACCGCTGCCGCATCAGACCAACCTGGATTCGCTGGCGTCGCTGCGGAACACGAATGTGGGAGCCGGGCGGATCGTGCCGGTGGACATTCCGGAATCGGGTAGCCACTTCAATCACCGCACCGAATACGTGTACCTGCCGCCGGCCTGGTTCCAGGGCGACAAGCCGCCCACCCTGCCGGTGGTCATGATGATCGGCGGCGAGTTCAATACGCCCGCGGACTGGGTGCGCAGCGGTCAGATCATGCCCAGCGTGGACGATTTCGCGAAGTCCAACAGCGGCCTTACGCCGATCCTGGTGTTCGTCGATTCCGGCGGCAGTTTCAACAACGACACCGAATGCGTGAACGGCCCGCGTGGCGACGCGGCCGACCACCTCACCAATGATGTGCCCGCATATGTGGAATCGACCTTCGGCGCGTCCGCGGATCCCGCGAAGTGGGGGATCGTCGGATGGTCCATGGGCGGAACGTGCGCGGTGGATCTGGCGACCATGCATCCGGAACTGTTCGGCACGTTCGTGGATATCGCGGGTGATCTCGGTCCGGCCGCGGGCAACAAGGAGCAGTCCGTCAAGCGGCTCTTCGGCGGCAGCGAGCAGGCATGGGCGGCCTTCGATCCCACGACGGTGATGCAGAAGCACGGCCCGTATGCCGATACGGTCGGCCTGTTCGACGATCTGACGCCGCCCGCGTGGCAGAAGAAGATGGCCTCCGATCCCAAGGTGAAGGCCTACATGCAGCAGCAGTCGATCGACGAGAGCAAGGTCGGCATGGGCGGCAAGGACGGCGTCTACGACACCGGCGAGGTCGGCGCGGCCGAGGCGCTCTGCGCCCAGGGACAGCAGGTCAATATCAACTGCACCGTGCACACCACCGAGGGCGGCCACACCTGGCAGTTCGCTGCGGCGGCCTTCACCTCGTCATTCCCGTGGATGACCGCGCGATTGGGAATTCCGGTGGCGGGTCTGTCCTCGTAGAAGCGAAAGCAGGCGTGCGGTGAAAGCCGCACGCCTGCTTCGTCTTACGAGGGTTCTTACGCCTTCCACCAGGGGCGTAGCGGCACGGTCCACTCCTGGTCCGCGCCGAGCTTGACGCCCAGGATCTGGTGCAGCTGCACCACATTGCGTTCGAAGCCGAGCTGACAGCCGGCCATGTAGAGCCCCCACACCTTGGCGGTGCCCTCGCCGACCTCCTCGACGGCGGCGTCCCAGTTCTTCACCAGGTTGTCGCACCATTCGGCGAGGGTGAGGGCGTAGTGCTGGCGCAGGTTCTCCTCGTGCAGCACCTCGAGGCCCACGTTCTGGACCTCGGAGATGATGCGGCCGGAGCCGGCCAGTTCGCCGTCGGGGAAGACGTAGCGGTCGATGAAGTCGCCCGCCTTGGTGATGCGGGTGTTGTCCGGCCGGGTGATGGAGTGGTTCAGGAACAGGCCGCCGACCTTCAGCTTGGACTTGATGAATTCGAAGTAGGCGGGGTAGTTGTGCACGCCGATGTGCTCGGTGAGCCCGATGGAGGAGACCGCGTCGAACTCACCCTCGCGCACGTCGCGGTAGTCGCTGTGGCGCACCTCGGCGAGGTCGGACAGGCCCTCCTCGGCGATCTTGGCGTGCGCCCACTCGGCCTGCTCGGCCGAGAGGGTGGCGCCGATGACCCGCACGCCGCGCTTGGCGGCGTAGCGCACCATGCCGCCCCAGCCGCAGCCGATGTCGAGCAGCCGGTCGCCGGGCTTCAGGTTCAGCTTTTCGAAGACCAGGCGGTACTTGTTCTCCTGGGCCTGCTCCAGCGTCCAGGCCGGGTCCTCGTAGGACGCGCAGGTGTATGTCATGGACGGGCCCAGTACGTACTCGTAGAACGTGTTGGACACGTCGTAGTGGTGGTGGATGGCCTCGGCGTCACGAGTCTTGCTGTGCCGCAGGCCTTCCAGCGCGATGCGCCGCCAGCGCGGCATGGCCTCCTGTGGCGGCGGGGGCACCGGCTTGAGCAGTTCCCAGCCCAGCGAGCGGGCGATGACCACCAGCTGCAGGGCGGTGGGGCGGCGGAACTTCAAGCCCGCCATGGCCTTCAGCAGAGCGTAGGGGTCGCCGGGTTCGACGCCGTGGGCGATCAGGTCACCGGAGATGTAGGCGCGGGCCATGCCCAGGTCGCCGGGTGCGGTGGCGATGAAGTTGACGCCGCGCGGGGTGGTGATCTCCAGGCCGAACTCCGAGTCCTCCGGTCCGGCGCTGCTGCCGTCGTAACAGGTCAGGCGGATCGGTACGGGTCCGTCGAGGAGGGTCTCGAAGATCTCGGCAATGCTGAGTTTTGTTCCGAGCTCGGCGAATACGTCGGAACGGTCCTTGTACGTGGTCACTTGCGTTGCACCGCCTTCGAATACAGATCCAGTAGACGAGAATCCGGGTCGTAGCGTTTCTTGAGGGTGGAGTACGTATCGCCGCCGTAGTAGAGGGAGGCGAATTCATCCTGGTCGTAGAAGGAGTCCGAATACAGGGATTTATGACCGTCCAGTTCGGACACCTTGCGCTCGATGGCACGGTTGGCCGCGCCGTCGGGTTGTCCCGGCACGGTCGGCACGGCCGACCAGAAACCGACATTGACGTAGATGCGGCCGGGCTCCAGCGGATAGAGCGGCCAGGGGCGTTCGGCCGCGCCCCGCACTTCCGCGCGGGTGTCGCGCAATCGCAAGGGGCACAACCAGATCGGCTCGATGGGGATCTCGCGTAGGAACCACTCCACGAAATCCGCGGTGTGCTCGAGGGGCACCTCGATGTCCTGCACCACTCGTTCGCGCGGCGGATTCCCGTGCCGCGCCTCGATCTTGTCGCCGATCGCGTACCTGTGATCCAGCGCGATGAGCTTCCAGTAGAAGCTGGAGCGCCGATACCGCTGGGGCCAGAAGCGCCGGATCCGCGGGTTCTGTGCCCCGAATGCCCGTGAGCACCAGAACCAGTCGGTGTCCCAGCGCCACAGGTAGTCGTGGATGGTCAGCCGATCGCGCTTGGGCCGCGCCGAATCGTGCTGGATGGATCGGTAGTAGATGTCCATGCCGGTGTAGTCGCTGACCGGGCCGGGCTCGTCGGTCTGGCGGCCCAGGATGAGATAGCTTTCGTCGGCGGTGAAGACCACGCCGTCGAGGTAGTCGACCGGCTCGCCGTCGTGGGAGCGGTCCGCGATGATCTGTGTCATCGTCGCCTCCAGCTCCCGCAGATCGTGGAACCGTATGTGCCGCAATGCCACGTAGGGCAGTACCGGCTCGAGTTCTATCTTCAGCCGGGTCGAGTACCCGAGCGTGCCGTAGGAATTCGGGAATCCGCGGAACAGATCCGCGTGTTCACCGTCCGGGGTGGCGGTGACGATCTCACCGGCGCCGGTCAGCACGTCGATCTCGAGCACGGATTCGTGCGGGAGACCGTTGCGGAACGAGGTGGACTCGATGCCCAGTCCGGTGACGGCGCCACCCAGGGTGATGGTCTTCAGCTGCGGGACCACGAACGGGGCCAGCCCGTAGCGCAGGGTGGTGGCGACCAGGTCCTCGTAGGTGGTCATGCCGGCCACGTCGGCCGTGCGGACCTCCGGGTCCACCGCGATGACCTGCGTCAATCCGGACACATCGAGGCCGGGTGCGGTGCTGCGCGCCCGGGCCCGGAAGAGGTTGGACGTCTTCTTGGCCAGCCGTACGTTCGCATCCGGCGGGATGGCGCGGTACGAGGCCAGGAGGCGATCGACTCCGGCCCGATGCGCGGCGAAACCTGATTCCTGTGCGGCCGGTGCGCGGCCGGCCTTCCCCAACAGACTCACTGCCACCTTCGGAAACCTAGCGTGCACCGACCGGTACGGCCAGCAGGGGAGTACCGGCGGGGCGGGTTTTCACGCACAGTTTGCATGCGTGTCGGCGGGTGCGACCTGCCGTGTAGCGAGGGTATTCCCGCCCTCGCCGTGATGATTGTTACTTCAGCTAACAATTGGGTTACGGTGCTGCCAGGCGCTTTACGGCGGGTCGTCGAGCTCCTGATCGAACCGTCGTCGCCGGCGCCGGCCGGCAGCCGACCCGACGCGGCGCAGCGAACCGGCGCACCCGGACGCGGCGTAGCATGACCCGCGGTAGCAGGGCAGAGTGCCGGTCGGCCCGCGCAATCACTAAGGAGCACATGGTGGGACAGGTCAGCGCCTCCAGTTCGATCGTCGTCGCGGCGGATCCGAAGCGCACCCTCGACGCGATCGCCGATTACGAGACAGTGCGGCCCAAGATCCTCTCCGCGCACTACCGCGACTACAAGGTGGTCGAGGGCGGCCAGGGCGCCGGCACCGTCGCGGAGTGGACCCTGCAGGCCACCGAGAAGCGCTCCCGCAATGTGCGCGCGGCCATCTCGGTCTCCGATTCCATGGTGACGGAACGGGATTCGAACTCCTCCATGGTCACCGCCTGGACCGTGACCCCCTCGGGCACCGGCTCGCTGGTCACCGTGCGCACCACCTGGAAGGGTGCGGGCGGCATCGGCGGCATCTTCGAGGGCATCTTCGCGCCGCTCGGCCTGAAGAAGATCCAGGCCGAGGTGCTCGAGAACCTGAAGCGCGAGCTCGCCTAGCAAGCAGGGGTCAGCCCTCGCCGCCGATATCGAAGAGGTTGCCCTCCGGGTCCGTCAGCGTCGCCCACTTCACGCCGTATTCGTCGAAGTCCGCGAGATGCTTGGCCCCGAGGGCAACCGCGCGCTCCACCTCGGTGGTCAGGGCGCTGCCTGCACTCAGATCGACGTGCACGACGTTCTTGCCCGGGTTCTTGTCCGGCACCTGGACGAACATGAACGTCGGGGTGGCGGCGGCGTTGTCGATGGTCGCGAAATGCTCGTTCGCGCCCTCGTCGACCGGGCGGTCCAGCAGCTGCGCGTAGAAGCCCGCCAGCGCGGCGGCGTCGTGGCAGTCGAAGACGATATTGCCGAGGGACAGTGCCATGGATTCTCTCCTTCTTCAGAGCCGGCCGATGGGCCAGCAGACTTCGGTGCGGTAGTCGGCGGGCCCGGCGTCACCGGGCCCGACCAGGTAGATCTCGCGCACGGGTTCGGCGAGCGCGGTGTCGTGTTCGGCCACATGGCTACCCAGCGCGCCATAGGTGCGGTCGAATTCGGTGAACGGGCCCGCGTGGACGGCGATGGCGAACCGGCGGGCGGGCAGGTCGAGGAGGGTCCCGGCGTCGATACGGTCCCGGTGCCGCTCGTCGATGGGCACGAAGGTGACGACTTCGCCCCGGTCGTATTCGAAGAACTCCGGCGCGTAGGTGGCGCCACCCGGTCCGGAGGGTGCGAGGTTCGCGGCGGTCAGTTGCGCATACATGGTTCCGTAGCTGTGCTCACACCACGCATCGCACTCCTCGCGCGCCACTTCCGATCTCATGGCCAGCGCCGGATAGCTTGCGACGGAACGGTATTCGACGTTGATCCCGGTCGCCGGCAGCAGGAGCGCCCGGAGCGAGGCCACCACATCGCGGGTGCGCACCAGCTCGGCCTCCATGCGCTCGAGATGCGCCCGGATGGCCGCGTCCCGAGCCGCCTGATCCGGGGCGGCCATCACCGCCTTGATCTCCGGCAATGGCATGTTCAGCTCGCGCAGCCGCTTGATCAAGTGTGCCTGGTCCACCTGCTCGGTCGAATAGAACCGGTAGCCGGAGCCCGGGTCGATCGCGACCGGGGCGAGCAGATCGATCTCGTGGTAGTACCGCAGCGTCTTGATGGTCAGGTAGGTGAGCCGGGAGAACTCGCCGATCGGAACCGTTGCCGTCATGCCCTAAGCGAACACCCTCCAGCGAGGGGAGAGTCAAGCAGCGCGGAGCGCGTCGCCGACTAGGCTGGGGGCGATCACCATCCCCCAGGAAGGACGCGCCGTGCAGCCCGGTGAAGGTTTCGATTTCCAGCAGTTGATGGCCCAGGCCCAGCAGATGCAGCAGGCCGTCATGGCCGCGCAGCAGGAGATCGCGGAGTCGGAGGTCGAGGGCGAGGCGGGCGGTGGCCTGGTGCGCGCCCGGATCCGCGCCACCGGCGAGGTGCTGGCGCTGACCATCGACCCGAAGGTGGTCGATCCCGAGGATGTGGACACGCTGCAGGATCTGATCATCGGCGCGCTCAACGACGCCATGGAGACCGCGCAGAATCTGGCCGCCGAGCGGCTGGGCCCGCTGGCCGGCGGTCTCGGCGGCGGCGCGCTGCCCGGACTCTGATCGGGGCTGGGTAGGTGTACGAGGGTCCGGTTCAGGATCTCATCGACGAGTTGGGCAAGCTGCCCGGCGTCGGCCCGAAGAGCGCGCAGCGCATCGCATTTCATCTCCTCTCGGTGGAGCCGCCGGAGATCGATCGGTTGCAGGCGGCCCTGCAGAAAGTGCGGGACGGCGTGCGGTTCTGCGCCGTCTGCGGCACCGTCTCCGACGGTGAACTGTGCCGTATCTGCGCCGATCCGCGGCGCGATCGCACCATGATCTGCGTGGTCGAGGAGCCCAAGGATGTGCAGGCCATCGAGCGCACCCGTGAATTCCGCGGGCGCTATCACGTGCTCGGCGGTGCGCTCGACCCGCTGTCGGGTATCGGCCCGGATCAGTTGCGCATCCGGGAATTGCTGACGCGCATCGGAAATCAGGACGACGGCGTGGATGTCACCGAGGTGATCATCGCCACCGACCCGAATACCGAGGGCGAGGCGACGGCCACCTACTTGGTCCGCATGCTGCGCGATTTCCCGGGACTGAGCGTGACGCGCCTGGCCTCGGGCCTGCCCATGGGCGGCGATCTGGAATTCGCCGACGAATTGACCCTGGGCCGCGCCCTTTCCGGGCGTCGCGCCCTGTAAGTGGTTTACCGGGATCGGGTTATGTCCAGGTCGGCGGCGCGGGGAGCGCCGCCGGCTGCGGGCAGGGGATGTGCTGAACGTTCCTGGGGATATCGGCCCCGGCCCCGCTGGCGTGCAATGCCACGGCGATAGCGAAGGTAGCCGCCAAACCGGCCACGACTGCCAAACCCTTACGCAAGGTCCTGGTCTTCAAGGACTGGCGTAGCTTCGACGGGCGTAGCTTCATTTTTCGCTCCTCGCCTCGGTGAGTAATGCGTACAAGCTCGGAAACACCGCGTGCAATTAGCGAAATGCTAGCTTTCCTGCGCGTGCGCAGCCTTCATTCCGGGGGGCTGGAAGTGGAAATTGAAATCTGTCCGTTATTCGACGGTCAGAACGTGAGACGTTGCCAATCCAGCGCGGCGAATCCCGAACGATCTCCGGTGGCCCAGCCCCACATCAGATCGGCCACAATTCGCGGGTCGTTAGCGGTGGCGGCGAAATGCTTGTCGGCGGACCCTTCCCGGTATTCCAGGTCGTAATGCCCGTCCGGATGCCGATAGGTCTGGATGTAGATCTGATCTCCGGTTTCCACGATCAGATACGGACCGGGCTGTCCCAGCTCCGGAATCCACAGCTCCACCAGTTGCCGTGTCAGATACGGGAATTCACCCGCCCCGCCGTGCGTGACGGCGGCCGTGATCGATTCGGCCGGATCCACCAGCCAGGCCAGCTGCGGGTCCCACAGCGCATAGTCGTGCGGGGTGCCCAGCTCGAACAGCAGCCCGCGCACATGCCCGATGGCGTCGTAGGGGGTGGACACGAACAGGGCGTCGCCCAGCACGCCGTCGACGGCGGGCGAGCCCAGGAAGCTGTCCGCCTCGGGCAGTTCGCCATTGCGCTCGTCCAGCTCGGCCGCGATCTCGGCGACGGCGTCACCGGCCGGTCTGCCGTCCTGCGCGGTCAGGTACGTGTCCACCTCGGCGGGGGACACGGCGGCTCCGGAGGGCAGCAGAACGAGGTCGTAGCTCACCCGGCCAGGCTAATGGCTAGCCGGCGCGGGTCCGCCGCCCGGTGTCCGCCGCGGCGGCGGCACAGCCGCAGCCGCCCGCCATATCGGAGCAGTCGGCCACGAACAGATGCCGCGACCGATCGGTCTCGAGGCAGTCGGATTCGGTGCATTCCACCGATCCGGCGGCGTGCACGATCAGTGTCCCGTGACAGTGATCGAGGGCCGATTCGCACGGTGAGCAATCCGCAGGATGCACCGCAACCTCCTTCACGCGTCGTTACGGTGATATCACCCGCGTGCGACATCTGCGGGAGCTCACCGCGTGTCGCCCGAACTGTCGGAAAAACTCCAGCGTGTCCCGGCCTTCGCGTGGTGAACTGGACAGATGGGGATCAAGGTTTCCCTCGAACACCGCACCACCTATTCCTTCGACCATCCCGTGCGCGTCCATCCGCATGTGGTCCGCCTGCGACCCGCCCCGCACACGCGCACCGCCATCGAGGCGTACTCGATGCGGGTGACCCCGGGGAACCACTGGGTGAACTGGCAGCAGGACGCGTTCGGAAATTTCCTGGCGCGCTTGATCTTCCACGAGCCCACGCCGGAACTGTCCATCGTGGTCGGGCTGATCGCCGATATGGACGCCATCAATCCCTTCGATTTCTTTGTCGAGGAGCACGCCGAGCATTTCCCGTTCGGCTACTCGCCGCAGTTGTCCGCGGACCTCGAGCCCTATCTGCGGCCGGTGGACGAGGGTGGATCCGGTTCCGGCCCCGGCGCTTCGGTGCGGGACTGGGTGCGCCGCCACACGCCGTCGGACCGGCCGCGCACCATCGACTTCCTGATCGCGGTGAATCAGGCGCTACGCCACGATGTCGCGTACACCATCCGGATGGAGCCGGGCGTGCAGTCGCCGGATCACACGCTGCGCGCCGCTCTCGGCTCGTGCCGGGATTCGGCCTGGCTGCTGGTGTCCATCCTGCGGGAATTCGGGCTGGCCGCCCGCTTCGTCTCCGGGTACCTCATCCAATTGGCCCAGGACGTACCGTCTCTGGACGGACCCTCCGGGCCGCCCGCCGATTTCACCGACCTGCACGCCTGGACCGAGGTGTACCTGCCCGGCGCGGGCTGGGTGGGCCTGGACCCCACCTCGGGCCTGTTCGCGGGGGAGGGCCACATTCCGCTGGCCGCCACCCCGCATCCGGTCTCGTCGGCGCCGATCACCGGATCCACCGACCCGGTCGCCGCCAGCCTCGACTTCTCCAACACCGTGCGCCGGATCCACGAGGATCCGCGAGTCACCCTGCCCTACACCGATTCCCAGTGGGAGCGCATCCGCGCCGCGGGCGCGGAGGTGGACGCCCGCACCGAGGCCGCCGGGATCGGCCTGACCATCGGCGGTGAACCCACCTTCGTCTCCCTCGACGATCAGACCGGTCCGGAATGGACCACCGGGGCCGACGGTCCGCGCAAGCGCGAACGCGCCGCCGACCTGGCCGAACGCCTGCGCCGCATCTACGCGCCGACCGGCCTGGTGCAGTACCGCCAGGGCAAGTGGTATCCGGGAGAACCACTGCCGCGCTGGGAAATCGCCATGCTGTGGCGCGACGACGACGAACCGCTCTGGCGGCACCCCGACCTGCTCGCCCACCCCTGGCTCCCGCTGGCCGGCAACGCGGGTGGGGCCGCCGCGGGGACACCCGCTCCGACCGAACAGCGGCGGGCCGCGCCGGGCGACGCACGTCGATCGCGTGGCTCGGGCCCGGTGACCGAAATGCTCGGCGCAGCGGATGTTTCGAGTTCGGACGGTATGGCCGAGCGTCGGGTGGTCGCGTCGAATCCGGATGGTCCCTCGCCGGAGCCGGCCGTGACCGTGACGGAACCGTCGTGTCGCCCGGACGCACGGGTCGCGCGGGCGGTGATCGCCCACATCGCACGGGGCTTGGGGCTGCCGGACAGTCAGGTGCGGCCCGCCTACGAGGATTCGCTGCTCCGGATGGCCGCCAAGGCCGCTGTGCCACAGGGTGATCCGGTCGGTGCCGACGAGGATCTGGACAGCGGCGGGGATTCGCCGTTGGCGCGCAGCGCGCTGCTGGCTCGGCTGGATGCAGCCGTCGGCGAGCCTGCCGCCTACGTGCTGTCGCTGTATCGCCGGGACGACGAGGCCGGGTGGGCGAGCGCCGACTGGAAGCTGCGGCGCGGTCGAATCGTCCTGACGGAGGGCGATTCCCCGGCCGGACTGCGGTTGCCACTGCGGTCCGTCACCTGGAACGCGCCGCCGCCGCGACCCGAGGCGGACCCGTTCGCGCCGCGCCCGCCGCTGGCCGCGGATGAGCCGCCCGCGGTGGTGGAGTCCGCCGAGCGCGCGCCGATCACCGCGCTGGTCGCCGAGGTCCGCGACGGCCGGCTGTTCGTATTCCTGCCTCCCGTCCAGGAATTCGGCGCGTTCTGCGATCTGGTGCGCCGGGTCGAGGAAGCCGTCGTCGCGGTCGGGCGGCCGGTCGTGCTGGAGGGTTATCCGGCCCCGGTGGACGGCCGGCTGCATACCCTGTCCCTGGCTCCCGACCCGGGCGTGATCGAGGTGAACGTCCAGCCCACCACCGATTTCACCGAGCAGTCGCGGCTGCTGGAGACGCTCTACGAACAGGCCCGGCTGGCCCGGCTGAGCACCGAATCCTTCGATGTGGACGGCACCGACCGTGGCACCGGCGGCGGCAACCACATCACGCTCGGCGGCCGCACCCCGGCGCGCTCACCCCTGCTGCGCCGCCCGGACCTGCTGGTGTCCCTGCTCACCTACTGGCAGCGGCATCCGGCGCTGTCCTATCTGTTCTCGGGCCGGTTCATCGGACCGACCTCGCAGGCGCCACGCGTCGACGAGGGCCGCGAGGACGCACTCTACGAACTGGAGATCGCCTTCGCCGAGATCGACCGCCTGAGCCGGGCTGCCGCGGCCACCGATCCCGACGAGCCGGCCGCGCCGCGCTGGGCGGTCGATCGCGCGCTACGCCACCTGCTCACCGACCTCACCGGCAATACCCACCGCGCCGAATTCTGCATCGACAAGCTCTACAGCCCGGATTCGGCGCGCGGCCGCCTCGGACTGGTGGAGTTGCGTGGCTTCGAGATGCCGCCGCACTTCCGCATGGCCATGGTGCAGTCGCTGCTGGTGCGGGCGCTGGTGCTGCGGTTCTGGGAACACCCCTACACCGCGCCGTTGCTCCGCCACGGCGCCAACCTGCACGGGCGCTACCTGCTGCCGCATTTCCTGCAGGCCGATATCGCCGAGGTGGCGGCCGATCTGCGCACGCACGGCATCGAATTCGACACCAGCTGGCTGGATCCGTTCTCGGAGTTCCGTTTTCCCCGGTTCGGCACGGTGGTACTCGGGGATATGGAAGTGGAACTGCGCGCGGCGATCGAGCCGTGGAACACCCTCGGGGAACAGACCACCGTGTCCGGGACCGCGCGATACGTGGACTCCTCGGTCGAGCGCCTGCAGGTCCGGGTGACCGGGGCGGACCGGGACCGGTATGCGGTGACCTGCAACGGTTTCCCGCTGCCCCTCATCCCGGCCGGCCGGGCGGACGTGCAGGTGGCGGGCGTGCGGTATCGGGCGTGGCAGCCGCCGGAGTCGCTGCATCCGACGATCACGGTGGACGCGCCGCTGATCTTCGACGTGGTCGAACTGCAGACCGGCCTGTCCCGCGGCGGCTGCACGTATCACGTGAGCCATCCGGGCGGTATGTTCTATGCCGGGCCGCCGGTGAATTCGGTGGTGGCGCAATCCCGGCGCAATCGGCGATTCGAATCCTCCGGGCACACCCCGGGCCCGGTCGATATCGCGGATTTGCGTGCCAAAATGGCCATACAGGCAACAGATGTCGGTGCGCCCGGAATACTCGATCTGCGCCGGGCGCGGACCGTGTGGGGCGTCGGCGGCGATCGATAGGCATACCCGGGGAAGTGGTAGCGGTGACAGTGCTCGAAGCAGTGCCACCCGGCGAGGAGTTCGCGAATTACCGTGCCGCCGCGGCCGATACCGGCGCTCGCGACGCCTGCGGCCTGGCCACCGGCGGCTTCTACGACGAACTCGTCGATCACGACGGCCGCCTGCGCAGCCTGTGGGCCGACCTGTCCGCCGACTTCCTGGACCAGGGCCGGGCCGGACTGCACCGCATCGACGGCCGGGTCCGGCGGCTGATCGAGGACGACGGCATCACCTACACCGAACTGACCAGCTCCGAGGAGCCCGCCACGCCCTCGCCGTGGCGGCTCGACCCGATTCCGCTGCTGCTCTCCGACACCGAGTGGGCGGCGCTGGAATCCGGTGTGGTGCAACGCTCCCGGCTGCTCGACGCGGTGCTCGCCGACGTGTACGGCCCGCGCCGCACCCTCACCGAGGGCCTGCTGCCGCCGCAGGTGGTCTTCGCGCATCGCGGCTATGTTCGTGCCGCACACGGTATTTCACTGCCCGGCCGGCATCAGCTGTTCCTGCACGCCTGCGATGTCAGCCGCTGGAGCGACGGCGGCTTCCGGGTGCTCGCCGATTGGGCGCAGGCGCCCTCCGGCGCGGGCTATGCGCTGGCCGACCGCCGCGTGGTGTCCGCCGCCATTCCCGAGGCGTTCGAGCTGGCCAGCCCGCGTCCGCTCACCCCGTTCGTGCGGGCCATGCGGCTCATGCTCATCGAGGCCGCGCCGCACGGCGCCGACGAGGACCCGGTGGTCGTGGTGCTGAGCCCCGGTGTGCACTCCGAAACCGCCTTCGATCAGGCGTATCTGGCCTCCGTGCTGGGCTTCCCGCTGGTGGAGAGCGCCGACCTGGTGGTACGCGACGGCCGGCTGTGGATGCGCTCGCTGGGCACGCTCGAACGGGTCGACGTGGTGCTGCGCCGCGTGGACGCCGAGTTCTCCGATCCCCTGGACCTGCGGCCGGATTCACGATTGGGCGTGGTGGGCCTGGTGGAGGTGCTGCGTCGCGGCGCGGTCACGGTGGTCAACACCCTGGGCAGCGGGCTGCTGGAGAATCCGGCGCTGGCCGCGTTCCTGCCGCGCCTGTCGCGGCGGCTGCTGGACGAGGAACTCACTCTGCCCGGCATCGAATCCTATTGGGGCGGAGACGATTCTGAACGCTCTCACCTGGCGGTCAACCTGCACCGCCTGATCCTGCGCTCCACCGTGGACGGCACCACGGTCTTCGGTCCCATCCTCACCGCCGTGCAGCGTGCGCAGTGGCGGGCCCGCATCGAGACCGAGGGCTGGAAGTGGATCGGCCAGGAACCGGCCCGCTTCTCGGTCGCCCCCGCGGTCGACGGCTCCGGCGGACTCGCCGCCGCCCCCGTCGCCGTCCGCCTGTTCTCCCTGGCCGGACGTGTCGGATACCGCATCATGCAGGGCGGATTGGGGCAGCTGCATCAGCGCGGCGGACCCGAGGGCGTGGTGGGGGAGGTCGCCGCCAAGGACGTCTGGGTGCGCGCCGCGCCCGCCGCCGTCCCGGCCGTGCCCGCGGCGACCGCCGAGGTGCCCGAGGAGCGCGAGCGCCGGGTGGCCGCGGTCGCCTCGATGGAGGTGGTCAGCTCGCCCCGTGTGCTCAACGACCTGTTCTGGCTGGGCCGCTACGGCGAGCGCGCCGAGGTCACCGTGCGCCTGCTCAGCGCCATCCACGAACGCCACCAGGACTACCGCTACCGGCCGTGGCTGGAGGGCGCGGCGGCCATGCCCGTCCTGATGGCCGCCCTCGCCCGCATGACCGGCACGACCCTGGCCGAACCGAAGCTGCCTGGCGTGCCGAAACCAACTGCCGTGCAATTGGATTCATCGGAGCGTCGGCGCGGGCGCCGCCAGCCCGAGGCGCAGACCCGATCAGGATCCCAGCCGCCGCGGCGGCGCGAATACTCCGACGAGCCGACCGTCCCGATCGCGCTGCCCGGCGCGTCCCGCCGCGACCACGACTACCTGGTCTCCCTCACCGTCGACCGAGAGGTTCCCGGCTCGCTCGCGTTCTCCGTGGAGCGCTACGCGAAAGCCGCGCGCGCCGTGCGTGATCAGCTCTCTCCCGACACCTGGATGGTGCTCGGCTCCATCGATCGCGCCCTGTCGGAGTACCGCGCTGTCCGCGGCGATCGCGGCGCGGCGCTGTCGGCCGTGCACTCCCGCGCCCTGTCCGCCCTGTTGTCGCTGACCGGCATCGACGCGGAATCGACCGTGCGGGACACGGGGTGGCACGTCATGGACATCGGCCGCCGCATCGAGCGCGCGCTGGCGCTGTCGGCCCTGCTGACCTCCGCCCTCACCGGCGCCTACCCGCCGGAGGTCGGCCGGGTGCTGACCGACGCGGTCCTGCAGGCGACCGTGTCCGCGGTGAGTTACCGCCGCCGGCACGGTGATTCGGTCCGCATCGCCGCCGTCGCCGGACTGCTGCTGTTCGACGGGCACAATCCGCGCTCGCTGGCCTACCAGCTGGAACGCCTCGAGGACGACTTCCCGGCGCTGCCCGGGGCCTCCGGATCCTCACGCCCGCAACGACTCCTGGCCGATGCCCAGCGCATGCTGCGCCGCGTCGACCCGGCCGAGCTGGAGACCGTCGCGGACGGCCGCCGCACCGAACTGGCCGAGCTGCTCGACGGCGTCCACCTGCGGCTGCGCAAACTCTCCGAATCTTTCGAGGCGAGCCGGCTGTCGGTGCCGCGCGAGATCCAGCCGCTGTGGGGCTCCGCCCGGGTGGTGGGCTGATGCGCCGCTATCGGGTGCTGCACCGCACCGTCTACCTGTACTCGGACGTGGTCAGCAGCTCCTACGGCCGCGCCTACCTGACGCCGCGCGAGTTTCCGGGACAGCGGTTGCTGTCCCACGACATTCGTGTCGATCCCCTCCCGTCGGATCGATCGGTCGGCACCGACGTGTACGACAACACCACCCTCTACTTCCACGTCACCGCCGAACATCGCCGCCTGGAGGTGACCGGCGAATCCCTCGTCGAAGTCGGCGCGTCCGCCGCGCCCGCCGCGCAGCCGGCCTGGGAGCAGGCCCGCCCGACCGCCGAGAACGGCCCGCTCGCCGTGGAATTCACCCTCGACCTGACCCCGCCCGAGATCATCCCCGAGGTCGCCGCCTACGCCGCCGAATCCTTCCCGCCCGGCCGCCCGCTGCTGGACGCGGTGCGGGAACTGACCGCGCGCATCCACACCGACTTCGCCTACGAATCCGGCTCCACCACCGTCAGCACCAGCGTCGCCGACGTCTTCGCCGCCCGCCACGGCGTCTGCCAGGACTTCGCCCGTCTCGGCATCGCCTGCCTGCGCTCCCAGGGCCTGGCCGCCCGCTATGTCTCCGGCTACCTGTCCACCGACCCGCCCCCGGGCAAGGAGCGCATGGTCGGCGCGGACGCCACCCACGCCTGGGCCGCCGTCTGGCTCCCGGGCGGCGCCGGGCACTGGATCGGCTTCGACCCCACCAACGACCAGTTCGCCGACGACCGCTACGTCACCGTCGCCTGGGGTCGCGACTACGCCGACGTGCCGCCCCTGCGCGGCATCATCTATACCGACGCCAAGGAATCGACCATCACCGTGTCGGTCGATGTGGCGCCGATCGCCGCCGATGAGTGACGCACTCGCACCGTGGCCCCGCCTCCCCGACTTCCGGGCGTCTATCGCGCCCCTGTAAGCTCGCGATCATCATGCAGCGGGCACTTCTCCTCGGCCGCCGCGACGGGGTCTGATTCGGACCGGCTCCCGTCGCGGGGATCTGCCGTGCCGGTCTACCCCAAACCTGGGATCCAGCCACACCCTCGGAGATAAATCGCCATGTCAGCCGCTGACGCTTTTGTATCCGGTACGCGGTCCATCACCGCGCCGTCCAAGCCCGCGCCCGCCGACCAGCCCGCCTGGAACACGCAGAAGAACTCCTCCATGCCGGTCTTCCGGTACCGGCCCTTCGCCGAGGAGGTCGAGCCGGTCACCGTGCCCGACCGCACCTGGCCGGACAAAATCATCGACCGCGCGCCCGGCTGGTGTGCCGTGGACCTGCGCGACGGCAACCAGGCGCTGATCGACCCGATGAGCCCCGCCCGCAAGCGCCGCATGTTCGACCTGCTGGTGCGCATGGGCTACAAGGAAATCGAGGTCGGCTTCCCGTCCGCCTCCCAGACCGACTTCGACTTCGTCCGCGAGATCATCGAGGACGGCGCGATTCCGGCCGACGTCACCATCCAGGTGCTGACCCAGTCCCGGCCCGAGCTGATCGAGCGCACCTTCGAGGCCTGCGCCGGCGCGGCCAATGTGATCGTGCACTTCTACAACTCGACCTCGATCCTGCAGCGCCGCGTCGTCTTCCGCGCCGACCGCGACGCCGTCAAGAAGATCGCCACCGACGCCGCCGAGCTGTGCCTGGAGGTCGAGAAGCGCTACCCGGACACCAACTGGCGCTACGAGTACAGCCCGGAGTCCTACACCGGCACCGAGCTGGACTACGCCCGCGAGGTGTGCGACGCGGTCTCCGAGATCATCGCGCCGACCCCGCAGAAGCCGCTGATCATCAACCTGCCGGCGACCGTGGAGATGGCGACGCCCAACGTCTACGCCGACTCCATCGAGTGGATGCACCGCAACCTGGCCCGCCGCGACTCCATCGTGCTGTCGCTGCACCCGCACAACGACCGCGGCACCGCCGTGGCCGCGGCCGAACTGGGCTACCAGGCCGGCGCCGACCGCATCGAGGGCTGCCTGTTCGGCAATGGCGAGCGCACCGGCAATGTCTGCCTGGTGACGCTGGGCATGAACATGTTCTCGCGCGGCATCGACCCGCAGATCGACTTCTCCAACATCGACGAGATCCGCCGCACGGTCGAGTACTGCAACCAGCTGCCCGTCGCCGAGCGTCACCCCTACGGCGGCGACCTGGTCTACACGGCCTTCTCCGGCTCGCACCAGGACGCCATCAACAAGGGCCTGGACGCCATGAAGGCCGCCGCCGACGCGCAGGGCGCCGACGTGGACGACATCGTGTGGGAGGTCCCGTACCTGCCCATCGACCCGAAGGACGTGGGCCGCACCTACGAGGCCGTGATCCGGGTGAACTCGCAGTCCGGCAAGGGCGGCGTGGCCTACATCATGAAGACCGATCACGGGCTGGTGCTGCCGCGCCGGCTGCAGATCGAGTTCTCGCAGGCCGTGCAGAAGCTCACCGACGGCGAGGGCGGCGAGGTCACCCCGAAGGAGATGTGGGACGTCTTCTCCGAGGAGTACCTGACCCCGATCCTGCCGCTGGAACGCATGCGCCAGAAGGTCACCGCCTCCGAGACCGACGGCGGCGTCGATCACATCGAGGCCGTGGTCAAGGTGGACGGCGTCGAGCACGCCGTCTCCGGCGAGGGCAACGGCCCACTGGCCGCCTTCGTCGACGCGCTCGCCACCATCGGCTACGACGTGCGCGTGCTGGACTACAGCGAGCACGCCATGTCCTCCGGCGACGACGCCCAGGCCGCCGCCTACGTCGAATGCGCCATCGGCGATCAGGTCACCTGGGGTGTCGGCATCGCCACCTCCATCACCACCGCCTCGCTGCGCGCGGTCGTCTCCGCAGTCAACCGCGCTGCCCGCAAGGCCTGAGCGAAATCGCAGGTAGGAGAGCCCGTCTCGACGTTGTCGAGGCGGGCTCGCCGCGTCCGGACGGGTCAACAATGCTAGCGTTGGGGCGCATTAGCGCCGAGCTCTCTGTTCGAGCCGTCGAGCAGATGGGGGACACGTGACCACGAAAGATCAGAATTCGACCTCTAAGCCTGTGCAGGGCAAGGGGGATACCGACGACGCCGTCAAGGTGGCCGATGTCGAGGCCGAGCAGGTCGCGGTGCAGGCCGACGGACAGGCCGAGAACAACGGCGCGGCGAGCGATTCCGAGGAGCAGGTGGCCGGATTCTTCCCGCCGGTGCCGGATTCGATCGACCGGGCCGTGCCGCACAACGGTCCCTTCCCGGGGCCCTACGGGCCGGGCGGGCCGGGCGGCCACAACCCGTTCGCAAGCGATGGCCACAATCCGTTCGCGCCGGGCGGTCCCGGGCCGTACGGCCAGCCGGGCTTCCCGCCCGCCGGCGCGTTCCCGCCGCCGGATGCCGGGCAGTTCGCGCCGCCGCCGAATCCCGGTGCGCCGGGCGGTTTTCCGCCGCCCGGTGCACCGCTGGGTGAGGTGCGCGAGCAGACGCCCTACGGCGAGATCCGGCAGGAGATCGGCAGCGACGGCATGGTGCGCCGGGTGTTCGCCGAGCCGCCGGGCGTGCCGGGTGACGGTGAGAAGCCCGGGGAGCCGGGACATTTCGGTGGTCCGGGACAGCCGGGGCAGTTCGCGCCGTCCAATGATCAACCGGGCGGGCCGATCTACAGCTGGTCGCCGCCCCCGGCCGCGCCGCCGCTGCAGACCCAGCTATCCCAGCCGCAACCCCAGGTCGGTTTCCAGCCGGGCTGGAATCCGCAGCCACAGCAGGGTTTTCCGCAGCAGCAGGGCGGTTTCGGGCAGCAGTTCGGGCAGCAGCCGATGCCTCCGGGGCATTCGGTCAATGATCTGAACCTGTTGAAGCGGGCCAAGCGGGCGCCGCGCAGCGGGTGGCGGCGGGCCGTGCACAAGGCGTCCGGCGGTGCCATCAACCCGGGCGAGTCGGCCGCGGACGTGGTGTACCGGCAGCTGGTGGACCGGGTGAACCAGCCCGTCCGCGGGGACTACCGGATCGCGATCCTGTCGCTCAAGGGCGGCGTCGGAAAGACCACCACCACGGTCGGTCTGGGCTCCACCTTCGCCTCGCTGCGCGGTGACCGGGTGATCGCCATCGACGCCAACCCGGACCTCGGGACGCTGGCGCACCGGGTGCCCCGGCAGACCCGTTCCACGGTGCGAAACCTGTTGGAGGACGGGCACATCTCGCGGTATTCGGATGTGCGCGCCCACACCTCGCAGGCGCCGAGCCGACTGGAAGTGCTTGCCAGTGAACAGGATCCGGCCGTGTCGGAGGCGTTCTCCGAGGCGGACTACCGCAAGGCCATCGGCATCCTGCAGCAGTTCTACAACATCATCCTCACCGACTGCGGCACCGGCCTGATGCACTCGGCCATGTCCGGCGTGCTGGATATGGCCAGCTCGCTGGTGCTGGTGACGTCCCCGGCCATCGACGGCGCGCGCAGTGCCTCGGCCACCCTGGACTGGCTCGACCACCACGGCTACCACAAGCTGGTGGAGCGAACCGTGGTGGTGGTCAACGCCTCTCGCAAGGGTTCCTCCACGGTGGACCTGGACCAGCTGCGCAAGCTGTTCCTGGACCGGACCCGCGCGGTGCAGGTCGTCCCGTTCGACGACCACCTGGCCGAGGGCGCGGAGATCGACCTCGAATTGGTCGGCAAGCCCACGCGGCGGGCCCTGCTGGAACTGGCCGCCATGGTGGCCGATGATTTCGGCTATCAGGCTGCACAGCAAGGGTTCCCGCCGCAGGGCAGCTTCCAGCGGCAGCCCCCGCAGGGTGGATTCGTGCCGCAGCAGGGCGGCGGTTATCCGCCACAAGGTGACGGCGGTTACCCGCCACAAGGTGACGGCGGCTATCCGCCGCACGGCGACGGCGGCTATCCGCCGCACGGCGACGGCGGCTATCCGCCGCACGGCGACGGCGGCTATCCGCCGCACGGCGAGGGCTTCCGGCCGCAGGGCTGATCCGGTATCGAACGACGAAATGCCCCGCAGTTCAACTGAACTGTGGGGCATTCCTATGAGTCGGCCTCGGAAAGGGGAGCGGGTCAGCCCCGGACCAGGGGAGCCAGGGCGCGCCCGGCGAGTTCGACCGCGCCGGCCTCATGGCCGTTGGTGACCATGTTCACGATGATGCCGTCGATGCCGTGGTCGAGCACCCGGGACTGGATCTGCTCGGCGACCTGGTCCGGGGTGCCGACGAACTGGCGGTCCGCCGGGGTGTTGCGCAGGGCCTCGTTGGGCATCGCGCCCAGATCGGTGATGCCGATGCGGGCCAGTATCTCGGCCTGGGTCTTGCGGGCGCGGTCGCCGTCCTCGTCCACGATGACGAACGCCAGGAAGCTGGTCTCCAGGGTCTTCGGGTCGCGGCCCGCCTCGTCCAGGCGCGCGTGCAGGGCCTCGAGCTTGCGGGGGATCTCCGAGGCATTGCAGATGATGTTGAGGTGGTCGGCGAAGCGGGCGGCCAGGCCGAAGGTCTTCTTCTCGCCACCGCCGCCGAGCAGGATCGGCAGGTCGTCGCGCACGCGCGGCTCGTTCATGGCGTTGTTCGTGCGGTACCACTTGCCGTCGAAGGTGGAGTGCTGCCCGCGCAGCATCGGGGCGATGATCTCGAGGGCCTCCTCCAGCTTCTCGAACCGCTCGGTGAAGGTGCCGAAGTCGAAGCCGTAGGCCTGGTGCTCGAGCTCGAACCAGCCCGCGCCGATGCCCAGCACGGCCCGGCCGCGGCTCACCACATCCAGGGTGGTGACGGTCTTGGCGGTGAGCGCCGGATTGCGATAGGTGTTGCCGGTCACCAAGGCGGACAACTGGATTCGCTCGGTCGAGGCGGCCAGGCCGGACAGCGCGCTGTACGCCTCCAGCATGGGCTCCCCGGGCGCGCCGAGCAGCGGCAGCTGGTAGAAGTGGTCCATGACGAAGGCCGCGTCGAAGCCGGCCGCCTCGGCCTCCCGCGCCTGCGCCACCACCGCCGGGAACAGGTCCCGCGGCGCGACCCCGTAGCTGAAGTTCGGCATCTGATACCCGAGTCGAATGCTCATGCCGCAAAGGTAGAACCTGGAGTGCGCTCCAAGTCAACCGCTGATTTCCGATTCCAGGTCGCGCGGCGCGGCCGGGCTATTCGGTCCCGGTGGCGCGGCGGGCCGCGGCCTTGAACGCGGCGATGACCATTGCGACGGCCGGGCGCTTGTCGGCATGCGGGCGGGTGGCCAGATCGTAGACGCGGGCGGCGCGGACACCGGCCAGCCGGAGCATGACCAGGTCGGGGTGACGGACCGCGTGGCGGGGCATGAGGGCGACGCCGTAGCCGGTGGACACCAGCGCCTCGATGACGCTGAACTCGTTGAGCCGCTGTGCGATTCGCGGCTGCACGCCGGTCACGGTCGCGATCGAGCGCAGCACGTCGTCGACCGGGAAGCCGGTGCGGACGCTGATCCAGGTCTCGTCGGCCAGCTCGGCCGGAACCACCGCGCCCTGCCGGGCCAGCCGGTGATCGGGCGCGACCACCACGTCGATCGGCTCGCGCATGAGCACCCGCGAGGACACCCGCGGCCCGCTGAGCGAGGGCGCCCGCTCGTCGCGATGGGTCAGCACCACGTCGTAATCGGCCAGTAAGCGCGGCACCTCGCTGGGCGGCACATCCTCGTCGCGCGCCACCATCTCCACCCCGCTGTCCGCCAGCTCGGCCAGTACATGCGGCAGCAGCAGCGCCGCACCCGACGGGAACAACGCCACCCGCACCCGGCCGCGCGGTGACCCGCGATACTCCGCCATCTCGCTGACCGCCCGTTCCATGGCGGCGAGCACCTCATCGGCTCGCACCACCAGCGCCCGCCCCGCATCGGTCAGCCGCACCCGCCGCCCATCCGGCTCCAGCAGCGCCACCCCCGCCTCCCGCGCCAGCACCTTCAGCTGCTGAGACACCGCCGACGGCGTCATCGACAACGCCTCCGCCACCGCGGCAACCGTCCCGCGATCGGCCAATTCTCTTAGTACCCGCAGCCTTTCGAGCGACATGAGCGGCCCATCGGACCGCGCCGCACCGGACTCCTCGAGCTGTGCACGGCCGGCCTCCGCCGCTCCGCCCGCGCCTCGGCCGCCCGCTTGGACCGGGGCTGTGCCGGGAGGGCCCGGCTTGACACGCCGCGCCCGAATCGGGGCGGGGCCGGGGTGGGCTGTGGTCGCCGGTGCTTCCCGTGCGGCGGCCGGGGTGTCTCGGGGTACACGGCGTGGGGGTGGGACGGAGCGGGGTGGGTCGGGCTGGGGCATGGTTAAGTAGTACTACATTGTTGGTGCAGAATTATTCGATTGTTCTTATCTATTAGCGTTAGCAAGATTTTCGGCATGACCAATCGCGATCGACTGCTCGGGCTCACCGTCGTGGTGCTGTGGGGGTTGAACTTCCTGGCCATTCACGTGGGGCTGGAGCATTTCCCGCCGTTCTTCTTCGCGGGCCTGCGGTTCGCCGTGATCGCGATTCCGGTGCTGCTGTTCGTGCCGCGGCCGAGGGTGCCGTGGAAGTGGCTGCTGCTGTACGGGATCGGGTTCGGGATTCTGCAGTTCGCATTTCTGTTCACGGCCATGCGGGCGGGGATGCCGACGGGGCTGTCCTCCCTGGTGCTGCAGTCGTCCGCGCCGTTCACGGTGCTGCTGGGCGCGGTGTTTCTGCGGGAGCGGCTGCGTGGCATTCAGCTGGCCGGAATTGCGGTGGCCATGGCGGGTATGGCGGTGATCGGGTGGGACCGCTCGCACCACGCGGCACTGCTGCCGCTGGTGCTGACCCTGCTGGGCGGATTGGGCTGGGCCTTCGGCAATATCGGGTCCCGGCTGGCCGCGGCCTCATCCGAGCAGGTGAACCCGCTGCACCTGACGCTGTGGATGGCCGTGGTGCCGCCGATCCCCATGTTCGTGCTGTCCGCGCTCACCGAGGGCCCGGCCACCGGCTGGAACGACCTGATCGTCTCCTTCTCGGCGACCGGTTGGCCCGCTTTCGCGGCCCTGGCCTACATCGTCGCGCTGGGGACCATCGCGGGATCGGGGTTGTGGACCTATCTGATGAGCCGCTATCCGGCGGGCACGGTGGCGCCGCTGTCGCTGGCCGTGCCGGTGGTGGGAATCGCCGCCTCCTGGGCGTTCCTGCACGAGACTCCATCCACGTTGTCCCTGTTCGGGGCCATCGTCGTGATCGCCGGCGCCTTCACGGCCACCTCGGCGGGCCGCCGGGCCCGGGTGCCGGAGGCGGCGCTCGACACGCCCGGCCCCATCCGACCCGCCGAGCCGACACGCCGGTCAGAACTGGACCAGAATCTCGTCGAGGCCTAGCTGAGCAGTCCGATTTGCTGTGGTTCGCTCATCTTCCGGGCCTTCGGGATGAAATTTTCCACCCCAACCGACCATCTGTCTGCGACAGCTCCATAGGATGCGGACCAGGCGTGGGAGGTAACGGGTATGGCAGGACAGCGTTTGTCTGTCACGCGGCGATCAGTGCTGCGTGGAGCGGTCTCAGCCGGGGCAATGGCGGGAGCGGTGGCGGCGGGGGCCGCCCGCCCCACCGCCGCCCGGGCCGAGACCGGACGGCGAGTCGCGGTGCTGGGCGGTGGGGTCGCGGGTCTGACCGCGGCACACGAACTGGCCGAACGCGGCTTCGAGGTGACCGTCTACGAGCGGCGGGCCCTGGGCGGCAAGGCGCGCAGCATCGCGGTACCGGGCAGTGGCAAGGACGGGCGGCCGGATCTGTGGGGTGAGCACGGATTCCGGTTCTTCCCCGGCTTCTACCGCCACATTCCCGACACCATGCGGCGAATTCCGTTCGCGGGCAACGCCAATGGTGTGTGGGACAACCTGATCGCCGCCCCCGAGGCGCGGTTCTCGCGCAAGGACGCGGACGACACCATCATTCCGATGGGCAAGTTCGGCAAGCTCTGGTCGAGTCCGGACGACTTCCGCGAGACCGTCGGGTCGGCCATTTCGACCTCCACGAAAATGGGCACCAGCGATGCCCTCTATTTCGCGAGTCGCCTGCTGGTCTTCAACACCAGCTGCGACGCCCGCCGCTACGGGCAGTGGGACAACATGGCCTGGCGGGATTTCGTGGGCGCGGGCAGGCGCTCCAACGAATTCCGCATGCTGCTCTCGCGCACGCTCACCACGCTGCTGGTGGCCGCGCGGGAAGACAAGGCCAGCACCCTCACCATCGGCACCATGGGCGAGCAGTTCCTGGGCAATCCGCTCGAGGTCGGCAATGACGGCGCGCTCGACCGACTATTGAACGGGTCCACCAATGAGGCATGGATCGATCCCTGGGTGAACCGGCTCCGGGATCTCGGCGTCACCTTCGTCAACGCCGAGGTCCGGGGTCTGGATCTGGAGGGCGCGCGCATTTCCGGTGCGCGCGTGGTGGATTCCTCGGGAGCGGCCCAGACGGTCACCGCCGACCATTTCGTGAGCGCGCTGCCGGTGGAGGTGGCCCGCACCCTGTGGACACCCGAAATCCTGGCGCTGCGACCGGAACTGGCGGGCATGAGCCAGCTGACGGTGGACTGGATGACCGGCATCCAGTTCTTCCTCCGCCGCCCCACCGATATCGCGCGCGGTCACACCGCCTACGTCGACTCCCCCTGGTCGCTGACCTCCATTGCGCAGGGCCAGTTCTGGAACCGCACCCCGGTCACCGGCATGGGCGACGGCACCGTGCAGGACTGCCTGTCGGTCGACATCTCCGACTGGAACACGCCCGGCATGCTCTACGGCAAAACGGCCAAGGAGTGCACCCATGACGAGATAGCGCGCGAGGTGTGGGAGCAGCTGAAGGCGCACCTCAACGATCGCGCCGACCTGCTGCGCGACGAGGATCTGCACTCCTGGTTCCTCGACGCCGGCATCGCGTGGGACGCCGCGCAGCAGCGCAACACCAATGCCGATCCGCTGCTGATCAATACGGCGGGCTCGTGGGCGCTGCGCCCGGAATCGCATTCCGACTCGCTCCAGAACCTGTACCTGGCAGGCGATTACGTGCGCACCAATGTGGACCTGGCCACCATGGAAGGCGCGTGCGAGGCGGCTCGCGGCGCGGTGAACAAACTGCTGGAGGTGGCGGGTTCGGATGCCCCGCGCTGCAAGCTGTTCACGCTCTACCGCGCGGAGGTGCTGGAGCCGTTCCGGCAGCTGGACATCCAGCGGTACGCGGCGGGACAGCCGAACATGTTCGACACCTAGGGTGCTTCCTCACACCGGCGAAAAAGGCTGGTGTGAGGCCCGCGCGCCACGTTGAATCGGGAGCATGAGCGAGATCACGGACCCGGTCGAACTGCGTGAACTACTGGGGGAGGTCGCGCCGCGGCCGCGGAACAAGGACCGGTACTCCCTGCATCACTGGGATCGGGAATGGATCGCCCGCTCACCGTTCGTGGTGCTGGCCACCAGCGACGCCGACGGCAACTGCGATGCCTCGCCGAAGGGTGATCCGGCGGGGTTCGTGCAGGTGCTGGACGACAAGACGATCGCCATTCCCGAGCGGCCCGGCAATCGCCGCGCTGACGGCTACCTCAATATCCTGAGCAATCCGCATGTCGGCGTGCTGTTCCTGATTCCGGGCCGCGGCGACACCCTGCGGATCAACGGCCGCGCCCGATTGGTCCGTGACGCACCGTATTTCGACGACATGGTGGTCAAGGGTCATCGCCCGATCCTGGCCATCGAGGTCGCCATCGAGCAGATCTTCTTCCACTGCTCCAAGGCGTTCATGCGCAGCGCGCTGTGGAAGCCGGAACAGTGGCCCGAGGACACGATGCCCGGCGTCGCGCGCCTGGTGAAGGATGTGCAGCCGGTCACCCCCGAGACCTTCGAGCAGCTCGAGGCGTACTACACGGGCGAGGCGTATCGAAAGATGCTCTACAACGGCTGATTGCGGCGTGTATCACGCCGTGGGCCCCGATGCCGCCTGCACGTCCCGCCCGCCATCCCCATAAACTCGCGTCGTGGCAGACATCTCGATGCGCGGACAGCTGGCGCTGCGGGCGGCGACGGCGGCGTCGTGGGCCTCGCGGCGGGCCGGGCGCGGCAACGGCTCGATGATCGGCGGGCTGATCGCGCTGAAGATCGATCCCTCCCTCATGACGCAGCTGGGTCGCGGCAAGCGCACGGTGCTGGTGACCGGCACCAATGGCAAGTCCACCACCACCCGCATGACCGCCGCGGCGCTGCAGACCCTCGGCCGGGTCGCCACCCAGGCCGACGGCGCGAACATGGACGCCGGGATCGTGGCCGCGCTCACCGCGCACCGCAGCGCGCCGCTGGCCGCCATCGAGGTGGACGAGCTGCATCTGCCGCATGTCGCCGACGCGCTGAACCCGTCCGTGGTGGTGCTGCTGAACCTCTCCCGGGACCAGCTGGACCGGGTCGGCGAGATCAATATGATCGAGCGCCGCCTGCGCGAGGGCATGGCGCGGCATCCCGCGGCCGTGCTCATCGCCAACTGCGACGACGTGCTGGTCACCTCCATCGCCTACGACCACCCGAATGTGGTGTGGGTGTCGGCCGGCAGCGGCTGGTCGGTGGACGCCACCAGCTGCCCGCGCAGCGGTGAACCCATCGTGTGGGAGGGCGAGCACTGGTACAGCACCGGCGCCGACTTCCAGCGGCCGGTGCCGCAGTGGCGGGTCGGCGAGCACACGCTTTCCGGGCCGGACGGCCTGGAAATCCCGCTCGCCCTTGCGCTTCCGGGGCGCGCCAATCGCGGCAACGCCGCGCAGGCGGTGGCCGCAGCCGTGGCGCTGGGCGCGGATCCGGACGCGGCCGCGGCCGCCGCGGGCACCGTGCGCGAGATCGCGGGCCGCTATCGCACCGTCGAGGTGGACGGCCGCCGCACCCGCATGCTGCTGGCCAAGAATCCGGCCGGCTGGCAGGAGGCGCTGTCCATGATCGATCCGGCCGCAACGGGTCTGGTGATCGCGGTCAACGGTCAGGTGCCCGACGGCGAGGACCTGTCCTGGCTGTGGGATGTCCGCTTCGAGCACTTCGAGGGCACACAGGTGGTGGCCGCCGGCGAGCGCGCCACCGATCTCGCGGTCCGGCTCACCTATGCCGGCGTCGAGCACATCACTGTCGCGGACCCCCTTGATGCCATCGCCTCCTGCCCGCCGGGACGGGTCGAGGTGCTGGCCAACTACACCGCGTTCCGCGACCTGAACCGCGACCTGGAGACGGGGACCCGCGCATGAACGGTCAGGCCCGGAGGCGGGAGCGAAGTGTAACCACGGAGGGCCCCGTTCAGGCACGAAAGGGCAGAGCATGAACGGTCAGGCCCGGAGGCGGGAGCGAAGTGTAACCACGGAGGGCCCCGTTCAGGCACGAGAGGGCAGAGCATGAGTGAATCGACCGTCCGTATCGGCCTGGTCCTGCCCGACGTCATGGGCACCTACGGCGACGGCGGCAATGCCGTGGTGCTGCGCCAGCGGCTGCGCATGCGCGGCTACGACGCCGAGATCATCGAAATCCCGCTCACCGAGCCGGTTCCCAACTCGCTGGACGTCTACACCCTGGGCGGCGCGGAGGACTCGGCCCAGCGCCTGGCCACCCGCCACCTGCAGCGCCACCCGGGCCTGCAGGAGGCCGCCGAACGCGGCGCTCCGGTGCTGGCCATCTGCGCCGCGATCCAGGTGCTCGGCCACTGGTACGAGACCTCCTCCGGGGAACGTGTGGACGGCGTCGGCCTTTTCGACGTCACCACCTCCCCGCAGGAGAAGCGCGCCATCGGCGAGGTGGCGACCCAGCCCCTCGTTCCGGGCCTCTCACAGCCCCTCACGGGCTTCGAGAACCACCGTGGCGGAACCAAACTCGGTGGCGACGCCAAACCGCTGGGGCGCGTCACCAAGGGCGTCGGCAACGGGGTGGGCGACGGCCTCGAGGGCGTCATCCAGGGTTCGGTGCTCGGCACCTATATGCACGGTCCGGCCCTCGCCCGTAACCCGGAGCTCGCCGACTATCTGCTGATCCGCGCCCTGGGCGTGGATTCGCTTCCGCCCCTGGATCTCCCGGAGGTCGACCGGCTCCGCCGCGAACGCCTCCGGGCCTGACAGCGTCTGCCTCCGCCCGGTCCCGCGATGCCGGTGAAGTGTGGAAACACCTAGCCAGACAGCCTATCTCGGTAGCGATCTCACAGCAACCTGTTGAGGCGTCGCCGGTCGGCCGGTAATCTCGCGCGCGGCCATGCGTGATCGAGGGAGGTGGCCGCTTGCGTAGGCGCGCCGTGTTGAAGGCTGCCGCTTTTGCGGCTCTGCTGGCAGGCGTCGGGACGGGTACTGCCGGTCGCGGTGCCGGCCCGGCTTCGGCCAATCCGTTGTGGAACGCGCTGTTCCAGGCGTGGGTACCGGAAATCTTTGCGCCGCTACCGGATCCGCCGGAGCACAGCGAGGCCATCGTCATCGGCTCCGGTTTCGGGGCTGCGGTGACCGCGCTGCGGCTGGCCGAGGCGGGCGTGCAGAACACCGTGCTCGAGCGCGGCTCGCGCTGGCCCAACGACCCGTGGCGAGAGATCTTCACCGGCGACGACCTGCCCGACGGGCGCGGCTTCTGGCATCGCACCGGCTTCACCGGCATCACCAAGGTACCCATGCCGTGCTCGGATTTCGGCGGCGTGCTGGACGTCACGGAGTACCCGGGCATCGACGTGTGGCGCGCCGCCGCGGTGGGTGGCGGGTCCATCGTGTTCAGCGGCGCCATGGTCGCGCCGCCGCGGTACCTGTTCGACCAGGTCTTCGGGGGCGTGGTGAACTACGACGAACTCGATTCGGTCTACTACCCGCGGGTCCGCCAGATGCTGCGACTGTCCACCATGCCGCCGGACGTGTACGCCTCCGTGCCCTTCACCCATTCGCGGGTATGGGATCAGCAGGTGCGGGCCGCGGGTTACGAACCGCAGGCCAATGATTCGATCTTCAACTGGGATGTCATCCGCGCCGAGCTGGCGGGTACCAGCCGGGCCTCGGCCACCGCTTCGCGCAGCAATCTCGGCAATTCCAATGGCGCCAAGTTCGATCTGAACCAGAACTACCTGCGCTACGCCGAGGGCACCGGCCGCTCGGCCATCTACCCGGGCCACCGGGTGGACGCCATCGGCCAGGACGGCAGCGGCAGGTACGTGGTCACGGTGACCAAGCTGGCCCCGACCGGTCAGGTGCTCGGCACCCGCACCCTCACCTGCGACCGCCTGTTCCTCGGCGCGGGCTCGGTGGGCACCTCCGAACTGCTGGTGCGTGCCCAGGCCACCGGCGCCCTGCCCAACCTCAACGAGTATGTGGGCGACGGCTGGGGCACCAATGGCGATGTGGTGCTGGCCCGCAGCGTCAGCTCGCTGTCCATGACCGGCGGTGGCGTGCCCAGTGCCAGCCGCATCTTCGACGACTCGGGTATGCCGCTGCACCTCGAAAGCTGGTATGTGCCGGGCATTCCGGTGGACACCGGCGCCATCGCCTCGCTCGGTATCACCCTGGATCCGACCCGGGCCCGGTTCGGCTACGACGCCGGCCGCAACGCGGTGGGGCTGAGCTGGCCCAGAGCGGCCCAGGATCAGGTGGTCGCGGCCTGCCGCGCGGTCGATCAACGGGTGGCGCAGGCCGACCACTCGCTGCTGAACTACACGCCGATCGGCTATGACGCGCAAGGCTTCTTCACCGCGCACCCGCTGGGCGGGGCGGTGCTGGGGCAGGCCACCGACGCCTACGGCCGCGTGATCGGGCATCCGGGCCTGTACGTCATGGACGGCGCCGGCATTCCGGGCAGCACCGCGACGGTGAACCCCTCGCTCACCATCACCGCTGTGGCGGAACGCAATATCGAGGCGATCATCAGGGCCGGGAGGTAGCCCGGCCGCGGCATGCACCGGGCCCGGCCGCCCGGCCCCTCGAAGCCCGCCTCACGGTCGTTTGCGCCGACTACGCTGGCGGGACCGTTCGATGAGGAAGGGGACGTCGTGATCGAGCTCGGCGATGCGGATGAGGATGAATTCCCCCGCAAGCCTCCCATCCTGTGGACCGATTTCGTCATGCTCGGGCTCGCGGTGGTCTCGGTGGCGCTCGTCACCTGGGTGACCTTCTTCCGGGTCTCCGATCACACCTACCGGACGATCCGCATCACGGACTACAGCATCTGCGCGGTGTTCCTCGCGGAATTCCTGTGGCGCTGGCGGCGTGAGGGCTGGAGCTGGACCTTTCCCTTCATCTACTGGTACGAGGTCCTCGGCATGGTCCCGGTGACCAGTCCGTTCTTCCGCGGTTTCCGGCTGCTGCGCATCGTGGTGATCGCGGTGCGGGTGGGCCGGGTGGCCGACCGCGCGTTCGGCGACCGGATCACCGCGGCCCTGGTGAACCGGTCCGTCGGCGCCATCGTCGAGGCCATCGAGCGCCCGATCACGGTGGCCGTGCTGGACGAGGTCGCCGAGGTGTTGCGGTGCGGCAAATACACCCGCAATATCGCGAATGCGCTGGAGGAGAACCGCTCCGAGATCGACCAGATGATCCTCGAGGTGATCCGCAATGATCCCCAGCTGGGGAGGGTGCGCTACGTCCCGTTCCATGAGGAGATGATTCGCGGCATCGCCGACGCCAGTTTCCGCGTCGTGCTGCAGGTGCTCGCCGATCCGCGCACCGACGAGCTGGTGGCGGATGCCCTGCGCGAGAACATCAATCAGATCCGCGAGGCCGTGCACTCGGGGGAGCGGGTGCCAGAGGCCATCGACAACCGGCTCGCCCCGCGTCCCTGAGCTGTCGCCGGCCGCGTGTCGGAGGGCCTCAGTCCAGCCCGTGCCGGATCAGATCGCGTGGCTGGGCGTAGCGCACCACCTCGAACACGATGAGCGCCAGCAGCACCGCACAGAGCATGCCCAGCGCGGCCAGCGCGGGCACCGTCGACGCCAGCGGGATCAGGGCCAGCAGCACCACCGCCGTCACCAGCCGCGGCACCAGCACCTTGCCGGTCGCGTAATGCCGGAACCCGACCAGGGCGATCAGATACGCGATCACACCGCCGTACAGCGCGAACAGCGGGATCCCGTGCAGCTCGTCGCTGAGCGAATGTCCTTGCGCCCCACCCACGTAGTTGAGCACCTTCTTCAAACCCAGTGCCATGGCCACGATTCCGGCGATCATCGGGAAGTGCCAGAAGGTGTAGCAGTTCCGCGCGATCTGGACGCGGCGCTCGCCGCCGGCGCGATGCATCGCGTGCTCCACGACCAACGCGGCCACATCGAAGTACGCCCACCACAGCAGGCCCGCCACCCCCAGGCCCAGCGTCGAGCCCAGGGTGATGGACCAGGAGATCGGCAGCCCGGCGACGCCGACGCCGATGGACACGATGGATTCGCCCAGCGCGATGATGACGATCAGCCCGTATCGTTCGGCGAAGTGCGAGGGCGAGTAGAGCCGCCACTCGTTGCCCGCGAAGAACGTCCAGCCCATGTCCCAGACCAGCGCCGCCAGCCACAGCACCAGCTGCGCGGTCCCGGTGGTGAGCGCGCCGGCCACCAGCAGCACGCTTGCCACGCTGAGTGAGCCTGCGGCCCAGCGGATCACCTGGCGGCGTAGCTGGGCGTCGTGGATGCTGGCCATCCAGAACACGGTCAGGTGCACCAGCCGGACGGCCAGGTACGCGATGACGAACACCAGCGGCCCGTACCAGCCGCCCGGCAGATCGTGGAAGGACTCCGGAATGGCGAGCGCGACGATGAACGCCGCGCCCATGGCCACGAACATGGCCACCCGGGCGATGCCCTCATCGGCCTTGACCACATTGCCGAGCCAGGAGTAGCCGATCCAGCCCCACCACAGCATGGCCAGGATGAGCAGTGCGCGCAGCAGGTTGACCGCGGTGGTCTCGTGCGCGGCGAAGTCGGTGACCATCGTGATGGCGAACACGATCACCAGGTCGAAGAACAGTTCCAGCTGCGTCACCGAGGCGTCCTCGGCGACGGGCATCATGCGGGTGTGAACGGGGCCGGGCATGAGGGATATCCTGCCCAATGCACGGCCCGAAAGGCAGTGCCGATCACGAGCGTTCGCTGTTCGCGATCAGCTGCGAGCGTTGGCGGCCGGCCTAGGCGGTGCCGAAGCCGGGCTCGAAATTGCGGCCGTAGTCCAGACGCTGCGCGTAGCCCGGCTGGGCGTACCCGGGCTGAGCCTGACCGGGCTGCTCGAAGGCGGCCGATTCGGTGTAGGGCGCATCCTCCACGTCGCCGAGTCCTTGGACACCGGTGACGGATTCGACGAATGCGATGAAGTTGCTGATCATCGCGTCGCCCTCGCGGCGGGCGCTGCGTTTGAGCAGCATGCCGGGCGCGGGAATCGGCAGGTAGACCTCGGAGTGGTACCAGACCTCGGTGGCGCCGTCCTCGGTTTCGCCGAGGTCGAACCAGCCCTTGCCGCCGGCACCGGCGCTGGATTCGGAAACCCGCCATTCCATGCGGTTCTCGGTGCAGGTGTACTCGACGACCTGCCGGTCGGGGCGGCCCATGAGATTGGCCGACACGTAGACGCGCTTGGGGCGGCCGCGCTTGTCGCGGGTGGCGACCCGGACGTCCTGATGGGAGGGGGACCAGTCGGGCATCTGCTCGACCATGAGCAACGCATCCATCACCTGTCCGGGATCGATGTCGATGACGAACCGGTGATCAGTCTTCGTTCTCATATCTACCCTTCCATCCGGGCACCGATTGTGACCAGGGTCGCTCGGAGAGTCAACTGTGCTACCCCTCGCTTCTGACCGACTGGTCGGTCTGGTAAGTCCCGATTTCCCTGCTGGCAGGGCTATCCGATCGCGCCGGGGCGTGATTGGAAAATCTTGGGCTAATGCGGCCGAAACGGGTTGTGACCGGGTGTCGTCAGCCCGGCTGCACCACCGAGTCCGGACCCGGGAACACCAGGCTCGTACGGCCGTCGGCAAACCGCACCACGTAGGGCGGTTCACCTTCCGCGCCGCGCACTTCGACGATTTCCGCGGTGTGATCGGGGAGTCCGACATTGCGCCCATGGATGACCAGATGATCACCGACACTTGCTCGCATACTTGGGATTATTCGCCGGTGGTGATGCTCGTCACAAGGCCGGAATGGCACGGTCGACCGCCATGCGCACCAGCCGCGCCGCCTCCTCGTCGGTAAAGATGTCCGGCAGTGTGAGTCTTTCGACGATCAGCCAGTTCAGGGCCAGGTAGAGCAGCGTCACCGAGTCGGCGTCGCCGGGCAGGCCGGAGTCCAGATGGTTGCGGACATTGAAATCGAGGTCCGCGCGCACCCGCTCGGCGAGGATCGCCTGCAGCTCCGGGCGGCGGGTGGCCTCCAGTCGCAGTTCCAGCAGGGCGAGGTAGCCGGTGCGGAACCCGGTGATGCGGGTGATGGTTTCCGCCATCAGTTCCGCGATGGTCTCGCGGGTGCGCGGGCCGGTGAAGAGATGGTCCATCGTCTCCTTGCTGGGTTGTAGCCGCTCGTAGAAGCGGTGTCCGGCCTGGACCAGGAGTTCGTCGCGATTGGAGAAGTAGTTCGAGGCCGTGCCCGCGGGCACCCGGGCCTCCTTGTCGACCGCGCGGAAGGTGAGTCCGCGTGCGCCGTCGCGGGCCAGGATCTCGATGGCCGCGTCGATCAGGGCATTGCGTCGTTCCGGATTCGTCCTAACCATTGACACCACTCCATATGTAGTACTACGTTAGTAATCACTACGGACATAGTACTACGAACAAGGCGGCAATTGATGCGAAAGCTCGTCTACTACGTGGCGGTCTCCCTCGACGGCTACATCGCCGGTCCGCAGGGGGAGTACGACTTCTATCCGATCGGCGACGACATGATGGCCTGGTTCAACGAGGCCATGCCGGAGACGGTCCCGACCCACATTCGCGAACTGGTCGGCCTGCCAGTCGATACGCCGAACCGGCAGATCGACACGGTCCTCATGGGACGCGGCAGTTATGAACCCGGCCTGGCTGCCGGAACCGACAGCCCGTACAACCACCTGAAGCAGTACGTCTTCTCGACCACCCTCGCGCCGGTCGGCAATCCGCAGGTGGAGATCGTCTCGGGCGATCCGGTCGAACTGGTCCGGCGCCTGAAAAAGGAAGAGGGCCTGGACATCTGGCTCTGCGGCGGCGCGAATCTGGCCGGGCAGCTGATCGACGAGATCGATCGGTTGATCCTCAAGAGCTACCCGGTCATCGCGGGTGCGGGCCTGCCCATGATCGTCGGCAACTTCAGCCCGGCCCGGTTCGAGGTCACCCAGCGCCGGGAATTCGGCAACGGCACCCAGGTCACCTGGCTCGACCGGGCCTGAGTCCCGGTCCTGCTCAACCGCTTTCGCGGATCCGCGTGGTGACGTCCATCGAGGTCTCGTGCAGCCGGTTGAAGATCTCGAGCAGTAGCTCCAACTGCTCGTCCGAATAATCGAGGGCGATCTTGGCGAATTCCGTCGCCAGGAGCTCGTAGTGCGGTGCGATCTCGTCGATGCGGTCGTCCAGGGCGGTGATGATCACCCGCCGCCGATCTTTCGAATCGTGTTCGCGCCGAACGAATCCGCCCTTCAGTAACCGGTCGATCATCCGGGTGATGGCCCCGGTGGTGAGGCCGGTGCGCTGGGCCAGTTCGCCGGCGGTGGCGGGTCCGCCGATGCGCAGCATATTGAGACAGCGCAGGTCGGTGACGTGCAGGCCGAGCTTGTCGGCCATGGCCCCGTGCAGCATCACGGCGTCGGTGGCGCTGCGCTGGGCGGCGAAGGTGAGGGCGGCGCCCAGCTCGTCGTGTTTCTCGCTCATCCCTTGACAGCTTAGTCTCACTCGGACAATATCTGAATGAGTCAACTACTTCTCAAATCAGTTGATGACTCGTTCAGATATCTTCGGGAGGGATGTCATGACTGTTCAGCAGATCACCGACGAAGCCGCCGTTCGCGCGCTGTTCGACCGCTCGAATCGGGCGTGGGCGGACGGGGATGCCGCCGCCTACGCCGAGGTATTCACACCGGACGCCGACTACGTCACCTGGTTCGGCGCCCGGCTGCGCGGGCGCGAGGCGATCCGGGCCTCGCACGAACCGCTGTTCGCGAAGTACATGAAGGGCACCCACCTCGACGGTGAGATCACCGATCTGCGGTTCGTCACCCCGGATGTCGCGGTCGTGCACGGCCGCGGCGCGGTGGTGAAGGGCAAGCGCCGCCGGAACCGCTTCAACACCAAGGTGAACGTGTACGTCGCGGTGCGGCGTGACGGCGAGTGGGGCTTCGTCGCCTTCCACAACACCAAGTACCGCTGGCTGTTCAACACCCTTGTCGCCAAGCAGGATCCGGGCGTGCGGATGTCGGCGCCGGAATAGCTGCCGGGTGACTGGAATACGCGGACGGGAGGTAGGACGAAAAGTCGTGGACCTGGGCCGGTAGTCTTGTGGGTCGGTAGCAGCAGTTTGTCGATCTTGGAGGATTTCCGCCGTGGCTCTAGTCGTCCAGAAGTACGGAGGATCCTCGGTCGCCACCGCCGAGCGCATCCGTCGGGTCGCTGAGCGGATCATCGAGACCAAGAAGCTGGGCCACGATGTGGTCGTCGTGTGTTCCGCCATGGGCGACACCACCGACGAGCTCCTCGATCTGGCCCAGCAGGTCGCGCCCGCCGCCCCGCCCCGCGAGATGGACATGCTCCTCACCTCCGGTGAGCGCATCTCCAATGCGTTGGTCGCCATGGCCATTCACTCCCTCGGCGCCGAGGCTCGTTCGTTCACCGGCTCGCAGGCCGGTGTCATCACCACCGGCACGCACGGCAATGCCAAGATCATCGACGTGGCCCCGGGCCGGGTGCAGCAGGCGCTCGGTCAGGGCACCATCGTGCTGGTCGCGGGCTTCCAGGGCGTGAGCCAGGACAGCAAGGACGTGACCACGCTGGGCCGCGGTGGTTCCGATACCACCGCCGTCGCACTGGCCGCCGCGCTCAACGCCGATGTCTGCGAGATCTACACCGATGTGGACGGCGTCTTCTCCGCCGACCCGCGCATCGTCTCCGACGCCCAGAAGCTCGACACCGTCTCCTACGAGGAGATGCTGGAGATGGCCGCCTGCGGCTCGAAAGTTCTCATGCTGCGTTGCGTCGAGTACGCGCGCCGCTACAACGTGCCCGTGCACGTGCGGTCCTCGTACACCGACAAGACGGGCACCATGATTACCGGATCGATGGAGGACATCCCCTTGGAGCAAGCAATCCTCACGGGCGTCGCGCACGACCGCAGCGAGGCCAAGGTGACCGTGGTCGGCATTCCGGACGAGCCGGGCTACGCCGCCAAGGTGTTCCGCGCGGTCGCCGATGCCGAGATCAATATCGACATGGTGCTGCAGAACATCTCCAAGGTGGAGACGGGTAAGACCGACATCACCTTCACCCTGCCCAAGCTGGAGGGCCCGCGTGCCGTCGAGCTGCTCACCAAGCGGCAGGGCGAGATCGGTTTCTCCCAGGTCGTGTACGACGACCACATCGGCAAGGTGTCGCTGGTCGGCGCGGGCATGAAGTCGCACCCGGGCGTGACCGCCACCTTCTGCGAGTCGCTGGCCGAGGCCGGCATCAACATCGACCTCATCTCCACTTCGGAGATCCGGATCTCGGTGCTGGTCAAGGACACCGACCTGGACGAGGCCGTGAAGGTGCTGCACTCGGCGTTCGATCTGGGCGGCGACGAGGTCGCGGTCGTGCACGGCGGAACGGGACGCTGACTTGATCGGGTCAAGCGCGGAGGCGGCAGCGCAGCGTAACCACGTAGCGCTCCCGATCAAGTCGAAAGGACGCTGACTTGATCGGGTCAAGCGCGGAGGCGGCAGCGCAGCGTAACCACGTAGCGCTCCCGATCAAGTCGAAAGGACACAGCCCATGGGTGTGCGTGTAGGGGTCGTCGGCGCGACCGGTCAGGTTGGCGCGGTCATGCGAAAGCTGCTGGAGGAGCGCAACTTCCCGGCCGACGAGGTGCGGTTCTTCGCGTCCGCGCGCTCGGCGGGCAAGACGCTGCCGTTCCGCGGCAAGGACATCGTGGTCGAGGACACCGAGACTGCCGACCCGAGCGGCCTGGACATCGCGCTGTTCTCGGCCGGTGCCACCATGTCCCGGGTGCAGGCCCCGCGCTTCGCGGCCGCCGGTGTCACCGTCATCGACAACTCTTCGGCCTGGCGCAAGGATCCCGAGGTGCCGCTGGTCGTCTCCGAGGTGAACCCGGAGGCCACCCGCAACCTGGTCAAGGGCATCATCGCCAACCCGAACTGCACCACCATGGCCGCCATGCCGGTGCTCAAGGTGCTGCACGACGAGGCCGGACTGCAGCGGCTGATCGTGTCCAGCTACCAGGCGGTGTCGGGCTCCGGCCTGGCCGGTGTCGAGGAACTGGCCTCGCAGGTGCGCGCCGTCATCGGCGACGCCGAGAAGCTGGTGCACGACGGTTCGGCGGTGCAGTTCCCGGCCCCGAACAAGTACGTGGCCCCCATCGCCTTCGACGTGATCCCGCTGGCTGGTTCGCTGGTGGACGACGGCAGCGGCGAGACCGACGAGGACCAGAAGCTGCGCAACGAGTCCCGCAAGATCCTGGGTCTGCCGGATCTGCTGGTGAGCGGCACGTGTGTGCGCGTCCCGGTCTTCACCGGCCACTCGCTGTCGATCAATGCCGAGTTCGCGCAGCCGCTTTCGGTGGAGCGCGCCGAGGAGCTGCTGGCGAAGGCGCCGGGTGTGAAGCTCACCGACGTCCCCACCCCGCTGGCCGCCGCCGGTATCGACGAGTCGCTGGTGGGCCGTATCCGCCAGGATCCGGGTGTGCCGGACGGCCGCGGTCTGGCGCTGTTCATCTCCGGCGACAACCTGCGTAAGGGCGCCGCGCTCAACACGATTCAGATCGCGGAAGTTCTTTTGAACAACTGATCAGATCTATCCGTTACGGACCGTGCACAAGAAAGTGCACGGTCCGTTTTCGGATATTGTCCGAGTGTCAATGCGATAGGCTGCCTGGAGTCGGTCAATCCGCCCAAAGTTCGGCACAGGGGAGCGGCGGTAGTCGATCGGTCGGGAGCACGTCGATGGTGACTTCTATGCGATGCGGGCGTAAATGCGCAGCGAGGCGTTCGGCAATTGCGCGCTCCGCGCGGTAATCCAAGATCATTCCTCCGGGAAACCGCAGGCGCACATGGACTTCATCGGTTTTCGGCGCGGCTGTCATCGGGGTACTGCCCGATGCGCGGCTGGTTGACCTTTCATCGAGCGCGAGTTCCGGATACCCTCGCGTTCGAGGCGCGCGGTGATGCTTTGCACCGTCGCCCCGTCGGCAGTGGAGGAATACTTGGCGGCAGCAAGGGCGCACGCCGCGAACCACATTGCCGCGCTGCCGATTCCGGCTCCGAGTAGGAAGAAGAGAAGTTCGCGGGGCATGACCACCTCTTGTCGTCCGTTTGGTTCGACGGGTCCTCTTCAAACGTTAAACACAGAAAAATTGCGGTGCAATAAGAAAAATCCATGTTCCATACTGTGCGTCGTAAGCTCGGTCGGTCTGGAATCCTTGTCGGCAGATCCCCCTCTGGATGGAAAGGGTGGAAGGAGAAGGGCATGGTAGACATCGGCGAAACAAGCGGGCGGTGACGGCCGGGAAAGCCGATCAGGCAGAAGGAGTTTGACCCGGTGGCCGAAAGTACCCTTGGGGCACGGGTAGCGGAGTTGCGCCGGCGGCGGGGACTATCGCAGAAAGAGTTGGGAGCGGCGATTCGGCGCTCGGAAAGCTGGGTGTCGCAGGTCGAGCGAGACGTGCTGCCTGTTGAGCGACTGTCCGTTCTGCAAAGACTGGCGGACGTGCTCGGAGTGGCGGTACGCGATCTGCGTCCCGAAGCGGCCGAACCGATGGCCGCCGACCGCGGTGACGGGCATCGGCCCGGCTCGGCGGTGTTCGAGCAGCTGCGGCTGCTGCTCACCGGGCATCCCGCCCTGGAACAGCTCTTCGGAGACGAGGCCGATCGCAGTCTCGAGCTGAGTACTGCGGCCGCGAAACTGCCGGAGCTGCAACAGCGAGTGGACCTGGCCTGGCAGCTGGCGCACGAATCCCGGCTGGTCGAGGTGGGCAGCAGTCTGCTGGAACTGATTCCGGATCTCGAGCACGCCGCGCGGGCGGATGCCACGCGGCGGCCGGAGGTGCTGACCCTGCTTTCGCGCGCCTATCAGGTGGCCGCGACCGCGTTCACCCGCCAGGAAGAGGTCGACGCGGCGTGGGTCGCGGCCGATCGCGCACTGTCCGCGGCCGAAGAATCCGGTGACGCGCTGAGCGTGGTGGCCGGAACCTATCGCATGGCACAGGCATTCCTGCGTCTGCAACGCCTGGAACAGGCCGAGCAGGCGGCGCGAGTGTCGGTGGCCGCGCTGGCCGCGCAGGTGGCGGCCGAGCAGCCTCGGCCGGAAGTGCTGTCGCTCTACGGATCTCTGCAGCTCATGCTGGCGGTGATCGCGGCGACGGACGGGAATCGCACGGCCGCCCGCACCGGGCTGGCAGCGGCGCGCGCCGCCGCCGACCGGCTGGGCGAGGGCCGCAACGATTTCGACACCGAGTTCGGTCCGACCGGGGTCGCCGTGCACGCGGTGGCCGTGGCGGTCGAACTGGGTGACGCCGGCGAGGCGCTCGATACCGCGCGCACCGTCGACGCCTCGATCCTGTCTCCGGAGCGGCAGGCGCGCTTCCTGGTCGACGTGGCCCGCGCGCACGCACAGCGGCGGCAGGCAAGTGAGGCCTTGGAAGCGTTGCTCAATGCCGAGCGACTGACCCCAGAACTGGTGCACACCGATCATCGCGCCCGCGAAGTGGTGCGGGATCTGCTGCAGTTCGCCGGTCGCCGACCGGCCGACGAATTACGGGGGCTGGCGGGCCGCGCCGCGGTCACCCCCTGAACGAACCAGGGGTGGCGGCCGGTCAGCGAATTCCCGGTGTGCGCGGGTCGGGTCCGACGCATGCCAGCAGCAGGCAGCCCGGCGGCGTGTCACTGAACGGCGCCGAGAGGGGGAGGTCGAGACAGGACACCACGGTGCAGTCCGGATAGGAGTCAGCGCCGAGGCCGAAGACGGCCAGCGCGATATCGGTGTCGACATAGGAGCGGTAGTCGACCGAGAGCGGTGCCTCCACATAGGGGCCGGGATCCGGAATCGGGTTGTCCCGCAAGGCCGCCAGCAGCCGGCGGAAGAATTCGTGCGACGGCTCGCCGCCGTATTGGAGGATGCCGCTCAGGCCCTGTGTGGTGTGGACGCCGAAGACGCCGGTCCACACCACCATCAGATCCAGGCTGGGCACCACGAAGACGTGCTGCAGGCCAAATCCGGACATGGAATAGGTGTCGGCGGGCAGGAATTCGGGATTCTCCGCGCATCCGGGACCGGTCCAGAACAGGTATCCGTAGCAGGGGTTGGTATCCGACGGGGTGATGGCCCGATTCAGGTAGTCGGCGGAAATGATGGCGCGCCCGTTCCATTGCCCGTGTTCGGCGACCAGCATGCCCAGCCGCGCCAGATCGGCGGGCGGGATGTACAGGTGCGCGTAACCATAGGTGTGGCCGGACCGATCCCGCGCCCAGTAGTAGTCGCCGCGCTGAATTCCGATGGGCCCGAACAGTTCCCGCTGCGCGAATTGCTGTAGCGGCTCGCCGACGGCCGATTCGATCACATACGACAGCAGATCCACAGTGCGCTGGCTGTATTGGAAGGTCGTGCCCGGCGGCGAGTCGAACGGCACGCCCAGCGCCTGGACCGCACTGAACTGATCGATCGGGACAATGCCGGTAATCCCCTCGGTGATAGCACCGACACGCAGACCCGAGGTCTCCTGGAGCAGATTCCGCACCGTGATGGCGCGATGCGCGGCATCGCCGAGGCCCGGCGGGAGATAGCGGTCCAGGGGTGCGTCGATATCGAGTTTTCCTTGATCCCAGGCAATTCCGGCGAGCAGGGAGACGATGCTCTTGGTGACGCTCCAGACATTCCACGGCACCGAATCGGTCCGGGTATTCCCCGGTCCGGTGCCGATCAGGCAGTTGTGCCGGAAGACCTGGACGTTCAATCGGTTTCGGGAGGCCGCGAAGTCGAGAGCGGCGGTCAGCAGGCGGGAATCCACCCCGGTGTCCTCGGGTGCGGCGCGCTGGAATTCGCGCCCTTCGGGCGCACCGCAGTGTGCCGGCCCGGGCGCCGCCGCCGCGACACCGCCGCCCACGATCACGCTGCCTGCCGTCGATACCGCCGCTATCGCGCCGGCCAACCCCCTGCGCATGCGCCACATGCGGCTCAGGCTAGCCCGGAAAGTTGAAGCCGACGCCCAACAAGCGCCTCTCGGCGAGTGGTCGCTCGTAGCGACGAAGGGTGCGGCCCGGGGCTGTTCCGACGCCGGCAAGGGGGATCAACCCGGCCTCCACCGGATCTATTCCGGGGCGGGCACTGTGATCTGGGCAACGGTCCCGCGACAACTCTTCGCTCGATATTTGCCAAACCTGCGCGGATGGACCGTATACACCTTTGTTTACTTACCGCCTTGCCCAGTTTTCTTGACTAGTTCCAGAAAACTCGGCACGCTCGAAAACATGACCAAGGCGACCACCACCAATACCGGCGCCCCGGTGCCCAGCGACAACGAATCGCTCACCGCGGGCACACAGGGCCCGATCCTGCTGCACGATCACTATCTGATCGAGAAGCTCGCCCACTTCAACCGGGAGCGGGTGCCCGAGCGCGTGGTGCACGCCAAGGGTTCGGGAGCGTTCGGCGAACTGGTGGTTACCGGCGATGTCAGCCGCTACACCAAGGCCGCGTTGTTTCAGCCGGGCACCCGCACCGAGTCGCTGGTGCGTTTCTCCACCGTCGCCGGTGAGCAGGGCAGCCCCGACACCTGGCGCGACCCGCGCGGCTTCGCGGTGAAGTTCTACACCACCGAGGGCAACTACGACATCGTCGGCAACAACACCCCGGTGTTCTTCATCAAGGACCCGATCAAGTTCCCCGACTTCATCCACTCGCAGAAGCGCCTGCCCGGGTCCGGCCTGCGCGACGCGAACATGCAGTGGGACTTCTGGACCCTGCGTCCGGAGACCGCCCACCAGGTCACCTGGCTCATGGGCGACCGCGGCATCCCGGCCACCCTGCGCCACATGGACGGCTTCGGCTCGCACACCTACCAGTGGATCAACGAGGCCGGCGAGCGCTTCTGGGTGAAGTACCACTTCAAGACCGACCAGGGCATCAAGAATCTGACCCAGACCGAGGCCGACGAGCTCGCCGGTAAGGACGCCGACTTCCACCGTCGCGACCTGTACCAGGCCATCGAGCGCGGCGATTTCCCGAGCTGGACCCTGAAGGTCCAGATCATGCCGGTCGCCGAGGCGGACAACTACCGCTTCAACCCGTTCGACCTGACCAAGGTCTGGTCGCAGCAGGACTACCCGCTCATCGAGGTCGGCCGCTGGACCCTGAACCGCAACCCCGCGAACTTCTTCGTGGATATCGAACAGGCCGCCTTCGCGCCCTCGAATGTGGTTCCCGGCATTGCCTTCTCGCCCGACAAGATGCTGCTGGGCCGCGTCTTCGCCTACGCCGATGCGCACCGCTACCGCATCGGCGCGAACCACGAGCAGTTGCCGCCGAACCGGGCCAAGGCCGCGCCGGTGAACTCCTACTCGCAGGACGGCGCCATGCGCTTCGCGCACAATGCCGCCAGCGTTCCGGTGTACGCGCCCAACTCCTTCGGCGGCCCGCACGCCGATCCGGCGCGCGCCATCGACGACGGCGCCTGGGCGTTCGACCCGACCATGGTCCGGGCCGGCTACATCCAGCACCGCGAGGACAATGACTTCGCGCAGGCCGGCACCCTGGTCCGCGAGGTCATGAACGACGCCGAGCGGGATCGCCTGGTGGGCAATGTGGTCGGCCACATCCTGGGCGGTGTGCGCGAGCCGATTCTGAGCCGTGTCTTCGACTACTGGAAGAGTGTCGACGCCGAGCTCGGCAAGCGCATCGAGATCGGCGTCCGCGAGCAGCTCTGACCCGACTCCCCGGACCCCACACGAGGCCCGCGCCGCGAATTGTGGCGCGGGCCTTCGCTGTGCCCGCGTAGCGGATAGCTCGGCTGTCTATAACGCGGCTATCTATGATGGTGGGTCGGTGGGCAAGCCCGCGCGGTGACGAGGAGGTCCGATGCGAATCGGGGAGCTGAGCAAGGCCAGTGGCGTGTCCACCCCGACGATCAAGTACTACCTGCGGGAAGGCCTGCTGCCCAAGGGCGAGGCGACCGGCCACAATCAGGCGCAGTACGACGACGCGCATCTGCGCCGCCTGCGGCTGATCCGGGCGCTCATCGAGGTCGGCGGGCTCTCCATCGCGTCGGCGCGCGAGGTGATCGCGGCTCTGGACGATCCGGATCTCGGCACCCACAAGATCCTCGGCGTCGCCCAGCACACGGCCGCCCGCAGCATCGCCTTCTGTGACGAGGAATCACGCACTGCCGCCGACGCCGAGGTGGGGGCCATGCTCGATCGCCTGGGCTGGCGCGTCGGCCGTGACAATCCGGCGGTGTCGGCCGCCGCCGAGGTGGTCGGCGCGCTCCGCCAGCTCGGCCACGGCGATATCGCGGACCGCCTCGACGACTACGCCCGCGCCCTGGCGCCGATCGCCGAATTGGATATGGCCGTCCTGACCTCGCGCGGCGGTATCGACAGCATGGCCGAGACGGTCGTGGTCGGAAACGTCCTCGGTGACGAGCTCATCGCCGCGCTGCGGCATCTGGCGCAGACGGATCGCTCGGCCGAATTCTTCAGCGGCCGGCCAGCATCGAGTCGGTGAGCCGTTCGGCGAGGGCGTCGTCCAGGGGCGCGTGGCCGAGGATGAAGCGGTACCAGAACACCCCGTAGAACTGGTCGACCAGCAGATCGAGATCGGCGTCGGCGGGCAGTTCGCCGCGCTGCCGCCCGCGCTCGAGCACGGCCCGCACCGCTGCCCGGCGCTGGGCGGTGAAGGTCCGCAACAGCTCCGCGAGATGCGGGTCGTGCGCCGCCTCGCGCACCAGCGTGCGCAGTGCGGGTGCGGTCGAACTGCTCTGCGCGCCACGGAAAGTCGCTTCCATGAGGGTGCGCAGATCAGTGCGCAGCGAGCCGCTGTCCGGCGGCGGCACCTCGAGCGCCGACCGCTCGGTGAGCGCGTCCAGCAGGACCGCGCCCTTGGATGGCCACCATCGGTACACGGTCTGCTTCCCGACGCCGGCCGCCCGCGCGATGGCGTCGATGGTGACCGGGGCGCCGGCCGATTCGCCGAGCAGCCGCAGCGAGGCGTCGAGGATGGCCTGCCGGGTGGCTTCGTTGCGCCGTCGCCCGGTGTGCGGCCGCGCCGGATTGGGCTGTGCCGCGGTGCTTTCCATGATCACCTCCTGTGACTCAGCTCACTACTTTGTCGAGACTAAAAGTCTCGTCAACAGTGTTGTCGAGACTGTCAGTTCCGTAAGAATAGACGGGCAGCGACAGAGAGGTTTCCGACAATGACCACAACACCGCGCGTCGTCGTCATGGGTGGCAGCTCCGGCATCGGCGAGGCCACCGCCACCGCCTTCGCCGCCGACGGCGCCGAGGTCGTCATCACCGGCCGCGGCCGGGACAAGCTCGACGCGGCTGTCGCGCGCATCGGCGGCAAGACCACCGGCTACGCCCTGGACGCCACCAGCCAGGCCGATATCGACGCCTTCTTCGCCCAGGCCGGGACCATCGATCACCTGGTCATCTCGGTGAGCGGCTCGGCCGGCAGCGGTCCCTTCGCCGACCTCGATCTGGACCAGCTGGCCGCCGGCTTCGACGGCAAGTTCTGGCCGCAGGTGCGCATCCTGAAAGCCGCGCTCCCGCACCTGGATTCGCAGGGCTCGGTCACCCTGGTGACCGCGGGCTCGTCCCGCTCGGCCTTCCCCGGCACCGCGGGCCTGGCCGCCATCAACGGCGCGCTCGACGCCATGGTGCCGCCGCTCGCCGTCGAACTCGCCCCGCTACGCATCAATGCCGTCTCCCCGGGCGTCATCGACACCCCGTGGTGGGACCGGGTTCCCGAGGCGCAGCGCACCGCCCTGTTCGACGGCCTGGTGGCGACCACCCCGGTCGGCCGCGTCGGCCGCCCCGAGGACATCGCCCGCGCCATCCACATGCTGGCCACCAACGGATTCATCACCGGCGTCGTGCTCGACGCCAATGGCGGCACCAGTCTCGCGACGGGTCGCTGACCGGCCAGTAGTTTGGTCGGCATGCTCGAAAGCTCCGCCGCCGCACCGGAAACCACCACACCGCGCCGGGCCACCTGGTTCGAATGCTTCGGGGATCTGGTGTTCGCCGCGGCGGTCGGCCAGATCACGCATCGGGTGGGCGCGCACCCCGATGCCGGATCGGTGGCCGCGGCGGCCGGACTGTTCGTGCCGCTGTGGTGGGCGTGGGTCCTGTACGCGGTGCACGCCAATCGGGCCGATCGGGATACCGCGGCCCACCGCTTGCTCACCAGTTTCGGGCTGACCGGCATCGTCGGCATGGCGGTGTTCGCGGGCGCGGTCGGCCAGAGCCGGGGCGTGGACGCGGGATTCGTCCTCGCGTACCTGGTGGCCCGGGCCGGTGTCGCCCTGCTGTACGCCTGGGATTCCCGGCGGAATCCGGCACTGCGGGCCGTATTCCGTTCGTTCACACTGGGTTCGGCCGTGAGCGCGGTGGGTTGGGTGGGCGGCCTCGCCTTCGACGCCGGCCCGCTGCGTTATGGCGCCTGGACGCTGGCCATGCTCGTGGAGCTGGCCCTGCCGCTGGTGGCGACCCGGCGGCTGGCCGGCGTCGAGCAGGAGACCGACCATCTGCGAGAACGCTTCGGGCTCTTCACCATTGTGATCCTGGGCGAGTCGGTGCTCGGCTTCACCAATGGCCTGGCGGCGGTGCACACCGCGGGCTGGGCGGCGGTGACCGCGGCCGCCGCGTTCGCGCTCACCGTGGGCCTGTGGTGGTCGTATTTCAATGGCAGCGGTATGCGCCCGGGTTCGCACACCGAGCTGGCGCGCACCGGAAAACTGCTGCACCTCTATACCTTCGGGCACCTGCCGCTGCTGCTCGGCCTGGCCTTGACCGGGGCATCCATGGGCATCGCCGTGACCGGCGGCAACGCGCATTCGAATGCCACCGCCGTTGACTGTGTCGTCGGCGGCGTGATCGTGTACCTGGGGTCGGTAGCGCTGACCCGGGCCGCCTTCACCGGAATTCGCGAGAGCGTCGTGGTGATCCGCCTGCTCACCGCCGTGCTGGTGGCGGGGCTGCTGCCGATCGCGACCCGCATTCCGGTGGCGGGATTGCTCAGCGCGCTGGCCGGATTGGTGATCGGCTCGGTGGTGGTAGAGACTCCAGCCCAGCGGCGCCGGCTGGCGACGTTGGGCTGAATCGCCGGTCGTCGCCGCTCATTTGGCGCGGTCGCGCCGAAACTCCAGTCCGTCCAGGATGAGTCCGAGCTCGGAGTCGAAGAAGTCGCTCCTGGACTGCGTGGGGTCGAGTTCCCGGTAGACGCCGTACCGTTTGGCGACGTGGGGGTAACCGCGTACCGCCTGTTCGGACACGGCCATCATCTTGGCGAACCATTCCTGTTCACTGAGCCCGCTGCGGGAGACGCTGGTGAGCATGGCGGTTTCGGTGCCGGCGGAGCCGAGGACGAAGGCCCAGAAGGCATTCGAGGCCCGGTCCGCCTCCCCGTCGTCGAAGCCCGCCGCTTCGAGGGTCGCGAGCATGGCGTTCGACAGGCGCATGAGATTGGGGCCGAGGTAGGCGAGTCCGGCGCCGGTGATGGCGGTGCTCATCCAGGGGTGGCGCAGGACGGTATCGCGCACATCGCGACCCAGAGCGAGTAGATCGGCGCGCCAATTCTCCGGTGCGATGGTGGCGGGCTCGTGGACCTCGCCGAACGCCTCATCGATCACCAGTTCCAGGATCTCGTCCTTGTTCGTGACATGCGTGTAGAGCGAGGTGGCTCCGGCATTGAGGCGGGTGCCGAGCTTGCGCATGCTGAGCGCGTCGTAGCCCTCGGTATCGAGCAGCGCGAGAGCTTCGGACACGATCTGTTCCCGGCTCAGCGCGGGCTGATCCCGCCGCTGTCGCTGCGGGCGGGTCCACACCGACGAGAACTCCTGTGCCTTGGCCGCCATGGCTCTTCCTCCTTTGTCTGCGGAACAGCATAACCCCAGCTAGAACGCCGTTCGTTCGACCGTACACCGTTCCTTCTTGCGAACAGTGTACGGAGACCGTACAGTGTTCGACAACGCTGCACAGTGTGCGGGAGAGCTTCTCGAAGGGGAACCGAAATGACTGCCGACAAAATGACCGAGGCGCTGACATCGCCTGCGGCCCAGCGCAACCCGAAGCGCTGGCTGATTCTCGTCGTGCTCTGCCTGGCCACGCTGGTGCTGGTGATCGACAATATGGTCCTCACCGTGGCGCTGCCGGAGATCGCGATCGACCTGCACGCCGGGTCCCAGGCCCTGCAGTGGGTGATCGACTCCTACATCCTGGTCTTCGCGGGCCTGCTGCTCACCACCGGCAGCCTGTCGGACCGCTTCGGCCGCAGGCTGGTGATGGTGCTCGGGCTGGCGCTCTTCGGCGCGGCCTCGCTCATCGCGGCCTACGCGACCAGCGCGGGGATGCTCATCTCCGGCCGCGTGATCATGGCGGTCGGCGGCGCGCTCATCATGCCGAGCACGCTGTCCATCCTGATCACCGTGTTCGACGAGGACGAGCGGCCCAGGGCGATCGCCGCGTGGACCGGTGTGTCCGTGCTGGGCATGGTCGGCGGCCCGGTGCTGGGCGGCGTGCTGCTGAACCACTTCTGGTGGGGTTCGGTCTTCCTGCTGAACGTGCCGATCGCGGCACTGGCCATCACGGCCGCCTTCGCCCTGATGCCGGAATCCAAGGGCCCCGCCCGTCCGATCGATCTGCCGGGCATGGTGCTCTCGATCGTCGGCACGGTGTCGCTGGTGTGGTCCATCATCGAGTTCCCCGCCAAGGGTCTCAGCGGTACCTGGGTGACCCTGGTGCTGGCGGTTGTCGTGCTGGTGGCCTTCGTGATTCGGGAACTGAAGGCCGAGCACCCGATGGTTCCGCTGCAGCTGTTCCGCAACCGGGTCTTCACCGGATCCAGCTTCTCGCTGGTGCTGGCCACCTTCGCCAATGCCGGCCTGACCCTGGTGCTGACCCAGTACCTGCAGTTCGTGCTCGGCTACTCGCCCATCAAGACGGCTCTTGCCTTCACGCCGTTCGCGCTGACCGCGCTGGTGTTCAACGGCCTGGGTGCCGGTCTGGTGCAGAAGCTGGGCGTGCGGCCCGTCGCCCTGGTCGGCATGCTGGTGCTGGCCGGCGGCTTCGGCGCCCTGGCCGCGCTGACCTCCGACTCCGGCTTCTGGCTGCCGGCCCTGGCCATGTCGCTGGTCGGCGCCGGTGCGGGCCTGGCCATGCCGGCCGCCGTCGGTGCGTTGATGGGCGCCATCCCGCCGGAGCAGGCGGGTGTGGGTTCGGCGCTGAACGACACCATCCAGCAGACCGGTGGCGCGCTCGGTGTGGCGGTGCTCGGCGCGGTGCTGGCCGGTACCTACACCGATGGCATGCCCGGGGATGCCCCGGCGGCGGCCCGGGAGGGCATCGCCGGCGCCTTCGCCACCGGTGACGGCACCCTGGTGGCCGCGGCCCGCGACGCCTTCACCGACGCCATGTCGAACACCTTCCTGGCCGGTGGCGCGGCGGTGCTGGCCGCCACGGTGGTCGCCTTCTTCTTGATGAAGGGCGCGAAGCCGGCTGCACCGGAAGGTGTTTCGCCCGAGTCCGAGGCCGCGATGGTCGAGGCCCGCTGAGCACAATCCGAAGGGCACACCGCGCCCCCGGCGAATCGCCGGGGGCGCGGTGCTCTTTGTCGCCGATCGACCGCGCGGAGCCGAAGGGCGGGAATCGGTTTCGCCCCGACAGCGCCGGCAGGGCGAAACACGCGAGGACTATCGGTCAGCCGAGCAGCTGCTCGATCCGGCTGGTGCAGAACCCGGTGATGTTCATCTCCGGCGGCAGTCGGACCCGATGCGACATGCGCAGCAGCGGAATCGACAGCAGCGCCGCAGAGAAGATCTCCTGGTAGCCGATATTGCGCACGGTAGTTCCGGTGCGCTTCTCGTAATAGGCGATGGTCTCCTCGCGCGACGGGGTGCCGGGCAGAGGGGGATGGCCCTCATATTCGCTGCAGGCCCAGTCCAGGAACAGCAGCCACGCGAGATCCGACTCGGGCGCGCCGAGGTGCGCGATCTCCCAGTCCAGTACGCCGCGAACCTGGAAGTGGTTGTCGTAGAGGATGTTCGACATGCGAGCGTCACCCCAGCACAGGCTGACCTGCTCCGGCTCGTAGACGTTCTCCCGCAGATACGCGATGGCGCGCCGATAGGTCTCCGGCGGATTGCCTTCACAGGCCCAGTTCAGCGCGGCGTCGAGATAGTTCACACCCTGCTCGATGACTCCGGTTCCGTATTGTGGGAGGGCGAGGAAGCTCAATCGCAGTGCGCGCCAGTCCAGCTGGTTGATGTCCGCGATGGTGTCCACGCACCCCCACCACATGCGGGCCCGCTGTTCGGGCGTGGCCTCGAAGTAGTTTCCGGCCGTGTGATACGACGGATAATCGCTCGGCGCTCGGCCTTCCAGCCGGTTCATGACGAAATACGGACTGCCGAGGGAATTGTCGCCGCGGTCCAGCCAGGCGACGGTCGGCACCGGGATTCCGGTCTCGGCAAGGCGCTGCATGACCAGAACCTGCCGCAGCAGGTCGTAGTCCGGGAACAGCGACATGTCGGGCGGCCGCCGCAGGACCAGCGGCACGGTGCCGAAATTGTCCTCGACCTCGAAAAGGTAGGTCTCGGTGGCGAATCCGCGTTCGGTGCGGGCCAGATTGCGAACCTGCGCGGTGCCCGAGCCCGGGAAGTGTGCGCGCACCAGGGGGCCCAGGGCCTCGCCCAGGTGCTCGGCGGGAATTCGGGTGGTGCTCACCGTCAGTATCCCTCGTACCCGTACCGCGTATTGCGACCCAGGAACACCATTTCGACCAGCCCGTAGCCGACCTTGCCCTCGGTCTCGACGCGGCAGAAGGTCTCGCTGAGCATGCTGGCCTGTTTCAGATCGGCCGTGTCGGTGAGGTCGACGGTCATGCCCTCGCTCCAGTTCTCACCGCGCCACAGACCCGACGCGTACCCGCGATAGAAGTCGTATCCGGCGATGCCGGGCCAGAAGTCGGAGACCGGGGTGATGGAGAATTCGCGATTGCGCCCGTCGGCCGAGCGCACGGTGAAGCTGCCGCCGCTGACGATGCGGAAGTCGTCGCGGAAGCTCAGCGCGTGGTCGGTGGTCACGATCGGCGTGGGCTGCTTGCCGGAGTCCAGGGGCGGCAGCACCGTGCCCTCGAAGTGCCAGCGCTGTCCGTCTGCGGTCTCGCGCTGTGCGAAGTGCACCAGCTCGTCCTCGAACTGGAAGATGCCCATGTAGTAGAGGACGCCGTCGGGGATCTCACCGGGCTGCAGGCCCTCGCCCTCGCCGAGGCTGCCGCCGCCACCGCCGTGCCGGGTGCCCCAGGAGTGGTCGCGACCGAACCACCAGGTCTCCGGGTCGATCTCGTAGCGCTTGCCCTCGACCTCGATCCAGCCGGAGATGCGGCCGTTCTGGTAGTAGCGCCGGGCGTCCTCGCGGACCCGGCCGCGGGTGCGGAAGAACGCGGGTTCCTGCTCGTAGGCGGGGAACTGGCCCTGGAAGTCGAGGCGCAGCCGCACGCCGTGCTCGTTGTCGCCGAGGGTGGCGCGCACCTCGCGCAGCGGTTCGAGGATCTCGTACTTGAACGGCCCGACGGTCCAGTCGGCGATGCCGTCGTACTTTCCGCCGATCTCGCGGGACAGCCGGACCACGTGGGCGGTCTTGTTGCCGATGGTGACCATGGCATACGCGTCGAGCACGTTGCGGTTGGGGTAGCGCGCCATGCCGGTCATCACGCTGATCTCGCCGGTGGTGTCGAACCCGTACATCACGACGCGTTCGGTCCAGCGCAGATCGCTCTGCTGGACGTGGTCGAAGGTGGTGGGGAGCTGGTGGGCGAGCAGTTCGTCCTGGGGCGTCAGCATCGACGTGCCTCTCGCAGTGGGTGGCCTGGGCCACACTGAATTAGAATACGGTGCGTAGCGTATTCCAAATATGACGAGAATGTAACCTGTTCCAGAAAAGTTCGCCGACCCGACCGAGGGAGACCACGTGACCGCAGCAGGGACCGCCCGCACGGGCCCCGGCCGTCCACGCGACCCGCAGCTGGACGCCCTGGTGCTCACCGCGACCCAGGAACTCCTGGTCCGCGACGGCTACCAGGCCACCACCATCGCGGCCGTGGCCCGTCGCGCCGGGGTCGTCACGACCTCGATCTACCGCCGCTGGCCCGGCAAGCGTGCCCTGGTGGAGGACGCGATCTTCGCCCTGGACACCGAGAATCACCCGGTACCCAGCGGCGATCTGCGCGCCGACCTACTGGCCTGGACCCGCCTGTTCCTCAATGCCGCCGCGCACCCGGCGGCCCGCTCGGCCATTCCCGGCCTGCTCTCGGAGTATCACGACGATCGGGAGAGTTACCGCCGCCTGCTCGACGGCGGCGAGCGGCCGACGATTCAGGCGCTACGCGAGCTGCTCATGGCCGCTGCCGAATCGGGTCAGGCGGCCGGCGCCTGCGATGTCGAGGCGATCTTCGAATTCCTGCGGGGTGCGACCCTGATGCGCGCCCTTACGCACGGCACCGAGGATGCCGACCACTTCAGCCGCCGCATCGCGGACGCGCTGCACGCGGTCGCGCAAACTCCCACGTCAGAGTAGGCCCCACCAGTAGATCAGGCAGGCCAGCACGAAGACGACCACGGTTTCCATCGGCAATCCCAATCTTCTTGGCGCACTTACCTACATGATGCCGTGTGCCGGGCGGACAAAGCCACAAATCGGACGAACAAGATCGCTAACCGTTAGCCTGCCACACAAAGAACCCGCCGTGCCCGACACCCCTCGTGGTCGGACTCGGCGGGTTCTGCGCTGGCCTACCACCCCCTTCGCGGCAGGCCATGTCCCCAATCGAGTACCGGTTGGTTGGTTTGCTGTGGCCGACCCGCCACCCCTCGTAGACGGGTCGGCCCCAGCGTTCCCACCCCCGGATGGTGGCTCGTTGGGTCCGCCGGTGTGTTCCGGCGGTGACACAAACGATGCCGAGCCGCGCTTGGCGCAGCCTTAACAAGATCTTGTAATTGTGAAAATGCCTGCTAATTGGCAGTTTTCGCGGAGTCGGGCGGCGACGATGACCGCCGTCGAGCACCACCGTGCCCGAATCGGCTATCGCGGCAGCGCAATTGGTGACCACGGCATCCACAGTCTCGAGGTCGGCTGGGGACAACTGTGGATCATCGGAGACCACACGATTCCCGGCCCTTTCGGAGAGTCGATGCTCAACGCGTGCGAAACTCTAGCCGTGCAGCGCGGCTACCAGGTCGGCGATGGCGGCATCGGTGACCTGGTAGCCCGGGAAATAGCAGCAGACGCGAGAGGCGCTGTCGCCGAAGCGGGTACTGATCAGCTCCGCGCATTCGACCGGTGTGCCGCTGACGGTGAGCGCGTCCACCATCGGGTCCTCGATCAGCCCGGCCATCTCCCGCCACCGCCCCTGCTTGGAGAGCAGGTTCAGCTCGGGTTGCAGCTCCGCCCAGCCCTCCACCTCCAGGACCGGACGGTAGGCGGGCGTGGAACCATAGAAGGCCAGCAGGTTTCGCACGGCCCGGCGCGCCTCGATCAGCTCCCGCTCCGAATCGCCCATGGCCACAATTGCTTCCACGATGATCTCGAAGGGCCGGGTCGAGTCTCCGCGCCCCTGTGCGACCGCGGCGAGAGTCCGCTCCCGGAAGTGCCGCTCGGTATTGAACGGCATGACCAGCAGGCCGTTCGCCACCTCCGCCGCCATGGTGGTCATGCGCGGCCCCAGTGCGCCGACCAGAACCGGTGGCGCCCCATGGGGATTCGGCCCGGGATCGAACTGCGGGGTCATGAGCGTGTGCTGCCAGAACCGGCCGCGGTAGTCCAGTCGTTGCCCGTCCTGCCAGGCCCGCAGGATCGCCTGCACCGCCAGCACGGTGTCACGCATTCGTTCCACCGGCTCCGACCAGGTGCTGCCGTAGCGCCGCTCGATATGGGTCCGGATCTGACTGCCGAGCCCGAGCCGGAACCGCCCGCCCGACAACGACTGCAGATCCCACGCGGTGTGAGCCAGATGCATCGGGCTGCGCGGGAACGCCATCGCCACATTGGTCATGATGTCGACGCCGGACGTGGCGGCCAGCGTCAGCGGCAGGAACACGTCGTGCGCGCCTTCGAAGGTGAACACCCCGTCCACCCCGAGCTCGCGCAATCGCGCTGCGCGGGAGCCCGATTCGGTGAGTGGCGCGTTGAGCCAGATATCGACCGGCAGGGACACCGTGACTCCTCTTGATACGAGAAAACAACAGCCCCGGGCCGAGAGGTAGTAGGCCCGGGGCTGTTTCGGGTCAGCGGTGGTCGTGAGCCACTGACCCGCGCGGGGGAGCTACCAGGGAAGTAGCAGCACGCCTCCGCGGGCTTGTGGTCAGCCGATGAATTCGGCCGCCTTCTCGCCGATCATGTAGCTCGGCGCATTGGTGTTGCCGCCGGTGATGCTGGGCATGATCGAGGCGTCGGCGACGCGCAGGCCCTCGATGCCGTGCACCTTCAGCGTCGGGTCGACGACCGCGCGCTCGTCCACACCCATGCGGCAGGTGCCGACCGGGTGGTAGATGGAGTGCACGCGGTTGGGCAGCTCGCGGCGCAGCGCCGTCTCGTCGGCCCACTCCTGGCCCGGGAAGAAGTTCTCGGTGATGTCGCCCGCGATGCTCTTGTGCGACATGACCTCCCGGATCATCTTGATGCCCTCGATCAGGAACTCGGTGTCCCACGGGTCGGTCAGGTAGCCCGGGTCGATGAGCGGCGAGGCGAACGGGTCGGCGGAGGCCAGCTTCAGTTCGCCACGGCTCTTCGGGTAGATGAGGCTGGGCATGACGGTGAGCGCCGGACGGCGGTCCACCAGGTGCAGCTTGTCGGCGTCCTGGTTGGGCGTCGGGTAGCTCCACGGCAGGGTGTGGATCTGCATGTCCGGGTGGTCGCCCTCGGCGAACTTGGTCTTGACGAAGCCGGCGGCCTCGAAGACCGTGCGGCCCATGAAGGAGCTGCCCGGGTTGCGCATCTCCTTGAGGATGCCGCGCGCGAAGTAGGTCGGGATGCCGCGGTGGATGGCCTTCTTGGACACGAAGGTCATGGGCACGAACAGGTGGTCGTGCAGGTTCTGGCCGACGGGCAGGTCGGCGACGACCTCGATGCCGAGGTCGCGCAGGTGCCCGGCCGGGCCGATGCCCGAGAGCATGAGCAGCTGCGGCGATCCGATGACACCGCCGGAGACGATGACTTCCTTGGCGGCGCGCACGATACGGCGCGAGCCGTTCTTCTCGGCGATCTCGACGCCGGTGGCGCGGCCGTTCTCGATCACCACGCGGGTGGCCTGCACGTGGGTGAGCACGGTCAGGTTCGAGTTCGGCATGTTGGTGATGAAGCCGCGCGAAGAGCTGTAGCGCACACCGTCTTTCACGCTCTGCTGGAAGATCGAGATGCCTTCCTGCGACGCGCCGTTGTAGTCCTTGATGATCGGCGCGCCGAGGGTCTCGGACGCGGCGGTCATGAACTCCTCGGAGATCGGGGTGATGTCGCGGGGGCGGGTCACCTCGATCGGGCCGCCGGTGGCGCGGTAGTCGTCCGCGCCGTCGACCCAGTTCTCGAGGCGCTTGTAGGCGGGCAGGACCTCGTCGTAGCTCCAGCCGGTGTTGCCCTCGGCGGCCCAGGAGTCGAAGTTGGCGCGGTTGCCGCGCACGTAGAGCATGCCGTTGATGGAGCTGGAGCCGCCCAGTACCTTGCCGCGGGTCATGGGGATCAGTCGGTCGTTGGCGTGCTTCTGCGGGACCGAGTACTGCTTCCACGCCACCAGCTTCTTCAGCTGCGGAACCGTGTGGACCATCGAGATCATGCCGGGGCGGGTGACCAGCTGGGTGTTGTCCTTGCGCCCGGCCTCCAACAGAATCACGCTCGCGCCACGCTGAGCGAGCCGTCCGGCCAATACTGCACCGGCGCTGCCCGCGCCAACGACGACGTAATCGGCTTCGGACGTGGAGCCCGGGGAAGCGGTCATATCAGTTACCTCATCTTCGAGTGTGCCTGGCATCACTGTAGAACAAGTTCTAGTCTGCCGACACAGTGGACATGCTGTCCAGTCACAAGATCGACTTCAGGACGGGTTGGCCGATCTTGTCGACGCGGCGAATCTTGGTTGAACATGTTGCAGATCCACTGCTGCTGGGTAGCTGCCCCCGCAGGGCGTGCGGGAACCGGGGGATCGGAGGCTGAAACGCTGCCCGGCCGCAGGTCGGCATGGTTCAATTTCTGTGAAACACGTTCCAATTTCGTGATCATAGCGGCACCTTGCTCGAGGAGGAACAGTGTCTGTTCCGTCATTACCGGCCGGATTCGATTTCACCGATCCCGCGCTCTGGGCCGACCACAGCCCCGCCGAGGAGTTCGCACTGCTGCGCCGCACGGCGCCGGTCTGGTGGAATGCCCAGACTCCCGAGCAGGCCGCACCCATGGACGACGACGGTTACTGGGTGATCACCCGTCACGAGGATGTCAAGGAGATCTCCCGCAGACCGGAACTCTGGTCCTCGAATCGCAAGGGCTCCATCATCAAAATGCCCGCCGACTCCGAACCCGAACAGCTCGAACTCGGGCGCGAGGCGCTGCTGGTGAATATGGATCCGCCCAAGCACACCAAGATCCGGCGCATCGTCTCCAAGGGATTCACTCCGCGCGCCATCGAGGGATTGCGGGCCGCGCTCACCGAACGCGCGGAAAAGATCGTACGGGAGGCGAAGGCGAGCGGCGGTGGCGATTTCGTCCAACAGGTGGCGTGCGAGCTGCCGCTGCAGGCCATCGCGGAACTGCTCGGCGTGCCGCAGGACGACCGCCACAAGCTGTTCACCTGGTCCAATCAGCTGCTCAACTACGACGATCCGGAATTCGCGGGCAGCAATATGACCGCCAATGCCGAACTGCTCGGATACGCGTACGTCATGGCCGAACAGCGCCGGGCCCACCCGGTCGGCGACATCGTCTCCCAGCTGGTCACCGCCGATGTGGACGGGGAGGCCCTGGGGTCGGACGAGTTCGGGTTCTTCGTCATCCTGTTGTCGGTGGCGGGCAATGAAACCACCCGCAATGCCATCGCGCACGGCATGAAAGCCTTTGTGGATCACCCCGATCAGTGGGAGCTGTACAAGCGGCGCCGGCCGCGCACCGCACCCGACGAAATCGTGCGCTGGGCGACTCCGGTCTCGGCGTTCCAGCGAACCGCCATGCACGACACCGAAATCGGCGGGCAGAAAGTGCTGGAGGGGCAGCGGGTGGGGCTGTTCTACAGCTCTGCCAACTTCGATGAGGAGGTCTTCGAACACCCCTTCGAATTCGATGTGGAGCGTGATCCCAATCCGCATGTCGGCTTCGGCGGGACCGGAAACCACTTCTGTGTGGGCGCGAATCTGGCGCGGCTGGAGATCGACCTGATGTTCAATGCCATCGCCGACGCCATGCCGGAGATCACCGAGGTCGCGCCGCCGCAGCGGCTGCGGTCGGGCTGGATCAACGGCATCAAACACTGGCAGGTGCGTTACTCCTGAACCGGTGACCTCCACGAACCCGTTCTAGTATTCGTGTTTGTGACGAATCTTCGCGAAATTCCGCTCCGCACGCTCACCGACAAGCCCACCACGCTGGCCGAACTGGCCGGCGACAAGGTCGTGCTGCTGGTCAATGTCGCCTCCAAGTGCGGGCTCACCCCGCAGTACACGGGCTTGGTCGAACTGCAGCAGACCTATGGGCCGCAGGGCTTCACCGTGGTCGGCGTGCCGTGCAACCAGTTCATGGGCCAGGAGCCCGGCACCGCCGAGGAGATCGCGGAATTCTGTTCCGTCACTTATGGAGTGGACTTCCCGCTGCTGGAGAAGAGCGACGTCAACGGCGAGGGCCGGATCGCGCTGTACCGGGAGCTGACCCAGGTCGCGGACGCCGCCGGCGAGGCCGGGGACATCCAGTGGAACTTCGAGAAGTTCCTGATCGGCCGGGACGGCGCGGTGCTGGGGCGGTTCCGTCCGCGCACCGAGCCGAAGGACCCGGCGGTCGTGGCCGCCCTCGAGGGCGCGCTGTAATTCAGCTTTCCGGCGGTCGTGTGCGGCGGCGGTACCGCACCGCGCACGGCTGTCGCGGCTCCGCCGCCATCCCGGAATGATCGTCGCCGTAGCTGTCCGATGGCTGCGCGAGCTCGAACTCCCAGTCCCGCAACAGGATCGAGAAGATCGCCTTCAGCTGTATGAGCGTGAATGCTTCGCCGACATCCGGAATCCGTATGGAGACGGCGGGACTCGTGGCCATCAGGTCACCGGGATCGATGATGAGCGGTGGGTGCCGGCGCAGGACTTCCTCGAGGACAGCCTCCAGATTCGGCATCTGCTGCAGCGCGGCGGAACTCGCGTCCGCGCCGTCGGCGTAGAGGCTGTCCAGTTCGATGACGACCTGCGCCAGCACCTGCGGATTCCGCAGTAATTCGATGATCGTCCAGGCTGCCGCCCCCGAAGCGGTGTGGTGGCCGGCGACCATGATCGAGATGAAGATTCCCGTGACCTCGCTGGGTGAGAAGCATGGCCGGCCCTGCTCGTCCGGGTCCGATACCAGCTCGTCGAGCAGGTCCCGCTCGTTCTCGCCTGTCGATGGATTCGCCATCCGCCCGGCCATGATGTGGCGCACCAGTTTCATCAGCTGGTGGCGGGCGTCGTCGTGGCGGCGGTCGTGGAAGAGGCGCGCGAAGCGACCGTCGAGTTCCTCGCGGAACCTGGGACCGATCAGGCAGGCCGAGGACGTGTACATGGTGAGTTCGGCGAGGAATTCGAGCAGGTCGACCTCGCCCGCGTCGCCCCAGCCGGCCAGCATGCGGTTCACCTCGCGGGCGATGGTGGTGGCGTGGCCGCGCATCTTCTCGCGGTAGCCGAGCTCGTGCTCGCCACCGGTTACCGCGCGCGGTTTGCCCAGGGTCATCCGCGACCTCCCGGATAGGCACCTGTCCAGAAGGTACAACGGGAGTTATTGCCCGGCAAGAGAGTGTTATTGCCCGGCAAGCGTTCTCAGCTGCGCAGTACGCGCAGCGCGAACTTCTCCATCCGATCGGCGATCTCGGCGTAGGACACGTAGCCCATGCCGGCGCGCACCAGTGCGCCCGCGTAGATCATCTCCAGGGTTTCCACGAGTTCGGGATCGGCGTCCGCGCCCAGCGCGTCGATCAATCGCCGCCGGATCTCACCACCGATCCGCAGTCGCAGATGCGCCACATCCGGATCGGTCCCCAGCAGTGCGGCCGTCACCGCGCCCGCGAGGGTCGGCTCGTCGGCCAGTAGCAGCGCGATCTGCCGTAGCACCGCCAGCACCCGCGCGGTCGAATCGGAGCCCTCCGCGGCGGGCGGCTCGGTGGCGGCCAGTCGCCGCCAGAACATCTCCGCGACCAGGTGTTCCTTCGAGGAGAAATAGGTGTACGCGGTGGCCGTGCCCACCCCGGCCTGCGCCGCCACCATGCGCACGGTGAGCCCGGAGAACCCCTCCCGCGACAGCACATCCATGGCCGCGCGGGTCAGGCGGTCCACGGTATCGGCCTGCTTCTCGGTGAGCCGCCGGCGAGTGGCCTCCATGCTCACCGCAGGGCGGGCGGAAAGGGGATCAGACACGTGTCCGGATGCTACTATGGCCGAGCCCGCCGAGCAACTCGCGGTATGCGCGAACCGTATGAATGAGCGCGCATCGGAAAGGCTTTCGAATGAACCGCATCGCGCTCCAGGCCACCGCCCGCGAAATGTTGGCACTGATCGAGCAAATCAACGGAACGTGGCCGGTTGACGAGGCTCGCGCATTGTCCGACGCCGCGCGCGCATATGCGGGCAAGGGCGTCATTCTGGAAGTCGCTGCTCGCGCCGACGAGGCCGCACCGGGTAATCCTGACGAAGCCACGCCGGGTAATTACGACAGCGAGGTTCGTGGGTGGCGTAAGCCGCTGCGTCTGCTCCTGATCGCCGAGCCGGGCTCCGATGCCGGCGCGGAGCGCGCCTACGACGACTGGGCTCACTGGATCGCCGGTGGCGGGCTGCTCGCGCTCCGCGACGCCGATGCCCTCTCTCGCCGAGTCGCGGCCGGCGGGAAGTTCCGTGAACTCGCTGCGGTCGGAGCACTGCGAATCCTGCAACGCATCGCCGCCTGCAACTAGACGGCGTGCGGCGCGAATCTCAGGATTTGCCAAGAGTTTTCAAGGCGCGTTTCGGTTATCTTGCTTCCTCCTGCCTCGACACAGACCGACCTCCGCGCCCTGCGGTCTCTTGCGGGCGGGGAGGTCGGTGTTGTTCCGGGCCGCGTGTCGGACGGGTCAGTCGGTCGCGGTGGTCAGGCCCAGCGGGGCGAGTTTGCCCGCCAGGCGGTCGAGGTAGGCGAGGACGTCGGGTTCGGGTTTGTCGGGGAGGCCGTAGAGGACGTCGGTGACTCCGGCTTCGGCCCAGGCCGAGAGCTTTTCGGGGTCGGGTTTGTGGCCGAGGGCCACCACGCGCGGAGTGCCTTCGCGGCCTGCTTCCTGCCAGTGCTTCATCAGCAGGGTGGTGGAGGCGGAGACGTCGGATTCGTAGGGGGTGGTGATCCAGCCGTCGCCGGAGCGGGCGATCCACTTGAAGGTCTTCTCGGTGCCGCCGGCGCCGATGAGGACGGGGATGTGGGATTGGATCGGCTTGGGCCAGGCCCAGCTGGGGCCGAAGGACACGAAATCACCGGAGTAGGCGGCTTCGTCCTCGGTCCAGAGGGCACGCATGGCTTCGATGTATTCGCGCAGCACGGTGCGGCGCTTGTTGCCGGGTACGCCGTGGTCGGTGAGTTCGTCGGTGTTCCAGCCGAATCCGGCGCCGAGGGTGACGCGGCCGCCCGAGAGGTGGTCCAGGGTGGCAATGGTCTTGGCGAGGGTGATGGGGTCACTCTCGGTGGGCAGCGCTACCGCGGTGGACAACTCGATGCGGGAGGTGACCGCGGCGGCCGTGCCGAGGGCCACCCACGGGTCGAGGGTGCGCATGTAGCGGTCGTCGGGGAGTTCGGAGGTGCCCGTCTGGGGGTGCGCCGCGTCGCGTTTGACGGGGATGTGGGTGTGCTCGGGGACGAAGAAGGAGTCGAAGCCTCGATCTTCGGCGGCCTTGGCGGCGGCCGCGGGCGTGATCCCACGGTCGCTGGTGAACAGGACGATGCCGAATCGCATGGGGGACGGCTCCTTTCAGAGCTGCTTGGCGGCGGAGACGCCGGCGCGGCGGCCGTAGAAGCTGCCGTCGCCGAGGGAACATCCCGAGGCGTAGCCGCCGGCGCAGATACCTGAGGTGACGCGGCCCGCGGCGTACAGGCCGGGGATGGGCTCGCCGGAGACGTGGAGGACTCGGGAGTCCAGGTCGGTGCGCAGGCCGCCCAGGGTGAAGCCGCCGGTGTAGCCGCGCAGGTCGTAGGCGCCGAGCGGGGTGCGGATGGGCTTGACCCATTCGGTCTTCTTGCGCAGCAACGGATCCTCGCCCTGCTCCGCGTGGTGGTTGTAGAGGTCGACGGTGGCCTGCAGGGTGTGTTCCGGCAGCCCCATCTCGCTCTCCAGCTCGGCGACCGTCTCGGCCACCCAGGTCGGTGCGGTGCGCAGGAAGGACAGCGAGGACTTGCTCTCCATCGCCTCCTCCAGCGCGAGTTCGTCGATCACCAGGTACGCCTGATTGCCCTGCTCCTGCAGCACAGCCTGACCCATGCGCCCGGCGTAGGTGTCCTCGGTGATGAAGCGCTGCCCGCGCCCGTTCACCAGGATGCCGCGCGCCACCACCTGCGGATCCACCACCAGCGCCACCTCGGTGGCGTCCATGTGCGCGAGATCCGCGCCCAGCGCCTGGGCGACCCGGATGCCGATGCCGTCGTGCTCCTCGACGGTGGCGGTGGGACGGCCGGAGATCTTGGGCGCGTAGCGCTGCACCATTTCATGGTTGTAGGCGAAGCTGCCGGTGGCCAGCACCACGCCGCGTTCGGCGCGCACGTGTACCGGCTTGCCGTAGCGGGTGGCGGCCACGCCCACCACGCGCCCGGTCTCGTCGACGATGAGCCGGCGCAGCCGCACGTCGTATTCGTGCCGCACGCCGAGCTCGTCGGCCTTGTGGGCGAGCGGTTCCATCAGCATGTAGCCGCCGCCCTTCTCGCCCAGCTTCTTGTCCTTGGTCCAGGCCAGGTGACCGCGCGGCGCGGGCGGGATCGAGTCCTTGAACGGCGCGGCGTTCTCGCCGCCGGAATACATCAGGCCCTGGTCGCCGGGCGGCTCGTAGCCGGGCTCGCCCCAGAACTCCTCTTTGAACGGAACACCCTGGGCGACGAGCCAATCGAAGTGCTCGATACTGCCCTGGCAGTAGTCGTGGACCTTGGCCTTGTCGACGCCCGGGCCCAGGGCCGCGGTGAGGAATGCCTCCATGTTCTCGGCGGTGTCCTCGAAGCCCAGTTTCTGCTGCAGCGCGGTACCGCCGCCGAGATAGATGAAGCCGCCGGACATGGCGGCCGCACCGCCCCAGCCGCCGGTGCGTTCCAGCACCAGGACATCGGACCCCGAGCGTGCGGCCTCGATGGCCGCGCACACCCCGGCGATGCCGAAGCCGACGACCACGACGTCGGCCTGGTGATCCCAGGTCTCGACCTCGCCGGCCAGAAGCGGTCGGACGCTTGCGGTTTCCGCCATTGTCTCTGTATTCCTCACTGCGGGTAGGGATTACTTCTTCTTGTCCTTGGCGAGCGTCTTGCGAATGACGCCGTCCAGCTTGGTGGCCGCGGGCCAGCCCACGTAGTGCGCGAGGAACACCGCGATCTCACGCAGCTGATCGGCGTCGAGCTCGCCATTGCGCAGGGCCGCGCCGACCTGGATCTCGGCGATCTCCGAATGTCCCTGCGCCGTAATGGCGCCGAGCAGCAGCAGCCGCCGGTCGCGCAGCGACAGGCCGGGCCGATTCCAGATATCGGCGAACAGGTGATCGACGGTGACCTCGAAGAACGGATCACCGGCCAGGTTCGGCAGATCGAACCCGTACACCTCCGACATCTTCTTCAGGCCCTGCCGCCGCTGCTCCGAGGGACTCTGATCCGCTGTCATGACTGCTCCTTCGCGATCGTTCCGGGCCCCACACCGAGCCCGTCACCCAGGTCGTGCAATGCGCGCCGCGCCAGCGGCAGATCGACATCCAGCCGCCCGGCCAGATCCAGCGCCAGCGCCAGATCCTTCTCGCCGAGGTCGCGGACGTGGCCGAGAACCGGGAACCAGAAGTCGTCCGCGGCGACCGGCGCGGTGGTCTTGCGCAGCATGATCGCGCCGGGCCCGCCGGTGTGCGAGTCGGAGTGCCGGACCACCTTGCCGAGCGTGGCGATGTCCAGCCCGCCCGCCTCGGCCAGTCGCTGTGCCTCCGACGCCGCGGTGAAGGCGACGAAGTGCAGCAGGTTGCGCGCCAGCTTCATGCGCGTACCCGCACCGACCTCGCCGGCGTGGATGACCAGGGATCCGAAGCGCCCGAACGGTTCCCGCACCGTCTCGAAGGCGGCCGTACTGCCGCCCACCATGACCGCGAGCTCCCCGCGCTGTGCGGCCGGCGCCCCGCCGCTGATCGGCGCGTCCACGAATTCCACGCCGTGCGAGGCGCATTCGGCGCCCAGTTCGACGGCCGTGCGGTCGGAGATGGTGGAGTGCACGGCGATGACCGTGCCCGGTTTCGCGGTCTGCAGCAGCCCATCGGGGCCGGTCACGACCGAGCGCACCTGGTCGTCGTCGAGGACCACGACCGAGACGACGCCGCATCGCCGCGCAACCTCGGCGGCGGTGGCGGCGGCAGTCGCGCCCGCATCGGTGAACGGCTGCACCGCGTCCGGCCGCATATCGCACACCACGAGCCCGCCCGGCCAGTCGACCAGGCGCTGCGCCATCGGCGCGCCCATATTGCCGAGTCCGATGAACCCGACCGGGATTTCCTCGTTCTCACTCATGGCCGGAATACCTGCCCCCCATCGACATTGAGCACCTGACCGGTCACCCACGCGGCATCGTCGGACAGCAGGTACAGGCACGCCCCGACCATGTCGTCGGTGGTGCCGAGCCGCTTGAGTGCCATCTGCTTCACCAGCTGATCCACGAACTGGTCGGGCACGATGCTGCGGGTGGCCTCGGTATCGGTGGGCCCGGGCGCGATGGCGTTCACCCGAATCCTGGAGTGCCCCAGCTCGTGCGCCAGCTGCTGGGTGAGGCTGTTGATGCCCGCCTTGGCCAGTCCGTAGAACCCGGAGTAGGTCCAGGCGGCGGTGGACGACTGATTGACGATCGACCCGCCGCCCCGGGCCGCGATGTGCTGGTATACCGCGCGCGTCATATTCAGCGCCCCATCGAGATTCACGGCCATGAACTTCTTGTAGTAGTCCCACGGCACGGTCAGCAGAATGTCGAGCTTCATATCGCCGTAGATGGCGGCATTGTTGACCAGGTGATCGATGCCGCCGAACTCGGCGACGGTGAAGTCGGCGACCGCCTTGGCGGACACCGGGTCGGCCACGTCGACCTGCGCGAAGACCGCGACGCCGCCGGCGGCGGTGATCTCCTTGGCGACGGTCTCGCCCAGTTCGCTGTTGAGGTCGGCGACAACCACTTTCGCGCCCTCGGCGGCCAGCGCCCGCGCGTAGGCGGCGCCGATGCCGCGCGCGGCGCCGGTGACGATGATCGACCTGTCGGTGAATCGGTTCATCTCAGTTCTCCTCGGACGCCGTCGCGATGAGCTTGGTCTCGGTGTATTCCTCGAAGCCGAGGACGCCCATTTCCCGGCCGATGCCGGACTGCTTGTAACCGCCGAAGGGCGCGTCGGCCGAATACCAGATGCCGCCGTTCACGCTCAGCGTCCCGGTGCGCACGCCCTCCACGACCGCGCGCAGCCGCTCGGGATCGCGTCCCCAGACCGAGCCGGACAGGCCGTAGGGGGAGTCGTTGGCGATGCGGACGGCATCCGCGTCACCGTCGTGCGGGATGACGGTGAGGACGGGCCCGAAGATCTCCTCCTGGGCCACGGTGGAACTGTTGGGCAGCCCCGTGATCAGCGTCGGCTCGATGAACCAGCCGCCGGCGCGCTCGGGCCGCCCGCCGCCGGTGACGATGGTGCCGCCCTCGGCGCGCGCGATCTCGAGATAGCGCTCGACGCGCGCCAGCTGCCGTTCGGAAATGACGGGGCCGCAGACGGTTCCGGGTTTCGACGGATCCCCGGGCTTGATCCCGGCCAGGGTGCGCGCGGCCGCTTCGACCGCCCGATCGTGCAGCTCGCGCGGCACCAGCAGCCGGGTACTGATCGCACAGCCCTGCCCGGCGTGCACGCACACCCCGAACGCCGCGTAGGCGGCCGCCGCGGCGATGTCCGCGTCGTCCAGCACGATGAACGCCGATTTCCCGCCCAGCTCCAGGAACACCTTCTTCAAAGACGTTGCCGCAGCGGCCATGACGGCCCGGCCGGTCCGGGTCGACCCGGTGAACGAGATCATGTCCACCCGCGGATCGGTGACCAGCTGGGCGCCCAGCCCATGGTCGTCGGAGGTGACGATATTGACCACCCCGGCCGGAATATCGGTCTCCTCGGCGATGATCCGTCCCACGGCCGCCGCGCACCAGGGCGTATCGGGCGCGGGCTTGAGCACCACCGTGGTTCCCGCCGCGAGCGCCGGGCCCAGCTTGGCGAAGTTGATCTGGTGCGGGAAATTCCAGGGCGTGATCGCCCCGACGACGCCGATGGGTTCCCGGCGCACCCGCCGCGCACTCTTGATTCCCATGGGTGAGGCGATGCCGAGATCAGTTTCCCACGCATAGTTCTCGGCGAGGTCGGCGAAGTACCCGAGATCGCCGACGGGGCCCTCCAGCTGCGGCCCGCTGGTCAGCATGCGGGGTGCGCCGGCCTCGGCGATGGTGATCTCGCGCAGTTCCTCGAGGTGCCCGCGCAGCGCGTCCCGCAGCTGCCGCAGGCAGGTCGCGCGAAAACCCGGATCGCCCGGCCAGTCGGTGGTGTCGAAGGCGGTACGGGCGGCGGCGATGGCCGCGTCCATATCGGCGGCGTCGGCATTGGCGGCATAGCCGAGGGTTTCCCCGGTGGCGGGGTTGGCGGTGGTGAACACACCGCCGCCGCCGGGCGTCAGCTTGCCGCCGATCAGCAGGTGCGAACCGCCGTCGGGGACGAGATCGCTCGGGCTCATAGGTAGCTCCCATGCTGTCCGGACACGTGTACGGACTATAGGTTCGCGGCTCGGATACACGCAAGAACCTGTTTCAGTTTGCGCGGACATTGCCGATTCTGTTCGCGGGATTCCGTTGTCAGGCGATCCCGTCGCTAGTACCGTACAGACACATGTCCAGCTATGTGTCTCCATTGCTGGAAAACGTTCATCGGAGCCGATGAACGCGTTATCGAAGACGAGGTGCAGACACCATGACCGCAGCCTCCCTAGAGCCGCTGCTGTTCGACCCCTACGACTACCGCATCCACGAGGACCCCTACCCCGTGTACCAGCGGTTGCGCACCGAGGCGCCGGTGTACCACCACCCCGACCTGGACTTCTGGGCACTGTCCCGGCACGCCGACGTGACGGCCGGCTTCCGGGACAATATCCGGCTCTCCAGCGCCAACGGCGTCTCCCTGGACCCCGCCGCCTGGGGTCCGCACGCCTGGCGGACCATGTCCTTCCTGGCCATGGACGATCCGCGGCACCTGCGCCTGCGCAAGCTGGTCTACCAGGGCTTCACGCCGCGCCGGGTCACCGAGATGAGCGATCGCATCCGCGATATCACCCGGCGCTACCTCGAATCCGCGCTGGCCGGAGGCGATTTCGACTGGATCGACGCCGTGGCGGGACAGGTCCCGATGGATGTCATCTCCGAACTGCTGGGCGTCCCCGAATCCGATCGCACCGAACTGCGCAGGCTCGCGGACCTGCTGGTGCATCGCGAGGAGGGCGTGCTGGATGTGCCGGCCGCGGCCATGGAGGCCGCCTTGCGGCTGGCGGGCTACTACAACGAGATGCTCATGGCCCGGAAGCGGCAGCGCACCGACGATCTGACCTCGGCCCTGCTCGACGCCGAAGCCGACGGGGATCGGCTCACCGATGAGGAGATCCTCGGATTCATGTTCCTCATGGTGGTCGCCGGGAACGAGACCACCACGAAACTGCTGGGCAATGCGCTGTATTGGGCGGGCCGCAACCCCGGCGAGTATGCCAAGGTCGCCGCCCACCCGGAACTCGTGGCGGACTGGGTGGACGAGACGCTGCGCTACGACGCGTCGAGCCAGATTCTGGCCCGCACCGCCGCCGAGGACCTCGAGTACTACGGGCAGACGATTCCGCGCGGCTCGAAAGTGCTGCTGCTGGTCGGTTCCGCCAATCGCGACGCCGCCGTCTTCCACGACCCGGATCGCTACGACATCGAACGCGCCGACAAGGGCGGGCTGATCAGCTTCGGCCGCAGCGTGCACTTCTGCCTGGGCGCGCACCTGGCCCGGCTGGAGGCCTCGATCGTGCTGGGGGAGTTCGCGGCTCGTGTGCCAGCCTTCGGCATCGGTGAAACCGGTTGCCAGCGAGTGCATTCGGTGAATGTGCGCGGCTTCGCCCACCTGCCCGTCTCCGTGGAGGTCCGCCGATGACCCGTTTCCCCGCACATCCCGACCGCCGTCCCGCCATTGTCGCGGGCGCGTCCTCCGGCATCGGCGCCGCCACGGCGGAAGCCCTTGCCGCCCTGGGGCATCCGGTCGCGCTCGGCGCACGCCGGGTGGAGATCTGCGAGACCCTCGCCGAGAAGATCCGCGCGGCCGGCGGTGAGGCGTTCGCCGGACGGCTGGACGTCTCCGACACCGCCTCGGTGCACGAATTCGTGACCGCCGCGGAGGCAGCGCTGGGCCCCACCGAGATCCTCGTCTCCGGCGCGGGCGACCTCGAATTCGGCCGGGCCTGGGAAATGGATCCCGACGTCTTCGAATCCCAGGTCCGCGTGCATCTGGTCGGCGCGCAGCGCCTCGCGTACCGGGTGCTGCCGGGCATGATCGAACGGCAGCGCGGCGACTTCGTCGTCATCGGCTCCGACTGTGCGGTCCGGGTGCGTCCCGGCGCCGGCGCGTACAACGCGGCCAAGACCGGGGTGGAGGCCTTCGCCACCCAGTTGCGCATGGAGCTGGAGGGCACCGGGGTGCGCTCGTCCATCGTCCGCCCGGGTCAGACCCTCACCGGCATGGGCATGCAGGCCACCCCGGAAGTCGTCGGCCCGCTGCTGGAGAACTGGGTGAAATGGGGCTTCGCCCGGCACCCGCAGTTCCTGCGGCCCGCCGATCTCGCGGCGGCCGTGACCGCGGTCGTCTCCACCCCGCGCGGCGCGCATCTGGTGCTGGTGGAGGTGCAGCCGGAAGCGCCGATCCAGGACAGGAAGGACGCCTCCTGATGCGACTGATCGTCGATCTCGATCTCTGCCAGGGCCACGCCGTCTGCCAGGACGAGGCCCCCGAACTCTTCCACGTGCCCAAACAGGGGCAGGTCCGGATCCTGCGCCCCGACCCCGGTGCCGACCTGGAGGCGGCCCGCGCCGCCGTCCGCTACTGCCCGACCCAGGCGCTGTCGCTGGTCGACGACAGCGCGACCGAATAGCGCATCCCGAACAGAAGGAGACCGCGGTGAGCTGGTCCCGCGACGAACTCGACGAAATGATCCGCCGCTGGGTGGACGAGAACAAACAGTGTGAGGCACAGGGCGATTGGAAGCCGCTCGAGCACTTCTACACCGAGGACGCCACCTACGGCTGGAACTACGGCCCGCAGCAGGAGTTCATGGCCGTCGGCCGCGACGAGATCCGTGACATCGCGCTCGGCCAGGAGATGTTCGGCCTCGAGGGCTGGACTTATCCGTATCAGGAATTCGTGGTCGACGAGCGCAGCGGCAGCGTCATCGGCTTCTGGAAGCAGGTCAACGAGGGCCGGCGGGCGGATGGCCGACCCTACAGTCCGGAAGGCATCGGCGGGAGCTGGTTCCGCTACGCGGGCGATTTCCAGTGGTCCTGGCAGCGCGACTTCTTCGACTTCGGCAATGTGACCGCGCTCTTCGTCGAGATGATCTCCAGCGACGCGCTGTCGTCCGGAATGCGCAAGCGCATGGAGCGGGCCATGACGGGCGAACCGCTGCCCGGCTGGTACCCCATCGGAGAGGGGCCGGTGCCCCTGTGGTGAACAGCAGATTCGAAGCCCTGACCAGATCCGAACTGGCTCTGCTGGTTCCGGAGCTGCTGCTGTGCGGTCACCTCATCGACCGCTCCGGCATGGCGCACGTGCTGGGCGCGCTCGGCCGCGAGGGCATGACCGCGGTGGCCATCGACGAATGGCAGCTGGCCAGCCCGGTCTACACCCGGCGCATGCGGCGGGCGCTCGACATCACCGGCGACGGCGTGGACGCCATCTTCAAGGGCTTCCAGCTGGATATCGGCGCGCCACCGCAATTCATGGACTTCCGCTTCCGGGTGATCGACCACGACCACGGCGAATTCCACCTGGACCACTGCGGCGCGCTCGCCGACGTGGAGCCGATGGGCACCGAGTTCGTGGTCGCCATGTGCCACGACATCGAGGACCCCACCTTCGACGCGACCGCACTGGCCACCAACCCCTATGCGCAGGTCCGCCCGGTGCACCGCCCGCCCCGCGAGCCCGCCGACCGGCTGGAACACCACAAGAAACCGGTGTGCGCGTGGACGGTCACCATCGATCCCGCCCACGAGCCACCGGTCCCGCCCGCCGACGCGCAGGTGGTGGCCGGATCCGAGGCCGCCGCCACGGTATTGGCGCCCATCGATCCGGAAGATCCGGGGCGGCAGGACTATTCGGGCCCGCTGCTGAGCGATCTGCGCTTCGAGGACTTCTCCCGCTCCGCGCTCATCCGGATCGCCGACGAGGTGTGCCTGCAGCACCACCTGCTCACCCTCGGCTACAAGACCGCCGTCGAAGCCCGGACGAAACCAGAAGTGGCGCTGGATATCCTGCGTAAGCAGTGGACGGGAATCGCCGGACTCACCGCCGAACGCATCCGCACGGCGCTCGGGCTCGGCGACGACGCCGCGGCGCTGGCCCAGGTGCTGCGGCTGCATCCGGCCTTCAATCCGGCCGCCTACGTCGACATCGAGGTCGCCACCGAGACCACCGGCGGCGAACAACTGGTGGAACTGCGGATCGGCCGCGGCTGCGGCGCGATCGACGACGGCGCGTGGCCCGCCCTGCTCGACCCCGAGCACCTGGCCCCGCTCGACGCGCTGGTGCGCGGGGTCAACCCGCGCTTCCACACTCGGGTCCGCTCCGTCGACGAGTGCGGCCTCACCCTCGAAATCGGTTGTGCGGACGTGCCGTACCGCGAGGCCGACGAGGTCGCCATCACCCGGTTCAGCTCCGGGGCCGCCTTCACCTTCACCGACCGGGGCACCCCGCTGCCGCTCACCGTCCTGTAGCCGGAACACACCAGGAGATACGGCCATGGCGTGTACTTTCGCCGACCTCTACGAACACGCCGCCGACGCCGTGCCGGACCGGACCGCCGTCATCGAGGGCCCGCGCCGGCGCACCTTCGCCGAACTCGACGCCCGCGCCAACCGGCTGGCCCACCACCTCGCCGCCGCCGGGGCGGGGCCGGGCACCCACGTCGGCTTCCACATGCACAACAGCATCGAGAGTCTCGAAACGCTGCTGGGCTGCTACAAGATTCGCGCGGTGCCGGTCAATATCAACTACCGGTACCGCGCGGAGGAACTGCGCTACGTCTACGACAACGCCGACCTCGAGATGGCGGTGCACCACCGCTGCTATGCGCCGCTGATCGAGGAGATCCGGCCGCAATTGCCGAAGCTGCGGCACACCCTGGTGGTCGAGGACGATCAGGGCGGTGCGGGGCTGGCGACCGTCTCCGTGCCGTACGAGCAGGCGCTCGAATCAGGTTCGCCCGACCAGGATTTCGGGCCGCGCAGCGCCGACGACCACTTCATCATGTACACCGGCGGCACCACCGGCCTGCCCAAGGGCGTCATCTGGCGGCAGGAGGACATGTGGCGGGTGCTGGGTGGGGGCATCGACTTCTACACCGGTGAACCCGTCGCCGACGAGTACCAGCAATCCCGCGCCGGGGCCGAAAACCCCTCGCCCATGACGTGGTTCGTGCTGCCGCCGCTCATCCATGCCGCCGCTATGATGCCCACCTTCACCGCGCTGTGGTCCGGCAACGCGGTGCTGTTCCAGCCGCGCTTCGACGCCGACGAGGTGTGGCAGGTGGTGGCGCGGGAGCGACCCCAGGTCCTGGTGGTCACCGGTGACGCCATCGCCCGGCCGCTGGTGGACTCCTACCGGGCCGCTCCGGTGGACGCGTCCTCGCTGATCTCCATCGGCTCCGGCGCGGCCCAGCTCACCCAGCCGGTGAAGAACGCACTGCTGGAACTGTTCCCGAACACCCTGGTCACCGAATCCATCGGTTCCTCCGAAACCGGTTTCGGCGGTATCGGATTCGCGCACAAGGATGACGATCCGGCCCGCGCGCCACGGGTCGTCACCGGGCGCGGGGCGCTGGTGGTGGACGACGCCGGGCGGCCGGTCGCGCCGGGCGGCGAGGGCTGGGTGGCCAAGACCGGCAACGTGCCGATCGGCTACTACAAGGATCCGGTCAAGACCGACAAGCTCTTCCGCACCGTGGACGGGGTGCGCATGGTCATCACCGACGATCGCGCGCGCGTGGAGTCCGATGGGTCGGTCACCCTGATCGGGCGCGGCAATATGGTCATCAATACCGGCGGCGAAAAGGTTTTCCCGGAAGAGGTCGAGGCCACCGTCAAGGCCCATCCCGCCGTTTACGACGCGGTCGTCATCGGGGTGCCACACGAGCGCTGGGGGCAACTGGTGGCGGCCGTGGTGTCGCCGGCCGCGGGCGCGATCGACTTCGCCGCCCTGGCGGAGCACGTGCGCGAGCATCTCGCGGGATACAAACTGCCGCGGCGGATCTGGGTGGCCGAGACCGTCGTGCGCACGCCCAGCGGCAAGCCCGACTACCGCTGGGCCAAGGCGTATGTGGCCGCGCGGGAACCCGACCACGAGGTGAGGTGAAGAAACTCGGTGAAACGACCGGCGTCCGTCACTGAAACCTGTTCTAATTCTGGCATGGAGGCGCATACCGTACTCGGCGAACAGGTCCGCATGCCGGTGCAGATCCGGCATGCGGACGCCTGCTCGGCGCTGTTCCTCGCCGACGCGGCCGCGGCCCGCGACCTGCTCGCCGGCACCGGGCTGGAGCCGATCACGACGCTGCCCGGAAAGGCTGTGCTCTCCCTGGCCTTCGTCCGCTACATCGACGGAGACCTCGGGCCGTACCACGAATTCGCGTTCTCGCTCATGGCCAGACAGCCCGGGCGCAAGAACAGCACCGGCGCGTACATCCACTGGCTGCCGGTCAACCAGAGCTTCACCTGTGAAGCGGGACGGTCCATCTGGGGCTTCCCGAAACTCATGGCCGATATCGACATCACGCCGGACGGCCGCGGGCACCGCTGCGAGGTCCACGTCGACGGGCAGTTCGTGCTCGCGCTGCGGGTCGCCGGCGGCTTCCGCATGCCCGGCGGCGCGGGCGGGGCATCCATCGACGCCTACACCGCTCGCAACGGAATCCTGCGGCGCACACCGTGGGTCATGAATCCGGCCCAGGTCCGGGGACGGCCGGGCGGCGCGCGCATCGAACTCGGAGACCATCCGGTCTCCGAGCAATTGCGGGCGCTGGGACTCCCCGCGCGTGCACTGTTCTCCAGCCGGATCGGCGCACTCCGCATGACCTTCGAGGACGCCGCGACGGTATTGCAGACCCGGGAGGTCCGATGAGCCGGACAGCACTCGTCACCGGAGCGGCCAGCGGCATGGGCCGCATCGTCGCGCAGCGACTCGCCGCCGCGGGCTGGCAGGTGGCCGCGGTCGACCTGAACGCAGACGGCCTGGCCACCATGGCCGCGCGCTCGCCCAACACCCACACCTACGCGTGTGACGTGTCGGATTCCGCGCAGGTCCGCGCCGTCGTCGACAAGGTGCGCGCGGAATTGGGCACCATCGACCGCCTGGTGCACGCGGCCGGCATGGCCCATGTGCACGCCTCCGTGCTGGACCACGACGTGGCCCAGATCCGGAAGATGATGGACATCAACTACATCGGCACCGTCAACCTCTGCCAGGCCGTCATCCCCGCCATGAAGCAGGCCGGCGCGGGCACCGTGGTGCTGTTCGCTTCGCTCGCGGGCTGGCTGCCCTCACCCGGCATGGCCGGGTACACGGCCTCCAAGCACGCGGTGGTCGGCTTCGCCGACAGCCTCTCCTATGAACTGCACGGCACCGGCGTGCGGCTGCTCGTGCTCTGCCCGCCCATGGTGGAGACCCCGTTCCTGGACGCGGTCCGCAAGGAGAACGCCAGCGTGCTCGGCAATGCCGGCGGCGCCACGCCCGAGAGCATTGTCGACGCGCTGGAAAAGGCGCTCGCCAAACCGAAGGCGCCGCTGTTCGTCTTCCCCGGACAGGCGCGGCCGGCGTATCTCGTGCGGAGGCTGCTTCCCGGCCTGGCGCGTGCCATCGTCCGGCGCTCGGTGCACCCCACCGAGTAATCCCCCGAACGTGGATGCCGGCACGTGCTCCGATCGGCATCCGCTCCCGGCGCTGGGCAGCCGGCCCTGCGGCTGCCCAGCGCTGAAACCGCTGGGCCGGCGTCGGAAACCAGTTACGGCATGGCAAAAATTCGGTGGCGAACCCTCTCCCCGCCAGGCACTCTGGGCTGTCTGCACTGCTCGAAGCACCTATTCGAGAGGGGATGGATGAGTTCGCGCACATCCGCAGTCAGGCTGGTTCTGCGCTACTACGGCCGGGAAATGGCCCGGCGCAAGGCAATCACGATTCCGGCCATGCTGGGGCCCGCCCTCGGCAATGTCTGCCAGCTCTACATCGCGCCGCTGCTGGTCGCGGTGGTCGTGGGCAAGGTGGCCGCCACCGGTGACTCCTCGTTCGGCACGCTCGCGCCGTACGTGATCGGTTTCGGCGCGCTGCTGTTCATCGCGGAAGTCTTCTGGCGGTTGGGCATCCACTGCCTCAACCGCCTCGACGCCTACGGCATCGAGAGCCTCTACAACACCGCCATGGACGAATTGCTGGCCAAGGATTCGGCGTTCTTCCACAACAACTTCGCGGGCTCGCTGACCAAGCGCGCGCTGAGCTTCGCGACCCGGTTCGAGGAGTTCGCCGATACCTTCGCTTTCGAGATCGTCGCCGCCCTGGTGCCGTTGAGCTTCGCCTCGGTGGTGCTGTGGCGCTACGACCCGATGCTGGTCGTCGTGCTGCTCGGCCTGATCGCGGTGAGCGGCGTCGTGGTCGCCCCGCTGATCCGGCGGCGCCAGCACCTGGTCGACGATCGCGAGGCCGCCATCGCGCGGGTGTCGGGCCACGTCTCCGACACCCTGTCGAACATGCAGGCGGTGCGGGCCTTCGCGGCCGAACCGCAGGAGATCGACGAGCATCGGCGGCGGGTGGCGGTGCAACGGCGAAAGTCGTTGCGGTCCTGGGACTACAACAACCTCTACATCGACACCGCGGTCACGCCGCTGATGGTGATCGTGAACGTGTCCGGATTGCTGATCGCCCTGGGCATCGGCGGCGGGCACGCCTCGGTCGAGGTGATCATGGTGGCCTTCACCTACTACTGGAACGCCACCGGCATCATGTTCCGGTTCAACCAGATCTACCGACGGCTGGAGAGCTCCACCACCGAGGCCGCGCAGTTCACCGAACTGCTGCTGGAATCGCCGACGGTGCTCGACGCGACCGAGCCGGAACCGCTCTGCCCCAAGGGCTCCGGCATCCGGTTCGAACGGGTGGACTTCGCCCACGCGGGTGCGCCGCCCCTGTTCCGCGGGCTGGATCTGGATGTGGCCAGTGGCGCGCGCATCGGCCTGGTCGGCCGGTCGGGCGGCGGCAAGAGCACGCTCACCCAGCTCCTGCTGCGCATGATGGACGTCGACGGCGGTGTCATCCGGATTGGCGGACAGGACATTTCGCGCCTGCGTCAGCATGATCTGCGCAGCCTGCTGTCCTACGTGCCGCAGGACCCGGCCATGTTCCACCGGTCACTGAGCGAGAACATTCGCTTCGCCCGGCCCGAGGCCACCGACGAGGAGGTGCGGCGCGCCGCCAAAGCCGCGCACGTCACCGAATTCGCGGACGGGCTGCCCGAGGGCATGGACACGCTCATCGGCGAGCGCGGCGTGAAACTCTCCGGCGGGCAACGCCAGCGGGTCGCGCTCGCGCGGGCCATCCTGCGCGACGCCCCGATCCTGCTGCTGGACGAGGCCACCAGCGCCCTCGACTCCGAGAGCGAAATCCTTGTGCAGCAAGCACTCTGGGAGTTGATGGAGGGGCGTACGGCGCTGGTGGTCGCGCACCGGTTGAGCACGGTGGCCGGGATGGACCGGCTGATCGTGCTCGATCGCGGGCGGATCGTCGAACAGGGCAGCCATGAGGAGCTGCTGCGCGGCGAAGGTACGTACGCGCAGCTGTGGCGGCACCAGTCCGGCGGCTTCCTCGGCGAGGAATTGGCCGCCCGCTGACGGTGAGGTGGCGATGCGAGAGGTCCGTCGCCACCTCATCTCCGGGGACAGTCCCCGGAATTCCTAGTTGCCCTGGAAATTCGGCTTGCGCTTCTCGGCGAAGGCGCGCGGGCCCTCCTTCGCGTCGTTGCTGCGGAAGACCGGCAGGCCGACCTTGGCGTCGATCTTGAACGCCTCTTCCTCGTGCATGCCCTCGGTGTCGCGGATGACCTTGAGGATCGCCTGCACGGCCAGCGGGCCGTTGTTGTTGATCAGCTCGGCGATCTCCAGCGCCTTGTCCAGCGCGGTCCCGTCCGGCACCACATGGCCGATGAGGCCGAAGTTCAGTGCCTCGGCCGCGGTGATGTGGCGGCCGGTCAGCAGCAGCTCCGCGGCGACGGTGTAGGGGATCTGGCGCGGCAGCCGCACCGCCGAGCCGCCCATCGGGAACAGGCTCCACTTCGCCTCGGAGACACCGAACTTGGCGCTCTCACCGGCGATGCGGATATCGGTGCCCTGCAGGATCTCGGTGCCGCCCGCGATGGCCGCGCCCTCCACCGCCGCGATCAGCGGCTTGGTCAGGCGACGGCCCTTGAGCAGACCGGGCATGCGGGACGGGTCGAACGCGCTGCCCTCCTTCATGCCGTCGTCCGGGCTGCGCTTGTTCATGGCCTTCAGATCCGCGCCCGCGCAGAACGCGCCGCCGGCACCGGTGAGGATGCAGGAGCGGATCTCCGGATCGTTGTCGACGGTGTCCCACGCCTCGGTCATGATCGCCAGCATCTCGCCGGTGAGGGCGTTCTTGGACTTGGGGCGGTTCATGGTGACGATCAGCGTCGCGCCGCGCTTCTCGACCAGAGCGTGCGGTTCGGTGTTGCTAGGTGTTTCAGCAGTCGCTGCGGTCATCGCCGACCCTTCTTTCCACATGGGCGAACCAAGATTCCGGCACGAAACTACCCCGCGCCGTTGTCCTGAACAATAACGTGTTCTAGTTTGGATCATGGTGACCGCCGTCACGGGCGGCAAGTAGTGGAGAGAGTCCCATGAGCACAACGAGCAAGGCGAAGCTTCCGCCGCGCGTCACGGAATCCCTCATCAACCGGCTGACCGCGATGGTGACGGCGGGCAAGGCCGGTGAGGCCCGCGAGCCCTTCGAGATGGTCGAGGTCTACACCGGCGACGTCGTCGGCTACCTGCCGCAGTCCTCGCCCGAGGACGTCGAGGCCGCCGTCGAGATCGCCCGCGCCGCCCAGAAGGAATGGGCCGCCCGGCCGCTCAAGGACCGTCTCGCCGTATTCGAGCGCGCGCACGAGCTGATTCTCTCCGAGATCGAGACCATCGCGGACCTGATCCAGATCGGCTGCGGCAAGGCGCGGCGGATGGCCATCGAGGAGGCGTGCGATACGCCGATGGTCATCGCCCACTACCTGAAGACCGCCGAGAAGACCCTCAAGCCCAAGAAGCGCAGCGGCCCGATGCCGGTCATCACCTCCTCCACCGAGGAGCACCGGCCCAAGGGCGTGGTCGCGGTCATCGCACCGTGGAACTTCCCGTTCGCCATCTCCATGTCCGACTCCACCCCGGCGCTCATGGCCGGCAACGGAGTGATCATGAAGCCGGACAACAAGACCGCGCTGTGCACCCTCTACGGCATCGAACTGCTGCAGAAGGCGGGCCTGCCGCGCGGGCTCATCCAGGTGGTCTGCGGCGGCGGCCCCGACGTCGGCCCCACCCTTATCGACAATGTCGAATTCGTCATGTTCACCGGCTCCACCGCCACCGGCCGCACCATCGGTGAGCAGGCCGGGCGCAACCTCATCGGCTGCAGCCTGGAACTCGGCGGCAAGAACCCGATGATCGTGCTCGACGACGTCAACCTCGACGAGGCCATCCCCTCGGCCGTGTTCGCCGTCTTCGGCAACACCGGCCAGGCGTGCATGCACATCGAGCGCATCTACGTCCACGAGCGCATCTACGACGAGTACCTGCGCCGCTTCGTGGCCGCCGCCGAGGAACTCGCCGGCAAGATGGGCGCCAGCTACGACTTCGATCCCGAGATGGGCTCGCTGGTCTCGGTGGACCACATGAAGCGCGTCGCCTCCCACGTCGACGAGGCCCGGGAGAAGGGCGCGACCGTCGTCACCGGCGGCAACCCCCGCCCCGACATCGGCCCCGCCTTCTTCGAGCCGACCGTCCTCACCGGCGTCACCAAGGACATGGCCCACGCCACCATGGAGACCTTCGGCCCCGTGGTCAGCATCTACAAGTACGGCACCGAGGACGAGGCCGTCGCGCTCGCGAACGACACCGCGTACGGTCTCAATGCCAGTATCTGGACCGGAAACATCGACCGCGCAACGAAACTCGCCGAGCGCGTCGAAGCCGGCGCCATCAATATCAACGACGGCTTCGTCACCAGCTACGCCGCCAAGGGCACCCCGTCGGGCGGCGTGAAGCAGTCCGGCGTCGGCACCCGCCACGGCGCGGCCGGCATCCTCAAGTACACCGACACCATCAATGTAGGCGTGCAGAAGAAGCAGATCATGGCGGCCCGCGCCTCCATGCCCTACGAGAAGCAGCTCAAGTCCACCCTGGTCACCCTGCGCCTCATGCGGCGCCTGCACCTGGGCTGAAAGCCGTTCCACCACACCGGGTCCCGGCCGAGTCAGCCGGGACCCGGCGTGCGTTCCGGGGTCAGGGTCGCTGCGCGGTCAACGACAGCCGGGCCACGCCGATGATGTGCGAACCCATCGAGAAGGACGCGACCGTCGGGGTGGTCGCCGCGGGCAGGTCCAGGGTCGGGGTGTCCAGGGCCAGCACGGAGATCTGATAGGTGTGCGGCCGGTCGCCGGCGGGCGGGCAGGGCCCCAGGTAGCCGGGGACACCCGCGTCGTTGACCCCCGCCACACCCACGGTGCCCGCGGTGAAATCGGTTGCGGCAGCGGGGATGTCCCAGTTCATCCAGTGCCAGAAGCCAGCCGCGGTCGGGGCGTCCGGATCGAACATGGTGACCGCGAAGCTCTTCGCTCCGGCGGGAGCGCCGGACCAGTGCAGGCGCGGGGCGTGATTGGCGGCCGTGCAGCCGAACGCGCCCGCGTAGAAGTCGGCCGGGAAGGCGTTGTCGGCCGTGGCGTCGCCGGTGGTGACGGTGAACTGGGCGGCCGACGCGGGGACCACGGCCCGAACCTGAACGGACGGAGCCGGATTCGAGCTCGGGGTCGCGGAGGACGCATCCCGGTCGCTGCCGCAGGCGGCGGCCGACAACAGGGCCGCCACCGCGAAGGTCGTGGAAACGATGCGTGCGGTGCGATTCATGGCGGTTCTCCTCGTCGTTCGAATGACAAGAAGAGAATCTCGAGATCCGGTACCGCCAGGGAGATCGTCCGCACCCTGGTATCCCGCGTGCCACCCGGCCGCGCCTTAGGCTGAGGGCCGGGAGCCCGGGCGGTGCCGGGGCTCCGGTGAGAAGGAGTGTGAGCGTGGACACTACGGCATCGGGAAGGGAGCTGGGCGCCTTCCTGCGGGCCATGCGGGAGCGGCTGACCCCCGAACAGGCGGGGCTGCCGAACGTCGGGCAGCGGCGCACTCCGGGCCTGCGACGGCAGGAGGTGGCGCAGCTCGCGGCGGTCAGCGTCGACTGGTACATCCGCCTCGAACAGGGCCGCGTCGGAACCCCCGGCGCCGCCATCCTCGACGCCCTCGCCGACGCGCTGCGGCTCACCGATACCGAGCGCGCGCACCTGCACCTCATCGCCCGCGGCGCCCAGCCGCCCACCCGCCGACCGGCCGACCCGCCGGAGTCACTGCGCGCCATCCTCGACGGCCTGCCGGCCCTCCCGGCCTACCTGTCCGACTTCCGCCTCGACGTGCTGGCCCGCAATACCGCCGCGTCCGCGCTCTTCGGCCCGGGCTTCGGACCCGGCATCAATGTCGCCCGCCTGACCCTGCTCGACCCCGCCACCCGCGCCACCCAGCTGGACTGGGAGCGGGTGGCCCGCGAGACCGTCGGCAACCTGCGCCGCAACCTGGCCCGCCACCCCGACGACCCGCGCCTGCGCGAGGTGATCGGCGAATTGCGCACGGAGAGCCCCGAATTCGTCACCTGGTGGGACGACCATGCGGTCCAGGACCGCAGCCACGGCACCAAACGCATCCGGCATCCCGAAGCGGGCGACCTGACGGTCTGCTACGACAACCTCACCAGCCCCGACGGGGCCGACCACAGCATCACGGTCCTCACCCCCGTGGACGCGGCGTCCGCCGCCGCCCTGCGCGCCATCCTCACCGACCACGCGGATCGCCTGGGCGGCACCCGCCTTCGTCCGGTCGCGGGCTGACGACTGAAAATCAACCCCGGAAGCACGCTGGGTCCCGAAAACACAAAACCCCTCGGCTCTCGAAAGAGCCGGGGGCCGAGTTGTGTCTCAACCACACAGTCGGGGTGACGGGATTTGAACCTGCGACCTCTTCGTCCCGAAGAAACGGGCATTGATCTCAGATGGTCATGGCTCCGGTGGTTCGGCCTGCTCGTGACCGACTGGTGCGTCTCAGCTGTGCAGCTGGGTCCAGGACGTTTCGGGCTGTTCCGCTGGGTTCGGTGACCAAATCGGTGACCACTCGGAGTGTCCGCTCATGCCGATGACAGTCAGAATTCTTTATTGGATTCGGAACGCTTGGACCGTTCTTCGAAAGGTGATGCCGGGCCGAACGCGTTCCGGAGCGTGCCGTCCTGCCTCAGCTGGTGCCGTCCTGCACCGGATAGTCGATGACGACCGCACCGCCGGTGGCGTAGTTGACGACATCGGCGGCCGCCCGCTGGCCGTGCTGCGATGCCCGTGCCGCGGCCATGGCGGCGGCGTCGGCGAAGTCGGCTTCGAAGACCGCGAAATACGGCGCTTCTCCGTTGGTCGCCGCTACGTCGAAGCTGTAGCGCCACGCAAGCAGGCCGGGCCAATTCATAACCAGTGGAAGGTGGTTGGTCACGTAGTAGTCGCGGAAGTGGTCAGGGTCGGCGGGCTTGGAATACAGGACTACCAACTTGTGCATGACTACCTCCCGGTGTGTGTGAGTGCGGTGTCCAGTACCGCGGTCAGTTGAATCGTCATATGCGCAGGTTAGGGCTTGATGTGTGGTCGGGGGAAAGACCGGGACGCGATAGGCTCAGAACGGATCGTTATCAATCGGCAGGGAGGGCATGTGGCGCCGGATACGGTGAGCCTGCGGTACTTTCTGGTGCTGGCGCAGGAGTTGAACTTCACCCGCGCGGCCGCACGGATCGGTATCGCGCAGCCCGCACTCAGTGCCCGGATGCGCCGATTGGAGGCGGAACTCGGTACGAGCCTGCTGGTTCGTAACACGCGTAGCGTCGTATTGACCACGGCCGGTGCGGCCTTGGCGGAGTCCGCGCCGCCCGCGCTGGCGGCGCTGGACCGGGCATGGGACACCGCCCGGAATGCGGGGGCCGGTGAACTGGGCACGCTGCGCATCGGATACAGCATCAGCACTGGGGCCGAGACGGCACCGGCCCTGGTGGACGAGCTGATTCGCAGCAGCCCCGGACTCGAGGTCGGCGCGGTCCTCATGGCGACACCGGAGATCTCCCCCGCGGTCGCCGACGGCCGCATCGATGCGGGGATCACCCGCGGTGAACAGCCGGGTCGTGGCGTGCGCCGGTTCCTGCTGCGGCGCGTGCGCGTCGGGGTCCAATTGGCACAGCATCATCCGCTGGCCGAACACCCGGAGATCGAGATCGCCGATGCGGCCGCGTATCCGCTGCGACTGCCCGACCGCACGGCCAACCCCGTGATCCACGATCAGCTGTCCGCACTGTTCCGCGACACCCGGCCGAACCCCCGATTCCTCACGCCCGCAGTCTCTTTCGACATGTCTCAGCGTGACCTACGCGACGGGTTCACCCTCGCCCCGGCCGGTGAAGTCGCGGTCACGACACAACCGGCCGGTCTCACGTGGCGACCGCTGCGGGGCGTACCCACCTTGACGATCCACCTGGTCCTCCCGCGCGTACAGTCACCACTACACCGCCGCATCCGCACCGTCGCCAAAACCCTGGCACGCGAGTTGCACTGGCTGCCGGACTGACGCGCAGCAGGTCACGCAGATTGCCGACGACGATGACGATCCCCCGCACCGCCAAAACCTTCAACAGCGGATGTGTCCAGGAAATCGGTACGAGCACGAGCAATTGCCCAACCGGCACCACGATCCCGAGTACTACCACCACCAGCAGCCAGCTGGTCACCCGTGCGACCCACCCCCCGCGCCGGCGTGCGGTCCCCGAGGTCTGTCGCCGAAACCGGCCTTGCCAACCAGAACGCCCACCACCGCCCGTCTCGTGGGCGGCATGTTCGCCGCTTTCCGACGTCCCGAAAATATCGCGCATCAGCGAACTCATGACAATCACGCTGGGTGGTGTCCTGACGCCAGCACCGCCACCTTCGCAGTAACAGATCCACCGCAACGTCCGCCCCCTGCGTGACCGCGCCAACCGCAGGGGGTCGAGAACGCACTACATTGCCGCATATCGCTCGATCCGGTGCCCGGCCTAGTCCTCTTCCACCTTCCTCATACTGGCCGCCCTCAGCGGAGGGAGGACGACTCCGGAGCGTCGGTGTGACCAAATCGGTGACCAAAGACCGGGGATCAGACGGGAATCGCGGTGACCTGGCCGCAGATACGAGGAAGGCCCCGACCAACTGAAATGGTCAGGGCCCTCGCTGTGTCTCAACCACACAGTCGGGGTGACAGGATTTGAACCTGCGACCTCTTCGTCCCGAACGAAGCGCGCTACCAAGCTGCGCCACACCCCGTGAAGCGAACCTGCAGTAGCTTAGCGCACCCGCCGTCCAGGTGTTAAATCGGCTGGTCAGGTGCTCTAAAGCAGGCGAAAGGTGGCGAACAGCTTACGGGCGAAATCAGCCGTGACCGAGCGATCCACGCCCGTGTCGGCGAGAATCACCAGCACCAGCGAACCCTTGCCGGCGCCCACGCTGAGGGCGAAGGTGTAGATCGAATAGCCGGTGGCGCACCCCGCGGGAGCGGTGAAGCCGCCGCTGGTCTCCAGGAAGGTGCCGTGCAGCTGGCCGTCGCTGGTGTCGAGGGGTTGCGCGGTGCCCGCGGCGAGCGAGGTCTTGGTGGTGTAGCCGATGCGGGCGGCGTGCGCACCCACATCGGTGGCCGCCGCGGTCGCGTCCGAGATATCCGAGGTGGACAGGAACATGGTGGTACGTACATTGCTCGGGCAGTAGTCCGAGCCCTCCTGCGCGAAGCCGGCCGCGGGAATGCTGTCGGTGCCGTTCCCGTAGGTGGTGGCGGTCAGATCGGTCGTCCAGTCGCTGGGGATGTCCCACGCGGCCTTCAGGTCCTTGGGCACGTCGACCTGATAGCCGGGAATCTGGGGAGTCAGGGTGGACGCCGGGGCCGTGGTGGTGCGCGGCGTGGTGGCGGCCGTGCCGGTGATCGAGGTGGGCTTGGCGGCGGTCGGGGTGGGGCCCGTGCCGGAATCGCGCGTCACGATCACGATCGCCACGACGGCCACGACCGCCACCACGAGCGCGCCTACGCCCGCCAGCAGCCACACCTGCCCGCGATTGCCGCCCGGCGGGGGTGCGAAGCCGCCCGGTTGCGCGGTGGCGAAGGGCGACGGGCCGGTGTTGTGCGAATTCGCGTTCGGCGGAACGGGATTCGGCCCGGACCGATAGGGCGAGGATTGGTAGGGGTTGGGCCCCGACTGGTACGGGCCCGGCCGCGGCACCGGGCCCGGGATCGGATTCGGCCCGGAGGCATAGGGATTCGGGCTCGGATGGGGATACGGCGGCGGGCTGGGCCGGGGCCGTTCGTGTACCGGCCCTTGCCACCAGTCCCCGCTGGACGTCGTCTTCTCGGGATCGATGTCCTGACCGTCGGTTCCATCGCTCATCGTCGGACCCCCTGTCTGACGAGTCGTGCCGCCTACTGGATCGGGCGGATGCTGGCGAGAATCTTCTTCGCTAGGGTCGCGTCCACGGACTGGTCCACTCCGGTGTCCGCGGCGATGGTGAACACGAAAGCGCCGCTGTCGCCGGGGAAGGCGAAGGTGTAGACCGAATACGTCGAGGCACAGCCCGCCGCCGGAGCCGGGGCAGTGCCCTTGGTCTCCATGTAGACGCCCTGCAGCTGCCCGTCCGACGACTGGAACGACTCCGCCGCACCGGGCGTCGCACCCGTCGACGTGGACCAGCCGATACGGCCCATCCGAGTGCCGATGTCGGCCGCCGCCCTCGCCGGATCCGTCTCGTCGGACTGGGTCAGAAAGATGTTGGTGCGCACGTACTTCGGGCAGTACTCGATGCCGTCCTGCGCCAGCCCGGCCACCGGAATGCTGTCCGCGCCGCTGCCGAAGGCGCTCTGCCCGGTGCCGTCCACCTTCCAATTCTGCGGAATGTCGTATGCCGCACCGTTATCCGGGATCGTGACCACCTGGTACCCGGGGATCACCGCGGCGGGCGTGCTGGTCACCTTCGGGCCGGTGGTCCTGGTGGTCGTCGGCCGGCCCGACTGGGTGGGCTTGGCCGCGGTCGAGGTGAGCGCGCTGATCAGCGACGGTGTGGTGTTCGACTTGGCCGAGGCGTCGTTCGAGTTCCGGTGCACCAGCGCCACGACCACCACCGCGACGATGATCGCCAGCACCAGCACGCCGACACCGGCGAACAGCCACACCCGGCCCTTGCCGCCACCGGGCGGCGGGGGATAGCCGGGAGGCTGGCCATAACCCTGCGGCGCGCCGAACGCCTGCGTCTGCGGGTACCCGGTGGGGCCCGCCGGGTACCGGGCCGGTCCGGGCGGATAGGGCTGGCCGTACGGACCGCCGGTGAGGGGGGTCGTCGGCTGTGGCTGCCCGTAGCCGGGCTGCTGCCAGCCCGGATTGGGTTGCGGCGCGCCATAACCCGGCTGCGGCGGCTGCTGCCAGGTCTGACCCTGTCCGGGCACACCCTGCCACCAGTCCGGATCCGGTTCCGGACGGCCGGGCTCGTTGCTGTGGTCGTTTCCGCTGGTCACGGTTGCCCCCTGACTGACGACTACATACCGCGCTGTATATCGCGGCGGGCGCTCACCGCGCGACAGCCTCCGACGACGCGGTGCGACCCCGCCCCGACTCGGCGACCGGCTTCTTCGGCGGCGCGCCGACCAGCGTCAACAGCGTCGCCTCCGGGCGGCAGCAGAACCGGTACGGAGCCCAGGGCGAGGTCCCCAGACCCGCCGACACGTGCAGCCGGGTGTGCGCGCCCCAGCGCGAGGCGCCCTTCACCCGGGCCCGGTCGATCCCGCAGTTGGTCACCAGGGCGCCGAAGCCCGGCAGGCACAGTTGCCCACCGTGGGTGTGGCCCGCCATCACCAGGTCGTAGCCGTCGGCCGCGAACCGGTCCAGTACCCGCGGCTCCGGCGAGTGGGTGAGCCCGATGCTCAAGTCCGCCAGCGGATTCGGGGAACCCGCCACGGTGTCGTAACGGTCCCGCTGCAGATGCGGGTCGTCCACGCCCGCGGTCGAGATACGCACCCCGGCGACCTCGATATCGCGGCGCACATGCGTCAGATCCAGCCAGCCCCGCTCGGTGAACGCGGCCCGCAGATCCTGCCAGGGCAGCGGATCGCCGTAGACCCGCTTGTGGTCCTTCTTGAAGTACTTGAGCGGGTTCTTCGGCACCGGCGCGAAGTAATCGTTGGAGCCGAACACGAAAATGCCGGGGCGCGCGAGCAATCCGCCCAGCGACTGCACCACCGCGGGCACCGACTTCTGGTGCGAGAGGTTGTCCCCGGTGTTCACCACCAGATCCGGCTCCAGCCGGTCCAGCTCCCGCAGCCAGGCCTGCTTCAACTGCTGCCCGGGCATCATGTGCAGGTCGCTGATGTGCAGCACCCGTAGGGAGGGCTTGCCCGGTTCCAGCACCGGTAGCGTCGCCTCACGCAGCGTGAAGGCATTGCGCTCGATGAGCGTCGCGTATCCGATTCCGGCGACCGCGGCCCCGGCGGCTCCGAGTGCGGCACGGCTGAGTGCGGAGGTCGAGAAGACGGGCATTTGCCCAGAATAGGCGACCCGGCGGAGAAACATCGAGTCAAATGAGCTGGACCACGATAGAAGTCCCTCGTACCGTGTCGCTCATGTCGGAACTCAAATCCAAGCTGCGGTCGGATATGACCACCGCGATGAAGAGCAAGGACACGCTGCGGCTGGCCACCCTGCGGATGCTGCTGTCCGCGGTTCAGAACGCGGAGGTCGCCGGGCCCGAGGCCCGTGAGCTTTCCGACGCGGAGATCATCGCAGTCCTGCAGAAGGAGGCGAAGAAGCGCAATGAGGCCGCCGTCGTCTACGAGCAGGCCGGGCGTGGCGAACTGGCCGCCAACGAGCGCGCCGAGGAATCGATCATCGACGAGTACCTGCCGACTCAGCTCACCGATGCCGAGGTGGGCGACATCGCCGACACCGCCATCGCCGCCATCGCCGAGCAGCTGGGGGAGCGGCCGGGGATGAAGCAGATGGGTCAGGTCATGAAGGCCGCGACGGCGCTCGCTTCGGGCCGCGCGGACGGGTCGCGTATCTCGGCCGCCGTGAAGGCGCGACTCTGACGCTGTCTTATTAATACGAAAGGCCCGGAGTGAGTGAATCACTCCGGGCCTTTCCTTCGCTTACCGCGGGATCGGGATGGGAATCGGGATCGGCGGCAGTTGCGGGAGGGGGATGCTCGGCAAGCCCGGCACCGCGGGCGGCGCGTTCGGCGCCGGCGCCGGGATCTGACTGCCGTCGCTCACGTAGAGCGTGATCACCGAGCCCGGGATGGCCGACCCGTTGGGCGAGACGTTCATGACCGTCCCCTTGTTCGCGCCCGGCTGCGTCGTCACCGACACCTGGAAGCCCGCCCCGACCAGGGTGGAGGTGGCCTCCGCCTGGGACATGCCGATCACATCCGGGATCTGCGAATTGTTCGATCCGCGAACGTACTTGTCGTCCAGCGGCGGCAGCGCCGCCGGCGGGAACCGGTCGAGCACGTTCTTCATCGCGCCCAGATAGGTTTTAGCGGGTTCATTACCGCCGTACAGGTTTCCGCTGCCGCAGCTGCGCAGCGGGAACGAGCAGATCTCGCCCGGCGTCGGGCTGTCGCCGTAGATGTAGCTGGCCCCGGCGAAGGAGTTGGTGAAGGCCAGGAAGGCCGAGGACCGGTGGGTCTCGGTGGTGCCCGTCTTGGCCGAGGTCGGGACGTTCCAGCCCACCGAGTGCGCCGAACCGGCACCGGTACCGCTCACCACGTCCTGGCTCAGGGCATTGGCGAGGGTGTTGGCCAGGCCCGGATCCACCACCTGCTCACAGGCCTGCTGGGTCAGCGGCACCTGCTTGCCGTTGCGGTCCACCACCTCCTTGATCGGGGTGGGCGGGCACCACTTGCCGCTGGAGGCCAGTGTGGCAGCCACATTCGATAGTTCGAGGGGGTTGATCGCCACGGGGCCCAGGGTGAACGAACCCAGGTTCTGGTCCTTGACCATGTCGGCCAGGCTCTGGTTGCCATGGCCGGAGGTGCCGGGCTGGGTGTAGGAACGCATGCCCAGGCGGACCGCCATATCGACTGTCGGCTGCACCCCGACGGCCTGGATCAGCTTGACGAAGGCCGTGTTCGGCGAGGTCGCCAGCGCCTGCGTCACCGACATCGAGCCCGCGTAGTTGCCCGCGTTCTTCACGCAGTAGGTCTCCGGCGGGCAGCCCGGCGTCCCTGAATTACCCATGCCCTTGGCCGAGAAGAACGACGGGACATCCAGCGTGGCATTGATGCCCAGGCCCTTCTCCATGGCCGCGGCCGTGGTGAAGATCTTGAAGATCGAGCCCGCGCCGTCACCGACCATCGAGTACGGCTGCGGCTGCACGGTCTGATGCGCGTTGGCGTCCAGGCCGTAGACGCGGCTCGAGCCCATGGCCAGCACCGGATGCGAATCCTGGCCGGGCGCCACGATATTCATGACCTCGGCGATGTCGTCCAGGGTCGGGTTGGTGTTGGCGGCCAGCGAGTCGCGCACCTGGTCCTGGACCGCCGGATCCAGCGTGGTGCGGATCAGGTAGCCGCCCTTCTCGAGCTGATCGCGGCTGATGCCGGCGTTGTTCAGGTATTGCATCGCGTAGTCGCAGAAGAAGCCGCGGTCATTGGCCGCGATGCAACCGCGCGGCAGACCCTTGGGCTCGGGCAGCACGCCGAGGGGCAATTCCTTGGCCTTGCGGTATTCGTCGGCGCGGTTGGGAACGTTCTGGATCAGCGTGTCCAGCACGGTGTTCCGGCGCTCCAGCACACCCGCGGCGTTGGTGTACGGGTTCAGCTTGGAGCTGGACTGCACCATGCCGGCGAGCATGGCCGACTGCACCACGTTCAGATCCTTGGCATCCACGCCGAAGTAGGTCTGCGCGGCGTCCTGGATGCCGTAGGAGCCGTTGCCGAACGGCACCAGATTGAGATACCGGGTGAGGATCTCGTCCTTGGTGAGCCGCTTGTCCAGGGTCAGTGCCATCCGGATCTCGCGGATCTTGCGGGCGGGGGTGGTCTCGATGGCGGCCCGGCGCTCGGCGTCGGTCTTGGCCACGACCAGCAGCAGGTAGTTCTTCACATACTGCTGGTCGATGGTGGAGCCACCCTGTGAGACCTGGCCGCCCGACGTGTTGGTCAGGAAGGCGCGGAAGGTGCCCTGCCAGTCCACACCGTGGTGGTCGGCGAAGCGCTTGTCCTCCACCGAGACCAGGGACAGCTTCATGTCATTGGAGATCTTCTCGCTGGGGACCTCGAAGCGGCGCTGCTCGTACAGCCAGGCGAACGGTGTCCCATTCGCATCCACCATGGTCGAGACGGCGGGCACACTGCCCTCGACGAGTTCGGCGGAGACATTGTCGACGGCGTCCGCGGCTCGGTTGGAGATGAACCCGAAGCCACCGGCGAGCGGGAACAGCAGACCGGCGAGCAGCACGGCGGCCAAGACGCACGCGCCTGCCAGTCTCCAGAGCGTTCGTGTGATCGGCACGGGCCCTAGCCTAATTGGCCTTCCGGACACTCGGTGTTCGCCCGGGCGGGGTGTTCATTCGTCCTGAAAGAGACGGACTGCCCGGTTCCATGCAACGAATGCGTGGACGGACGTACCAGAAAATCTCGGGACGGTCTTGCGCAGGCCGCACACCTTTACCTAGATTGAGAACCCAGTGTGATAGAGCTAACACTCAAAGTGGAATGTGGTGCAGAACGCAGTGGGGTTGGGTAACTGCGCGCTGCACTCGCGATTCTGGAGCGCCGTGACCCGGTGTTCGGACTGCAAAGGGGCACACCAAATGCACATGACTACCCCGATCGCTCGATTGGACGTGGAGCAGGCCGAAGCGAGAATCGCCTGGGTTTCCCAGGCCCGATGCAAGGAAGTGGATCCCGACCAGCTGTTCGTGCGTGGCGCAGCGCAGCGCAAAGCGGCAACCATCTGCCGGCACTGCCCGGTGCTGATGGAGTGCGGGGCGGATGCCCTGGACAACCGTGTCGAGTTCGGAGTGTGGGGCGGCATGACCGAGCGGCAGCGCCGCGCGCTGCTCAAGCAGCATCCGGAGGTGACGAGTTGGGCGGACTTCTTCCGCGTCCAGCGATCACAGAAGGTAGCAATGTAAGCGAGTATCCCTTACCCAGATCCCCCCTATAAGCAGAACGGATCGAGCCCGCGAAAGCGGGCTCGATCCGTGTCCGGGGTCGGATCGGGCATTTCAAACCAAAGGGTCGAACTGCCTAACTCTCAGGCGGACTTCACGCCGGGCTCGACCAGCTGGTCACCCACCACACGCAGCGCTTCCAGGTCGGCGACCTCGAACGGCAGCGCGGTGACGGCCACGATCGGGACGCTCGGGTGCGCGCCCGTGAAGCGGTGCAGCAGATGCTGTTCCCGCTTGGCGGTGGCGGCCCGGTGGGCGTGAATGCGCAGCACCGCGGCGGCCAGGGCCTCCGGGGTCTCCGCCTCGGGTTCCGGCGTCGCGCCGTTGGTCGCGGGCTCCGGCGCGAGCCGATCCGCGGCGACCTGCGCCTCCTCCGCGGACAGGCCGCTCAGCACCGGGTGCGTCCGGTTCAGTACCAGGCCGGCCAGCGGCATCCGGTCGGTCGAGAGGCGATCGACGAAGAAGCTCGCCTCGCGCAGTGCGTCCGGCTCGGCCGCGGCCACCACCAGGAAGTGGGTGCCCGGCCGCGACAGCATGGCGTAGGTGCGGTCCGCGCGATCCTGGAAGCCGCCGAACATGGACTCCAGTGACTGCAAGAAGACACTGGCGTCTTTGAGCAATTGACCGCCGACGATGGTCGACACGCCGCGCAGTGCCAGGCTCATGGCGCCCGCCACGAACTTCCCGACCCCGCGGCCCGGGGCCATGATGACCCGGATCATCTTGCCGTTGAGGAAGTTGCCCAGCCGTTTCGGCGCGTCCAGGAAGTCCAGGGCATTGCGGGAGGGTGGGGTGTCGACCACGATCAGGTCCCACTCCCGCTTGGATGCCAGCTGCCCGAGCTTCTCCATCGCCATGTACTCCTGGGTGCCACCGAAGGAGGACGCGACGGTCTGGTAGATCGGGTTGGCGAAGATCTGTTCGGCCTTGTCCGGGCTGGTGTGCTCCAGCACCATGTCGTCGAAGGTGCGGCGCATGTTCAGCATCATGGCGAACAGCTCGCCCTCGGCCTCGGGCCCGAGTTCGACCTTCTGCGGGACGTTTCCGAGATCGCTCACGCCAAGCGACTGGGCCAGCCGTCGCGCCGGGTCGATGGTGAGGACGACGACCTTGCGGCCGGACTCGGCGGCGCGCAGCGCGAGGGCCGCGGCCGTGGTGGTCTTGCCGACGCCGCCGGAGCCGCAGCACACCACGATGCGAGCCGACGGATCCGCGAGGATCTTCGAAATGTCCAGGGGCACAGTGCCTGCCGGTACGACCATGACTAGCGAACCCCCTGCGCGCTCAAGACTTCGGCCAGCTCGTAGAGCCCGCCCAGATCCATGCCGTCGGTCAGCGACGGCAGGTACAGCCGCGAGATGTCGAGCTGGGCCAGCTCCGCGGCGCTCTCGTCCTGGGCGGCCAGCCGTGCGGAATGCTCCACGGTCTCGGCGACCAGGCCCTCGAAATCGGTCTCGGACAGGCTGATCCCGGCCTCGGTCAGCCCGGCCCGCAGGGCGTCGATGTCGACCGTGCCCTGCGCGGCCTGTTCGCGCACCGAGCGCGGCAGGTAGCCCTCGCTCGCCCGATTCACGATGACCGTGCCGATATTCAGGTCGTTGGCGGTGAGTTCGGCGACGGCGTCGGTGGTTTCCTGCACCGGCAGCGCTTCCAGCAGCGTGACCAGGTGGATCATGGTCTGCTCGGAGTGCAGCAGCTTGGACACGCCCTCGGCCTGCGAGGCGATGGGACCGCCGCCGGCGATCTCGGCCATGGCCTGGGTGACGTCCAGGAAGCTGGCGATGCGGCCGGTCGGGGGCGCGTCGATGACGATCTCGTCGTAGGCGGGCTTGCCGGACTTGTCGGCGCGCACCGCGCATTCCTTGATCTTGCCGGTGAGGATCACGTCGCGCAGGCCCGGCGCGATGGTGGTGACGAACTCGATCGCGCCCACCCGGCGCATGGCGCGACCGGCGAAGCCGAGGTTGTAGAACATGTCGAGGTACTCGAGGAAGGCGTGCTCGACGTCGAGGGCCAGCGCCATCACCTCGCCACCGCCGTCCGCGGTGGCGATGCGAGTCTCGGTGGGCGGCAAGGGCGGGAGATCGAACAGCTGGGCAATCGACTGTCTGCCCTCGACCTCGACCAGCAGCACCCGGCGCCCCCCGGCGGCCAGTGCCAGTGCGAGCGCCCCGGCGACGGTCGACTTCCCGGTGCCCCCCTTCCCGGAAACGTAGTGCAGGCGGGCCTTGTCCGCCCGCTCCGGCCAACCTGCTTCGACCCCCGGCTCAACCGAAACGGGCACTGCTATCGGTACTCCCACGCTCGCGAGCCTATAACTCGTTCCCAAATCCTGCCCAGAGGCGCGACAAACTGTCTGATACACCACTCCGAGTTCGCGGCCCGCCTAGGCCTGGACCGACGGAGCGGGCGAGCGAAGCGGAGGAGCGGAGGAGGGAAGGTCGAGGTACCGGCTCCATAGACCTGCGGCCTCGGCCGCGAACAGCCGGAGCGAAGCGGAGGCAGACGGGGCGCAGCACTGCGGGAACCTGGCCGGGGCTAGTCTCAGCGCATGAGTGATGTGACCGTGTGGGAGTACGCGACGGTGCCCCTGTTGACCCATGCCACCAAGGCCATTCTGGACCAGTGGGGTTCCGACGGATGGGAACTCGTCACGGTGCTGCCCGGACCCACCGGCGAACAGCATGTCGCCTACCTGAAGCGGGCGAAGAGCTGATGTCCTGGGCCGAGAACCTGAAGGAGCTCGGGCTCGAACTGCCGCCGGCCCCGAAGCCGGTCGCGGTGTACGTGCCCGGCGTCCGGTCCGGCAACTACGTCTACACCTCCGGCCAGTTGCCATTCGTGAACGGCGAGCTGCCGCTGACCGGCAAGCTCGGCGCCGAGGTCACCGTCGAGCAGGGCGCGGAGATGGCCAGGCTGGCCGCCCTCAACGCCCTTGCGGTCGTGCATGATCTGGTCGGCCTCGACAATGTCGTGCGCATCGTCAAGGTCGTCGGCTTCGTGGCCTCCGCGTCCGGCTTCAACAGCCAGCCGCTGGTCATCAACGGCGCGTCCGAGCTGCTCGGTGCGGTGCTCGGCGAGGCCGGGGTGCACGCCCGTTCCGCTGTCGGCGTCAACGAGCTGCCCCTGAACACCCCGGTCGAGGTGGAACTCATCGCCGAGGTGCGATAGCCCCGAAATGCTTGGGGCACAGTCGAAAGCGTGATGCGTTCAACCCTGGACGCATCACGCTCGGTGCATTAGGACGAAACAATGACGCTCACTCACCCCGCGTACGGGCAACTGCGGCAGGTGACTCCGTCCGCCGCCGTCGTGCTGGCCGACAATCCCAGCGGAATGACGTTGCAGGGCACCAACACCTGGCTGCTGCGCGCCCCCGGCGCCACGGAATACGTGGTGGTGGACCCGGGGCCGAAGGATCGCGCGCACACCGCGAATCTGGTGCGCGAGACCGGTGGGAACATCGCTCTCACCCTCATCACCCACAAGCATCACGACCACACCGGCGGCATCGACCACCTGGTCGAGGCCACCGGTACCCCGGTGCGCGCCAAGGACTCCGAGTTCCTGCGCGGTACCGGTACCGACCTGACCGACGGTGAGGTCATCGAGGTCGCCGGGCTGCGCATCACGGTGCTCGCCACCGCGGGGCACACCGAGGACTCGCTCAGCTTCCTGCTCGACGGCCCGGACGGTGAGCAGGCGCTGCTCACCGGTGACACCGTCCTCGGAAGTGGTACGACCGTCCTGGAATCCTGGGATGGCGCGCTGGCGGCCTATCTGGACTCCCTGAACCGGCTCGTTTCGGTCGCTCCCGGCCGCACCCTGCTCCCGGCCCACGGTCCCGATCACGCCGACGCCGAACCGGTCATCCGCTACTACATCGCCCACCGTGAGGAGCGCCTGAACCAGGTCCGCGCCGCCCTGGAGAAGCTGGGCCCCAAGGCCGAAGCGTTGCAGATCGTCGCCGAGGTCTACGCCGATGTGGACAGGAGCCTCTGGCCGGCCGCGCACAGTTCGGTCGAAGCGCAGTTGGCGTATCTGCGTTCGCAGGGATAGGGGTTTCAGGGGCGAAGCCCCCGAGAGTCCAAAAAGTTCGGCCCCTTCACACGTCGAGCCGCGTCACCACCGCTACGGGGGTGGCGACGCGCCTCGCGTATATGGCCTCGCGTGTGTAATTGTCGCCGCTCAGCGAGCGCGGCGAGCCAGTCTCTCCGAGTCGGAGATCAGCACGCTCTTGCCCTCGAGCCGCAGCCAGCCGCGGTGCGCGAAGTCGGCGAGCGCCTTGTTCACGGTCTCGCGGGAGGCGCCGACCAGCTGGGCGATCTCCTCCTGGGTGAGGTCGTGGGTCACGCGCAGCGCGCCCGCCTCCTGGGTGCCGAAGCGCTGGGCCAGCTGCAGCAGCGCCTTGGCGACACGACCCGGAACATCGGTGAAGATCAGGTCGGCCAGGTTGTTGTTGGTGCGGCGCAGGCGACGGGCGAGCACCCGCAGCAGCTGCTCGGCGATCTCGGGTCGCTGATCGATCCACGCCTTGAGGGCGTCCCGGTCCATGGTGACCGCGCGGACCTCGGTGACGGTGGTGGCCGTCGAGGTGCGCGGGCCCGGGTCGAAGATCGAGAGCTCGCCGAACATGTCCGACGGGCCCATGATCGTCAGCAGGTTCTCACGACCGTCGGGGGAGCGGCGGCCGATCTTCACCTTGCCCGAGGTGATGATGTACAACCGGTCGCCGGGTTCGCCCTCGTTGAAGATGACGTGACCGCGCGGGAAGTCAACGGGCTGCAGCTGCTTGGCGAGAGCGGCCACCGCGGTGGGCTCGACGCCTTGGAAGATGCCTGCTCTGGCGAGGGCCTCGTCCACGAATGTGCTCCTTTGGGAAATGGCTCTGTCCTGGACCGAAACGACTCGGCCGACAGTGCAGTCTACTTTGCAATACCGCCGGGTAGTGATAGACACCACGCGCCGAGCTCATTCTCAGACACGCGGAGCCCCGGTACGCGACACACAGCGACGGTTTCGCGACACGCTTCACAAGTAATCTACGACACGCCGTGAGACCGGCGTCATGAAGATCGTAAAAAGTGGTCCGGAGCCGAAAGCCTCCGGACCACTCGACCACCGACCCGCGCGGATCAGCTGGCCTGTGCGACGTCCATTCCCTTGGCCGCGGGCCGGGCGCGCCGCGGACGCGCCGCCGCAGCCGGCAAACCCAGCTTGGTCAGATCACTGACCTCGGCATTCGTGGCTCGATCGAGATACTGCTGGACCTCCGGGTCTGGTTCGAGAAGCTTGCGGAGTCGATTCTCGACCCGTTCCATCACCAACGCGAACAGCATCAGCGCTATCGGAAACAGCACCACAGCGAGTCCTTGCATAGGCAGCAGTAAACACGCCGAAGGTCTCAGATGGAACACGGCGGATACTCAGCCCGGTTGTGGGGCAGGGGTGGTTCCGTAAGGTGGGGGCGTGCGTGTCTCTGAATCCAACGCGGCCGTGAGCGGGGCAGACCCGGATAATTCGGGCGTTCAAGCGCCCCTTGACGGGGCTCCGGTCGATGTCTCGGATGCGCCACGGTTTTCGCGTCCGGCCAAAGCGCGCAAGCGCGACAAAGAGACTCGGATCGGCCTGGTTCGGCGGGCTCGGCGCATGTACCGGGAAATGACCCTCGAGTTCCCCGACGCGCACTGTGAGCTGGATTTCACCACGCCCCTCGAATTGGCGGTCGCCACAATTCTTTCCGCGCAGTGCACCGACGTGCGGGTGAACCTCACCACACCCGCGCTGTTCGCGAAGTACCGCGGCGCACGCGATTACGCCGAAGCGAATCGGGCCGAGCTGGAGGAGTACATCCGGCCCACCGGCTTCTACCGCAACAAGGCCAATTCCCTCATCGGGCTGGGCCAGGAACTGGTCGAGCGTTTCGACGGTGAACTGCCGGGCACCCTCGGCGAACTGGTCACCCTGCCCGGCATCGGGCGCAAGACCGCGAACGTCATCCTCGGCAATGCCTTCGATGTCCCGGGCATCACCGTCGACACCCATTTCGGGCGGCTGGTGCGGCGCTGGGGCTGGACCGCGGAGGAGGATCCGGTCAAGATCGAGCACGCCGTCGGTGAGCTGATCGAGCGCCGCGACTGGACCATGCTCTCGCACCGGGTGATCTTCCACGGCCGCCGCGTCTGCCATGCGCGCAAGCCCGCATGCGGCGCGTGCCTGCTGGCCAACGACTGCCCGTCCTTCGGCGAGGGGCCGACCGATCCGACCGAGGCCGCCAAGCTGGTGAAGGGTCCGGAGACCGAGCATCTTCTCGAACTGGTCGGCCTGTGAGCGCCGAGACGGCGCGGGGCAATACCAGGTGGCGGTGGGCGCTGGCGGCGGTGATCGTCGCCGTGGCGGTGGCGGTCGCTTTGTGGCCGCAGTTCACCCACACCGACGACAAGAGTGCCGCGACCGGCTCGACGACGGCCACCGGGCCCGCCGAACCGGCTGTCGCCGAATCGGATCGGGCCGCGGCGGCGCTGGCCGCCTGTCCCGTGCCCACCGGCGCGCCCGTCGGCGACAGCCCGCTGCGCGGCATCACACTGGACTGCCTGGCCGACGGCCGGCCGGTGGATCTGGTCGCAGCGCTGGCCGGTAGGCCCGCGCTGCTCAATCTGTGGGCCTACTGGTGCGGTCCGTGCGCGGAGGAACTGCCGCTGCTGCAACAGTTCTCGCAGCAGGCCGGGAACGCGCTCACGGTGCTGACCGTGCACACCGATCAGGGGACCGCCAAGGCGCTGTCGCGGCTGAGCGGACTTGGCATCCACCTGCCCGGGGTCGGGGATCCGAATGCCAGGGTCCGCACCGCCGTCGGCGCGCCCGCCGTGCTGCCGATCTCGGTGCTGTTGCGCGCCGATGGCACCGTTGCGAAAGTCGTGGTGCGCCCGTTCACCAGCGTCGAGGACATTTCCGCCACCGTCGCGGCCGAATTGGGGGTCAGGGCGTGAGGGCGGGACGAGTGGATCTTTCGACAAGGGTGTGGTGATGAGACTCGAGCCGTCTGCGAATGGCATTCCGGAGTGGCTGCGCGGGGTGGCGGAGCACGACCCGGCCGATCCCACCGGCGTGAACCCGGTGCTGCGCCGTAGCACCATGCGGCGCTTCGCCGCCGCGACGACCCGGGCCCGGGAGGCGTCGGTGCTGGTGCTCTTCGGCGGCTCCCCCGAGCCGGATCCGACTGCGCCGGGCGGGCTTCCGGCCGATGCCGACGTGCTGCTCACCCAGCGTGCCGCCACCCTGCGCCAGCACAGCGGCCAGGTGGCGTTCCCGGGCGGCGGGGTGGAGCCGCAGGACGACGGCCCGATCAGCACCGCACTGCGCGAGGCGCGCGAGGAGACAGGCCTCGACCCCGCCGGCGTGGAGCCGATCGCGGTGCTGCCCAAGATCTTCGTGCCGCCATCGCGGTTCGATGTGACGCCGGTGGTCGCCTATTGGCGCACCCCCGGCGAGGTGGGGGTGGTGAGCGAGACGGAGGCCGCCCGCGTGGCACGGGTGCCGCTGTCGGAGCTCATCGATCCGGCCAACCGTTTCGTGGTGCGCCACCCACTGGGCTATGTGGGCCCGGCGTTCACCGTGGACGGAATGCTGGTGTGGGGGTTCACCGCCGGGGTGCTCGCCGGATTGCTGGCGGTGTCCGGGTGGGAACGTGAATGGGACCATCACGACGTACGTGATCTGCAGGCCGCATTGGCCGCGGTAGGGATGACATTATGAGCGCCTCGGGCTGGCTCGACCTCGGCATCATCATTCTGGCGCTGCTGGCCGCCACCTCCGGGTGGCGGCAGGGCGCGGTCGCTTCGGCGCTGGCCTTCCTAGGCGTGATTCTCGGTGCGGTCGCGGGCATTCTGATCGCGCCGCACATCCTGAAGCACCTGAACGAGGGCCGTACCCGGGTGCTGGTGGGCGTGCTGCTCATCGTGGCGCTGGTGATCGTCGGCGAGGTCGCGGGCATGGTGCTCGGGCGGGCCGCGCGCGGCGGCATGCGGGATCCGTTCACCCGCAGCGTGGACAGCGTGGTGGGCGCGGGCCTGCAGGCGGTGGCGGTGCTGGCCACCGCGTGGCTGCTGGCGCTGCCGCTGACCAACTCCTCGCAGCCTGGAATCGCGGCCGCGGTCACCAACTCCCAGGTGCTGCGCAATGTCGACCATGTCGCGCCGGACTGGCTGCGGCGGGTGCCGACCGACTTCTCGAACCTGCTCAACACCTCCGGGCTGCCGGATGTCATCGGCCCGTTCGGGCACGTCCCGATCACCGCCGTGGAACCGCCCGATCCCAGCGTGCTGCAGCTGCCGGTGGCCCAGCAACTGCAGGGCAGCGTGCTGCGCATCCGCGGCATCGCGCCCAGTTGCCAACGGCAGCTGGAGGGTTCGGGCTTCGTGGTGGCCCCGCAGCGCATCATGACCAACGCCCACGTGGTCGCGGGCACCAACAATGTCAGCGTGGACACCGCGCGCGGGTCACTGCCCGCCACCGTCGTGCTGTTCGACTCGTCCAAGGACGTGGCGATCCTCGCGGTGCCGGGCCTGAACGCGCAGCCGCTGGACCTGGCTCCGGCCGACGCCGCCTCGGGGGAGAGCTCCATCGTGCTCGGCTACCCGGGCGGCGGGCGCTACACCGCCAGTGCGGCCCGCGTGCGCGAGACACTGAACCTGAAGGGTCCCAACATCTACCGCGACGCCGACGTCAAGCGTGAGGTCTACACCATTCGCGGCCAGGTTCGGGCCGGTAACTCCGGCGGCCCGCTGGTGGACACCGACGGCCGGATCCTGGGCGTGGTGTTCGGCGCGGCGGTCACCGACGACGACACCGGATACGTGCTCACCCTCGACGAGGTACGGCCCGAACTGAGCTCGGCGGCAAGTCAATCGGCGGCGGTCGGCACCGGCAGCTGTGTACTGAGCTGATCCCGGCAAAACGGAAAACGGCTCAGGCGAACATGATTCGCCGGGGCCGTTTTCCGGATTGGTGAGCCTGGTCAGGCCAGCAGTTTGGCGATCTCCGCGGTCACCGGCTCCGGATTCTCCTGGTGCGCATAATGACCCGCGTCCGGGATGGCCACCACCCGGCGCTGCGGTGAGAGCTGCTGGCCGCGGCGGATGGTGCCCGGCAGGATGTACCGGTCGCGGTCGCCGTAGAGGGCCAGCGTGGGCATCAGCACCGGTTCACTCATGGCCGCCATGAAGCGCCGGCCGTCGGGCCGCCATTGGCTGCGGAAGGCCCAGCGCTGATATTCCAGCGCACAGTGCGCCGCGCCGGGGATGCGGATGGCGGTGCGCATGCGGCGGGCGGTGTCGGTGAATTCCTCGGTGGCCGACCAGCGTTCGCCCACCCGGTCGCGGAGCAGTAGTTCGATCTCGATGCCGTCGTCGCGGGTGAGCCGGGCCTCGGGCACGCGCGGCACCTGATAGCGCAGGAAGTCCGGCAGCCAGGCCGAGCGCTGCGGCTTGTCGCGCAGCACCGCCCGTTTCAGCGCCACCGGATGCGGGGAGCTGATCAGCGCGATGGACCGCACCAGCCGCGGGTGCAGCACGGCGGTGGCCCAGCACACCAGGCCGCCCTCGGCGTGCCCGACCAGGGTCGCCTCGGTGTGGCCCAGCGCGCGGATCAGGCCCGCGACATCACCGGCGAGGGTCCAGCCGTCGTAGCCGCGCGGCGGCTTGTCGGTGTCGCCGTAGCCGCGCAGGTCCACCGCCACCGTGCGGAACCCGCGCGCGGCCAGCCCGGTCAGCTGGTGGCGCCAGGACCACCAGAAGTCGCCGAAGCCGTGCAACAGCACGACCAGCGGCATGTCCGGGTCCGCGTAGGCCGTCCCGGCGGGCACGGCCTCGACCACGTGGAAGCGAATGCCGTTGGCATGCACGTCCCGATGGGTCCACGGCCCGTCATAGCGGACTGCGGACGGATCCGGATGCGAATTCGACGACACGCCGATGGAGCGTAATCGAAGGTCTAGGTCCGGGGCTTGTCGAGTTCGACGGAGACCTCGGCCGTCTCCGTGCCGGTGTGGCCGAAACCGCTGGGCAGCACGCTCTTCGCCTCCTTGAGGGACTCGATGGTCTTCTCCGGGGCGCGCAGCTTGCGCACCTTCAGGTAGCCCAGCAGCGCGAAGGCCGCCACCGCAGCGATCATCAGCAGGAACACCACCAGGAACGCGGCCCAGCGATACAGCCAGATGTTGAGCAGTTCGGCGAGGAAGAAGAAAAAGAAGAAGGAGCTGAACAGCAGGATGGTCAGCGCCAGGATGAAGAAGACGCTGCCCTGCAGGCCCTTCTTGATCTCACCGGTCACCTCGGCCTTGGCGAGCTCCACCTCGGCGCGCACCAGGGTAGACATCTGCTCGGTCGCGTCGCGGACCAAGGTGCCGAAGGTGGCCGACTGATGGGCGTCGACATCGGACAGCGGAATCGAAGTGACGGTGCGGGTGCGGTTCCCGTCGTAGCCGTTACCGCCCTGTGTGAAGCTCAATTGCTCGACCCTTCTCCATGTCCCGGTAGTACTGTCCGGTGTCACTCTTGATTTTGCGGTGCCCGCTCGTCACGCCGTGCCTGGTGGGCACGGCCCCGACGCAACAGTAGCGCCGAACCCGCCAGGGAAGCCGCCAAAGACGTGAGCAACACCGCCGCTTTCGCGAGTTCTGCCGCCGACCCGTCGCCGACGTCTTCCAAGGCCAGTTCTGCCACCAAGAGGCTAACGGTGAAGCCGATCGCGCCCAGTACCGACAGGGCGAACATGTCCCGATAACCGAGATCACCGGGTCGTTCCGCGATCCCCAACCGTACGGCGAGCCAACTGGATCCGAAGATGCCGATCGTCTTGCCGACCAGTAGACCCAGGATGATGGCCAGCGCCAGCCGGTCGGTGAACAGCTTCGACAGCACGCTCGCATCCAGCGGAACGCCCGAGGCGAACAGCGCGAACAACGGTACGCACAGTGCGGCGGAGATGGGCTGGAAGAAATGCTCGAGCCGGGCCGCGGGCACGGAGTGCTCGTCCTCGCCCGGATCCGGGCGCACCCGGGTGAGCAGGCCGCAGGCCACGCCCGCGAGGGTGGCGTGAATTCCGGCCTCATGCAGGGAGTACCAGGCGATCAGGGCCAGCGGGACGTAGATGAACGGGCTGCCGAGGCGGAAGCGCTGGGCCAGCGCCCAGCAGGCCAGGCACAGCACGGCCACCAGCAGCCACAGCATCTTCAGGGTGGTGGTGAACAGGACCGCGATCAGGATGATGGCGATCAGGTCGTCCACCACGGCCAGGCTGAGCAGGAACACCCGGGCGCTGGCCGGAATCCGCGATCCGGTCATGGCGAGCACGGCCAGCGCGAAGGCGATATCGGTGGCGACCGGGATGGCCCAGCCGCGGTCCATGCCCGGTGCGCCCCAGCCGACGGCGGTGGCGATGAGCGCGGGTAGCACCACACCGCCGAGGGCGGCCACGATGGGCAGGGTGGCGCGTTTGCGGTCGGCGAGTTCACCGACCACCAGCTCCCGCTTGAGCTCCAGCCCGGCCACGAAGAAGAAGATGGCCAGCAGGCCGTCCTTGGTCCAGTCGGCCAGCGTGAGGTCGAGGTGGAGGGCGGGAATGGCGAGCTTGGTGTCGACCACGGTCGTGTAGCTCGCGCCCCACGGCGAATTGACCCAGATGAGCGCTGCGGCGGCGGCGATGAGAAGTAGTGCGCCGCCGAAGGTTTCGGTTCTCAGATAGCGGGCCAGCTCGGAACGGACATGAGTGATCACGGTGCAGCCTTCCGGTCGGTCGACGAAAAAGCGGCGTGCGACACCACTCCAGGGACCGACGACACAACCGCATGCCGACCAGACTTCCCGGCACACCTTTTGCGCAATTCTAACGGTTTGCCCGGAACTTCTTGACCACCCCACACCCGTAGCGGCCCCCTGATCGGTGATCAGGGGGCCGCTCGCCGGTCTGTCGGTTTACGCCTTGCCGGCGCGGATGGACTCGAACACGTTGGGGTCCACCAGGGTTGAGGTGTCGCCGAGTTCGCGGCCCTCGGCGACATCGCGCAGCAGGCGGCGCATGATCTTGCCCGAGCGCGTCTTCGGCAGCTCCGGCACCACGTGGATCTCGCGCGGGCGGGCGATGGGGGAGATCTCGCGGGAGACCTCGGCCTTGAGTTCGGTGATCAGATCCGCGCCGGTGTCGGTGGCCTCGGCGGTGAGGATCACGAATGCCACGATGCCCTGGCCGGTGGTCTCGTCGGACGCGCCGACCACGGCCGCCTCCGCGA